>CAKSDP010000007.1 GCA_934446065.1 uncultured Eubacteriales bacterium
ACTTAACTGTAACACATTTGACTCTCATTTGCTATTCTTTTTTTGCGCTGTAACTTATCTATTGTAATCCTACATTTCATATCTCGTCTGAGCACACCGCTCCTTGACATCGCGGATTTTATATGATACCATATCGGTAGAATTACAGGATCCGGCACCGCCGGCAAACGAAAGGTTTACATATTATGGACAGACTAAGAGGCGCTGCCGTTGTAGGGCAGTCCGGCGGTCCCACCGCCGCAATAAACGCGACTCTCGCCGGCGTTATCCGCGAGGGCGTGAGATCCGTCTGTGACGGCGGTGATATTACCGCACTGTACGGAATGAGAAACGGAATCGAAGGATTTATCTCCGAGCGGCTTATTGATCTCTCGGAGATATTCACCGTAAAGCGCCACCCGGACGAGGAAAAGCTCGCACGGCTCGCCCTCACGCCGGCGGCGGCGCTCGGCTCCTGCCGCAAGAAGCTCCCCGATCCCGACGATGATCCGGCGTTTTTTGAGGATCTGATCGCAAAGTTCAAGAAATACGACATCAGGTATTTCTTCTACATCGGCGGAAACGATTCCATGGACACGACGGCAAAGCTCAGCCGCTACACCGCAAAATGCGGATATGAGATGCGCGTTATCGGTCTGCCGAAGACGATAGACAACGATCTTGTCGGCACCGATCACACGCCCGGCTACGGCTGTGCCGCAAAATATGTCGCAACCACCGTGCGCGAGATCGTGCGCGACTGCTCGGTCTACACGGTTCCCGCCGTAACGATAGTCGAGATCATGGGCAGAGACGCGGGATGGCTGACGGCTGCGGCCTCCCTGCCCGCAATCACCGGCGGCGGTGCGCCCGACCTCATCTATCTTCCCGAGCGTGCATTTGACCTTGATGAATTCTTTGAGGACGTGAGCGCGGCGCTCAAAAGTCATCCTGCGGTAGTCGTCGCCGTATCCGAAGGAATCAGATTCGCAGACGGTAGATACGTGTGCGAGGAGATAAGCGCCGGCGGCATCGACGTTTTCGGGCACAAGGCGCTTACCGGCACAGGAAAAGCGCTCGAGCAGGCGGTAAAAGCAAAGCTCGGCTGCAAGGTCCGCTCGGTCGAGCTGAACATCAGCCAGCGCTGCGCGTCGCACATTGCGTCTCTCGCGGACATCCGCGAATCCGAGGGCGCAGGCGCATTCGGCGTTCGTGCCGCACTTGACGGCAGCAGCGGATGCATGGTCTCGCTCGTGCGCGGCGAGGGCGACGAATACAGCATCACATATGAGGCGCGCGACGTCCTTGAGATCGCAAACAAGGTTCGCGCGGTTCCCGATGAATTCATAAACGAGCGCGGAAACTACGTCACCGAGGAATGCTCACGCTATATTCTGCCGATGATATGCGGAGAAATCTATCCCGAATCGAAGGACGGACTTCCCGTACACTTTGTATTTGACTGAGGAGATACTATGTCGAAGAACGAATATCTCGAGGCAGCGTTTGTCTCCGGGACGCACGGTGTCAAGGGCGCCGTCCGTCTGCAAAATCTGACGGACAGTCCGGAGATTCTCGCGTCGATCGGGACGTTGTACGTCCTGCGCGGCGGAGAACACGCTCCGCTTCACATGGAGACGTCATCAATATACAAAGGTGCGCTTCTTGTCACCTTCAGGGAGATCACAACGCTTGAGGACGCGATAGCACTCAAAGGGAAAATTCTCTTCGCCGTGCGCGATGATATTCCGCTCGGAGAGGGCGACCACTTCATCGCCGATATCCTCGGGCTTCCGGTGATCGACTGCGAGCGCGGGTGCGTCGGCAAGCTGTCCGATGTCATCTGTCCCGCGTCACAGCAGATCTACGTTGTAGAGCGCGAGGACGGCTCGTCATTCATGATACCCGCTGTGTCCGAGTTTGTTGAATCCATCGTCACGGACGGAGACGACGCGGCGATCTGCGTGCGGCTGATACCGGGCATGGCTGACTGAACACAGCGTTACAGATAGGAGATCTATATTGCGTTTCGATATAATGACACTCTTTCCCGAGCTTGTGGACACCGTGCTCGGCGAGAGCATAATCGGGCGTGCCCGTGCGGCGGGCGTGATCGACGTCAGGGTCCACAACATCCGCGATTACACGCTCGACCGTCACCGCCGTGTTGACGATTCGCCTTACGGCGGCGGGCGCGGAATGCTCATGGCGGCGCCCCCGATATACAACTGCTACGCATCCGTCCTCGCGGGATCGGATGAGATTGTGACCGAGGCACCGCCGCGCCCCGAGGGACTTCACGTAATATATATGTCCCCGCGAGGCAAGACATTTACGCAAAAGGACGCCGAGAGGCTCGCCTCATACGACAGGCTCATGATCATCTGCGGTCACTACGAGGGCGTGGACGAACGGCTCATCGAGGAGATCGTGGACGAGGAAGTCTCGATCGGCGATTTTGTTCTGACGGGCGGCGAAGTTCCCGCCTGCATTGTAACGGACGCCGTAGCGAGACTTGTTGACGGTGTTCTGCCCGTACCGGAGTGCCACGAGAACGAGACGTTCGGCGGAAACTTGCTTGAGTATCCTCAGTACACAAGGCCGCCCGTATTCAGAGGGCGAGAGGTTCCCGAGGTGCTGCTGTCCGGTCATCACGAGAACATTGACAAATGGCGGCTCGCGGAATCCGAAAAGATAACAAAAGCGCGGCGTCCCGATCTGTACAAACGCTATCTTGAAGAAAAATAAACGAGCCGGGTCGCCGCCGTGCGGCAGCGATCCCGACCTCTTGTATCACAGGCGCCCGTAGTAGTCGAGCACGCCGTTCGTGATCCCGGCGGCGAACAGCCCCGGACTTTCCGCCATAAGCTGTGCGTCATACGGATTTGTGATAAATCCAAGCTCGACGAGGACCGCCGGCATTGCGGTCCGCCTCAGGACGTACAGTCCCGGACGCGCCGTAACTCCGCGGTCGCGTAGTCCCGTTTCGTATGACAGCTGGCGAAGTATATCCTCGGCAAGCCTCTCCGCTTCGCCGCCGAGGCTGTACACAAGCCCCTCCGAGCCTGACGCAGACTCGATCGACGATGCGTTCGCGTGCAGACTTATAAACAGGTCGGCGCCCCAGCTGTTCGCGTCGTTGACTCTTGCGGCAAGCGATGTTGCGTTGGATGTTCCGAGCTGTGTTTCCGGCGTCGGACGAGAAAGGCGAACATCAAATCCCTCCGCACGCAGCGCGTCAGCCGTAAGCACACCTATGACCTGCACGAGATCCTGCTCCCTGTATCCGTTGCCCTCGGCACCGGCGTTGGGATTTGTGGGATTGTGTCCCTGATCTATGTATATTTTCGGCATAGACTACCTCCTTTGCATAATGTAGTATATGCAGAGATACCATGCCGCGTTCGGCGCGGCAAATCTTACGGAGTGTGCCCGAGCGGCGCGATTTTTTATGAAGGATATTCAGAAGATACTGAGCCGTGTAAGGTACGCGGTTCAAAAATACGACATGATCGAGGAGGGAGACTGCATCGCCGTCGGCGTTTCCGGCGGAAAGGATTCCCTGACGCTTCTCTGCGCTCTGTGCGAGCTTGCGAAGTTTTATCCGAAGCACTTCACCGTCATCGCCGTTATGATCGACATGGGATTTGATCTGACTTCGGCTGCTCCCCCTCCGATGGACACCGGTGCGATCGAGGAGCTGTGCCGCAGGCTCGGCATCCCGTTTTACGTAAAGCGCACGCAGATCGCACACGTCATCTTTGATGTGCGCCGCGAGAAGAATCCCTGCTCGCTCTGCGCGAGAATGCGCCGCGGAGTTCTGCATGATGCCGTACTCGAATTCAGCGCAAACAAGCTCGCGCTCGGGCATCATTTTGACGATGCAGCGGAAACCCTTATGCTGAACCTGTTCTTTGAGGGAAGATTCGGTGCGTTCTCACCCGTGACATACCTCTCGAAAAAGGGACTGACCATGATCCGCCCGCTGATCTACACCAAGGAGAGCGACATAAAATCATTCGTGCGCCGCGCATCGCTTCCGGTGATCAAAAGCCCCTGCCCTGCCGACGGCAACACCGAGCGTGCGCTCATGAAAACATATCTCGGAGATTTCGACCACCGTCACCGCGGGCTGTACAAACGGCTCGTCGGCGCGCTCGAACGCAGCGGGATCGACGGCTGGAGCGAATAATCAGCTCCTGCCCGACGAAATATAGCTCGCAACGGCACTGACCGTCGCCGCAGCAAAGGCTTTCTGATACTCCGGATCCTTCAGCCTTTGCGCTTCCCCCTCATTTGAAAGAAAGCCGCACTCAACAAGAACCGCAGGCACCTTCAGGCGCTTCAGCAGAAATATGGACGACCCCGCTTTTTTCGTTTCGCGGGTGTTATCCGGCTGAAGCGCCGTTTTTATTTCTGTGCGTATCGCCTCGGCGAGGACGCGGCTGTCCGCGCTGTTCGGCGAATAGTATACCTGCGTTCCGCTGTATTTCGGATCGGCGAAACGGTTCATATGTATTCCGAGAAAAACGGCGTCATCGCCCGATTCCTCCGTGAATCTGAGGCGGTTTTTGAGGTCGTAGACCTTCTTTTTCCCCGTATAGTCATCAAGCTCGGAATATTTGTCGTAAAGCAGCACATCTGTATCCCGCGTCATTCTTGAATCAATGCCGAGCACACCGAAAAGCGCACTCACCCTTGAGGACAGCTCAAGATTCAGATCCTTCTCGAGCGTTCCGTCGGCGGCTACAGCACCTCCGTCCTCGCCTCCGTGTCCCGGATCGATCACGATGACCGGGCTCCCGGAAACCCCGCCGCTCACCTGATCCGTCGCGGGCGGCACAATAAGGCGGCTCGCCGAATAACCGAGGAACACCGCGCCTGCGGCAAACGCACACATAAGCGCGGCAAATTTCAGAATAAATCCATGATACTTCTCACTCATCTTGCAATCTCCTTTTTCTGTCTCATTGAAGCATATGTATTTCCCGCCCCGGCTATTCGCCGATTTATTGTTGCATTTTCGCGGTATTTGTGGTATCATTGTAGTATGAAGTATTATATTATCGCGCGGCTGACGGCTGTCGCGATTCGAAAGGATACGAACTATGGCAGAGGACAATTCCGTTTTCAGAATATCGGTCAGAGGCTACAACAGATCTGACGTAAATGATTATATATTCAGTGAGAACCGCAGATTCAAGGCTATCGAGGATGAATACAAATCCACGATAGAGGAGCTGAAACGACGTCTCGACGAGGCGAATGCGCGTGCAGATGAGCTTGCGGTGAAGGAAAAAGACGACACCCTTAATCTTCAAAAGATAAACGAGCTTGAAGCGGAAACTGCGCGTCTCCGCAGTGAGCTTGAGAGCGAGCGTGAGAAAAACGCAGCGCTCACAAACAATGCGGATGCTCTCACAACCGAGCTGCTCTCGGCAAAGCGTGAGGTCGAAAGTCTGACGGCGGCACTTGAAGCTGCCGCATCAAAGAAATCCGAGGAAGTCACCGAAGCCCCTGCGGCAGCGCACGAGAATGACGACACGATTGATCCCGAAGCGATCGCTGAGATGCTGAAACGCACGCACAGCGCTTCGCTCGAGATGATCGGCATTGCGGAAAAGCGCTCGGCAGAGATGCTTGAGAGAGCGCGTGCAGAAGCGGCTCAGAGCCGCGCGGAAATGCTCGATGCGGCGAAAAAGATGCTTGACCGCGTTCAGTCCGATGTACGCGAATCGGTTGACACATACATGGGCGAGCTGCTCTCCGGGATCGACACGGCGAAGAAAAGCTCCTTTGCGGTCGCGGAGGAATTTGAGAAATGCGGCACCAAGCTCAGCCGGAGATTATCGGGAATGCAGAACGATCTTGACCGCGCGATAGCGGAAAAGCTTGCCGAGCTTGAGATGACGCCCGGAGACGAGGAATGAACGGTGAACACTCCGACAGGAGACGACTGATCGGCGCAAGGCTGCGCCGACTGCGGCAGGAAAGCGGCATGACGCAGAGCGCTCTTGCCGACGGCACGGTCAGCCGCAATATGCTCAGCATGATCGAATCGGGCGCGGCGACGCCGTCCGTTGACACTCTCGCCGATTTTGCCGATAAGCTCGGCGTTTCCCTCGCCTACTTTTTCGCAGACGAAAACGAAGAACGCCTGTACAAAAAGGAACAGCTGACCGACGACATATATTTTCTGTACAGCAACAAAAGGTACGAGGAAGCGGCGCGGCTCTGCGACTCCGTCGGCGACGATTTTGAGACGAATTTCATATCTGTCAGGTGCCGCATGGAGCTTGGCGCAGGGTATCTCCGTGAATACAGACTGACGTCGGCAAACGAATGCTTTGCCGCAGCGGCGGCGATATCACGGATATCCCCGATTCATGACGATGCAGTTGCGCTCACCTGCGAATACATAGAAAAGCTGACGGGAGCCGTTTCCGCAGACACACTGCCCGGCACGCTGTTTGACGGTACGCGGTTTGCGCGTTCTATGATACCGGCGGAATTTTTCGCATATATGTACGCGCTGAAGGCGATAGCGGACAAAAACGCCTCCGCTGCCGGTGCCCTTGCGGGGACCGACATCATGGGGGCGTTCCACTCGCTTCACGTTCGCGGAACGCTTCTCATGAACGCCGAGAATTACGCCGACGCGGTACGCCTGTTTGATCTTGCGCTGACCTCGGCAGACGGCGGCGGATTCTTCTCAAAATACAGGCTTTTGTGCGATCTCGAAAAATGTCACAAGCTCACCGGTGATTTCAAATCGGCATACGCCGCGTCTACGGGACGCATGGAGATGCTCGGGCTTTTCTCGAAATAGTAATCCATCACCTGCAAGGATCATATAGTTAAACGGCACTGTCAGGTGACTATCCCGCTTTGAGAGGTTGCGGAAATATGAAAACAAGGAAAAGATCATCGCGCGCGCAGAGGTGCATTGCGACGCTTGCCGTCATGGCAATGCTCGCTTCATGCTCCGGCGGGCGCGATATTCAAACCAATCTGGAGCAAGGCGCGGCGTTCGGCTCTGTCCGCATGGTCTCAAATGCCGGAGACATTGCAGAGGAAGTGCGCGGCGTATGGATCGCGTCCGTATACAACATAAATTTTCCCTCTGCGCCCGACCTTACGGCGGACAAGCTGAAGGCGGAGATGGACTCGATCATCGACAACACCCTCTCCCTCGGAATGAACACCGTTTTCTTTCAGGTTCATCCGGCTGCGGATGCGCTGTACAAATCAAAGCTTTTTCCCGTATCAAAATATCTCTCAAAGGACGGGAAGCTTGCGCTTGATCCGCTCGAATATATGGCACGCGAATGCCGCAGACGCGGGGTCTCGCTCATCGCATGGATAAATCCGCTCCGCGTTTCCGTTTCAAAATACGATTCAAAGGAAAGCGCTCTTGCGGCGCTTGACGACTCGTCCCCCGCAAAGGACGGAGCACTTACGGTATTCTACGGGGACGGCAAGCTTTATCTGAACTGCGGCAAAGCGGAGGTTCGCAGTCTCGTTGCCGACACGGTCGGAGAGATCGTCTCGGGCTACGACGTTGACGGAGTGATATTTGACGATTACTTCTACCCGTACCCCGCGACAGGCGACGACGGCAGCGTTTGCGAATTTGATGACAGCGCGGATTACGCCGCGGCTCAAACTTCCCTGTCCGTTGAGGACTGGCGGCGCGAAAACGTAAACATGATGATTCGCGAGTGCTATGAGCGCGTAAAATCGGCAGACGACACAAAGCTTTTCGGTGTCGCACCGTTCGGCGTATGGCAGAACGACGACGGCACAAACGGCGGCTCCGCGACCTCTGGAATGGAGGCGTACTCCTCCCTGTACTGCGACGCTCTTGCGTGGGTTCGCGGCGGATATGTGGATTTTCTTTCGCCGCAGCTTTACTGGGCTATGGAGAGCGAGGCAGCGCCTTTCGACGTTCTCGCCGACTGGTGGAACCGCGCACTCGACGGAAGCGGAGTGAAGCTCATAATCTCGCACGGCGTATACCGTTACGACGACGGATGGGATGAGCCGGCGGGAGAGCTTTGCGATCAGGTATCGCACGCGCGGCGGCTTCTCACGTACCGCGGCAGTGCACTTTACGGCTATGCGGCTCTTACGGGAAACTCAAACGGAGCTGCGGACGACGCAAAGGCAGCCTTTTCTGACAAGGTATATTATTACTCCCCCGATGATATCCCGGCGGGAATCGTGATCGGCGAAACAAAAACGTCGGGGGCATCCGCTCACTTCTCGGGATACTCCGATCCGTCGCACGAGCTGACCGTAAACGGAATAAAACTTACAAGGCAGCGCAGCGGATATTTTGAATGTGATCTTTCACTGTACGACGGAGAAAATATTTTCACGTTCAGGTGCGGTGATAACGAAACAGTCGTGACCATCAAAAGCAGTGCAGACGAGTCTGCGGAAAAAACAAAGCAGGATTAGAAATGACAGGAATTGCAGGAGCTATCGTTAACGCGGCGGCGGTCATAGTTGCCGGAATAATCGGACGAACCGTCGGACAGGCGATACCGAAAAGGATCGCGGACACCATTATGAAGGGGCTTGGACTTGTCGTCATATATATAGGCATTTCCGGTGCGCTCGGCGGCGAGCAGATACTCGTAACGATAATCTCGATCGCGCTCGGTGCGCTCATCGGAGAAGCGATCGACATAAATCTGAGGCTCGAGCATCTCGCCGAGCGGGTCGAGAAAAAGCTGTCGCACGGCGACGGCGGATCTATCGCCGAGGGAATGTGCGCGGGAACGCTGCTGTTCTGCGTCGGCGCGATGGCGGTCGTAGGCTCGCTTCAGGCGGGGCTTACGGGCGACTGCTCGACCATATTTACAAAATCGCTCATCGACTTTATCGCGGCGATAGTTCTTGCATCCACAATGGGCATCGGCGTTGCCTTCGCCGCAGTGCCGCTGTTTATCTATCAGGGGGCGATCACCGTTTTTGCCGGCGCACTGTCGCCGTACCTCAGCGATTTTGCCGTCGCGGAAATGAGCTGCACGGGGTCGCTTCTGATCTTCGCGCTCGGGCTGAACATGATCGGCGCGGCAAAGGTAAAGGTCGCAAACTACCTTCCCGCGATATTTCTGCCGATCGCAATATGTCCGCTTTACGAATGGCTGTCGGCTCTGCTCTGACAAGCTCTCACAAAGAAAGGATTCTGTGCAATGCAAAAAAAGCGTTCTGCATCTTCCGTACCCGCACCCGCCACGCTCATGATCGTGATATGCCTTATAATAGGCATTCTTCTGACCGTATGGGGCATATCCGGCAAGATCTCCGCGTCCCGCCGCACGGCTGACTATGAGTCGGTCATCGGACATTACATCGGCTACGAGGTATACTCCGAAGGCAGAGAGGGACCCGACAGAGAAACGCCGACATACGCACTCGTATACGAATACGAGGTAGCGGGTGAAACGTACACCAGAAAAACCGATTACGGCACAGGTGTGATTCCGGAGATCGGGTCCGAGCGCGAGGTGCTCTACGATCCGGCTGATCCGGCGGTATCCGTACTCGCGGGATCGAGCAGCCACACGGCGCTAATATTCGGCGGCGTTCTCTTCATCGTTGTGCCTCTCGTATTTATCATGTTCTCGCTTGCAGCAAACGGCAGATTTGCGGCGACGTCGATCGACATTGCCGGAGTGACGGTAGGTGCGGCGCTCTTTATCTGCGGTGCGGCGGCACTTTTCTGCTTCTTCGGTTACCCGAATATTATATCCGGCATAGGCTCCGGCGGCATCGCCGCGATCATTACGCTCGTGCTGACGCTCATCGGTGCTGCGCTACTTGTACGCGCGTTGGTTTCTCGCCGCAGCAACAATGACGAAGAATTTGAGGATTAAATATCGGCTCGACATTATTCGTATGCACGCGCAAAAATAATGTGGTAGTATTATAAAAAACGGATGTGAGGCAATTTTATGAAAATGCTTCTCTGTGCCGCAAGATCGGTTTTTGCGGCGGGACTTGCAAGTGTTGTTATACGGATACTGTTCGGGCTGTACTCTGTGTTCGGACCTCCGGCGCTTATCGCTCCCGCCGTATTCGGCATCGCTGCGGCGCTGTTTCTCATTCCGAAGAGCTGTGACCGCTTCTTCGGTGAAGATCTGTCGCACATGGTGCTTGTAACGGTGATCTTTGCGCTCACCGATCATTTCGGGATATTCTGCACGGTCGGCACCGAATCGGCAAGCTTCTTCTCCGACACATTCGGACGCACCGCATCCGGAGAGATCCTTATCTCGATCCTGTGCATCACGGCTGCATATTTTGCGTCGCTCATCGCAGCATCGATCGTTATAGCGTCCCTGCACGGCAGGCGGCTGCGCAAGACATACGAAATATAAAAGGCGCCCCATAGGGCGCCCTTTTTTATTCGGCGTAGTCGACCGATGTCGGGAATGCGATATACTCTGCGGGATCGACCGACACTCCGTCGATCTCAAGCTCATAGTGCAGATGAGGCTCGTCCGCGATCTCGACAAGCGATGACTCGCCGACCGAGGCGATCGCTTCGCCTGCGCTGACTCTGACGCCCGCCGCGATATTATCCGGTATTTCGGGGGAGAGATTCTTGTAGATGCTGACCGCACCGCCCGCGTGCTTTACGCTCATACACATACCGCACATCGGGTCCTCCCAAACCTCGCCGATCTGTCCGTCTGCCGCCGCATAAACATCATCGCCGAGCTTCGCCGAAATATCGACTCCGCTGTGCGGGCGGTAATCGTTCATCGTAAGCGAAAATACCGGCGCGTCGCCGCTGTGCGATTTTGCAACGGCGCCTGATGCGGGGACGGTGAATGTCGGCAGCGCATTCGCCGGGGCATCGGTCACAGCTTCAGTCATACTCTTCTCGCTCACGGCTGCACTCACATTTCCGCTCGCGGTCGTCCCAGAAGTGTTCTCCTCGGTGCGGCCTGCCATTACGGGGAGTCCGTCGTCGGTGACTGCCGCATCTCTCGAGCCTCTCCAGATACCGGTCAGCGCAACCAGCACTGCCAGTGCAACCATCGCCAGAGCAAGAGTAATGTACAGCGATCTTGTCTGTACGGTATTTCTGTCGTTTCCTCTTTGATTATTCATAAAACCTCCATCATGCGTCTGAAAGATTATGGAACGCTGTACATATTTTTTACCGCATGATACGGTTTTATTCAGCTAATATAAATCTTATCCTCGATTGACAAAAGAGAGGCAATATGATAGAATTATAAGTGCAAAATTGTGAAAGCAGGTGTCTTATATGCTGAAATGTGAAATGGCCGAGGTTATGAACATGGAGGGGGCGCTCCGCGGCGCGAGGAATCCCATGAACAGCTGGGCGCGCAGCGACAGCTACCGTGACGAGCACGGCGTATTCCATCTCGGCGAAAAGGATGCCGAATTCGGGCACAGGCTTTGCGTATCCGGTTCCGACCACCGCAAATTCATCCGTCAGATATTCGTATCCGTCGATATCACGGCTCCGATCTACTGGTGGAAGGAGTTTGACACCTACAAGGTCGGCACGACCGCCAACTCCACAAGCACCATGCACAAGATACACTCAAAGGAGATCACTCCCGACGACTTCAGCACCGATCATCTGACGGAGGAAGGGCTTGCTGCTCTGCGCGCGCTCATCGCTTATCTTGAGGATCGCCGCGTATACTTCAATGAAACGAAGGACAAATCCGCATGGTACGAGATCATCTCGCTGCTTCCCTCGGCATATGAGCAGCGGCGCACGGTCACGATGAACTATGAGAACCTTATTAACATATACTATGCAAGGCGGAACCACAAGCTTGACGAGTGGCACACGTTCTGCGAATGGGTAGAGACTCTGCCTGCCGCCGACAAGTTTATTCTGATAAAGGACTGACCAGTTTCCCTCATCCGAGGGAGCAGATCAGATGAAGGCTTCATGTCTAACATAAAAGCATACACGTCCGAAAATCGGCTTCACATCGGGCGCATCGCCGGATGCGTCGGACTTTTCGTGAATCTCGCTCTATTCGGGCTTAAACTTTACGCATCGCTTCGCTCGGGCAGCGTGTCCGTTGCGGCAGACGCTGTAAACAATCTCTCGGACGCGCTGTCGTCCGTTTTTGTGATCGTCGGGTACGTCATGGCATCAAAGCCCGCTGACGCAAAGCACCCGTTCGGTCACGCGCGGATGGAATACCTCTGCGGGCTGTTTATTTCCGTTGCGGTGACGGTACTCGGCATCGAGATGCTGCGTTCGTCTGTCACAAGCATATTTGAAGCCAAAGCCGCGTCACACTCTCGCATATCCGTCGTGATTATGTGCATCGGTATCGCGGCAAAGCTCGGGCTTGCGCTGTTTTACACCGTGCTCGGTCGGAGAATTGATTCACAGTCGCTCCGCGCGTCGGCGACCGACAGCATCGGCGACATATGCGCAACCGCCGCCGTTATCGTCGGGATCGTGCTTACACCGTACACGGGTGCAAGCACGGACGGCATTCTCGGCACGGCGATCGCGATATATATAATCGTGCTCGGAATACGGCTCGTGCTCGAGGCATCCGGAACACTTCTCGGCGAAGCGCCGGACGCGGGACTTGTCGATGACATGATATCCGCGATATCCGCATACGACGGTGTTCTCGGGGTACACGATCTCGTGATCCACAGCTACGGCGCGGGCAGGATATTCGCAAGCGTGCACGTCGAGATGGACAGCTCGCTCAATCCGATGACGTCGCACGACACGATCGACCGGATTGAGGCGGAATTTTTGCAGGAGCGCGGGATATCGCTCGTGATCCACATGGATCCGGTATGTCTGTCGGACGCGGAGACAAACTCGCTGCGCGTGACCGTCTCGCAGATACTTGAGGATGTATGTGAGGAATGCGGCGTTTCCGCAAGTATGCACGATTTTCGCGTTATGGACACAGGCGATTCGGTAAACATAATATTCGACGTAGCCGTAAAGGACACGACTGACATGGACGATGCCGCGCTGTCATCGAAGCTTGCCTGCAAGATAGGCGCACTTGATCCCAGATACAACACCGTGATCACGATCGACCGCGATTACACTGCAAAGCGCTTCGGCGACGAGATCAAGTAGATCAGCAGCAAAAAACGGACAGCCGCACGGCTGTCCGTTTTAGTTTATTTGTTCTGATTCATTGTTGCGGTGCCGCTGCCGAATCCGTCGTCGGACAATCCGTCCTTGCGCATCATCTGCTCGAGTACCTCAATATCGCTTGAAATATCAATGCTGTCCGAGCGGTACAGCATATCGAGCTGGCGCTTGAACGCTTCAACAAGCATATCAAGCGTTTTTTCGATATTCTCCTTCGCAAGCTTCATATTATCGCCTGCGACGCCGACCCGCTCGATCTCCGAATACGAACCAAGGAGCTTCAGCGTTGTGGGAAGATAGTATGTCATGAATGTACGGATATCGCCGAGCTTTGACGGATCCTCGCGGACGCAGTCAAATATACGTCTTGTGTAGTTCTCGATTAGGTCGATCTTCTCCGAGACAACCTCATCCTCTATCTCAATGTTAAGTTGGATTATCTCGTTGATCGTGCGGTTGTACTCGTCAAGCTCATCGTCGGGCTTCTCCGTTCTTTGCGAAATGTTTTCCGCACCGTCGTCTTTCGCAGCAGCACCGGCAGGCTCATACGAGGAATTGCGCATAAAGCAGCCGCGACTCATGTCGATATAGGCATATTCGCCGAACACGCCGGCTTCGATCGCGCTCTGAAGCTCGCGCTGTACTTTTTTGCGGCTGACCCCGAGAGACGACACAAGCTCGTCAATCGAAACGCTTCCCCGCTCGCCGATGACGGCAGTGTACTTTTTCCACTTTCTCAGCTTTGCGCGGCGCGTGATCGCGGAGATGCCGAAGCCGACTCCCGTTGCGAGAACTATTGCCGGCACGGCAATATCACGCGGATAGAAATACGGCAGGTATCTGAGTGAATCCGAAAGTCCGACAATACCGACAGCTGTAAGAACCGCGCCGAGTATGCCGAACAGCTTTACTCTGCTGTCGCCGAGCTTATTCTTCGGCTTCGGTGCAGCGGAGGTCTTTTTCGGCTCATCGCGGCTCACCTTATGAACGCGGTGAGAGTCGCTGTTCTGCGACGGCCGTTCGGATGACGCCGTACTCTGTGACGTGGACTCGCCTGTTTTATCGCGGAATTCCGTATCAAAAGCGTCACGCCGTGCTTTCTCATATGGGCTGTATCTGTTTCGCGAACCCCGGAGCAAACGCCGCACCTCCGGCAGAAATATTTTCAGCAGAAGAAGCGCGATCCCGAGCGGAAAGCAAAAAAGCATTGCAACAATGACCCAAAACGTAGGGATTGAGTCGTCATCGTCGTATTTCTTATTGCTCATCGAAATCTCCTTATTTATCAGGTCACATTACACGTTTATTATACACGCAAACCGCTGCAAATTCAACCTTATTTGCAGAATTCATACACGATTTTACGGCCGTCCTTGCCCGCTCTGCGTATGATCGACAGCTCCTCGAGTACCTTGAGCGCCGCCCATCCCGATCTTCCCGGAGCGCGCAGGTACCGCCGAAGCTCGTCGGCTGTAAACGTGTCGCCATGGCTGTACGGCAAAAGGTCCGCCATCCCGGCTGCGTCTGTGTAATGTCTGACGGACGTAAGTGCGCACGGCAGCGTATCTACGCGCGTGATCCTGCGCCGTCTGCCCGTGCTGCCGGCATTGCAGAGCCGCGTCTCCTCACACTCGAGCGAAACGAGCGTGAACGACAGCCGTTCATCCGTAAGCGAATCGCCGAGATACAGAAGCTCGCAGAATATTTCAGCCGGGCGATGGTGCCGCGGCGACATAAACTCGCGCACGACCTCGCCGCTCTCCGGATCGACCATGCGGACGCGGAGGCGCTCGACCACCGGGTAGACGATCTCAACCGGGTACGAGGACAAATACGCCTCCAGCTTGCGCCGCATCGGAGCAAAACCGGAGGTCTGTATCTCATGTATTCCAGAATCGTTAAGTATATCTGCGACAAAGCCGCACACGGGGATCTCGTGGTGCGAGGTATCGTCGTCGATGAAATATTTCAGCGACAGGTGCACCGATTTCTCGGACAGTGTGCCGATCCCACTCCGCTCACGCGGAAGCGAGCGCACAAGCTCGCAGATACTGCGGTAACGCAGAGCGTCGCTCAATACTTCGTTTTCAGCCATTGAAGAAGCTCATCAATATCGTTCTCGGAGAGCTTTTTGTCTTTGTACAGCGAATCCATCATGGAAACGAACGAACCGCCGTGGTATTTTGCGACGAAATCCTCTGACACGAGGCGTATGTACTCAGCGCGGTCGGCGACGGGGGTGTAGTAGCGCTCCTTGCCCTTCTTCTCGGAGGAAACGTATCCTCTCTCCTCAAGGCGAACGAGGAACGAGATGAGCGTCGGCGCCTTCCATCCGTGGTCGCGCCCCACCTTCTCCATAAGATATGCGGTGTTGACCGGCGGCTCCGGCGCATTCCATATTGCAAGCATTACCTCAAATTCCGTTTCCGGCAGTCTGCGGCTGTAATCAGGAGCGGGTTTTACCGCTTCGGTGTTCTCTCCCTCAGTTGGCATAATAACATCAGTCATGGTCTTTTGGCATCTCTCTTTTTTCAAATATATTAATTTTGCAATTGCAGATAATTATTCGCAGTACATATATTATACATATGCCTAACTGTTTTGTCAACATATTTCGTCAGATATTTTTAAGATATTATTTCCCTGTCTGTATCTTGACGAACAAAGCGCAATATAGTACAATATATAGAAAACACAGACTGCGGCGGCGGACGATTTTGTAAAACGGAGGGAGCAACAAATGGAAAACTATGCTATTTCGGCTGCGCGTCTGACAGACCGCGCCATGCTCCTTGACCGTGCGCTCGGTCTCATCGACTCCGGCGCCGATGAACGCAGAAAGATCGCAGACGGACTTGCAATCAGCATGACCGGCGCGGGGCGGATAATTTCGACACTTGCAGATCATGGGATCTTATGCGAATCGCGCTCCGGCAGAACGCACAGGCTCGCGCTGTCGGACGATCCGGTATTTGCGCTGCTCGACATGATGCCGGACGGAATACAGTGCTCACGCTTCGGTGCGGATCTGCGGATACAAAGCAGCTTTCGGATACCGACGGAGCACGCGCTGTTTTTCGACGACACACTGACGATCGCGCTCCGCCGACTGCGCAAAGCGCCCGTGCGCGGCGTGATTTTTGTTGCAGACGGCATTTCGGCGGATGCGGAAAACACCTTCTTCTCGACCGGGATCGCGGGACTTGACGGGCTTGATCTTTCGGCATACGCCGCAGAGATACTGCCCGGCGCGGTATGCGCGGCAATGTCAAGACAAGCCTGCGCCGCAGGTATTGCGGGCGTGCACGGCACAACTGTTGTGATCTCGGAGCGCGGCGGGGACCTTCGCTCGTCCGTATTTGCAAACGGTACGGATAACGTCGGCGGCGGAAACATAGGTGCGCTTTACACCCCGCGCGGGGTGACGGCGGAAAGCCTTGTGCGGTATGCACGCGATCTTTCCGAATACACGCACGGGCTTGCGGGAGCGGTTTTCGCGGCGCAAAGCCCGCTCTCACCGGAAAACGTTATTTTGTGTATATCGAGATACTCCGTCGGAGACGAGATATGCCGCGCCGTCACCGAATCGCTGATGCGCGACTTTGCGCTCTCGCGCACGGACATCCCGCGCCTGCCCTGCCTCACCGAGGCGGACGACCTCACATCTCCCGCGCGGCGGGCGATACGGCTCCTTTTCGTCGCAGATACTTCACAAACAGCATAAAATATTTTCACATTTTTCGTTTTACCTCTTGCTTTTATTTTCTGTACGATGTATAATACTGATACAACATATTGTGGTCCAAGACGCCATGCGTGCGCATATATCGGGGGTAAAAATTCCGAATCGCCCGTGCGGCGTATATTTGCGGGCAAAGCTGCCCTGCGGAAATATCAAAAATAAATTAAAGTCGGAGACGCATCATGAAAATTATCAAAAGGAACGGATCGGAAGTCACATTTGATATAGACAAGATAATCGCGGCGATAACAAAAGCGAACATTGCCGCCGAATCCAAGGGGATGCTGACGGAGGAACAGATCAAGAATATCGCATCGTCGGTGGAGTCTGTCTGTCTGTCCATGGATCGTGCGCTCTCCGTCGAGGAAATACAGGAGCTTGTTGAGACGAAGCTCATGGAGATCGGCGCATACCACGTCGCAAAGCTCTACATTCGCTACCGCTACAACCGCAACCTTGTCCGCAAGGCAAACACAACGGACAATCAGATCCTGACGCTGATCGAGTGCAACAACGAGGAAGTCAAGCAGGAGAACTCCAACAAAAACCCGACTGTCAACAGCGTTCAGCGCGATTACATGGCGGGCGAGGTGAGCAAGGATATCACGCGCCGTCTGCTCCTGCCGCAGGAGATCGTCGATGCTCACGAAAAAGGGCTGATCCACTTTCACGACATGGACTATTTTGCGCAGCATATGCACAACTGCGATCTCGTAAACCTTGAGGATATGCTCCAGAACGGCACCGTCATCAGCGGCACGATGATCGAGAAGCCGCACAGCTTCTCCACTGCGTGCAACATTGCGACGCAGATCATCGCCCAGGTAGCAAGCTCGCAGTACGGCGGGCAGTCTATCAGCCTTACACATCTTGCACCTTTCGTACAGATATCGCGAGATAAGATCCGCCGCGACGTTATAGCCGAGGCTGAGGCTCTTGGCGGCAGCACCGACGACGACGTGATCTCTCCCATTGTCGAGCGGCGCGTGGTCGAGGAGATCCGCCGCGGCGTTCAGACGATACAGTATCAGGTCGTAACGCTCATGACGACGAACGGTCAGGCTCCGTTCGTGACGGTATTCATGTATCTCGGCGAGGCAAAGGACGAGGCGGAGCGCCACGACCTTGCAATGATCATCAAGGAAGTCCTGCTTCAGCGCTATCAGGGCGTAAAGAACGAAGCGGGCGTATGGATCACGCCTGCGTTCCCGAAGCTCATATACGTTCTCGAGGAATCAAACATCCACGAGGACTCGCCGTACTACTATCTGACGGAGCTTGCCGCAAAATGCACGGCAAAGCGCATGGTTCCGGACTATATCTCCGAGAAGATCATGCTGAAGAACAAGATCGACAAGAACGGCGAAGGACACTGCTACACCTGCATGGGCTGCCGCAGCTTCCTCACGCCTTATGTGGACGAGAACGGCAAGCCTAAATATTACGGCCGCTTCAACCAGGGCGTCGTTACCGTCAACCTTGTTGATATCGGACTCTCTGCGGGCGGCGACATGGATCGCTTCTGGCAGGTGTTCGACGAGCGCATGGAGCTGTGCCACAAGGCTCTCCAATGCCGTCACGAGCGCCTCAGCGGAACGCTGTCGGATGCGGCGCCTATTCTTTGGCAGTACGGTGCCCTGCTCCGCCTGAAGAAAGGCGAGACCATTGACAAGTACCTCCACAACGGATACTCCACGCTCTCGCTCGGTTATGCGGGCCTTTGGGAGTGCGTATACAGCATGACCGGCAAGAAGCTGACAGAGCCTGAGGGCGAGGCATTCGGTCTCATCATCATGCAGAAGCTGAATGAGTATACCGCCAAATGGAAGGCTGCCGAGGCGATCGACTATTCGCTCTACGGCACGCCGCTCGAAAGCACGACATACAAGTTTGCAAAGTGTCTTCAGAAGCGCTTCGGCATAGTTCCCGGCGTCACCGACAAGAATTACATCACAAACAGCTACCACGTTCACGTAACGGAGCCGATCGACGCATTCGCGAAGCTTGCGCTTGAGGCGAAGTTCCAGGCGCTCTCCCCCGGAGGAGCTATCAGCTACGTCGAGATACCGAATATGCAGCACAATCTCGAAGCGGTGCTTCAGGTAATGAAGTTCATCTACGACAACATAATGTACGCCGAGCTGAACACCAAGAGCGACTACTGCCAGGAATGCGGCTTTGACGGCGAGATCGCGATCGTCACGGACGAGCACGGCAAACTCGTGTGGGAATGCCCGAACTGCGGCAACCGCGACGAGGCAAAGCTGAACGTCGCACGGCGCACCTGCGGATACATCGGAACTCAGTTCTGGAATCAGGGACGCACCCAGGAGATCAAGGAACGCGTCATGCATCTGTGATCGGAGATCCACATGAACTACATGGAAATAAAGAAGTGCGACATTGCAAACGGTCCCGGCGTCAGAGTATCGCTGTTCGTTTCCGGATGCACTCACCACTGCAAAGGCTGCTTTCAGCCCGAGACATGGGATTTTGCTGCCGGACGCTCGTTTACCGCATCAACCGAGGCTGAGTTGTCGGCGCTTCTCTCTCCCGCATATATCGCCGGTCTTTCCCTTCTCGGCGGCGAGCCGATGGAGCCGGAAAACCGAGCCGTGCTCACGCCGTTTCTTGAGCGGCTGCGCGCGGATCTTCCCAACAAAACCGTGTGGTGCTACTCCGGCTACACGCTCGAGGAGTTGCTCGACTGCGGTGCCGGTGATACGCTGAAGCTTCTCGATGTGCTTGTGGACGGCGAATTTGTCGAGTCAAAAAAAAATATCCGTCTGCCGTTCCGCGGAAGCGAAAATCAGCGTGTGCTCGATGTTCCGCGATCACTTGAAGCCGGGATGCCGGTGTGGGTCGAAAAATACAAAATGTGATAGAGGAGAGGCGGTTCTGCGGAGCCGCCTCCGCTTTTTTGATTGACAAGCGCAGTCTTATTGTTTATAATATAAACATAATGTGTAAATACTTCGATTGGACAGTAATATTATGATTTGGGTATGGATCACGCTGGCAGTTGCGCTCACCGCACTGCTTCTGAAAGGAAAAAACATTGCGCCCTATAACTTTATATGGGCGCTTTTGCCGATAGACAACTACGGTCCCGTGATATTCGGCTTCACGCTGAAGCCTATGTACATATATTCCGTGATCTTCGTTGCGTTTGCCGCGCTCACAAAGCGCTACCGCCTGCGTCTCTCAAAGAGCGCCTTCATCTCGACCGTGGCGTACTTTGCGCTGATGTTTTCGGTGTCTCTGCTTCGCGGCAGCGGATTCATAAGCGATATTCGCGGATACTACGCCGTATTTCTTGTCACCGTTATCTGCGCTGCCGCGATGATGTCGTTCGTCGAAGGGCCTGACGATTTCCGCCAGGTCGAGGAAGTGCTTATTGCGGCGGCGGTCGGGTTCGGCACGGTATTCATCGTGCTCACCGCGCTCTACAATCTCGGGCTCGGGCTTCCCGACACGATCGTTGACATTTACAGCGAGCGCTCCGGCGGAATACTCATGACGTTCACGAATATGCAGAACGGCAAGTACGTCGAAGCCGTGCGTATGCGCGGATTCTTCATAAATCCGAATGTTGCGAGCAGTACGTTCATCATAGGATTTGCAGCGCTTCTCGGACGCGCCGTGCGCGAGGAACATGTCCACCATCTGAGAAACATTGTGTATTCTCTTGTGATGCTTATAAATATCATACTGATCGCGACGCGCTCCGGTCTTATCGTATTCATGCTGATCGCCGTGTTCTATTTCAACGTATTTCTGTTTTCCGGAAGGAACACCTCGCGCAAGATATGGCTTCTTGTGGCGTCGTTTGTATCGGTAGCGCTGCTCGTACTCGCCGTGCTGAATTTCGACTATCTCAGCGACAAGCTTGACACGATCATCGGTCAGTACACCAACCGATCCGGACTGCACGACAGGTACGGAAGATTCACGATATGGAGCTCGGCTCTCTCCGTGCTTATGCAGGATCGCAACTGGCTCACCGGCACGGGAATATCGCAGCTTCAGCTTTACACCTCCGTCAATGCGCACAACACATGGCTTGAGCTTGCCTGCTCGTTCGGTATCATAACCGGAATATACTCGATCCTGTATTTCACCTGCCCTGCAGTAAACAGCATCCGTCTTTCGGCAAAACAGGGATCACGTATGTCGCCGATAACGTCGGTCGCCGTCGCATACCTGTTCTTCATCCTGCTCCAATGCACGATCACAGACTCCGCGTCGCGGTATATGACATACATGGTGTTCTTCCTGTTCGCGGCAAACGGCATACTTCGCGAAAGCAGCGACGCCGTTCCGTCGCCGGCATTATGAAATACCTTCTCAAACTTGCAGAACGGGCGGCGGACGCAGTATTTCCGGACGTGACCGCACTTATAGGAGAGCCGTCGCTCGACCGCCTGACCTCCGTCGCGCTCGAAACGACCGACAGCAGCGGGCGGGCACTGCTGTTCAAAATGCGCGAGATGCTGTATGAAACAGAATTTCGTGGAGCAGCGCCTCGCGATATCCTGCAAACACTCGTGCGCACAGTGACATTGTTATCAGACAAAATACCCTGCCGTCAAGGGATCGGCGGGGTATTTGAGGTTTTGGACTCTGCGGGACGTGATCTCCCCGATGCAAGCCTGTCAGATACTGTATCGCAAATACTTACGGTCGGAACAGTTGGGCGCACCTCTCTGACAATTGACCGTACACTATCAAGCGCACGGCTTTTCTCGCGCGTGCTAGACACATACGCAAAGCTTGCGGCGATACGTACTCCGATGCACCCGCTCGCCGTCATGCTCGGTCGCACCACTGCGTCAGGCGATGCGCTGCTCATTGCCGATGCGGTAGCTGCCGGCGGAAAAATAACGGTAGTGTCAAAAGTCTCCGCCGCTTCGGCATATTGCGGCGGTGCACCGCCCGATCGGTTGATCTGGTGCGGCATTCCCGCGATACCCGGCGTTACGGCGGCAAACGTGATCGATGTTGTGGCGGACGGCGATCTTACGTCACGGGATGAGATATCAAGCAGCTGTGAAAATCTCATAACGGACGCGCTTCACCGATTCGCAAAGCCGCTGTATCGGACGCTCAAGGGTCGGCATCTTGCGTACAGGCAAAGCTCCTCCGGAGAATATCCGCTGGCGGCAGCGGCACTGTTCTATCCGAACTGCATCTCCACCGCCTCGGGGAACGCACGCGATATTTTCGAGGGCGGTGCGCCCGACCGACGTATCGTACTGAGGTTCGACCTGTCGGACGCGGGTCATGCGCGGGACATTCTGCACGCGGCTTCATATGCGGCGTACATTCACGAGTAGGATTATCCCGCAAAGATCGTTCCGGCGGTGCACAGCACGCACACAGTCGGGTCATACGCCGACGCCGTTCGTGCGATCAAAAGCCATGCTGAAATACGTCACGGCGAGCTTGGCGGAGGCAGCACGCTGACACTTAAATTTGTGGAAAACGCGCCATCGCGCGAAGATACGGCGTCGCTCATACGCGGAGCTGTCGGACTCGGCGTAACGGCGCTTGAAATAAGATTCGGAGATACGGATGATGAGTAACAGAACACCTGCAAAGCTTATGGGACACATAAGCTCACCGATATGGGGCGGGGACAGGCTGTCCCGCGCGTACAAGAGATTTTCGGGGAAACAGAGCATCGGCGAGGTGTGGGAAACATCGGTCACCGCAGGATGCGAAAGCACTGCTTTTGTCGGCGACAAAGAACATCCCCTGTCGGAGTATTTCACGGAGCTCGGGGTCGGACACTTCCCTCTTGTAAAGCTGATCTCGGCAAGCGCTCCGCTGTCGATACAGGTTCATCCCGCCGAAACGGCCGCCGCGCTGCACGGCGGCACCGCGAAATCTGAGCTGTGGTACGTGCTGTCCGCCGATGACGATGCTTCGATCATCTCCGGCACATCCGACGGCAAATCATACATCGACGTATCGGCGGCGCTCGCCTGCGGCGAGATTGAGAAATGCTGCCGCCGCATTCGCGTTCGCGCGGGCGACGTGTTCATGATCCCGCCGGGGCTTATTCACTCGCTCGGCGGTGGGATCACGGTGCTTGAGGTGCAGGACCGCCCCGGCACGACGTACCGACTGAAGGACATAGCGGGAAATCGTGAACTTCATATACGCGAAGGGCTTGACAGCATTAAGATATACACACCGGCGGACGCGGCGGCGCTCGCCGTATCGGAAAACGCGGTGTGCTCACTTCCCGGCAGGATCATTGCGGCGGGTTGCGGCTTTTCCCTCTCCCACGCCGTATTTACTGCAAGAGAGTCGGTGCCGCAATCGTACATCTTCTGTGCTGCGGGGAGCGTCACGGCTGTATCTGACGATGGCTCGCTGTCATTTGCCTCAGGGGAATCGCTGTTCGTACCCGAAAACTCCGTGATAATACCCGACAATGCGGCAGAGCTGTTGTTTGTCGGAAAGTAGAAAAAAGGGGCTGTACAATACAGCCCCTTAAAAATTGCAAATTCGTATACTCACTCGCTGAGAAGTCCGTCCGGGATAACTCCGCTGTCAAGATAACGCTTGAGGTTCATCATGTCCTCAAACATTGCCTCTTTCCTTCTCGGATCACGCAGGAGTGCCGCTGGATGGAACACGGCGCTCATGACAAAATTGCCGCGTCTGAAGAAACGTCCGTGCTCCGCCGTAATTTTGAAATCCGACTTTATCAGCCGCATCGCGGATATTCTGCCGAGGCAGACGATGATTTCCGGCTTTATTATACGCACCTGCTCACGCAGGTATCCTATACACGCATCCTGCTCTGACGGGAGCGGATCGCGGTTCTTCGGCGGACGGCATTTCAGTATATTCGCGATGAACACATCCGAGCGCTCGATCTCGACCGCGCAGAGATAGTGGTCAAGAAGCTTTCCCGCCGCGCCGACGAACGGTATCCCGGAAAGGTCCTCCTTCTCGCCGGGCGCCTCGCCGACAAACATCAGTCTTGCGTTCTCGTTGCCTGCTCCGAACACCGAATTTGTCCGCGTCTCCGAGAGCTGACACGCCGTACATTCACGGCACGCCGCTGCCAGCTCCTCAAGTGTTTCATAATGCTTTGAGAGTCCCTCACTGAGCATACGTACCTCCGTTACGGTTCAGTTTTTCCATGATGCTGTCGAACGACAGCCCGTACTTATCCGCAATATCGCGGGCGTAGCTCTTGCCGTCCGGCGTTTTGCGGATTATTTTGAAGCTTCTGCGTCCGTCCGCTATATCGGCGGACAAATTGTCTATCATAACTCCGCCTGCGGCGACGCACTTTGCATTTATTTCGGGGACGGATGCCGCAAGGTCGTGCAGGTGTGTCGAGAATATTCCGCGGCAGCGCGCCATGCTGAAGCCTGCGAGGACCTCCGACGCGATGTACGATCCCTCGAACGATCCGGTGGAGCTGAGCGATTCATCGAGCAGCACGAGGCTGTCTCCGGTGACGTATGTGAATATTTCGTTCAGGCGAGCGCACTCCTCACCGAGTCTGCCTTTCTCGACTGTATCCTCACTTCCCGTCGGAAAATGGGTGAATATATTGTCGCACGGGCTGATCTCAGCGCTGTCGGCGCACACGGGAAGTCCAAGCTCCGCCATCGCCATCGCCTGTCCGACGGCACAGGTGATGACCGATTTTCCGCCGCGGTTCGGTCCGGTGATGACATATATCATTCCGTGCTCGTCGAACGAAAAGTCGTTCGGCACAAGCTCGCCCTCGGTTTTGAGCGCGATAACCGGATTTATGAGAGCTGCAGCCGTAAATCTCTTTCCCTCCATCGGGAATATCTCGGGGAACACGAGATTGCATCCGCGCTCTTTCAGCTTCGTGCAGAGCGCGACGGCTTTTGTGACAAAATCTATCTCGGGCATCATGCGGAGAAGAAAATCCGTATTTTCGAGAACGTATGTCTGCACGATCTTCTTCCACTGTCTGACCGACGAATGAAAAATATTCGCCAGCGCCGAGCTGAACGCGCCCGACATTGCCGTCTGCTCATTCTCCGTCTGCCCCTTGCGGATCGGGGTGAGCGGCGCGATACACGTCATCTCTCCCGCCTTGAAATCAAGCCTGAGTATGCGGTCGAGAAGCTCGCCCGATCTGAATTTCTGATTATTCACGGAGAGGACGCCGGCGTCCTCCGGCTTCAGGCGCGAGTCAAGATTCACACCGATCGTGACGCTGCGTATCTCTCTTACGCGAGCGCCGAGCTCGGAGAGTTGCTCGTTAAGCTTTTTTGCATTTTCGCTGACCGTCAGTTCGGAAATACGCGCGGCGAACGCCTTCATCGCCCGACTCTCAAGCTTATCGGCATCGGGCAAAAGCCCGTCGCGCAAAAGCTCGAGCAGAGACAGGTATATCTCAGCCTCGCTGACGCTGTACAGATACCCCTCTCCCTCGGACGAAAAATCGCTTCCGCCCATCCGGCGAAGCTCCGTAATATCGGAGAGCATCGGGATCATGCGCCGCAGAACATCGCACAGCTCCGGACACGCGACAAGATCGCGGAATACCTCCTGCCGATAGCGGATCACGTCCGGATCGGTCGTGAAATACGGGGCGATCTCGTCCTCCGAAACGCCGAACATCCGATCAAGCTCAAGCTGATTTGCCGCGCTTTTCCAATGTGCGAGCGAATGCTCACCCGCAGTATAGAACGCCGCCGCGTGCTCATGATCGGGATAAAGCAGGCTGATATCACAGTCGCGAATGATTTCGTCGGGCATAAAATTTCTCCAATCTATGGGTGTTACAGTTCGATCTTCACCTGTTCCGAGCCGCCGTGGCAGGGATACGTGATGTACCTGAAGCCGTGCTGGGCGAGGAGCGCAATGCAGTCGCGCACATTTTTGCCGCAGTCGCCGACGATGTGGGTGTCGGAGCCGCACGATACAAGCTCGCCGCCGGACTCGCGGTAGAGATCAAGCATCTCGACTGTCGGCGAGAGGCCGTATCCCTTCCTGATACCGGAGGTGTTGAGCTCAAGCGCGACACCGCGCTCTCTCATTATGCGGAAAAGCTCGAGATAATGGTCGTAAAACTCGCGAAGGTCGATCGAGCGGCCGTCGCGCATGATATATCTGCACGGATAGGTGATGTGTGCAAGGGTGTGCGCACCGTCAAACGATGCCGCGCCACAAAGCTCGTCGATATAGCGATGATACAGCGAATTTATGAGCGGCTGCGGTACGTCCTTGTAGTTTATGAATATGAAATCGGGTACACGGTCAAGGTTGTGGACGGACGAGATCACGAACTCAATACCGTGGCGGCGGATAAACTCGTGCGCCTCGCGATCGCGCAGGTGCGGCTGTCCGATCTCAATGCCGAACACGATATCAAGCGCTCCCGCGTATTTCTCGCGGCAACGTTCGACATCCCGCGCGGCGGAAACCGCGTCGTAATCATCGTAGTATCCGTCAAGGATGCAGTCAATATCATAGTGGTCGGTGAGAGCTATGCGCGAGACACCGTTTGCTATCGCGCTCTCGCAGAGCTCGTCCACGGTCTGATCGGAATCGAAAGAATATTTTGAATGGGTATGGCTGTCTGACAGAAGCATAGTGACCTCACACGATCATGCCGGAATATGAGTGCTTTGCGGCATCTGCGGCGGCTATCAGCTCTGCCGGCGTCTTTTTCTCAGTAAGCATTACGTAGAATCGGCGAACAAGGTCGAAAGCGTCGCCTGCGCTGTTCTGCGACAGTGCGGTATACTCGTTCATAGCGCTGTCGGCGCTCATGTCGCCGCCCTTGTCGCTCATATATTTGTAGAGCGCGGCTGCGGCGCCAAGCGATACGAACACGGGAACGTCTCCGCCGTCGGAGATCATGTGCGCAGCACCTGTAAGGCGGTCGGACGCGGCAAGCTTGCGCGGGATGTCCCCGCCCACTCTTGCACAGGTATCGCCGAGCGCACGGTTGCCGAAGCGACGCACGAGGTCTGCCGCGTGCTCGAGCACGGGTGCTGCCTCAACGCCGTATTTCTTCGTAAGGCCGATCACACTCTCGGTCATGGCGGATGTGACGATCACGCGGATCGCAGGATCGGCGATCGAATCGCAAATGAGCGCATGGCCCATATAATCGCCGAGATATGCGCAGATCGCATGGCCCATGTTGTGCAGATAGAGCTTGCGCTCGATATAGAAGCGGAACGGGCTGAACGCGACCATGTTGCGGACAGGCGGGATCTCGCCCTTGAACGCGTCGCGGTCAACGGGAAGCACGCAATATTCCTCAACTGCGACGCGCAGAATATTGTCGCGGTTTGCCTCCGGATCGGGAGCCGGAACCATCCGTCCGACGGACGTTTCCACAAGTCCGACCTTTGCCAGCTCATCGGGCGTAAGCTTGTCCTCGAGGAGCGAGTGAACATATTTGTCGGCATCCATAAGGTTTTCGCATATGAGAAGATCGAGCGGACGGCCGGACTCGGCAAGACGCCGTCTAAGTCCGAGAATAAAGTTCGGCAGAATATATTTTATAGCGCCAGCGCCGACGCACGTTGCTGCAATATCGCACTCGGCGATAGCCGCTGCCGCCGCATCGGAATCATTGCCGTCCACGGCGCAGACGTGCTCGACCGTTACCTCATACTGTCCCTCGTTCGAGACTATGCGGAGCGGATACTCCCCGTCTGCGTTCAGTTTTTCGACGATCGGGCGCGACACGTCGATAAACGTTACGTCAAATCCCGACTGCGAAAAAAGCGGACCGATAAATCCGCGGCCGATATTGCCTGCCCCGAAGATTACTGCTTTCATTGTATGACCATTCCCTTCCTTTTGTCTGTGCCGCGAAATTCTCGCTGCCGCACAAACTCATTCCTTCTTTATGTAGGTATAAATTTGAGTCATGAGCTGCAAGGCTGCAAAGCGATGAACACAGATGCACCGAGTCTTTAATGCCTTCCTTGTTATTATACCACTACGAAAAAGGACGGTCAAGTTAATTTTCCGCAAATACGGTGCAGGGGTTGATTTAATCGCATCGGTAGAGTATAATTTATAAAAAGGGAGGGGGTAGCTTTGATTCGTGAAGAAATAATGAAAACGTTCAAGGACATCCCTGTCCTTGAATGTGACAGGATCACGCTTCGCCGCATGATGAAGGGTGACGCCGACGATATGTACGATTACGCACACAGGCTCGACACCACGAGATATCTGACGTGGGAGCCGCACCCGAGCCGCAAATTCTCGTACCAGTATCTCGTATACCTCGGGCAGCGGTACAAGGCGGGCGAATTCTACGACTGGGCGATCGTTGACAAAGCCTCCGGCAGAATGATCGGCACCTGCGGCTTCACGCGATTCGACTTCGGCAACAACTCGGCGGAGGTCGGCTACGTGATAAATCCCGATTTTTGGGGGCGCGGCATTGCGACGGAGGCGCTGCGGCGGGTGATACGCTTCGGCTTCGACTATCTCGGGCTGCATCGGATCGAGGCGAAATACATGACGGGCAACGTCGGCAGCCGACGCGTCATGGAGAAATGCGGCATGGTATTCGAGGGCGTGCGGCGCGACGGACTTTTAGTCCGCGGCGGATTTGTTTCGGTCGGAACGTGCGCGATACTCCGCCCGGACTACAACTCGGCAAGGATCGAAGGAATATGATTCCAAGACAATACATTGCAAAGGAAAGATTATGAAAAAATACAGCTTTTACACTTCAAACGAACTGAAGCCGAGCGGATGGCTCAGACGTCAGCTCGAAATACAGGCTGACGGACTCTGCGGCAATCTTGACCGCGTGTGGCCCGACGTATCGGACAGCGCATGGATCGGTGGCAGTCACGAGGGATGGGAAAGAGTCCCGTACTGGCTTGATGGGTTTATCCCGCTCGCATACCTCCTTGAAAACGACGATATGATAAAAAGAGCGCAGAAATACGTGTACGCGATAGTGGATGCGCAGCAGCCCGACGGCTGGATCTGCCCGTGCAGCGCGGATGAGCGTTCGGACTATGATCTGTGGGCGGTGCTGCTCATCACAAAGGTTCTCACCGTATACTACGAGTGCTCGAACGACGCAAAGATCCCCGACGTAATCTACCGTGTGCTGAAAAACTTTTATGAGCTGCTCGCGAGCGGCGAGGTAAAGCTATTCAACTGGGGGCAGTTCCGCTGGCTCGAGGGCTTTATTGCCATTGATTTCATGTACGGTCGCTGCGGCGAAAAGTGGCTTCTCGAGCTTGCGTCAATACTCAAGGAGCAGGGCGCGGATTACAACGAATTCACGGAATTGTGGAAGACTCCGACAACTTCCTGGCGTTATGATATGCACATTGTCAACATGGCGATGATGCTGAAATCGGAAGTCGTAAGCTGTGATCTTCTCGGAGATGAATACACCGACAACGCCTCGCGGCTATATGATGTTCTCTACAAATACAACGGCACGCCGGTCGGCACATTCACGGGAGATGAGTGCCTTGCCGGTCTCAGCCCGAGCCACGGAACCGAGCTGTGCTCCGTTGTTGAACTTATGTACTCGTATGAGCATCTGTACGCCTGCACCGGCGAGAAAAAATGGGCGGAGCTTCTGGAGCTTGCGGCGTTCAACGCCCTTCCCGCGACCATCTCCGACGATATGTGGACTCACCAGTACGATCAACTGTCAAATCAGATCGCCTGTGTGACATTTCCCGGGAAATCGCCTTTCACCACAAACAGCATTGAGGCACACCTGTTCGGTCTTGAGCCGGAGTACGGCTGCTGTACGGCGAATTTCGGTCAGGGATGGCCGAAGCTTGCGCTGTCGGCGTTCATGCACAGCGGTGACACCGTCGTAAATGTTGTGCCGATCCCGTCCCAGCTTCGGGCTGACGGATTTTCGGTCGCACTCGATACCGACTACCCGTTTGAAAACACATTCAGATACCACGTGAAAGCCGAAAAGGATTTCACACTAAAGGTACGCGTCCCCTCGTTTGCCGAAAATCTTACGGTTGACGGAATTCTTTCGCACGACGATGAGCTTTCGTTCAACATAGAAGCCGGAACAGACAGTGTGATCGAAGTTTCGTTTGATACCGCGCCGGTATTCGTGCGGCGTCCGCACGATCTGTGCTGTGTCAGATGCGGATCGCTCGTTTTCTCGCTGCCGATCAAATATGAGAAGCACATGAAGGAATACACGCGCGACGGCGTTGAGCGCAAGTTCCCGTACTGCGACTATGAGCTTGTACCGACCGAGAGATGGGGATTCGCATACTCAACAGCACCGCTTGAACTGCGGCGAAACGGCGTGAGTAATGTGCCGTTCTCCGGCGATGTGCCGCCGCTTTCGATCAAAACGGAGGTATACCCGATAAACTGGGAGACGGCGGAGGGCTATGACACACTTTGCGCCATATCTCCAAGGTCAAGCGAGCCTACGGCGGATGCCTTTACGGCTGAGCTTATCCCATACGGATGCGCAAAGCTCCGCATGACCGAGATCCCGATGATCTCAAGATAACATAACACGGGCTGCCGCAGCTGCGGCGGCCCGTACTTTATTATTACTCTTTTTTCAGTCTGAAGAACAGCCGTGCAAGCGCCTTTCCGTTGAACGGTATCAGCGGATAGAGGTAGTTTCTTCCGCCGTTTACGGTCTTGTTCGTTGCGACAAGTATGAGCGCCACGAGCAGTCCGCCGAAAAATCCCCATACGTCGAAAAGCGCCGTGAGGAGGAGCAGCAGCATCCGCAGATACTTGAACGCGTAGCCGAGTTCATAGCTCGACTGTGTGAAGTTTGCGATCGCGACAAACGCCATATAGAATATCACCTCGGTGGAAAGCCATCCGACTTTGACCGCGAAATCGCCGAGCAACAGTCCTCCGACTACCGACAGCGAATTTGACAGCACGCTCGGTGTGTTGAGCGACGCAAGCTTTAGTCCGTCGAGCGCAAATTCCGTCAGAAACAGCTGTACGATTATCGGGATCTCACCCGGATCCCTCGGTATTATGAACGACAGCCAGTCAGGCAGTCCCGATTCGTGCATAATCAAGAGATACCAGAGCGGCGTGAGGATCATTGTAAACCAGAATATAAAATGACGCACGACGCGCAGATACGTTCCCGTGAGTGGCGGGAAATAGTAGTCGTCGGTTTCCTGAAGAAAGTCGAAGATCGTCGTCGGGAATATCATTACCTCGGGGCTGTTGTCAATGACGAGGATCACACTTCCCTCGAGGATCGACGCGGCGGCGGCATCGGGGCGCTCCGTCGCCCGTATTTTCGGGAACGGGTTGTACCACCTGTTGCGGATCAGCGTCTCCGCGACGCTGCGATGCCCCATCACGAACGCGTCGGTATTCATAGATTGCAGCCGAGAGCGGAGGTCCGCGACATATTTATCGTCGGCTTTGCCAGAGAGATAGCACAGCGCCATATCGGTACGGCTCGATTCCCCCGCCGTGACATATTCGATCACGAGAGAGGTATCGCGTATCCTTCGGCGTATCAGTGCCGTATTGAAAATCAGCGTCTCGACAAATCCGTCGCGGCTGCCGCGCATTACGCGGTCGTTCTCCGGCTCCTCGGTGTTCCGCGCGGGATATGTGCGCGCGTCAATAATGATCGCGGAGGGGCCGAAGCCGTCCGCAAAGAATGCGGTACATCCCGCAAGCACTGCCATGACAAGAGAGTCAAACGATTCGGTGACATCGACCTCGACGCTCGGCACCGATGTGCGTGCAAACTTCTCTGCTGCGGTGCTGCTGCCGTCGCCGAAATCCTTGACCGTCACGAGGTACAGCATCAGCTTCTGCAGCATCTCGGCTTTGACAAAGCCGTCGATATAGTACATCGCAATGCTTGTGCCGGAAATCTCCATCTCACGTTTTATAATGTCAAAGCTTTTGTCCGGCTGCAAAAGCTCATCAAAGCGCGCGGTGTCCCGCAGAAAATCACCGCTCAGCTTCTCATTTGTATTACCCAAATTGTTTTGCCGTCCTTTCACTTGTTAGTATGCCTTACATTTTCATATTTTTCCGAAAAATCACACGTTTATGCGTTTTCTTTTTGTTCGCCCTTGACAAAGAGGCAGCAATAAATGTACAATATAGTGATAACAAAACACAGGAGAGCGCAATGAATCCTTCAACTGAAAAGAAAATCGACGAGCTTCTGTCAAAAATGACGCTTCACGAGAAGGTCGGTCAGCTCGTGCAATACAGAAACAATCCCAACGAAAAAGACGGGCTTCGCGAAATGATCACCCGCGGCGAATTCGGTTCGTTCCTCTGCGCAACCGGCGGATTCGGCGAGGATGAGGAGCAAATGGAGAAAAACAGGGAGTATGTGAACGATCTCCAACGCGCCGCCGTTGAGGAGTCGCGTCTCGGCATACCGCTCATTTTCGGAAAAGACGTGATCCACGGTCACAACACCATATATCCTATTCCCATCGCAATGGCGGCAAGCTTCGATCCCGCTCTTGTCCGCGAGTGCTACTCGCTCACGGCGGGCGAAGCCGCAAATGACGGAATCATGTGGTCGTTTGCTCCGATGATCGACCTTGCGCGCGATCCGAGATGGGGCAGATGCGTTGAAGGAACGGGAGAGGATCCGTATCTCGGCGCTGTCATGGCTGATGCGATGGTTCGCGGATTTCAGGGCGACGACCCCGATGATATGTCTGATCACGGTAAGATTGCAGCGTGCGCAAAGCACTACATAGGCTACGGTGCGGCTGAAGGTGGACGCGATTACCACAAGGCTGAGATCTCCGACTACACGCTGCGCAACTATTACCTCAGATCTTTCAAGGGCGCGGTCCGCGCCGGAGTTCGCACGGTAATGAGCTCCTTCAACGAGATAAGCGGACAGCCCGTTACGTCCTCGCATTATCTTCTGACCGAGCTTCTCAAGGATGAGCTCGGATTTGACGGATACGTCGTCAGCGACGACTGCTCCGTCGTACAGCTCAAGCGTCAGGGCGTTGCCGCAAGCGACGAGGAATGCGCAGAGCTTGCGCTGAACGCGGGACTTGACATGGACATGGACTCCATGCTGTATCACCGTCATCTTGAGGATCTTGTCAAGGTCGGCAAGGTCAAAGAGGAGTCAATCGACGACGCGGTACGCCGCGTTCTCCGCGTGAAATTCGCACTCGGTCTGTTCGATGATCCCTATGCGAAGAAGGTGCCGGTCGATCACGAGCGCAACATCGCCGCATCAAGACGCATGGCGGGCGAGTCGATCGTCCTTCTCAAAAACGAGGGGAATCTGCTTCCGCTTGACAAGGGCACAAGCTTTGTCGTAACCGGAAATATGCTTGATGAACGCCGCACGCTGCTCGGCGTATGGCTCGCCGACTATGTGCTTTCCTGGACAAAGACTATCCGCGAGGGTATCGCCGAGGTCTCTCCCGAGACCAAGCTCTGGTGCAGGGACACCTCGCACACCCTTCTCAAAAACAACGTTATAAAGCACAACGACGTGATCCTCGTGCTTCTCGGCGATGACATTCTCCTTGAGGGCGAGGCGGGCAGCGTTGCCGCACTCGAGCTTCCGCCCGAGCAGGTCGCCGAGATCGAGAACGCACGCAGACTCGGCAAAAAGGTGATCGGCGCATTCTTCTACGGCCGTCCGATCGCACTTGCAAACGTCGAATACCTCTTTGACGCAATAATTTGGGCATGGCACGGCGGCACCGAGGCAGGCACGGCGTTTGCCGATGTTCTGTTCGGCGACGTAAATCCGTCCGGCAAGCTCCCGATGACCCTGCCCCGCGTGACCGGTCAGATCCCGATATATTACAACGCTCCGTCATGCTGCCGTCCGTGCGACGAATACTACGGCAGAGAGTCCGCGTTTGAGAACTACCGTGACGAGTACGGCACACCTATGTACCCGTTCGGTTACGGTCTGTCGTACACGACGTTTGAATACTCAAAGCCCGAAGTGAAATGTGGCAAGCTCTCATACGACGCCATCGCAGACGGCGAAGCTTTCGAGGTAACGGTGAGGGTCAGAAACACCGGCACACGCGCCGGAATGGAAACGGTTCAGTGTTACGTGCGCGATCCGTATGCGTCTATGACGCGCCCGATAAAGGAGCTTTGCGGATTTGAAAAGATCACGCTCGCTCCGGGCGAGGAAAAGGCGGTCACATTCCGCCTCGGCTTTGACGCTCTCGCGTTCTATCATGCAGACAAAACATTCGCGCCGGAAGTCGGAACGTTTATCGTATACACCGGCAGCGATTCTTATTCGTCCGACTCGGTCGAGATCGAGCTTATCTGACGCGGTGAAAGGAAACAAAGATGTACAAGGATAAAAAAGTCGTATTTTCGGGGGTTCAGCCGTCAGGCGTTCTGACCCTCGGCAACTATCTCGGCGCGATCCGCAATTTTGCGTCGTTCTCCGAGGAGTATCACTGCTATTACAGCATTATGGATATGCACGCGATAACCGTGCGTCAGGTTCCGGCGGAGCTTCGCCGCAGGACATACGAGACGCTCGCGCTCTACATTGCGTGCGGCATTGATCCCGAAAAGAACACTCTGTTCGTACAGAGTCACGTATCGGCTCACGCCGAGCTTGGATGGATCCTTGACTGCTACACGATGTTCGGCGAGCTGAACCGTATGACGCAGTTCAAGGACAAGAGCGCAAAAATGGCGGACAACATCAACGCAGGGCTGTTCACCTATCCCTCGCTCATGGCAGCCGATATTCTGCTGTACCAGACCGAGCTTGTGCCGGTAGGTGCCGATCAGAAGCAGCATCTTGAGCTTGCGCGCAACGTAGCCGAGAGATTCAACGGTATCTACGGCGACACGTTTGTTGTGCCCGACGGATATATCCCGAAGACCTCCGCAAAGATAATGTCACTTGCCGATCCCGAGAAAAAGATGAGCAAATCCGACGAGAACGAGAACGCCGTCGTCCGCGTACTTGACCCGCGCGATGTGATAATGCGCAAGTTCAAGCGCGCCGTTACGGATTCCGGCTCCGAGGTGCGCCGCGGCGAGGGTAAAGCGGGCATTGAAAATCTGATGTCGATCTACGGTGCCGTCACCGGCAAGAGCGCCGAGGAGATCGAGCGCGAGTTCGAGGGCATGGGCTACGGCGATTTCAAGAGTGCCGTGGGCGAGGCGTGTGCCGATGCGCTTGAGCCTGTTCAGGCTGAATACACACGCATTCTGTCCGACAAGGCATATCTTGAGGACGTAATGAAAAACGGTGCGGAATTTGCCGAAAGCGCGGCAAGGCGCACTATGTCAAAGGTTCGTCGGAAAGTCGGATTTGCCGAGCGTCCGAGATGAGCACAGACAAAAAAGAGCTTCCGGGATTCACGGTCGATCGGATCGAGGGCGACTTTGCGGTGTGCACGAACGGTGATACCGCAATCGACGCGCGGGTCGGCACGCACACGCTGCGCGAAGGCGACACGGTGGCGATCACATATTCCGGTGAAGAATATGCGGTGGCACGTGTTATCGCTCACGCCGACTGCAGCGCTCACGCCGATCGCGAAGCGCGGCTTCGACGGATGTTCCGGAAACAGTAAATAAAAACAAACAGGGCTGTAAAAGCATTAAGCTTTTACAGCCCTGTTACTTAGGTCATTTTGCCGTTTTACTTTACAAAATCAACACCCCAGCCGGAAGCCTTGCGTCGGATCAGGATTGCATCCTTTCCGTCAATAGTGCCGTCTCCGTTGGCATCGCCGTTATTGCCGTATATGTTGACATCCCAGCCGGCCATTTTGCGCTCGATCAGGACAGCGTCCACAATATCGACCTTACCGTCATTGTTGGCGTCTCCGATAATATTACTGTCGGTGCCGGTGCCGATGGGAATTATCTGCGTAAACGTGGTGTAGCAGTTCTCGCACTCATATTTGCACTTTCCGGGCTCCGTGTCGGTAGCGTTCTTTATAACCACACGGTTGCAGAGAACGTGTCCCGCCTCGTTTGTAGGATTGCGATAGTCGAGACGGACAACTGCGCCGCAGGTCTCGCACTCGTACTCCTTGTATCCCTGACCGCTGCAAGTGGGATCAACGGTGCCGAGATAGCGGCCGAGATGCGAATGGACGTGATTGCCCGTTGTAACGTTCTCACGGGTAGCATTTACAAACTCACTGGTTACGTAGCTTCCGTTGCCCCATGATCTGAAGAAGCTGTTAGCGTTCGCAGAGTCATTGAGCTTCCACTCGCTGCGCACGGTGCCGCTGCCCGTCACGGGATCGTAGTCAGTGCCGCCGATCCTGACGTTGTCAATATAATACTCACCGATGGAGTAGAACAGACCAATCGTCGAATTGACATGATAGCGTGAATCTGTACTGGTGAGGATAAGCTCGCCGTTTATGTACACCTTTACGGTATGGGTGTTGGCGTTAACGTTCACGGCATACTTCTTCCAGTTGTACTTGTACTCTCCGTTATCGGGCGTCCAGTCGTATTTTGCGGATGCAATAACGATCGGATTTCCGCCGTACGGCAGGTTCGTGTTCGTGACGATCTCAACTCTCTGCTCACGGAAATTGTAGCTTACCGCGACATTGTACTGCGAGATCCACAGTCCGAAATAGGGAGTTCCTTCCGCGTCGACAATATTAAGCGGGCAGACATCTGCCTCAAATGTACCGATACCGTTCTGATACATATTCGGTCCCGCCTTATAGTTATAGCCCATCGGAACGTAGATCATTCCCGCGCCCGACATTGTCGGAGCATTTGTCAGCATCGGGACTTCCTCATATTCCTCGTAACCGCAGAGCGCGCAGGTGTAGGTCTTTATTCCCGCCTTCTTGTATGTCGGAGACGTAGTAACTCTGCCGCTGTCCATTGCATGCTCACCGCCGAGAGCGGGCTTTATGCTGTGATCATACTCGTATCCGCAGACGGTGCACTTGGAGTGGGTATATCCGTCGGTCTTACAGGTCGGAGCAACCGTGTACATCTCATACACGTGCTTGTCGGGATCGCACTTTCCGATGATAAATTCGATCTCGTCGTAAGCCTCGTCCATGACCTCGTTTATCTTCCAGGCGTCATCCATTTCCATTACCTGACGGCTGTATTTGTTGAGCGCATCACGAAGCTCGGTCTTTTTCCAATCCGCTCTTGAGGAGAGGTCGGCAAATGACACAAGATCTGAGATGAGCAGTCTCTTATACGAGCTCATATCTTCTATGTCAAGAGCCTCAAGGATCGTCTGCGCGATAAGTCTCATTCCGTAGTCGTTCGGGTGGACCATGTTGTCCGCCATGAACGTAACGTAATCCTTTTTCTCGAGGAGCGATTTCTCGATCATCTGGGGATCGGCGACGCCGACTCCGCTGTACTCATCCGCAAGCTCATGAAGGATCGCAGCGTGCTCCTCGTAACGCTCTGCCGGGAAAGTGAGGATATTTCCGTAGACAGACGCGATCAGAAGTATCTCCGCGTTCGGGAGCTTGCTCTTTATGTACTCGATCTGTCCGGACATATTCTGTTTGAACTCCGCACCGGAAATTCCGACTCTGTCGCACGAGGAGTCGTTCATACCGAAGCAGATCATCACGAGATCGGGGGAATACTTGATTATCGTGTCATCAAGCTTAGCGTTGTCGTAATTTGACATGGTTCCGCCGATAGCCGAGTTTACGAGGGTGATGTTGTCGTTGCCGAATTTCTCTCTGAGCGCTGCGGCGGTCATCTCGGGATACGCGTCCGCGAACGGAGAAATTCCGAGGAATCTGCTGCTGTTTGCACCGGTGGAAACGCTGTCGCCCGCAACTACGATGCTCAGCGGCTCCTTATGCATCAGCTTTGACATGGTATTCGGGAGATTGTCATACTGCTTTTCCGGGATCGGTGCGCTCCATGTATCGTTGTGGATGTACGTAACAACGATATTCATCTGAGAAATTCGCGAATCCTCTGCCCAGAACTCAAAATCCTCATCATCTGCGTGGGGATAGTGGTTGGAATCCTCTACCGCGCCGGAGGCTGCGGTGGGATGAAGCGTTGTATACGCGTAGATCGGAATTTTTCCGGTAGGCATGATCTCGAGCTTGCCGTCAGAGGTAAGTCTGTAATCAGGTCCTTCGGTATAGGTCACGTCAAGAGTGTAGTTCTTCACCGACACGATCTCGCTCGCCTTATACATAAGCTCAAAGTAAGGGAGACTGCCGTCCTTATTGCGGATCGGCATAACGCACTCGTTATAGACAATATTGCCTTGCCAGAACGGGGTCGCATACTTATATAAGTCATAGCTCGAAGAGTCCAGTTCCTCTGCGGTATAGTCGTTCTTCGTCACAACGGCCAATGATGTAAACACAAGTGTGCTGACAACGGTGACTATCGCGAGGATGAGGGACAATAGCCTTTGTTTCTTCATTTTTTACCTCCGCGTCCGGAATGGGTATAGTTGCCCGGATCAATTAGGTAAAGTATATCACCTCGGCACAAAATAAATCAACCGCCCTTTTATTAATTTTGCACGAATATTGTAAAAATATAGTTAACAAAGCGCAGCTTTGTATTTTGAAATGATGTATTCCGGACACAAATAATTTTTAGGAATTTTTCTTAAAAATTGTTCTCAATTGATTGACAACGCCACGCCTGTGTGATAATATTATTATAGGCAGTAACGCCGCTGCGGCGGCATTAAATAAAATAGTATCAGGGGGATCAAACTTTGAACATCACAAACGATATTCGCTACATCGGCGTAAACGATCACAAGATCGACCTCTTTGAGGGGCAATACAAGGTTGAAAACGGAATGGCGTACAACTCGTATGCGATAATCGACGACAAGATCGCCATAATGGACACGGTTGATGCGTCGTTCACGCACGAGTGGCTCGACAACATTGCCGCAGCGCTCGGCGACAGGAAGCCGGATTATCTGATCGTTCAGCACATGGAGCCGGATCACTCGGCAAACATCGGCACGTTCAAGCGTGTATATCCCGATGCAACTGTCGTATCGTCCGCAAAGGCGTTCACAATGATGCAGAACTTTTTCGGCGAGGATTTCTCGGACAACAGGATCGTCGTCGGAGAGGGCGACACGCTGTCGCTCGGGCGTCACACGCTGACGTTCGTCACAGCTCCCATGGTTCACTGGCCGGAAGTTATCGTGACGTATGACTCGCTCGATCGCGTTCTCTTCTCCGCCGACGGCTTCGGCAAATTCGGCGCGCTTGACGCGGACGAGGACTGGGCGTGCGAGGCTCGCCGCTACTATTTCGGTATCGTCGGAAAATACGGCGCTCAGGTACAGGCACTTCTGAAAAAGGCGGCATCGCTTGATATTCAGACGATCTGCCCGCTGCACGGTCCGATCCTCAGCGAGAATCTCGGGTACTACCTGAATCTCTACAACACATGGTCATCCTACGGTGTGGAATCCGACGGTATCGTCATTGCATACACCTCCGTATACGGTCACACAAAGAAGGCGGTCGAGCTTCTCACCGAGCGTCTCAAGGCAAACGGATGTCCCAAGGTGTCTGTATTTGACCTTGCGCGTGACGACATGGCAGAGGCTGTTGAGGATTCGTTCCGTTACGGCAAGCTTGTTCTTGCGACGACCACGTACAACGCCGACATCTTCCCGTTCATGCGCGAATTTATAAATCACCTGACCGAGCGCAATTTCCAGAACCGCACGGTAGCGCTGGTCGAAAACGGAACATGGGCGCCGATGGCTGCAAAAGTAATGCGCTCGATGTTTGAAAAGTCCAAAAATATTGAGTTTGCGGAGAACACGGTGCACATTAAATCCGCACTCTCGGATGAGAGCACGTCTGAACTTTACGCACTCGCGGACGAGCTTTGCCGCGACTACCTCGCACAGCGCGACGAGACAGCAAACAAAAACGACCTCACTTCCCTGTTCAACATCGGTTACGGTCTGTACGTTGTCACATCAAACGACGGTCGCAAGGACAACGGACTGATCGTCAACACGGTAACTCAGGTGACGAACACGCCAAACCGCATTGCCGTTACGATAAACAAGGACAACTACTCGCATCACGTGATAAAGCAGACCGGCAAGATGAACGTGAACTGCCTGTCGGTTGACGCGCCGTTCAGCATATTTGAGACATTCGGATTCTCCAGCGGAAGAAACACCGACAAATTTGCCGGAATGGAGCCGCTCCACAGCGACAACGGACTTGCGTTTCTCCCGAGATACATCAACTCGTTTATCTCGCTCAAGGTCGAGGATTACGTTGACCTTGACACTCACGGAATGTTCATTTGCAGCATCACGGAAGCCCGCGTCATATCCGATCGCGAGACAATGAGCTACTCGTATTATCTTGAGAACGTGAAGCCGAAGCCGGACACCGGAAAGAAAGGCTTCGTCTGCAAGATCTGCGGCTATGTATACGAAGGGGACGAGCTTCCCGATGACTTCATCTGCCCGCTCTGCAAGCACGGGGCTGCGGATTTCGAGCCGATCGAGAGCTGAAAAACAGAAAAAAACGCAAAAAGCGGTGGCATTACCCAATCGGGATGCCACCGCTTTGCTGTACCTCTCTGTACAGGCGTATTCAGTTATTCTTGAAGAACTGGTAGAAGTAGCACGGGATCATTCCGTTGTACAGCTTGCGGACCTTATCCGGACGCCTGCCGTACAGCGAAGGAAACCGGTCATTCTGAGTCAGAACGTAGATCTGCCAACGGTCAAGCGTCTTGAAATGCCGCCCCATATTCCGATAGAGCTGCTCAGCCTCCGAGACCGTCATCAGGCGCTCGCCGTACGGCGGGTTTGTAACAATCGTTCCGCGGATGCCGCCGGTTTCTATTGTAAGTGCGTCAGCCTTATAGCACTCGACTATATCCGAAACGCCTGCGCGCGCCGCAGATTCTCCCGCGATGCGGACACACTCCGGATCAATGTCGGTCGCTCTCGCCCAGAATGCGGTATCATGCCGCTCTGCGGCGATCGCGGCGTCACGCGCGTCGTCAAAGGAGCGCTCCGGAAAAAGCCCGAGCTTCTCGCCGGCGAACTTCCGTCTCGCGCCGGGGGCGATATTCTTCATGAGCATGGCGGCCTCGATCGCGATCGTACCGGAGCCGCAGAACGGATCCCAAAGGAGCACGTCCTCTCGCGGACGCGATATCGTTGCGAGAGCGGCGGCAAGGGTCTCACGCAGTGGAGCCTCTACCCTCTCCGGTCTGTATCCGCGCTTATGGAGCGGTGCGCCCGTAATGTCTATCATAAGGGTCGCTCTGTCCTTGAAGATGAAAAACTCGATCTGATACTTCTCGCCGTCCTCCGGCATGAGCCTTGTCGAATAATGCTCACCGAGACGCACGGCAACGGCTTTTTTTATGATGCTCTGGCAATCCGGCACCGAAAAGAGCGTGCTGCGTATTGCGTGACCCTTCACGGGGAACGCGCCGTTTTTCGGAATATAATCCTCCCATGCTATCGCGCCGACACCTTCAAACAGCTCGTTGAACGTCCGTGCCTCAAACGAGCCGACGTTCAGATACAGCCGTTCCGCATATCTCAGTCCGACAGCCGCGCGTGCGGCGGTATTGCCGTCTCCGGCAAACGTAATGCGCCCGTCCATATTCTCGACTCTGCGGCAGCCGAGAGCGTCGATCTCGCGACCGAGAAGCCCCTCGACCCCGAACAGGCAGGTTGCAGTATAAAGATAATTCAATGTCAGTTCCTTCCGCGTTCCTCAGTCGGCAGCGTGAACACAAATCTGCACCACTGCCCGTATTCGCTCTCCGCACGTATCGTTTCGCCGTGCGCTTCAATTATTGTTCGGACTATGTACAGTCCGAGACCGACGCCCGTTTTATCAAGTCCGCGGCTCTTGTCGGTCTTGTAGAATCGGTCGAACACGTACTTCAGCTCGTCCGCTTTTATTCCCATGCCCTCGTCAAAGACGGAGATCTCCACCTTTTTGTCGTGGGTGCGCTTTATGGTAATGCCGTAGCGTCCGCCGTCGCGCGCAAATTTGATACCGTTCTCACAGAGGTTGTATATCACCTGATGGATCGAATCCGGGTCAGCGTACACCTCCATATTGTCGTCATCGCAGTCGAAATACACGTCGAGGAGCTTTTCGTCGATCCGCTGCTCAAACGATATGAGCACCTGTCTTGCGGTCTCGCAGACGTCAAACTTCTGCATATTGAACTTTTTCTCGCCCGCCTGCATTCTCGAGATATCGAGAAGCGAGGTGACAAGGCGCGACAGGCGTTTGACCTCATCGGAGATTATACCGAGGTAATAGTCGTACTTATCCGGCGGTATTGCGCCGTCAAGTATACTGTCGATGAACCCGACGATGGTCGTCATAGGTGTGCGCAGCTCGTGCGATACGTTGGCGAGGAAGCTGCGGCGCATATCTTCAAGCTCCTGAAGCGACTGCGCCATCGAGTTGAACGATGTTGCAAGCTCGGCGACCTCATCGCGCCCGACTACCTTTATTCGGACGTCAAAGTGACCGTCGGCAAACTCCTTTGCGGCGCTTCTCATCTCCCGTATGGGAGCGACGAGCCGTTCGCTTATGAAATACGTCGCGACGAGCGCCGCAAGTATGATCCAGAGTCCCGACATTATAACGGTTTTCGTCATGGCGTTCGTGAGGGCGTTCATTCCGTTGTCCGTCGAACAGACGAATATTGCTCCGAGGAAGCTGAGATCCTCGCCGAACACGGCCTTGGCGCTGACGATATTGTCCATGACAAAGAATCCGTCCATATCGCCGGTCATATTCAGCGTTTTCTTCGACTCGATGGTGTTCATAACGTTTTTCGGCACGACATACTTGCCGTCCTCGTTGAACTTCACCTGAGTTTCAAGCATTATTCCGTCGGAATATCCGGAGAGGATGACCTCGCCGTCGGCATTCGTGATAAACACGAGCATATTTCCGATATTACCGCTGAGGAGGTCGATGACCGGACGGATATCGCTCTCGGCGGAATACAGATATTTTGCATAGCTCGTGCCGCCGCTTGAGCGGTAGCCGTCGTCTATGAAGCTTTGCAGAGACAAGCAGGCGTATGAAAGAGAGGTCATTCTCTCCTCCGTGCCGTAGGTGTTTATAAGCGAAGCGACGATCGACGCCAGCATAACTATGCAGAGCAGAATGATACACATGAAAACGCTTATATACTTGACAAATATGCTTTTGAACAAATCATCACCCCCGTCGGATGTCACAAAAAACAAGGATAGCCCCCGGCCGCAGGACCGGAGGCAGGATCACTATTTTACTGGAGAAGCTCGAACTTATATCCGACGCCCCATACCGTTTTGAGGTTCCACTTATCGGAGACGCCCTCAAGCTTTTCACGAAGTCTCTTGACATGAACATCGACCGTTCGCGAGTCTCCGAGGTAGTCAAATCCCCACACCTTGTCAAGAAGCTGATCACGCGTGAACACCTTGTTGCAGTGCGATGCGAGGAAGTAAAGAAGCTCCAGCTCCTTCGGAGGAATATCGACCGGCTTGCCGCGAAGCTTAAGCTCATACTTCTGTATGCTTATCTCGATATTATCAAATTTGATGACCTCGTCATCGTTCATCGTATCGTGAGCGTTGTAGCGGCGGAGCACTGCCTTGATACGTGCGGACAGCTCCTTCATATCGAACGGCTTCACGACGAAATCGTCTGCTCCGAGCTCAAGCCCAAGAACCTTGTCAAACACCTCTCCCTTTGCCGTGATCATGATCACGGGCTTTGAAGAGGACTCGCGGATCTCGCGGCATACCTGCCAGCCATCCTTCTTCGGGAGCATGATATCAAGCAGGACAAGATCGGGCTCGTACATTTTGAAGCTGTTCACGCCCTCGACGCCGTCCATGGCAGTCTTGACCTCGTAGCCCTCATTTGTAAAATACAGTCTCAGAAGATCACAGATATTAGCGTCATCATCGACTACAAGAATTTTCGTTCCCACAATTTTCCCCTTCCTGCCGAGATACGGCAATACGTATTTTTGTATGCGCGATCGGAAGAAAGCGTTACAATTATACATAAACTTATAATAATTATATCACAGAACTTCCGCAATGTAAACAATTATTTTCATGCACATCGGCACATACGCCGATTTTTCTTCGTTTACGGTGATATTTTAACGTCCGAAAGTGACGGTTATGTGTACTGTCCGTGTTTTTGTTCAAAATTTTGGCGGAATTTTCCGATATATGGCGAAAGCGCAAACTGTCTTATCCGATTATCTAAATAATTCCCCGCGCACGAGCGCCGCAAATTCCCGCACTGCGGCACACGGGAGCTTTAATAACTCAGTCGGCGCCGAGACGGTCTTTACCGTGATATCGCCTCTGCCGGCGGATGAAAACACCCGTCCCGCTATAAACTTTGCCCGCAGCAGGTGAAAATTGCTGCTGACCAACGTCACCTCATGCACGTCATCCGGAATAAGCGGGCAGACATTCTCGATATTCTCACGCGTGGTTGTAGAATCGCCCTCAACGCTGATCGAATCGGGAGAGATCCCCATTGTCTCAAGCTCGCGTGCGATGCACTCGCCCTCTCCTACGGAATCCTCCGGGCTTCTGCCGCCGCAGGCGAACACATGAACATTTTCGGCGTCCCCGATATACGAGTACGCGGAATCAATGCGCGCTCTGAGCGCCTCGCCCGGCTCATCGCCGCGCACGGCACAGCCGAGAACGACCACGTACTCTCCGTCGGACGCGCCCGACGACAGGTTTTCGATGCCCGCGCGCCATTCGCATACGAGCATTGCCTCAAACGCGAAAAATGTGGCAAACAGCACGCCCGCCGCGGCAATGAATATGCATTTCAATACACGGTACACAGGCGATGCCTTGATCTTCACTGCCGCCGCGCCCGATGCGAAGTACCATAGTCCGAGGATCACAAACGCCGCGCCTGCCGCGCTCCAGATCCAAAGCCCCGGCAAGGCAAACCTATAAACGATGACGCATAAAAAGCAATACAGTATACAAATGCCGCCGAGCGCGACCGATATACGCGCAAGCACGGCTCCGGTTTTATTCATAAAAACTCCTTCGTTTTTTCTACATTATTTATACCATACGGAGCAGCATCTGTCAAGCGCTGTCGTTTACAAAAAATTCAAAAAATACAGTATATCTCCCGATTGACATTACCCCGATATTTGATTATAATACAGTACAGATTGTTTCACATCTAACATTTTTTCATATGAAAGGAGCCTACACTATGGATGAACCGAATCACATCGGATTTGAAATATCGTCGCTTGAAAAGATGATCCGGCGCTCGCTCATGAACTGCTCGGCAAGACGCGAGCTTGAGAGCCTCACCGGTACAAACGGATGGATAATCGGATATCTTGCGCACAACCGCGACCGCGACATATGCCAGCGCGACATCGAAGCGGCGTTCTCGGTCAGACGCTCGAGCGTCTCAAAGGTGATATCCCTTATGGAGCAAAAGGGACTTATCGAAAGGCTGCCGGTCGAGAGCGATGCGCGGCTGAAAAAGCTCGTACTGACGCCGCTGGCGCTCGGACTGCACGAATCTATCGAGGCGGAGTTTGACGCAATGGATGAGCGGCTCACGCGCGGATTTGCTCCGAAGGAGCTTGAACAGTTTCGCGCATATATTGAAAAAATGAAGAAAAATCTTGCAGACAGCACAGCGAAAGGTGATACATACAATGATAAAAAAGCTTGCAAAATGCATCCGTGAATACAAGCGCGACACCATTCTCTCGCCGGTTTTTGTCTCGCTTGAGGTGTTCATGGAGGTGCTGATCCCGTTCATTATGGCGCGGCTTATCGACTACGGCATCGACCGCGGAGATATGAGCTACATTGTACGGACGGGACTGATACTCGCAGCGATGGCGCTGCTCTCACTCCTGTTCGGCGTACTCGCGGGCAAGGCTGCGGCTACGGCGTCCGCCGGATTTGCAAAAAATCTGCGGCACGATATGTTCCATCATATTCAGGACTTCTCATTCACGAACATCGACAAATTTTCGGCGTCGAGCATCGTCACGCGTCTCACGACAGACGTAACGAATGTTCAGAACGCATTTCAGATGATAATCCGCATCGCGGTCAGAAGCCCGATCATGTTCATCTCATCGATCATCATGGCTATGACGGTGAGCGTCAAAATGTCGCTCATCTTCCTTGCGGTGATCCCGCTCCTCGCGGTCGGACTTTATTTCCTCATGACCGGCGCACATCCGCTGTTCAGACGCGTATTCAAGACGTACGACAAGCTGAACCGTGTCGTTCAGGAAAATCTTCACGGCATCCGCGTTGTGAAATCGTATGTACGCGAGGATCACGAAACGGAGAAATTCAAAAAGATCTCGGACGACATATACACGCTCTTCACCAAGGCCGAAAAGCGCATGGCGTGGAATATGCCGCTGATGCAGTTCTGTATGTACGCGTGTATGCTGCTTATCTCGTGGTTCGGAGCCAGAATGATCGTCGCTTCCGGCAACGATCCGGCGCTCGGAATGACGACAGGCTCGCTCATGAGCATGATCACATACGCGATGCAGGTGCTTTCGAGCCTGATGATGGTCGCGATGATATTTGTCATGATAGTGATCTCGCGCACCTCTGCCGAGCGTATCGTTGAGATCCTCGACGAGAAGAGCGACCTTGTGTCGCCCGAGAATGCCGAGTGTGTCGTATCCGACGGCTCGGTCGTGTTCGACCACGTATCGTTCAGCTACTCCGGAAGCGAGGATAAGCTGTGTCTGAAGGACATAAACGTCTCGATCGCATCCGGCGAGACGGTCGGCATAATCGGTGCGACCGGCTCCGCGAAATCCACATTTATCTCGCTTATTCCGAGACTTTACGACGCAACGGACGGTCGCGTGCTTGTCGGCGGACGCGATGTCCGCGAGTATGACACTGAGGCACTCCGCGACGCTGTCGCAGTTGTGCTTCAGAAAAACGTACTGTTCTCCGGCACGATCAAGGACAATCTGCGCTGGGGCGATCCTGCGGCGAGCGATGAGGACATAGAGCGTGTCTGCCGTCTTGCCTGCGCGGACGAATTTATCGAGACCTTCCCCGACAAATACGATACATACATCGAGCAGGGCGGAACCAACGTCTCGGGCGGACAGAAACAGCGTCTCTGCATTGCGCGGGCGCTTCTGAAGCATCCGAAGATTCTAATCCTCGACGACTCGACGAGCGCCGTTGACAACAAGACCGACGCGATGATCCGCCGCGCGTTCGCAAGCGAGATTCCCGACACGACGAAGATCATTATTGCGCAGCGCATATCATCCGTTGAACACGCCGACAAGATAATCGTGCTTGAAAACGGAGAGGTAAATGCCGTCGGCACGCACGACGAGCTGCTGCAAACAAACGCGATCTACAAGGAAGTATACGATTCTCAGGTGAAAGGAGGTAACGTCGGTGAATAACGGAAAAATGAAAATGGGGCCGGGCATACGCCCGCCGATGGGACGCCCCGAAGCAAAGCCGGACAAGGCGACGATAAAGCGGATGCTTTCGTACCTCTTTGCATACAAATGGCAGCTTCTTGCGGTCGTCGTGTGCATTGTGATAAGCTCGGTCACGGGCGTTGTCTCTTCCCTGTTTCTGAAAACGCTGATCGACAGCTACATTGCTCCGCTGCTTCTCGAGTCATCACCGGTGTTCACGGGGCTTCTGTACGCGATCACCGTCATGGCAGTTGTCTATCTCATCGGAATAATCTCGACGCTCGTTTACAACAGACTCATGGTCACTGTATCACAGGGCGTTCTCAGAGATGTGCGCGACGGGATGTTTGCGCATATGCAGACCCTGCCGATCAGATACTTTGACACGAACACGCACGGCGATATCATGAGCCGATACACGAACGACACCGATACGCTCAGGCAGATGATCTCGCAGAGCATACCGCAGACGCTGTCCGCCGTAATTACGGTCGTTACGGTGTTCATCTCGATGGTGCGTCTCAGCATATGGCTGACGCTGATCGTTCTTGTGTTCGCGGTCGTTGTAATGAAGCTATCCGGCTCCGTTGCCGGAAAAAGCGGCAAATACTTCATGGCGCAGCAAAAATCGCTCGGCGATATGAACGGCTACATTGAGGAGATGATCTCCGGACAGAAGGTCGTCAAGGTGTTCTGCCATGAGGAAGCGACAAAAGCAGAATTCGACCGCCGCAACAACGAGTTATGCGACGCTGCAACATCCGCGAACGTATTTGCGAACATTCTCGGTCCGATGATGAACAATCTCGGACACCTTGAATACGTAACGATCGCGATCGTCGGCGGCGCTCTTGCGGTAAGCGGAGTCGGCGGGCTGACGCTCGGCGCGATAGCCTCGTTTTTGCAGCTTTCGAAGTCCTTCTTCATGCCGATAAGCCAGATCTCGCAGCAGTTCAACTCGATCATCATGGCTCTCGCCGGTGCAAAGCGCATATTCGAGCTGATGGACGAGGAGAGCGAGACTGACGACGGATATGTAACTCTTGTCAACGCATACGAGCATGACGGGATCCTGACCGAGGCTGACCGCAGAACCGGCATCTGGGCTTGGCGTCATCCGCACTCCGACGGCACCGTGAGCTACACGAAGCTGCGCGGCGAGGTGTGTTTCTACGATGTTGATTTTGGCTACACGGAAGACAAGATCGTACTACACGACATTTCGCTCTACGCGGAGCCGGGTCAGAAGGTCGCTTTTGTCGGCGCGACAGGCGCAGGAAAAACGACGATCACTAATCTGATAAACAGATTCTATGACATTGCCGACGGAAAGATCAGATACGACGGAATCAACATCAACAAGATAAAGAAGAGCGACCTGCGCCGCTCGCTCGGGATCGTTCTTCAGGACGTGAATCTGTTCACCGGCACGGTTATGGACAACATACGCTACGGAAAGCTTGACGCAACCGACGAAGAATGCATTGCCGCGGCAAAGCTTGCAGGTGCAGACTGGTTCATCTCGGTTATGCCTGACGGGTACAACACCGTGATCGACGGCAGCGGCTCCGATCTCTCGCAGGGGCAGCGTCAGCTCATCTCGATCGCGCGCGCAGCCGTTGCCGATCCGCCCGTAATGATCCTCGATGAGGCTACATCGTCGATCGACACACGCACGGAGACGATAGTTCAGGCAGGTATGGACAGACTGATGCACGGCAGGACGGTATTCGTCATCGCGCACCGTCTGTCAACTGTACGCAATTCCGATGTGATCATGGTACTTGATGCCGGACGCATCATCGAGCGCGGCTCGCACGCGGCGCTCATCGCCGAAGGCGGAAAATACTATCAGCTCTACACCGGTGCATTTGAGCTTGAATAAAGGATCTCATCATGACCGAACGTTTCACAAAACAGGATCTTGAAATGATATATTCTCTGATGGAGAAAAGCTTTCCGTCAGACGAATACCGAACTAAAGCGGCAACCGGGGCGCTCTTTAACGATCCGGCATACCGCGTGATCGGCAGGCGCAACGGAGACAAAATTTGCGCCATCGCCGCGCTGTGGGAGCTTGAGTCGTTCCTGTTCATCGAGCATCTTGCCGTTGATCCGGAAATGCGGTGCGGTGGGATCGGGCAATCGCTTCTGCGCGAAGCTATGGAGGAATCGGAGCTTCCCGTATGCCTTGAGGTAGAGCTGCCGGAGACTGACATTGCACGCCGACGGATCGGATTCTACGAGCGCAACGGATTCTTTCTGAACGACTATCCGTACTGTCAGCCGCCGATGGCGGAGGGGAAATCCAAAGTACCGCTTCTCATAATGACGAGCGGACGAAGGATCAGCCCCGATGAATTCGCGTCGCTGCGCGACCTCCTCTACCGAAAGGTATACAAATACAAGTTTGATTGACCACATACACCCCAAAAGCGTCTGACTTTTGGGGTGTATGTTTTTGCTGCACAAAAAATGAGTCCGGTGATGACCGGACTCATTCAAAAACAGATTTTTTCAACGACTTTGCTGTTACACGGCTTACAGACCGAGATCGCAAGCCTCCCACGGAGCCAAAACGTCCTCGCGTCCCATGTGACCGTATGCCGCAAGCGGCTCGTAGATCGGGCGGCGAAGTCCGAGACGTTCGATTATCGCCGCAGGGCGAAGATCGAGCTTCGACGAAACTCTCTCGGCAATGGCATCGTCGGACAGCTTGCCCGTTCCGAAGGTATCGATCATAACCGATACGGGGCGTGCGACGCCGATCGCGTATGCGAGCTGAACCTCGCACTTATCTGCAAGTCCGGCAGCCACAACGTTCTTTGCGGCGTAACGCGCAGCGTAAGATGCCGAGCGGTCAACCTTGGTGGGATCCTTGCCGGAGAAAGCGCCGCCGCCATGACGGGCGTATCCGCCGTAGGTATCAACGATGATCTTGCGTCCGGTGAGTCCGCTGTCGCCGTTGGGTCCGCCGATAACGAAGCGTCCGGTCGGGTTTACGTAAATCTTTGTGTCGGCGTCGATCATGTCGGCGGGAACGGACGGTGTGATGACGTGCTTTATTATATCCTCGCGAATCGTTTCAAGCGAAACGTCGGGAGAATGCTGCGACGAAACGACGATCGCGTCGATACGGACGGGGCGTCCGTCGTCGTACTCGACGGTAAACTGAGTTTTTCCGTCGGGACGGAGGTATGCAAGCGTGCCGTTCTTTCTGACCTCGGTCAGGCTCTTTGCCGTCTTGTGAGCAAGCGAGATCGGCAGAGGCATAAGCTCCTTCGTTTCGCGGCAGGCGTAACCGAACATGAGTCCCTGATCCCCTGCCCCGATATCAAATCGGTCGGTGTCGGCGCGGGTCTCGAGCGCATTGTCAACGCCCATCGCAATATCCGCGGACTGCTCGTGGATCGAGCTAATAATTCCGCACGTATCGGCGTCAAAGCCGAATTTCGCACGGTCGTAACCGATGCGGCGCACGGTATTTCTCACGATCGCGGGAATATCGGCGTACCCTTTCGAGGTGATCTCCCCCATGACGAGCACGAGTCCTGTTGTGCAGGCGACCTCGCAAGCCACGCGCGACATCGGATCCTGCGAGAGAAGCGAATCAAGCACCGCGTCTGAGATCTGGTCGCATATTTTATCGGGATGTCCCTCGGTAACCGATTCGGAAGTAAACAATTTTTTCATTATATAAACATCCTTTCTTTAATTTCAAAAAAACAAGGTCTCCGACAAGAAGCGCGGAGACCGAAAGTTCGCAAGCTTCTTATCTACGGGATTTAGCACCTTGTTTCTCCTGCCGGAGAAATAGGTTGCCGGGCTTCACGGGGCCTGTCCCTCAGCCACTCTCGATAAGACTAAATTTTTTATCTTTGCTTTATTTATTATATCACGTTTTATCTGCAATATCAATAGTTCCCGACAAAATTTACGTCAATATTTCATTTTGCGCGCAGGACTTTACGCACGCAGTCGAGCAGAACAGCCGCTGCAAGGCTCACTGCGAGCAGTATCGGGAGCGCCGCAAGCTGTCTTGCAAGGCTTTCCTGCCACAAAAACCATCTGACAAAATACTTCTGCGTGAAAAAATAGCTGTAAAAGAACGAATGCGTATAGAATATATCGGCGGAATGGCGACCGACAAACGCGAGCGCCGTTCCGATCGCCGGTATCCGTGAAACTGCGGCGCAGATAAACAGGACTATTGTTACGGCGAAAAGCGTATCAACAGCAAGTCCGACCTTTGCGCGGACAAAAGCCGCCGCAAGTAGGAGCGGAAGCGCAATTGCCACAGCCCGCGCACGATGGATATCGCAAAAAGCAGAAAAGCGGTCGAGAAGTCCGCGCTGAGCCATAAATATCCCCGCGCAGAACGGGAAAAACCAATAGATCTCGCGGCACGTATCCCACACATTGTTGCCCATGACGGCATAAAGGACGAGCGGTACGGCGGATATCGGCAGCATCAGATACGGAACACGCTTCGTAAGATACCAAAGAAGCGGAAAACAGATGTACAAAACAAGCGCCGCTTCAACGTACCACCACGTTTGGTTGATGGTCGGTGTCCCGAGAATCGGGCGAAGCGCAAAGACCTCCGATAGCGCCCGCAGTACGCCTTTGATTCCGGTTCCGTACAGCTCGGTCGGGGTAAATCCCTCGCGGGCAAGAAATGCGGAAAGCACAAAGAACACTGCGTAGATCAGCCAAAACGGCTTCATCAATCCGAGAAGATGCTTCTTCTGGAAGTCGAGGACACTGCCTTTTCTGTGTCCATAGCTAATCGTAAGCCCGTACCCGCTGAGCAGCGTGAATACCGCGACGCACACCTTAGCGAGAGTTGAAAAAACAAGTAATGGGGGATTCCCGGTTACAGACATCGGCACCGGGAGAACCCCCATATACAAATGATGACATAATAAGAGAACGACCGCTGCCGCCTTTACTACTGCGGTATCGTGCAGCGCAAAAACAGATTTTTCGACATTACTCATAGTGAACTCCATTGAATTTTGCGCGAGTTTCCGGCACGGTGGATCACGCCGGAGGAAAAGATCACATAAAGATTTTGAACACGCCTACAGCGCCGTAAGACGCAACGGACATAATAGTGGCAGCGAGGAGAACGCCTACAAAAATAGACAGAAGTGCGTGCTTCATACGCATTTCAAGCATTGCAGCGACAAGTGCGCCTGTCCATGCGCCGGTGCCCGGAAGCGGTATCCCGACGAAAAGTGCGAGTCCCCACGTTGCATAACGCGCTACCTTATCCTTGTTTTTCTCGGCCTTATTCTCAACAAAGATTGCGACCTTCTGAAGCTTTGGTACGTTCTTCATCCAACTGAGTATTTGGCGAATGAAAAGGAGGATAAACGGCACCGGGATCATGCTTCCGATCACGCAGGCGATGAAATTTACATACCACGGAAGTCCGAGTCCGGCTCCGGCGATTATTCCCCCGCGAAGCTCGATCAGAGGCACCATAGAGATAAGGAACACGTATATAATATTTCTCATAAAAACTCCAAAGTTAGCATTATGAATAGTATATCATATGTACTCTTTCTCTGCAAGGCTGGCGCGGTGAAATTTACACAGTTTTTACAATGGAATCAGGCGATCTTCGCACCGAGCACAAGGAAAAGATACAACAGAACAGCCACAAGGATAACGACTGAGACGATAATCACGGGAAGCTTTGTAACGGCGTGACTGCGATCGGACGTGACAGATGTGTCCGCCCCGATTTCGGATGTGCGGAGAATATGTGCAGACCGCAGCGCCGTGGCAAAGGGTTTATAGAGCATCATAACGACGCAGGAATTGAATAATCCCTTTGAAAGGTTGAACGGAAGAAGCAGCGTGGGAATCAGTGCACGGATATCCTCTGAGGGAAATCCGGTATAGAGCGGAGTGATGTACATATTTGCGAATATCATCACAACAGTCATCACGACGCTTGCGGAGACGAGAGAGATAATCGCGCCTGCGAGCGTTTTTTTGTATTTATAGATAAGTGAAGCGACAAGGCAGAACGCCGCGCTCGACAGAAAATTCATGATAAGGCCGTAGATGCCGGTAGTGCTGATCGTGAGAAACTCGACAAACGAAACGATGAGCGGCATGATGACGGCGGCAATCGGGCCGAAATACATTGCACCGATAGCCATTATGGAGTCTTTAAGGTCAAACGTCAGGAAAGAGACCTTGAAATGGATGAAAAGAATACAGATATACGACAGTGCGCAAAACACTGAGATAGCCGTAATACGGCGGATTTTAGAGTTTGTTTCGGTTTTCATAAGTACCTCCGATATTTTTGGATAAAGCGGTACTTTGAGGTATAAAAAAATCCCCGACACAGCGGGGAATGCGGCACGCACCGCAAATTTTTATCTTTTATCATCCGGACTGTACTGCAAAGATGCAGCGGCGCCAAGCGCCACCGTCGGCACAGGAATCACACCTGTTCGGCGGTCACACAGTGACCGTTCGCGGGCTATACCGCCGGTATGGAATTTCACCAAACCCCAAAGATATATATTATTGATTTGTAGAAATAATTCGGATCGCAAAGCAAGTAAAGTTTGTGGGGAGTGTTGCCACTCCCCACAGCCTTACATAAATTACTCGATGATCTCGGAAACGACGCCAGAACCGACAGTTCTACCACCCTCACGGATAGCGAAACGGAGTCCCTTCTCGATAGCGATAGGAGTGATAAGCTCAACAGTCATATCAACGTTATCGCCCGGGCGGCACATATCAACGTCAGCAGGAAGGCTGATGGTACCGGTAACGTCAGTGGTTCTGAAGTAGAACTGCGGACGGTAGCCAGCGAAGAACGGCTTCTGACGGCCGCCCTCTTTCTCAGTCAGTACGTAAACCTGGCCGACAAACTTGGTGTGCGGGTGAATGGAATCGGGCTTGCAGAGAACCTGTCCACGCTCGATCTCGTTCTTTGCGATACCACGGAGCAGAAGACCGACGTTGTCGCCTGCCTCAGCCTGGTCAAGCAGCTTGTGGAACATCTCGACACCGGTAATAACGGTGGTGCGCTTCTCCTTGGAGAGACCGACGATCTCGACGGTATCGGATACCTTGACAGTACCACGCTCAACTCTACCGGTAGCAACAGTACCACGACCGGAGATGGAGAATACATCCTCGACAGGAAGCAGGAAGGGCAGGTCACTCTTTCTCTCAGGAGTCGGGATGAAGGAGTCAACAGCAGCCATCAGCTCTCTGATGGAGTCGTATGCAGGATCGGAAGGATCGTTGGGAGCCTCGAGAGCTGCACGAGCGGAACCGCGGATGATAGGAGTATCATCGCCCGGGAAGTCGTACTCGTTCAGAAGCTCACGAACTTCCATCTCAACGAGCTCAAGGAGCTCCTCGTCGTCAACGAGGTCAGTCTTGTTGAGGTAAACAACGATTGCAGGAACGCCAACCTGACGAGCGAGCAGGATGTGCTCACGAGTCTGCTGCATAGGACCGTCAGATGCTGCAACGACGAGAATCGCGCCGTCCATCTGAGCTGCACCGGTGATCATGTTCTTGACGTAGTCAGCGTGGCCGGGGCAGTCAACGTGTGCGTAGTGACGCGCATCGGTCTCGTACTCAACGTGACGGGTGTTGATCGTGATACCACGTGCTCTCTCCTCGGGAGCGTTATCGATCTGGTCATATGCCATGAACTCGATGTTGCCGTTGCCGAGAGAAAGGGTCTTGGTGATAGCTGCGGTAAGGGTGGTCTTACCATGGTCAACGTGACCAATGGTACCAATATTGACGTGGGGTTTGGTTCTTTCGAATTTTGCCTTTGCCATTTGAAATTTCCTCCGTTAAATTAAATTATTTACATGTTTTTGCGGCGGCTCAGTCTTTAGCTCTGCCGCTGATGATGGACTCCTGGATGCTCTTCGGGACTTCCGCGAAGTGGCTCGGCTCCATGGAGTACTGACCGCGGCCCTGAGTCGTGGAGCGAAGCACGGTTGCATAACCGAACATCTCTGCCAGCGGCACATGTGCCGTGATCTGGGTTGCGCCGGAGAGAGAATCCATGGACTGGATCTGACCGCGGCGTGAGTTCAGACCGCCGATGACATCGCCGAGATAGTCATCAGGGGTAATAACAACGACCTTCATGATAGGCTCGGTGAGGACGGGATCAGCCTTCTTCATAGCTTCCTTGAAAGCCATGGAGCCGGCGATCTTGAACGCCATCTCAGAGGAGTCGACCTCATGATAAGATCCGTCGTACAGTGTAACCTTGACGTCAACTACGTTGTAGCCTGCGAGCACACCGCTCTGCATAGCGCCCTGGATACCCTGATCGACTGCGGGGATGTACTCCTTCGGAATAGCACCGCCCACGATGTTATTGATGAATTCATAGCCCTTGCCGGGCTCGTTGGGAGCGATGGTAATCTTAACATGACCATACTGTCCCTTACCGCCGGACTGACGCGCATACTTGGTATCCTGGGATACCTCGCGGCGGATCGTCTCCTTGTAGGAAACGTGCGGCTGACCGACATTCGCCTCGACTTTGAACTCGCGGAGAAGTCTGTCAACGATGATCTCGAGGTGAAGCTCACCCATTCCGGCGATGATGGTCTGACCTGTTTCCTCATCGGTATAGGTACGGAAGGTAGGATCCTCCTCAGCGAGCTTCGCGAGGGCGATACCCATCTTCTCCTGACCTGCCTTGGTCTTGGGCTCGATAGCGACACGGATAACGGGATCCGGGAACTCCATCGACTCGAGGATGATCGGTGCATTCTCGTCGCAGAGAGTGTCACCGGTGGTGGTATTCTTCAGACCGACTGCAGCGGCGATATCGCCTGCATAGCAGCAATCGATATCCTTACGCTCATTAGCGTGCATCTGCAGGATACGTCCGAGACGCTCGCGTGAATCCTTAACGGAGTTGTAGACGGTGGAACCTGCCTCAACTACACCGGAGTACACGCGGAAGAAGCAGAGCTTACCTACAAACGGGTCGGTCATGATCTTGAATGCAAGAGCAGCGAACGGACCGTCATCGGTAGAGTGACGCTCTTCCTCCTCATCGGTCTTGGGGTTGGTACCCTTGATCGCGGGAATATCAACAGGAGCGGGCATGTAGTCCACGATCGCGTCGAGGAGCTTCTGAACGCCCTTGTTCTTGTACGATGTTCCGCAGGTTACGGGTACGATCTGGTTTGCGATGGTAGCCTTTCTCAGTGCAACCTTGATCTCCTCAACAGTGATCTCCTCACCGTTGCAGTATTTCTCAAAGAGCGCTTCGTCGGACTCTGCGACGGACTCGAGCATTGCGGCACGGTATTCCTCAGCCTTTTCCTTCATGTCATCCGGAATAGGCTCGACTCTCATGTCGCGGCCGAGGTCGTCGTAATATACATCGGCTTCCATGTTGATAAGGTCGATGATGCCGCGGAATGTCTCCTCAGCTCCGATAGGAAGCTGGATCGGCACGGCATTTGCATGGAGACGCTCGTGCATCATATCGACAACGCGATAGAAGTTAGCGCCCATGATGTCCATCTTATTGACATAAGCCATACGGGGAACGTGATATTTATCAGCCTGACGCCATACAGTCTCGGACTGAGGCTCAACGCCTCCCTTTGCACAGAGAACAGTCACCGATCCGTCGAGGACTCTGAGGGAGCGCTCGACCTCTGCGGTAAAGTCAACGTGACCGGGGGTATCAATGATGTTGATACGGTTGCCCTTCCAGAAGCAGGTGGTAGCAGCGGAAGTGATGGTGATACCTCTCTCCTGCTCCTGTTCCATCCAGTCCATGGTAGCGGCACCGTCGTGAGTCTCACCTATCTTGTGAGTACGTCCGGTATAAAACAGAATACGTTCCGTCGTGGTGGTCTTACCGGCATCGATGTGAGCCATGATACCGATATTTCTGGTATTCTCAAGTGAGTATTCTCTCGCCATGAAAAACAATTTCTCCTTTCAGAAACAGGCACAGCCTGTCCCCGTCCTTGACGGAATCAATATCTGTAATGTGCAAACGCCTTGTTTGCTTCTGCCATTCTGTGTGTCTCTTCCTTCTTCTTGAAGGCGCCGCCGGTGCTGTTCTTAGCATCCAGGATCTCTGCTGCAAGACGCTCGGACATAGTCTTTTCGCCTCTTGCGCGGGCAGCTGCGATGAGCCAACGCAGACCGAGGGTCTGACGTCTTTCAGCTCTCACTTCCATAGGAACCTGATAGTTGGCACCGCCGACACGGCGAGCCTTAACCTCAAGAACCGGCATGATGTTTTCGAGAGCCTCGGTAAACACCTCAAGGGGATTCTGGCCTACCTTCTCTTCGATAGCCGCAAAAGCCTCGTAAACGATCTTCTGGGCAACGCCCTTCTTGCCGTCAAGCATGATGTTGTTGACAAGCTTTGTTACGAGTTTGGAGCCGTAAAGAGGATCCGGCAGTACATCTCTTTTGGAAATCTGGCCTCTTCTTGACACTGATCTTCCCTCCTTCATTAAATTTTATGATATCACAGGTACTCGAAAGAAATCTTCCGTAAGCGCAAAGCCGTCCGTTTGTATATAAACATATAAAGTAAGACGGAAAACGCAAAGATGATACTTGCGAGGAGCGCGAAAAATCACTTCTTTGCGCGCTTTGCTCCGTACTTGGAGCGGGACTGGTTGCGGTTTGCTACGCCCTGAGCGTCAAGCGTACCGCGAATGATGTGGTAACGCACACCGGGGAGATCACGCACTCTTCCGCCGCGGATCAGTACAACCGAGTGTTCCTGCAGGTTGTGGCCGATACCGGGAATGTAGGTGGTAACCTCAAGGCCGTTGGTGAGCTTAACTCTTGCGATCTTACGGAGCGCGGAGTTCGGCTTCTTCGGCGTGGTGGTGGTAACCTTTGTGCAGACACCGCGCTTCTGAGGAGCGCTCTGGTCTACCATCTGCTTCTTCAGGGTGTTGTAGCCCTGCTGCAGAACGGGAGCTTTGGACTTATAGGTCTTGCTGCTTCTGCCCTGTTTTACAAGCTGGTTAAAGGTTGGCATCGTTTTCCTCCTTCTTTATCAAATGTTTATATACAAACGCGAAAGAGATGTACGCGTAAGTATCTTTTGGGGTTGCACGCGAGAGCATGAAAAAAGATGCCCGAAAGCGTACGCACTTATTATATCATCTGCATACTGCTCTGTCAAGAGATTATTCGTCGCGCAGGTGAAATAAAATTGTAACATTTATGTAAATTCACAAAATTCAACCGAGCGGATCTCGCGTGCTGCGGCATACTATCGCTTCGCACGGAGTATGATAGAATTTGCCCCCGAGCGTTCATTTCCGAGATGAGCGGCGCGTCCGATGAAACAGCAGTTGAAATGTACCGATTTTTTTACATAAATTACACCGAAAAAATCACTTTTGACTATGGAAATCGTAATATTTATTTGATATAATATATTTAGCGCATATATAAATTAAATGAAAGAAAAATTTTCCAAAGTTTCATCGGAGGTAATCACTTGAATAATTCAGCAGTAGAACAATTCCGAAGCGGCACCTTCGATCGTGCCTATACACTGCTCGGCTGCCGCCCGTGCCGGAAAGGCGGTCGCGACGGCATCATATTCAGAGTCTGGGCGCCGAGAGCCCGAGCCGTATCGGTCGTCGGCGACTTCAATTTCTGGAATACGTCGGATCTGCCGATGAAAAACACAGACGGCATATGGGAAGTTGTATCATATTTCGCCGCACCCGGTCAGCGATACCAGTATTTCATAACAAGGCCGGACGGCACGACCGTTTACAAAAACGATCCTTACGCTCTTTCATACGCCCCGCTTCCGGACAAGGTGAGCCTTATTACGTTCCCGTCGGAATTTCGGTGGCATGATGCGGCATACTATATAGAGAAAAAGAAGCGCGACCCGCTGACCTCTCCCGTGAACATATATGAGCTTCACCTCGGATCATGGGAGCGGCACGAGGACGGATCGTTTCTGAACTATCGTGAAAGCGCGGACAAACTTATCCCCTACGTTCGGAAGATGGGTTACACTCACGTTGAGCTTCTGCCGGTAACGGAATATCCGTTTGAACCGTCATGGGGATATCAGGTCACGGGATTTTTCGCGCCGACGTCACGCTACGGCACGCCGGACGATTTCAGGTACTTCATCGACAAATGCCACGCCGCCGGCATCGGAGTCATACTTGACTGGGTGAGCGCTCATTTCCCGAAGGATGAGACCGGGCTGTACGAGTTTGACGGAACGCCGTGCTACGAGCTGGCAGATCCCGAGATGAACGAACATCCGGACTGGAACACGCGGATATTCGATTACGGACGCGGCGAGGTACGCTCGTTCCTTATATCGTCTGCCCTGTTCTGGATCAGGGAGTACCACGTTGACGGCATCCGCGTTGACGCGGTGGCATCAATGCTGTACCTTGACTACGGGAGAAAGCACTACAAGCCGAACCGTTTCGGGGGAAATCAGAATCTCGAGGCGATAGATTTTCTGCGGTGTCTGAACGAAAAGGCGTTCGCAGCCGATCCGCAGGTCATGATGATCGCCGAGGAATCCACCGCGTTCCCGATGGTCACAAAACCGCCGTTTGACGGAGGGCTCGGCTTCAATTTCAAATGGAACATGGGCTGGATGAACGACATTCTCAGTTATATGTCCACGGATCCGCTGTTCCGCAAGGGACGTCACAACGAGCTTACATTTTCACTGACATACGCGTTTTCCGAGAACTTCATACTGCCGTTCTCACACGACGAAGTAGTCCACGGAAAATGCTCCATGATCGGTAAAATGCCCGGCGAATACGACGATAAGTTCGCAAATCTGCGCACGCTCGCGGCATACAAGATGGCTCATCCCGGAAAGAAGCTGACGTTCATGGGCAACGAGTTTGCTCAGTTCATCGAATGGGATTTTGCAAAAAGGCTCGACTGGTTCCTGCTCGACTACGAGGCGCACGCAAGATTCCAGGCGTTCGAGCGCGATCTCAACCGCTTCTATCTCTCGGAGCCTGCGCTGTGGCAGCGCGATTTCACATGGGAGGGCTTCCGCTGGATCAGCGCCGACGACAGGGATCAGAGCGTTATCGCATTTCTCCGCTTCGGCGAGGAGGGCGAGGCACTCCTCGTGATCGTCAATTTCTGTCCGGTACTGCGGCGTGACTACCGTCTCGGTATGCCCGAGGGCACGGTTGCGACACCGGTATTCTCCGGCGACAGGAAGCGCTACGGAGGCACGGGAACACGGCTTCGCTCGGTGAAAGCCACGGGCGCACCCATGCACTCGTTTGAGGCATCCGGAAAATTCACGGTACCGCCGCTCTCGGCGACGTTCTACCGGCTTAAAAAACAGGACAACTTAAAATAACATATTCAGGCGAAAGAAGGAGGAAATTTATGCTTTTTCAAAAGAAAGAATGTATCGCAATGCTCCTTGCGGGCGGTCAGGGCAGTCGCCTTACCGTACTGACCGAGGAGACGGCAAAACCCGCCGTTCCGTTCGGGGGCAAATACCGTATTATCGATTTTCCCCTCTCGAACTGTGTAAACTCGGGAATCGACACTGTCGGCATACTGACTCAGTATCAGCCGCTCCAGCTGAACGAATATCTCGGGAACGGTCAGCCGTGGGGACTTAACCGACTCAGCGGCGGCGCGCACGTACTCTCCCCGTACTCCAAAAGCTCAAGCTCGGAGTGGTACAGCGGCACGGCGAACGCCATTTATCAGAACATCAACTTCATCGACAGATATAACCCGGAGCACGTGCTGATCCTCTCCGGAGATCACATCTATCAGATGAACTACGCAAAAATGCTTACATTCCACAAGGACAGAGATGCCGACTGCACCATCGCCGTGATAGACGTGCCGATGAGCGAGGCGTCGCGCTTCGGAATAATGGACAGCGACGAGGACGGGATCATCCGCAGCTTCGAGGAAAAGCCGAAGGAGCCGAAATCCAACCACGCTTCAATGGGTATCTATATTTTCAAGTGGGACATTCTCCGCAGATTCCTCACTGACGACAGCAAGGATCCCGCATCAAGCAATGACTTCGGAAAGAACATCATTCCGAAAATGCTCGCAGGCGGGCACAGACTCTGCGCATATCAGTTCAAGGGGTACTGGAAAGACGTCGGAACCATCCGCAGTCTGTGGGAAGCGAACATGGACATTCTCGGAGATATGCCGCGTCTCAATCTGCATCTCGGCGACAGCAGGATCTACGCTCGAAATTATGCGATGCCGTCGAGCTTCATCGCGGACGGCTCGTCCGTCATAAACTCGTTTGTTGCCGAGGGAAGCACGGTATACGGCAGCGTCACACACTCCGTAATATCGACCGGCTGTGTCATTGAAGCGGGTGTTGAGATACGCGACAGCGTGATCATGCCGAACGCCGTTATCGAATCCGGCAGCATCATCTGTCACTCGATCATCGGTGAGGACACGCACGTCGGCCGCTGCGCCGTGATAGGCGAGACGCCGCCGAAGCATCTTTCCGGAAGCATCACGGTTGTCGGCAAGGGCAGAAATGTCGCCGAGAACGCTCACATACTTCCCGGTGAATCCGTATAATTCAAAGGAGGGGTTACGATCATGAAGGCAATGGGTATCATTTTTTCAAACGTATACGACGATAATTTCGGTGAGCTGACAAACAAGCGCACCGTCGCCTCACTTCCCTTCGGCGGACGTTACCGCCAGATCGACTTTGTTCTGTCGAATCTCTCAAACTCCGGCATATGTCAGGTCGGAGTCATAACCAAGTACAACTACCGCTCGCTCATGGATCATCTCGGCTCCTGCGTCGAGTGGGATCTCAACCGAAAAAACGAGGGGCTTGTGCTTCTGCCGCCCTTCGCAAGCGGAAACACGGGCGTTTACAGAGGAAAGCTTGAAGCGCTCTACTCCGCCGTCGGTTTCATAAACAATCCCGCATATGACTACGTCGTTCTCTCCGACTCAACGGTTTTGTGCAACATTGATTACCGCCCGATCATCCGCGAACACATAAAATCCGGGGCAGATGTCACCGCCGTCGCGATCAAGGCGGGCGATGAGACCGGACGCCAGTCGCTCTTGATGTACGCCGATGAATCGGGAACCGTGACCGACCTCGAGATCAACGCTATCCCAAGAGCGGGAGCGTATGACGGTCTCGGAATGTTCGTTATCAGCCGCCCACTGCTTGCAAAGGTCGTTGAGGAATCATACAGCAAGGGGTACATTCACCTCGAGCGCGAATTCATCCAGCGCCGCTTCAACGAGGGCACGCTCTCGATCCACCTCTACGGCTTCGACGGAGTTGTACTCCGCAATACCGACATCGCGCAATACTTCGCGAACAGCATGAAGATGCTGAGCGACGAGAGCATCCGCCGCGGACTTTTCGATCCCGCACGCCCGATCTACACGAAGGTGCGCGACGAATATCCGAGCTACTACTCCGAGACCTCCGAGCTTCACGACTGTCTCGTTGCCGACGGCTGCACGCTCCGCGGATACGCCGAGCACAGCGTGCTGTTCCGCAGCGTGACTCTTGATGAAAACGCACAGGTGCGCAACAGCATCGTCATGCAGGGAACGCGCATCGGGCGCGGCGCTCACCTCGACTGCGTGATCCTCGATAAAAACGTCACGGTCAGCGACGGCATGGTGCTGAAAGGCACGCCGACTCATCCCGTGATAATCCCGAAGGGCGCAAGGGTCTGAGCGCGTCCAAGTCTCAAAAGAAAGGCATTGTAAAAATGAAAATCGTTTTTGCGGCAAGCGAGGCTGCGCCGTTCATAAAGACCGGCGGGCTCGGCGACGTTGCCGGTGCCCTTCCCGATGCGCTTTCGCATCAGAAAGGTGCGGAAGTACTCGTATTTCTGCCGTACTATAAATCAGTAAAGAACAATCCCGACATAAAGACGGAATTTCTGAAAAGCTTTGCAGTCTCGCTCTCGTGGCGTGTACAACACGTAGGCGTGTTCCGTCTGAAATCAAAAAAGAAAAAGCATCAGGTCTACTTCATCGACAACGAATACTACTTCGGCAAGGACGGTGCTTACGGTTATGCCGATGACGGCGAGAGGTTCGCATACTTTTCAAAGGCGATCCTCGAGAGTCTCGTACAGCTCGGCATCACGCCCGACATAATCCACGCGAACGACTGGCAGACGGCGCTCATACCCGTACTGCTTCACGCGTTCTACGAGGAGCCGCTCGGCGGAGCCAAAACGGTATTCACGATACACAACATGGAGTACCAGGGCAAGTGCGATCCGTATTTCATACCGGATGTGCTCGGGCTTCCCGAGAGCTACACAAACACGATGATCTTCGGCGACAACACCAACTTCATGAAAAGTGCGATACTTATGAGCGACGCGGTGACGACCGTATCGCACACCTACGCCGATGAAATACGTTACCCGTACTTTGCGCACGGGCTCGCCTCGATCATATCCGCTCACGCGTTCAAGCTGCGCGGCATCGTCAACGGGATCGACACGAAGCGCTACGACCCGACGACCGATCCCGAGCTTTCGGTTCCGTATGACATCGCGACATACAAGGACGGCAAGCGTGCAGCAAAGGAAGCGCTTCAGCGCGAGCTGGGTCTCCCCGTCCGCGGTGACGTGCCGGTAATCGGAATCGTCTCCCGCCTTGTCGAACACAAGGGAATGGGGCTTCTCTGCGGACTGCTCGACGAGCTGATGCGGTGGGATCTTCAGATCGCGATCGTCGGCACCGGCGACTACGCGTTTGAGCATGATCTGAGCCACGTGGCATACTCACATCCTGACAAGCTCTCCGTAACGCTTCGCTTCGATCAGAAGCTCGCGTCCCGCATATACGCGGCGTCCGACTTCTATCTGATGCCGTCGAAGAGCGAGCCGTGCGGACTGTCACAGCTAATCGCGATGCGCTACGGCTCCGTTCCGATCGTCCACGCGATCGGAGGACTCCGCGACACGGTAGAGCCGTGGAACCCCGAGACCGGCGACGGCACGGGATTTACATTCCAAAGCTTCTGCGCGCTCGACATGATCGACGCGATCCGCCGCGCATTTACCCTGTACGGCACGGACAAGGAAGCGTTTTCCCGCCTGATCGAGAACGGAATGCGGCGTGACTCGTCGTGGGACGTTCCCGCGGGAGAATACAGGCAGCTCTACAACGAGCTTCGCCCCGACAAGGCGTAAATGCGGGGGGCAACCCGGCAAAGGAATCTATAAGCAGAGGAATATTTATGCAACTCAAAAAATCAGAACTCAAAACATTGCTGAATGAAACGTGCGTTCAGCTTTTCGGATGCAATCTCTCCGAGGCAAGCGAAAAGCAGGCGTACAAGTCCGTATGCACCGTGCTTCGCGGTATCCTCACAAAGGAAAACAAGAATTTCCGCGATGAAGTCGCGAAAAAGGAGCAGAAAGAAGTATACTATATGTCGATGGAGTTTCTCGTCGGCACTTCCCTGCGGAACAATCTGTACAATCTCGGGCTTATCCCGACATTCTCCGACGTTCTCTCCGAATCGGGCTTCAGCCTTGAGCGGCTGTACGAGCTTGATCCCGACGCGGGACTCGGCAACGGCGGTCTCGGCAGGCTTGCTTCCTGCTACATGGACTCGATGTCCGGACTCGGTATGCCCGCGACCGGATTTTCGATCAGATACGAGTTCGGTATCTTCAAGCAGAAGATAATCGACGGCTGGCAGGTTGAGTTTCCCGACAACTGGCTTGAGATGGGTGAGGTTTGGCTCCAGCCGCGTGATGACGAAAACTACGAGGTGCGTCTCGGAGGCAAGGTGAACGAGTGGACTGACGAGAACGGCTGCTACAAGTGCGAGCACGTTGATTATCAGACGATACTCGCCGTTCCGTACGATATGTACATTTCCGGTTACGATTCAAAGGCAGTGAACAAGCTCGTTCTGTGGAGCGCACACATCCCGACATTTGATATGCGCGCATTCTCCCGCGGTGAGTATCTCCGCTCGCTCGAGCAGAACACCATGGCTGAGGTGATCTCAAAGGTGCTCTACCCCGCCGACAACCACATCGAGGGCAAAAAGCTCCGCCTGAAGCAGCAGTACCTGCTCGTTTCCGCGTCACTTCAGAGCATTCTTGCAAAGCACCTGAAGAAATACGGCACGCTTGACAATCTCGCAGACAAGGCAGCGATCCACATAAACGACACTCATCCGGCGCTCTGCGTTCCCGAGCTTATGCGTCTTCTCATGGACGATCACGGATACGGCTGGGACGAAGCGTGGGACATCACGACAAAAACACTGTCCTACACGAATCACACCGTCATGAGCGAGGCGCTCGAGCGCTGGAGCGAGGGACTTGTCGCCGAGCTGTTCCCGCGCATCTACATGATTATAAAAGAAGTGAACCGCCGCCTGGTTGAAAAGCTGAACCGCGTATATCCCGGCGATCTTGCAAAGATCGAATATATGTCGCCCGTTGCGTGCGGCGAGGTGCGCATGGCAAATCTCTGCCTTGCGTGCTGCCACAGCATCAACGGAGTGTCAAAACTCCACACGGACATACTGAAGAACAGCATCTTCCACGACTACTACGTTCTCGATCCCGACAGATTCGTGAACGTCACAAACGGAATCGCTTACCGCCGCTGGCTCGGTCAGGCGAACCCACGTCTGACGGCGCTCCTCTCCGATACGATCGGCGACTCGTTCCTCCGCCGCGCGACCGATCTTGAGCGCCTCATGAAATACAAGGACGATCCCCGCACGCTTGAGGCGCTCCGCAAGATCAAGCGTCAGAACAAGGTTGATCTTGCCGCATACATCTCCGATGCAAACGGCGTCAACGTTGATCCGGATTCACTCTTTGACGCACAGATCAAGCGTCTGCACGAATACAAGCGTCAGCTTCTGAACGTTCTTCAGATACTCGCGATGTACAACGACATTCACGAAAACCCGAATGCCGATTTTGTGCCGCGCACATTCTTGTTCGGTGCAAAGGCGAGCGCGGGCTACGATCTCGCAAAGCAGATTATCAGTCTCATCGTCGCGGTTTCAAACATGGTCGATTCCGACCCGCTCGTGCGCGACAAAATGAAGGTCGTGTTCCTTGAGGATTACAAGGTGTCGCTTGCCGAGCGCATCATCCCCGCTGCCGACATCTCCGAGCAGATCTCGATCGCGGGAAAGGAGGCGTCCGGCACAGGTAACATGAAGCTCATGATAAACGGCGCAGTGACCCTCGGCACCCTTGACGGTGCCAACGTTGAGATATCCGAGGCTGTCGGTCCCGACAACATATTCATTTTCGGAATGAACACGGATGATGTTCAGGCACTGTGGAACCGCGGCTACCGTCCGCAGGAATTCATTGACGCCGATCCCGAGCTGAAAGCGGTGATCTCGATGCTGACATCGGGTGTACTCGGCCGCAGATTTGACGACATTGCAGCGTCGCTTCTCACAACGAAGTACGGCGCCGCCGATCAGTACATGACGATCGCGGATTTTGCCGCATACCGCAAGGCTCAGAAGCTTGTGTCAAAGAGCTTCGCCGCAAAGGACGACTTCACGAAGAAATCCCTCGTGAACATCGCCCGCGCCGGTATTTTCTCCGCAGACCGCTCTGTCGAGGAATATGCTGATAAGATCTGGCACCTGTAAGGCGGTGCTTTATGCGAATTCTCTACGACAGCAAGAGTGCTGACCACAAGCGTCCGTTCGGCACGCTCAGAGAGGGCGAGGCGTGCGACATCTGCGTTCACATTCCCGCTGCGTGCAAGACCGTGCGCGCGTATCTTGTGATCGAACGCGAGGACGGCAATCCGTTCGCTTCGTTTGCGATGGAAAAATCGGGAGAGAGCGGACCGTACGAATACTTTTCGTGTCGCTTCTCTCTCGCCGTTCCGGGGCTTTATTTCTACATTTTCAGGATCGAGACCGCAGACGGCAGCTTTGACTTATTCCGCGAGGGCTTTGACCGCACAAACATGGGCGCGGGAGACAAATGGCAACTATCGTGTATTCCGAAGGATTTTGACACGCCGAAAACGTTTGTCGGCGGGGTCATGTATCAGATCTTCCCCGATCGATTCTGCCGGCTCGGCACGACCGATCTTTCGGAAAAGCTCACGCCGTTCACCGTACACAAGTCACTCTCGGATACGCCGGAATACAGACCGAATGATGCAGGTGAGATCACGAACTCCGACTTCTTCGGCGGAAACCTGCGCGGTATTCTCTCAAAGCTCGACTATCTGTCGTCGCTCGGTGTGAGCGTAATCTATCTGAATCCGATATTCAAGGCGTACTCAAATCACCGTTACGACACGTGCGATTACAGACGCGTTGACGAGATGCTCGGCACGGACGACGATTTTCGTGCGCTTTGCGACGGCGCACACGAGCACGGAATGCGCGTTATACTTGACGGTGTGTTCTCACACACCGGAAACAACAGCATTTACTTTGACGCGCACGGGATATTCGGCACAGGCGCCGTCTCAAACCCCGTCTCTCCGTATCGGAAGTGGTACAATTTTGAGCATTATCCCGACAAATACGACTGCTGGTGGGGGATAAAAACGCTGCCGGCGGTAAACGAGAACGATCCGTCGTATGTTGACTATCAGATCACGTCTGCGGGTTCTACCGTTGAAAAATGGATGCGTCTCGGTGCGGACGGCTGGAGACTTGACGTTGCGGACGAGCTGCCCGAGGAGTTCATAAAAGCTCTCCGCGACAAAGAGAAAGAGCTGTCGCCCGAATCGCTTCTCATCGGTGAAGTTTGGGAGGATGCGTCAAACAAGGTGAGTTACGGCTACCGGAGGAAATATTTCACGGGCGGCGAGCTTGATTCCGTGATGAACTACCCGTTCCGCACCGCCGTGCTTGACTACATTCTCGGTCACGACGACGGCACGCGCCTCCGCGAGACGGTTCTCGGTATAATCGAGAATTATCCGGCGTGTGTTGTGCGGGTGCTGATGAATTTTCTCTCGACTCACGACACGGCACGGGCACTTACCGTGCTGTCGGGCGCGCACTTCGACTCAAAGGATGAGCGGGCGCGTTTCCGCCTGTCCGGAAATGCGCTTGAATGTGCCAAAGATCGGCTTCGTGCAGCGTATCTTCTGATATTCGCGCTGCCGGGGATCCCGTCCGTTTACTACGGCGACGAGATCGGCATGGAGGGATTCGAGGACCCGTTCTGCCGCGGATTCTTTGACTGGGACAAGGAGACTGACCTGCCGCGATTCTTCGCCGAGCTTGCCTCTCTCCGGAAAATTCCCGCGTTCGCCGAAGGTGCGACCGATGTAAAGCTTCCCTCTCCGGGAGTAGTTGTAATTGTGCGCGAGGGCGGCGGTGAGCGTTATCTCACGATAGTCAATCGCTCAGACAGTGCCTACGACGTGCCCTTCGAGCCATGCCCTATCATATCGGAAAAATGCAGGCTTGACATGGGCGCTCCCGCTGTACTTCCCGGAGGATTTCTCGTATCAAAGGAAATAATATGACGCAAAAAATGCTGCCGCATATGCGACAGCATTTTTTATATACGCCTGTATTTATTCCGACCGCAGCGCGACTACGGGGTCTTTCTTTGCAGCAAATCTCGACGGGATAAGCCCTGCGATAAGCGTCAGCGCCATGCTGATAGCAACAAGAACGACTGCGCCTGTCACCGGAAGCGATGCCGACAGATCCGTAAGATCGGTGAGGTGGTGTATGATCGCGTTGATCGGGAAGCACAGAAGCACCGACACTCCGATACCGATCATGCCGGACACGAACCCGACGATCAGCGTCTCGGCGTTGAACACGCTTGATATATCGTGCTTTGACGCGCCGATCGCGCGGAGAATACCGATCTCACGCGTGCGCTCGAGCACGGAGATATACGTGATAATGCCGATCATGATTGACGAAACAACAAGCGATATGCTGACAAAAGCAATCAGCAGGTACGACACTCCGCTGATTATATCGGTGACCGACGACATGAGCAGCGCAACGTAGTCGGTATAGCTTATGGCATCGTCCTCCGACACGGAATCATTATACCGTGAGATGACATCGGCGATCCTGTTCTTGTCGGCGAACGTGTCCGCGTAAATATTGATCGTGTCGGGACGGTCTGCCGACACATAGCCGAGAAGCGTCAGGTTATCGTCGTAGGTGGAATCCGAATACTGCTTTGCCATGAATTCATCGTACATGAGCCCGTACTGCGTGTCGCTGAAATCTCCCGAAAGGAGCTGCGCCGCAAGAGCCGCGTCCGGCATACCCGACAGCTGCTGACCTACGGTTTCGGCGTACTGCTTCTCTATCATCTCGCGCATTCCGTCAGCGACCGATGACCGAAGCTCATCATCGCTCATCTGCACGATATAGTTTCTCACGGCATCCTCATCAACGCCCATTTGCGCGGCATACTCGCCGAGCACCTGCTCCTCGATCTGCTCACGAGTGAGCGATGAAAGACTTTGCTCGATCACGGCTGAAACATAGCTGTCGTCGGGAATTGATGAGATATATCTGAATATCTTCGCCTGCATCTCGGGGGTAAGCGACTCAATATAGGCGAGAATATCCGCTTTCTTCTGAGCCGCATCAGGCTCGGTCACGTCAGGCGTTTTGAACAAGAGCCCCGATATCACATCGGTCTTGCTGTCCGCAAGCTGAGCCTGAAGTATCTCGCTGTTCTGCGCTGCGTCTATCACATAATCGGTGAGCGCGCGGGTGTAGCCGATAACGCCGATGAGCATATTTGCGTCACTGCCCTCGCTCGGACGGATAATGCCGACGATCTTCAGCTCTGTTCCGACGTCATCTGATTTATAAAGATACTCAAGTCCCGCATCCGTCTCACTCATATCCGTATACGAGCCGGACGCGTTCTTTGCATACATCTCGCTCGGCAGGATAAGCTTGTACTTCTTTGCACATATATCCTCATATGTCCATGACGTTGTACCGGGGTCGCCGATCTCCTCGCCCGACATCGCAGCGGTCATAAGCTCCGATATCTTTGACGAATCCTTAAGCCCTATGGCATACAGGACCATGTCGGAGATCTCGTTTCGGCTGTTGACGATGAGCACCGTTTCATCGTATGCGTTCGGCCATGAGCCATACACGAGGTCATAGCTCTTTGTCACGTCGTCGCTGACCGAACCGTCGTCACTGCACAGCATCTCCTCAAAAAGCTCGGCATTCGAGAACATGGAATACTTAGACTGGAACATTGCGGATGTTCCGTCGCCCATCGCATCCGTGAACACCTTTGCGAGATCCGCCTCGATTATCTTTCCCGACTCATCCTCGGTGAACACGGGCATACGCGAATCATAGCCGTACTGCACGGCGGACGCGTACTCGGCGATCTCCTCGTCGGAGTCAAGGAACTTCTTGAATTTTTCAAGATCATTGACGCTGCCCAACGCGGAATTCACCGAATTGAACATATCGTACATGACGGTATTCGAGTAGACCCTGTCGTCAGTGCGCTCATCTCCTTCCCCGTCGTCCGTGTGATTCTGCTTCATAAGCTGCGAGATCATCGCCATCGAATCGTCATTCTCGCGCGTGATCGTGATCGGATACGACGAGAGCGTGTCCTTTTGTACATTATTGATATACGTGTTGATTCCGTTTGACAGAGACAGTATCAGCGCAATTCCGATAATGCCGATCGAACCGGCAAAGGACGTCATAAATGTGCGTCCCTTTTTTGTCATGAGATTGTTGAGCGACAGGGAGAGTGCTGTCCAGAATGACATTGAGACGCGGCCGCGCTTTGATTTTGATACCGACGCGTGCGGCCTGACCTTTTCCGCCACCGTAGGCTCATACGGATCGGTGTCGCTCACGACCTCGCCGTCCTTTATGCGGATTATGCGCGTTGCATAACGCTCGGCAAGCTCCGGATTATGCGTGACCATTATGACAAGGCGGTCACGCGCGATCTCGCGTATCAGCTCCATCACCTGCACGCTCGTCTCCGAATCGAGCGCTCCCGTCGGCTCGTCCGCGAGCAGGATCTCCGGATCGTTTACGAGAGCACGTGCGATCGCGACACGCTGCATCTGACCGCCCGACATCTGTCCGGGCTTCTTCTTCAGCTGATCGCCGAGTCCGACACGCTCGAGCGCCTCCACTGCCCTGCGCCGTCTCTCGGATTTTGATATACCGGAGAAGGTCAGCGCAAGCTCCACATTCGCAAGCACCGTCTGATGCGGGATAAGGTTATAGCTTTGAAAAACAAATCCTATCGAGTGATTGCGGTACGCATCCCAATCGCAGTCGCGGAATTTCTTCGTAGACACGCCGTCTATCATAAGATCACCCGAGGTGTATTTGTCAAGCCCACCGATAATGTTGAGCAGCGTGGTCTTTCCGCATCCGGAATGGCCGAGTATCGCAACAAATTCACTGTCGCGGAACGAAGCGCTGACCCCGCGCAGAGCGTGGACGCTCTCGTCCCCGAGCACATAATCCTTCTTTATATCTCTGAGTTGGAGCATTAAATATTCCTTTCATTATAACATCAAATGAAGTATAGCACCGCCGGCACTGCACTGTCAATAAAGGGGAATAATGTTTTTCACTCTGTTCACACAACATATGAAAACGCACGGCTGCGGACAATCGAAAATATTAACACAGCACTGTTGAAATTGCATAAAACATATGATATACTTATTATATAATTAGGATAAGAATATCTTTTTATGTAACTTCGGCAGAAAGAAAGGCTCATATCGGGCGATATTAGCCGTATATCCGGACTCGGATCAATTGCAACAAACGCAAAGGAAAGGTATACAGTATGACAATGAAAAGGTTTTTGTGCGCTATGCTTTCGGCAGTGATCGTTTTTGCCGCTTCGGCATACTCATCGGCGGCATCCGACAAATGCATAAAGCTTTCGGATACGACAGGCGACAAGGGTTACTCTGCCGCAAGCGATGAGCTGAACGCAAAGGTAGCCGAGGCAGGCGGTGCAACGCTGATATTCGACGTGATGGCGGAATCGCTCGCAACGCCGCCGAGCGGTAAGCACTCGAGGATCACGGTATTCACCGGCGGACCGTCATTCAATCTTATGTCATATGATTTCACCGAGGGCGCGTTCACCGCTGTGGATTCGCCTGTATGGCTTCTCAATCAGGAATCGTTCGAGCCGCTTGCCTCTCAGGCGTTCAACTGGGAGGTCGGCAAGTGGTATGAGCTTGCGTTTCAGTTTGAGGGGAATGTCGCCACGGCTTACGTGGACGGTATGCCCATGATCTCGGCGGAATTTGACTCCGCTGCCATATCATACTTAATAATGTATCCGCAGTTCTGCGATCTCCGCATAGACAATATGAGGATCTGCTCAAAGGACTACAATGTCCGTGACAGATATGGTGACGTTTGGGCTGTCGACGACTTTTCCTCTGCCACATCCGTTAACACACAGAATTGGGGCTTCTCCGGCGGAGGATACTCCATCTCGGACGTCGGACGCGTCATGCCCGAGCTTAACGAGATGCTACCCGACAGGGTCGTATCCCATGCAATAGAGGGCAGCTATCTCCGTCACTCCGGCGGAACCGGAATTTCAAACGGAATGAACTTCACAGAGTACAACGGATTCACCGTCGTGTGGGACGTCCGCTTTGACTCGCTGTCCTCGTCGGCTCACACTGCCGTGCGCGTCGGAACCACGTATATCGCGGGATACGACGTAAGGGCGGGCGCGTTTGAAATCACAACCGTCGCCGGATTCGGCTTCAGCTCAACTTCATACAACATATTCGCCAAGACTCCGTATACGATACAAGCCGGAGTCACCTATGAGATGGCAGTGCGGCAGTACGGCGACTGCGTCAGCGTATACCTGAACGGCGTTCTGATGGCAAAGGCTCAGGACAGCAAGCTCTCAGGCGATCTGTCGCTCGTTTACCTCTCAAATTACAGTGCGGACACGTCGATCGACAACATGATCGTCGCATATCCCGACTTCAACGTCCGCGAGCGCACCGGCTCCCGTGCAGCCGAGCTAACGTTTGACGAATCGCCCGAGGTCATCACAGCCGCGTGGGATTTCCACCTCGGTAATCAGACATACGGCTACTCGATAGTGCAGAGCGAAACTTCACCCGTGATCGCCGTTTCATCCGACACGGCAAACTCGGGCAGCATAGCCATGGTTTCACTGTCATTGGAAAACACGGACGGCATTACAGCATTTGAAGCAGAGGTGACCGTTCCCGAAACGCTCACCGTAGCAAGTGTTGATACTGTTGCCGGAGTATACTCGCCGGACGGATCAAATCCGATACGACTCGAATGGCTCGGCAGCTCGCTTAATGGCGGCAATATCATGACAATATCGCTGAAAATACCGATCGGTGCCGCAGACGGCGAGACGTTCACCGTAAACGCGTCCCTTACGCCGTACAAAGACACCACGAAGCTTGCAACCCTGACGGCATCCGGAACGGTTACGGCGAAAACGCCGGTGCTTCCCGTTCTGCCGACAGGTCTTGCGTTCAACGGCACGGCACTTTCGTGGAACGCTGCCGAAACGGCATCGTCCTACAAGGTATTCCTGCGTCACGGTGACACCGAATCGTCTCTCGGACAGACTAACGGCAACACCTTTACCGTCGATGCAGTCACGCTCCTCGCTTCCGTCGGCGATCACACATTTACGGTGTATGCCCGCGCCAATAACGGACCGTATGTCGGACGTTCCGACACTCTGACGGTTGTACGCGACAGCGATCTTGTACTTTACAACAGCGTAGACGAATTCAAAACCGCACTCTCGTCGAAGATCGACGCATTCATAAACGCCCGCGAATACTTGCCGGCAGACGCTGCGCAGGTATCCGATATTGCGGCAGCCGGCAAGGCTGAGATCACCGGCGCACAAGGCTACACGAATATTATGTCCGCATACAGCTCCTGCCTGTCAGAGATCGAGACGGTTCCGACAAAGGCTGATCGTGAAAACACTCCCCGCATTTCCGTCGGCTCCGCAACGGTCAAGGACGGATATGCAACGATCTCCGTCGCAGTCGCGAAGAATCCGGGACTTGCGATGCTCGATCTCTCCGTCGCGTTCGACACCGATGCTCTGACGCTCGTATCGCTTTCCGGCTGTCTTGATGAGAGCGATTTCGACTGCGCTAACTCGTCGCTCAATTCATCGCCCGTCACAGTGAACATTCAGGCGCTGAACTACGTGCTCGAAGACGACTGCGATCTGTTTGAACTCAAATTTGCCGTAAAAGAAGGCACAGCAAACGGCACCTATCCCGTAACGGTATCCGTTGATTCCGCGTATGACGCGGATTTCTCCGAGACCTCGCTCCTCGGCGGCACAGGTGTGATCACCGTTGACGAAGGCAAGCTGCTCGGCGACGTAAACGGCGACGGAGTTGTAAATTCCGCCGATTCCACATTGATCACACGAAAGCTCGCAGGGTGGGATATCTCAATAGATTCCTCTGTCGGCGACGTAAACGGTGACGGAGTTTTCAACGGAGCTGACGCCACGCTCATAACCCGCAAGCTCGCAGGATGGAACGTTGAGTTTGCAAAATAACCATCACGCGCATATCACGGAGTAGATTTATTTAATGAACAACAGTAACGATAAAGAAACCAAGCCGATCGATGCAGAGAATGCTACGGAGGAAAAAGCACCCGAAGCAGAACCTCCGCGCGCCAGGACGTGGCGCTGCCGCAAGCCTCTTGAGCGGCTTGCAACGTGCACCGTTCCGATAATAATGATGGCAGTTCTCGTCGTGACAGAGTATCAGATGAAGATCGGTGATTTGTACACGACCGAGTCATATCTCTCGATCGCGCTTGTAGCTGCCGCATTCTTCATCGGTATTCTCTCGCCCCGACTCGGGCGCATCTGGGGAACGGCACTGTTCGTACTCTTCCCCGCCGCAGTATTCATGCTGACGGAATATTTCTCGCACAATCCGTTCTCGATATCGCCAAAGCTTTTCACATTCAATTTGATATTCTGCTATGCGGCGGCGCTTCTGCTTCTCGCGCTCACCGGTTCGATGAAAGCCGCGATCGCGGTATGCACGGCAGTTCCGATGATATTCGGGATCGCCAACTACTATGTACGCCAGTTCCGTGGGAATCCGCTGTTCCCGTGGGATCTGAAGTCGATCGGCATCGCCGCGGATGTCGCAGACAACTACACATTCACCGTGCCGTGGCACGTATGCGTTACGGTCTGCGCGATGCTGTTTATAATTCAGCTCGGCTTTCTCTGCACGCCGCGAATCCGTATAAAATTCTGGTATCTGCGCCTGCCCGCAGCTCTCGTGTGCATCGCAACCGTTATATTTGCGGGGCTGTATGTACAGTCCGACACGGGCGTCAGCAAGCTCGGGATGTACCCGTATCTTTTTACGCCGACTGTCGTATATGACCGCAACGGCACAGCCGTGACACTCGCATACACATTGCAGTTCACGAGCGTAGAAAAGCCCGACGGATACAGCACATCGTCAGTAGAGGAGATAATGGACGGCTACGAGGACGACGCGGCGCCGGATGATCTGCCGAACGTCATCGTTATAATGAACGAAGCATTCTCAGATCTCAGAACCGCCGCCGATTACCCGGAGGCAATACCTGTTACGCCGTACATTGACGCGCTGAGCGAAAACACGGTCAAGGGCAATCTTCACGTATCGGTCAAGGGCGGCAACACCGCCAACACGGAATATGAATTTCTTACCGGGCTGTCGATGCTGTATATGCCGCCCGGCAGCGTCCCCTATCAGCAGCAGCTTCACGGGGGAACGCCGAACCTCGCAAGCCGCCTTACATCTCTCGGCTACACGGCAGTCGGAATGCACCCGTACAGTGCGTCCGGCTGGAACAGAAACACCGTTTACAAGTGGTTCGGATTCGACAGCACGTACTTCTCGAGCGATTTCAAAGGCTCGGAAAAGCTGCGCGGATACTACACCGACTGGGCAACATATGAAAAAATAATAGATCTGTACGAAGAAAAGGAGGACGGCACGCCGCTTTTCGTATTTGACGTAACAATGCAGAATCACGGCGGATACACCAAGCAGTACACCGATCTCGATGTGCAGACGATGGTTGACCGCATACCGACACGCGGCGTCACAAACACATATCTCACGCTGATCAACAAATCAGACGAAGCGTTCGGCAAGCTTGTCGAATACTTCAAGGACGCCGACGAGGACACGATCATCCTCATGTTCGGCGATCATCAGCCGAATGACAATGTCGTAACACCTCTGTGGAACGTGTTCGGCGGCAAACCCGAAGAGGGTTCGGTCGACGAACAGCTCGCAAGGTACACCGTCCCGTTCGTCATGTGGGCAAACTTCGACATAGAGGAAGAGACGGACGTCGATACGAGCGCAAACTATCTAGCCGCACTTCTTTGCAAGAAAGCGGGCATCCCGCTGAGCGCATATCAGAATTATCTCTGCGATCTCATGACCGATTATCCGGTGCTGACGGCTGGTCATTACAGTGACTCCACCGGCAAATATTACGATACTTCCGACGCAAAACAGCTCGAAGAATTAAAAAATTACGGAATGATATCGTATAATATTGTCACCGATACAAAAAATACGCTTCACGAAATTTTCGGATGAAGCGAAAAACGCATGGTAAAAAATGCCTGAATGAAAATTCGGGCATTTTGCGTTATTCCCACTTTTCCCCATTCAAAAGTCGGGAACCCGCCGTGGGGCGGCTGATTGAGCAAAACACTGTTTTCCCATATTATTACATATTTTACTTTTATGAACGACAGCGGTCTTGTGGGAATAATTGGGAACAGTGCATTGATCGATAAAAACGCAAATTGTCAGTTTTTGTAATTAATAATAATTCCTAAAAATTGAAAAAAGTTTTGAAAACCCTATTGACAAAGGCTGTTCAGGTGTGCTAACATTATGATGACAACAGCGAGAATTTCCGCATTTTCGGAGGCAGTATGCTCGGTACAGTATTCAATATTCAGCGATTTTCCCTCTTCGACGGACCGGGCGTCCGCACTGTGGTGTTCTTCAAAGGATGCCCTCTCAGATGCATTTGGTGTCACAATCCCGAGGGCATAAAAAAAGAACTTCAGGTCATGTTTGATCCAAAAAGGTGCATCGGCTGCGGTGAATGTGCAAGCGTATGTCCTCAAAAATTGCACGTATTTCGTGACGGACTGCACGGATTTATCCGTGAGGGCTGCACGGGTTGCGGCAAATGTACAGACGCCTGCTGCACAGGCGCACTCTCGATGGCGGGCGAGCTTATGGACTCAAAGGAAGTCATCGACTCCGTTATGCGCGACAGCGCCGTATTCAAAGAAAGCGGCGGCGGCGTGACTCTCTCCGGCGGCGAGCCGCTGTTCCAACCTGACTTCGCGCTCGAGATACTGCGCGAGGCAAAGGATCGCGGGATATCGACTGCGATCGAGACCTCCGGCTTCGGTGATCCCGAAAAGCTGCGCGCCTGCGCCGAATACATAGACGTTTTTCTGTTTGACTACAAGGCTACGGGAGACGAGATGCACAAGGAATTCTGCGGTGTTCCGCAGTCACCGATACTCAAGAATCTCTCGCTGCTCGACGAGATCGGCGCAAACGTTGTTCTCAGATGTCCGATAATCACCGGCAAGAACGACATACCCGAGCACATTGCGGGTATTGCGGCGACAGCCAAAGCGCACTCATCTGTTCACCTGATCCAGCTTGAGCCGTATCACAAGCTCGGCATATCGAAATCCGACAAGCTCGGCGAGGATGTACTGTACGACGGAGCGGTTCCCGCCCGCGCGACGCTTGAAGCGTACTGCGCCGAGATATCTGCGGCGTCAGGCAAGGAATGCACGATCTCCTAAACATCGTGCGTTTCGCATAAACTTGAAAGTAAAGCTTATAACAGTCGGTCAAGACCCGACTCGCGGCTTGAAATATATTCCCGCCGACGGAATTTCAAATGCCGGCAAATTTCCATGTATGTGAGGTATACAAATGACAGACTACAGAAGCACTACCGAGAAACTCGAGTTTTCTCCCCGCATGGAGAAGGTAAGGGAGAAGATCCTCGAAAGAGTCAGGCCTTACGGCGCACGCGAAGGCACGGTAACCTGCCCCGTCGATGTTGACGATATGGGCAACCCCTTCCGCGATGAGTTCGTTGAGAACCCTGACAAGCCCTACGTAATCAATCTTGCGAACGGTATCGTCCGTTCGTGGATGGAGACTCCGTTCGTGACCTTCAAGGATGAGGCCGTTGTCGGTATCACCCGTCCGTGGTTCCCTATCCGCGAGCACTTCAGCTGGGGACTTCAGAACGTTGAGTCCATCACAAATCTTCCCGAGGACGCTACCGATGAGGAGCGCGCCGAGGCTCAGAAGCTCTATGAGAGAATGGCTCCGATGAACTGGTCTCACTACACAAATGCAGGTGAGGAGCTTCTCGGCAAAGAGAAGTACCAGATCATGGACGGCGACCAGATCTTCCACGCAGGCGGATACCAGGGACACACCGTTCCCAACTACCCCACCCTGCTCACCAACGGTCTCGACGGTATGCTCGTCAAGATCAAGAAATACGAGGACATCAACGCTCACGATGATGAAACGCACAACTTCTATGAGGCGTGCCGCATCATTATCAAGGGTATGTCAAAGTGGCTTATGACGTACTCGGAGACTGCTGCAAAGCTTGCAGAGACCGAGACCGACGCCGATCAGAAGGCATACTACGAGGCTATCGCCGAGAACTGCGCATTTGTTGCACACCACAAGCCGCAGACTCTCTATCAGGCAGTACAGCTCACCTGGTGTCTCAGCCTTTGGGACTGGGTAGACTGCGTAGGTCGTATGGACCAGTACCTCTTCCCCTTCTACGAGTATTCCAAGACTCACGGCGACGCTGTTCCCGTTGAGGATCTCATGGCGTCCATGATCTTCAAGATCTGGGAGAACGGTTCTCACAACGTTACTCTTGCAGGCGTTCACGAGGACGGAAGCGATGCTACAAACGAGCTGACCTACCTCATGCTCCAGATCCTCCGCCGCATCCACGACACTCACCCGAGAATGTCCGTCCGTTTCCACAAGGATTCTCCCGACGAGCTTATGACGCTTGTTGTTCAGCTTTGGTCCGAGGGTATGTCCGACCCGACCGTCGTCAGCGATGAGACAGTTATTCCCGGACTCACCCGCATCGGCACGAAGCTTGAGGATGCACGCGACTACTCCATGCTCGGATGTCAGGAGATCGAGATCCCCGGACAGAGCAACTTCGGCTGCGAGGACGGAACGTTCAACATGGCGAGAGTGCTTGAGTACGCTCTCCACGGCGGCAGAAGCTGCAATCACCCCGACGTACAGATCGGTCCTGTGACCCCCGATTTCGTTGACTGCGAGACATTCGAGGAGTTCTTCGACGCATACGAGACTCAGATCAGATATTTTGTCAAGCTGTTCGCTTACCTCGCTGACAGAGGTCAGGAGATCCGCGCTGCAAACTACTCAAAGCTTGTTAAATCTCCGTTCACCACCGGATGCCTTGAGAAGGGCAAGCAGCACGACGCAGGCGGCCCGATCTACAACTTCGGCGTTGTTGAGACCTGCGGTCTCGGCGCTGTTGCAGACTCCATGACCGCTATCAAGAAGCTCGTATACGATGAGAGACGCATCTCCCGTCAGACGCTGATCGACGCTCTTGCAGCAAACTTCGACGGCTACGAGAAGGAGCGTCAGATGCTTCTTAACTTCGCACCCAAGTACGGCAACGACGACTTCGAGGCTGATGCTATGGCTGCACGCGTGCTCGATCTGTTCTGGAGCGAGTGCGGCAAGTACAAGTCCATCAGAGGCGACGTTTACACCGGCGCTTGCTCCCTGCTTCAGGGCGGTATTGCATACGGTCGTGTCACCGGCGCACTGCCCGACGGCAGATTTGCAGGCGAGCCTCACGGAAACTCCATCGGACCGCGTCCGGGCGCTGACAAGAACGGCGTATCCGCAATGCTTTCGTCCGTTGCAAAGCTTCCCCTGCAGAAGGGTGTCGGCGGAACAACGCTTAACGTTGTCCTCACGACCAAGCTTCTCTCCAACCCCGCGCTCCGCGAGAATATCGCTGCAACAATGCGCACATACCTCATGAACGGCGGTCAGATGGCTCAGATCACCACCGCTAACCTTGAGGATCTGCTCGACGCTCAGGAGCATCCCGAGAGACACGGCGATCTTATCGTCCGTATCGGCGGATTCAGCATCCACTTCGTACAGCTCGACCGCGGATCTCAGGATGAGGTCATCAGCCGTTACAACGGTTCCAACGCGTAAGTATCAGAATTACAACAATTACGGGACGCCGCATGGCGTCCCGTTTGCGTTTGTATAAAAAAGCAAGTGCCGCAGCACTTGCTTTTTCGCTTTTTTCTTATGCATCAAGACTGTCGATCCATGCGGAAAGCTCTGCCTTCGACGCCGAAGGCGAGAACACCTTGCCGGATAGGAGCTTTGCTCCCTTACAGCTCGGCTCGAGCTTCTCGTTTGTCTTGCCCATTCCGCTTCCGCCGGATGTTGCAACGGGGATCACGGTCTTGCCGGAGAAATCAGCGCTCTCGAGGAACGTATTCACTATCGTCGGAGCGACGTACCACCATATCGGGAAGGCTACGAAAACAGCATCGTACTCCGATACATCGGGCACAGCGGCGATCTCGGGGCGGGACGATGGATCCTGCATCTCGACGGAGCTGCGCGACTGCTTGTTCATCCAATCAAGGTCGGCTTTTGTATACAAAACCTTCGGTGCGATCTCGAAGAGATCGGCGCCTGCGGCATCTGCAAGAGTCTTTGCAAGCTTCGCCGTATTGCCGCCGGCAGAAAAATATGCAACAAGTTTCTTTTTCATTTGTGTATCCTCCGGATAGAATTATTTTTTATTGCGTCCGCGCACGCGTTCCATCTCGCGCTCATAAAGCGCTTCAAGATTCCGCGTCATTACGTCGGACGTAAATTTTGACTTATACTCCGAGCGCGCACCGTCGGAAAGAGTGCGGTACAGCTCAGGCGATCTTACGATCTTCAGTATCGCCTCCGCCATAGCGGCGCTGTCGCGTTTTGGCACGACAAGCCCGTTCACGCCGTCGGTTATCATATACGGATTGCCGCCGAAATCGGTGACGACCGCCGGGCGTCCGAGACTCATTCCCTCCGCGAGCGCGAGTGAGGACGCCTCGGTCCCCCACGAGCAGTTCAGTGAAATATCGGCGATATTGTAGTAGTCCGCCACATTCTTCACGAATCCCGTGAACATCACGATGTCCGAAACGCCAAGCTCTGCGGCGCGGCGCTCAAGGTTTTCGCGCTCCGCTCCGTCGCCCATGAGGATAAATCTCACGGGACGGTCGCAGTCGCTGTCTTTGACGATCTTTGCGGTATCTATGAGATACGAATGTCCCTTGTAGACCTCAAGTCTCGCCGAGATGAGGCAGACGAACTCATCTTCGCCTATGCCGAGTGACGAGCGGAACGCTACTCGCTCGCTCTCGCTGCGCTCCGGCATCGGCTCAACGCCGTTGATTATCACCGTGATCTTATCGGGATCGACTCCGGTCTCGGTAAGATTGTCCGCAGCGGCGTTTGCCACCGCGACTATCGCCGTGGAGAGCGTGTTGTTCACAAAGCCGTTGATCTGCTTTCCGGGGAAAGTTGTAAGCCTTTTCGGCATATCGAAAACGCAGTGGCGCGTATAGATGCGGCTCTTCACACCGCAGAGATACGCGGCGATTTTGCCGGCAAGCGACGAATGCGTATGAACTATGTCGGGGCGCACATCCTTTATTATGCGCCGCAATTCTCCCACTGCCCCGCGCTCGTATGACTTGTCATGACCGTACTTCGTCTCGATCACGGTGTATCCCTCGGCTTCGATCAGCGGGATCAGTGCGCTGCCCGACGGGACGGCATTCACGACATCAAAGCGATCGCGGTCAAAGCACCGCAGATACTGCACAAGTATCCGTCCGGCGCCGCCGATGTTTGTATCAGTTATAATGTTCAGAACCTTTATCACGTTAAAACCTCTTTTATACCATGCTTCCCCTCGATGGGGTCAGATACATTATTTACCGAAATCAATTGTACCATAACTTTATACCGAAGTCAACCTGCTGCACGTCTGCGGCATTATATCGCGGCGGACTTTGTTGGTTTGTCAATGATATGTTACACCATGCTTCAAAAAATTATCGAGAGTAGCCTTGGGAGAGGTCCAGTTAA
>CAKSDP010000008.1 GCA_934446065.1 uncultured Eubacteriales bacterium
TTACAAAGGATTATTTGCAGAAGCACACTACGGTGAAGACCGTAGATAACAACATTGAAAGGCAGTAATTATGAAACACACAAATCAAACTGCCGTTTCAATCATATTTTCTATACACAATTTTCTACAAGAAACGGCAGACAAAAAGAAAAAATGAATTACGAAAGGATTATGTTGAATGAAAAACGAAACAAAAAAGTCTGCCGAAAAGGTAGTAAAGCAACCCAAACCGAAGCTAATGAACATTAAAATCGAAAAGCTCCACCCGTTTGAGAATCATCCATACAAGGTACTTGATGACGAGCCTATGACAGAGCTTGTAGAGAGTATCAAAGAATACGGGCTGCTCAATCGCGTTATCGTCCGACCGATTGAGAACAACACTGAAGAATATGAAATCATATCCGGTCACCGCCGAGTACACGCCGCTGAGTTTCTTGAAATGAAAGAAGTCCCTGCGGTTGTTCATTTTATCGACCGTGATGAGGCCACGGCTATGATGGTAGATTCCAATTGTCAGCGTGAGAATCTAACGCTTATGGAAAAGGCTCGTTCTTACCGTATGAAAGCAGACGCATTATCTCATCAAGGCAAATCTTTGGGACAGAATGTCCCGAAGTCCGAGGACAATCGAACTACGGCAAAAATAGGTAATGAAGCCGGCGACAGCTATAAAACCGTTCAACGCCTAATTCGTTTAACCTATCTCGTTCCTGAACTTCAAGGGTTTGTAGATAGCGGCAAGATGAAAATGCTCCCGGCTTATGAATTGTCTTTTCTAAATGAAGAAGCACAAAGAGATGTCATTGACCGCATTGATGAAACGGAAAGCTTTCCATCCCACGCACAGGCTCGCCGTATGCGCACCGCTTTTGAAGAAGGCAAGCTTGACTATGATACCGTAACCGAAATTATGAACGAGCTGAAACCGAACCAAGTGGAAAAGCTCAAAATCCCAATGGACGATATACGCAAGTATGTGCCGAAATCTATGACACCCGCTGAAATGCAGGCATACCTTCTCAAGCTCGTAAAACAGGATTACGACCGTCAGCATAACCGCGATGCGAGATAAGGAGAGCTTATGAATAAGTTTATTGTAGGCTTCGGCGCCGCACCGCAGGAGTATGTTGTTAACGGAGTAAGATATGTGGTTGAGCCGAGATTTCAAAAGCCCGACTACAAAGAACCTAAAGAGAATACTGTGCTGAATAACCGTATCGGAAATTATCTCACAAGTGATTTCGCAGATTTGCCGTCTGTCGGTACAAGTAATATAATAAACACCGAATATGATTGTACGGCTGCCGGGAAGGAGGATAATAATGCAGCCGAAAAAGAATAACAAAATCGGGATAACGGCGCTTTACTGCCGTCTCTCCCGCGATGACGGAATGGACGGTGAAAGCAATTCAATCGTCAATCAAAAAACGCTGCTTTCGCAAAAGGCAAAGGAAAAAGGATTGAACGATACAAAATTCTATGTGGACGACGGATATACAGGAACAAATTTCAACCGACCGGGATTCGGGCAATTAATATCAGATATTGAAATGGGATATATCTACGCCGTAATGGTAAAAGACCTATCCCGTCTCGGACGAGATTATGTTTCGGTCGGTAATTATACCGATGTGTATTTCCCCGATCACGATATTCGGTTTATCGCCGTGAATGACGGAATAGACAGCGAGGAGGGCGAAAGCGAAATTGCACCTTTCAAAAACATCTTAAATGAAATGTACGCGCGGGATATATCCAAGAAAATTCGTTCATCACACAGACTGAGGGGCAGTATGGGTGAGCCTTTATCTCAACCGCCCTACGGATATATGAAATCCGCTGAGAACAAAAAGAAGTGGGTTATCGACCCGGAGGCGGCAGAGGTGGTAAAAAGCATTTTCAAAATGTGTCTTGAGGGTAAGGGCAACGAAACTATCGCGCGAATATTGCAGAAGAAACAAATACTTGTTCCTATGGCGTATTGGCAAAGCAAAGGACTGCCGAGAGGCGGAAAGAAAACGCAGCCTAATCCGTACAAATGGTGCAAGACAACAATTCAAAAGATTTTATCTCAGCAGGAATACTGCGGTGATGTAATCAACTTCAAAACCTGCTCAAAGTCTTTTAAGAACAAAACAAGACTTCCTAACGATCCTGAGAATTGGGCAATATTCAAGGATGTTCACGAGCCGATTATTGCACGGGGTGATTTCGAAAAGGCACAGGCACTCATAACCAAAACAAAACGCCGTGCTCCAAAGCCAAAGAACGGCGAAAAAAGCATATTCTGCGATTTGCTGTTCTGCGGCGATTGTCACGGTAAGCTCCGTCATCATACGAACACTATCAACAAGGATATTCACTATTTCGTGTGTGCTAACAACAAGGTGGATTACAGAGGTGACTGCCCCGGCAGACACTATGTCAGAGCAGATGCTATTGAGCAGGTGGTGATGCTGGAGCTGCGGAGGATGGCAGAATTTTTGGCTGCGGATGAAGAAGCCTTTGCCGAGCTGCTTGCTCAAAAAACCGATAAAGAGCTTTTGAAGGAAAAGAAGCACGACGAAGCAGAACTTCAAAAAGCAATCGCCAGAAACGATACCGTATCCCATCTATACGAAAAGCTTTATGAGGACAACGCCGTCGGCAAGGTGAGTGACGAATGGTTTATGCAGTTGTCCCACAAGTATGAAACGGAAAGGCTGGAACTGAAAACAAAAATTAAAACGCTCCGTCAAAAGCTTTCCGAATGCGGACAGCACGAACAGGAACGCGAGAACTTCACTTCGGCAATCCGCAGATTTATGCGAATGGACAGGCTGACCGCACCGCTGCTCCGTGAACTCATCGACCATATTGATGTTTTCGAAACAGAGGGCAAAGGTAAAAACCGAACGCAGAGAATCGTTATCTATTATCGCTTTGTAGGATATGTGGAGATACCCGAAGTGTCTCGCAGATCGAATATCGTCGCCGATACCCGAAAAGGTGTCGCGACCAAATATTTAACCGAGCCGAAAACGGCGTAACAAAAGGAGCAGGCGAAAACCTGCTCCGTACATAAAACCGTATCAAGATAAAAAATCGAGTATTCATAAAGTCAAATCCCTTATGAATACTCGATATGGTGCGGGTGAAAGGACTTGAACCTTCACGAAGTTGCCCCCACAAGAACCTGAATCTTGCGCGTCTGCCAATTCCGCCACACCCGCATATTGTTTTCGCCAAGCCGCTTGAACTCAGCTTTGTAATTATAGCACAAAATGCGGGTATGTGTCAAGTCGTTTTCAAAAATATTGGGTGCAAAAGTGAAATTTTTCGTTTTTTCTAAGGCAGTACAGGTAATTCGTGTGGTGCGGGTCACTCTGCGGATGCCTCTTTTTTTGCCGTGACCTTATTCCATATTTTATCGACGATAAAGTACCCTGCGACGCCACAAAGGATACCGACTGCCATACCGCCGATAACATCGGTAGGATAATGGACATAGAGATAGAGTCTTGTAAACGCCATCGCAAAGGCAAAAACAAGCGCAGGAATACCGAATCTGCGGTCGCGCATCATCCACACTGTTGCAAGCTCGAAAGCGGCTGTTGTATGACCTGAGGGGAACGAATAGTCGTGCGGCTTCTTTATTATAACATCAATTCCCTCGACGAGGTCGAAGGGGCGTATTCGCGCGACGAGCGGCTTCAGCGCGAGATTACAGACGATAAGTCCGCATATGAGTGCGGCGCCGGTCATAAGCCCGGTCTTACGGGTACTCCTAAAAAACAGCATTATCACTGCAGCAAGTATAAATATCCATCCGCCGTTACCGAGGAAAGATATCGGCGGTACGATCGCATCGAGGAACGAGCACGATATATGCTCACGGATAAAATTCAGAACCGCAATGTCAAACTCAACTATCGGATTCATGTGTCACTCCTTAATTACGTTCCAATCAAAGATCAAAAACTTATTGCCGACCCGTCTGAGGTAGACCGTCATACTGATTTTGTCGCGGAAATCAGGCTGTCCGCGGTTCTCGAGGACGTGCCATACAGTAACGCGGCACGAGAATGTATTCTCGTCGTAAGGGTAAAACTGACCGACATACTCATCCTCAAACCGATAGCCGTCGTGGTCGATGACAAAATACTGCTCGACCGTGCGGACAGAGGTATAGAGGTCGGTCGAAGGGTCGAAATACGACTTCACCGCGCCCCAGTTCGAGTCGCTCTGCATATATTTTGCGTACTCCTCGACCGCTTTCAGCACGAAATTACTGTACTCCGTCTCGAGTGCGGCATCATTCGGAAGCCCCGCCGTATACGTGCGCGTTTCCGGCACATACTCAATATCATTCTCAAATCCGTCGGTCGAAACGCGGACTGTCGGATCGTTTATAAGCCCCGTTACCCTGTACTTCTTGTACTTCACGGGAGTAAGTCCCTCGGGAACCTTCTCAGAATCAAGGACTATGTCCTTCTCGCTCAGATACTTCTCCGAGAGTGCGATATCGTTTACAAAGACGTCTGCGGTTTCCGGCACAAAGACTGTGCAATTCTTGTCGGCGGCGTAGAATATCTCAAATTTATCGGGTTCATAGTAGTCAAAGCCGCGACGCGTTTTCTCTCCGCTCTTTTTAAGAGTGAATGAAGCAATCTTATAATCGCCCGTTTTTACGATATACTTGACCGAATCGCTCTCGTCCGACGTGACAGAGTTGTACGTAAGCTCCGCAGTATCGTACTGACTATGGAGATATTCGGCGACATCAGCGGGGGCTTCTAGCCTATCGCTTGTATCTGTTTTCTGGACAAGCAGGTCAAAATCCTTTGATTTGAAATACATATCGAACACCTGCTCCGCTATATGTATCGGCTGTGCGCTCTCGTATTCCGCGAGGTACCCGCGAAGCCATCCGAGTCCTACGACCACGGCTATCACGGCAACAAACAGCACCCCGAAATATATCGCATAGAATAGGGGAAAGCTCTTCTTTTCGCTCATTATTTTTCGATATCCTTTCCTCTCACTCTCCTGCAACAATGAAGCAGGTCGGGAGTCTTCTCGGGGTAGTGAATGCTTTGTACTTATTTATAAGACCCTTTTTCTGATATTCGTCGAGTGTGTTCTCGTCAATACCGTATTTCGTATAATAATCGCGGTAATACATGAGCGAGGACGAACCGCCGTCAAGCATACCTGCGCTGACGGCTCCGTATGAGACCATTACGTCGATCACGTCGTTATGAGTCGCGCCGAGACTGCTCGCGGTACGCCCGTCGGTGACAAGAAGTATCACAGTACCGTCGACAGCCTGTCCGATGGCGGTGCGCTGTGCCGTGCCGGTATTATTGTCGGCGTAATACATCGTGATATTTCCGCCGTCGTTTGAAATAAGCGTGTTGCCGGTCTGGAAGCATACGCCGTCGCGAATGCCCATTTCGTCAGCCTCGGCGCGTGTCAGGCCTTCCCGCACGATAAGCTTATTATCCTTATCAAATCCCATGAAGGTGCGGCGGAGTCCGTCGTCCCAGACGCACTGACCCTCGGAATACGTAATACCTATCGGTCTGCCGCCGATGCCCATACCGCCGTGATCGGGGTACTCACCGCCGTTTATTGCAGCCACGGCGCCGTATTTGTCCGCCATCTCAAATATTCGCATACCCTCGACGGTGTCGTCAAATTTATCGACAGCGACACCGACCTTTACGCGCGAGGGATCGCGGATGAGAAGGACGTATCCTTTGAACGTAGGTCCGCTTACGGTTTCGTAAAGCATACCGTCAATGGCATTTGCCCACTTGTCAGTCTCTTCGTCATCGGTGTCCTTCGACTGATTGTTGTAATCCTCGATCGAGATCACGTCGGTATTGACGACCATGCTGTCCGTCTTAATCTGCTCCACGGTAGCTTCGTCAAGGAAGAGGCGGGGGACCCACTGAGCACCGCTCGAATGGAGCGCGGAAAGCACGAGGAAATTACGAACCTCCGTGCTCGGACCGTGTGCAACAGTGTACAGAGTGCTGTAAACCGTTCCCACGGCAAAAATTATAGCCGTGAAGATGCAGAGCAATACTCTTCTGATTATTTTGCCGGTGGTCAGCTTGCGGGTGCGCGGCGGCTCGTTTGAGAATATCTCCTCGAGCGCGACGTCACGAGAAGTAGTCGCAGGTTTGCCCTCCGCACTTCCCTGCGCCGCCTCAATATCGCGGAATGTACGGCGCGTCGCGGTCGCGTCACTCTTGGGATGATCCTGCTGCACGGTACCTCGGCGCGGCTGCGGCACATTCTGAGATCTCTTGGGCTGTGCACTCATCGCTGCGGCAGAACTATCGCTTTTCACCTGCGCCTGAGGTGCGGGTGCAGCTTCCGTCTCCGCGGGTTTACTTTTCGGCATCAGGCGGCTCTCTGCCCTTTTAACGGGATCAAACGATCTCGCCGGTGCGGCAGTTTTCTGCGGTGCATCCGCAGCGACACCCGATACGGGGCGCGGCTGGCGTGCAGCTGTCTGCGCAGTTCCCGCAGGCGTGCTTTTCCGATTCGCGGGCGTCTGCACAGGCTTTTGTGTCGGGGCCTTCGGCGTTACCCTCATTTGAGGTTCAGCCGATAGCTTCATTTCAACAGCACGGCGATTGCGCTCAGCCTCGGCGCGTGCTTCACGGCGTATTTTTTCGGATTTTTTCGAGCGTTTTACCGGAATTGCATCGTCAAATCCGTTGTAATTATCGCGCATTATTATCTCCCTTGATATTCTCGTTTTTATCCCGTCCGAAAACCCACTCGCGCTGCACGCGGAAGCTCACGATAAACAGTATCGTATCGATCGGAATTTTTATAAGAGTTCTCACAAATGTTTTGCCGCCGAGAAGCGCACCGAGATAGTGCACGCTCACGGATGATACGGCGAGCATCGGTACGGCGAGCGCGACATAACGCGCAAACAGCTTTGCCGTACTGCCGCTGCCGCCGAAAACGGCATTTTTGTTGATGGTGAAATTCACTATTGCGGAAACAACGCGCGCAGAGATCGCTGCGGCATAATCCGCAAACGGCACACGCAGAAAGATGTACAGCATCTGGAACAGCTGGAATCCGACTATATCGACAACGGCGGAGGCGCATGAGCTTGCAAGGAATTTCAGTATCAGACCGTATATCCTGATCGAATCCCTCACGGGACGAAAGTGGGACGTCTCGTTCTCGTTGATGTAGACCGTCTCGATCGGCACTTCCCTGTACGGTATTCGCTCCGGCTTCAGCGCCATGAGCATATTTGTCTCGTACTCATACCTGTCGCCGCGCACCTCGGCGATCTTCGGCAAATAAACCGTCGGTATCGCGCGGAGACCCGTTTGGGTATCGCTGACGTTCATCCCGAACAGGATCTTGAAGACCTTTGATGTGATCTTATTTCCCTTGCGGCTGCGCTCCGGCACGTGCGGAAGGTCGAAATTGCGGCAGCCGAGCACGAGCGCCGGTTTGCCGTCGAGCATAGCCTCGGCGCAGGCGATCACGTCGGCACAGCGGTGCTGACCGTCGCCGTCAACCGTAATGACTCCCTCGCGATCACCGCCGCGCGCGATAAACGCGGCAAACGCCGTTTTCATCGCAGCGCCCTTGCCGCGGTTCACCACATGAGTGAGGCGGGTCACGGTATCCGATGCATCGGGAAAATTCGACTTATACTCATCGGCGCTGCCGTCGTCGATAACGATGATGTCGTCAAATCCGGCACTCTCAAGCTCCGCGACTGTATTTTTCAGCTTTTCGTCGGGATTGAGCGACGGTATGACTATCGTCACGCGCTTGGTGACCGGTTTGTTATTTTCATTCATAGGACAAGCCTTTCCGTATGACGTTTACTTCAGAAAACCCGGCAGAAATTCCGGCGCAACGGTGTCCGTCACATATTTTTTGAGCGTATCAAGCGATGTGTGGCGTCCGTATGCCGAGATCCCGTGAGATGCCGCCATATCGGCGGTATAGCTCTCCATAGGCCATATCTGATTGTTGTAGAACGAAGAATTAAAGTGGAACACGGTCGGAATGAACAGCGGCGACTCGATCGAAACGTTTCCGCGCTCATCGCGCATTAAATCAAACGAGATGATACCGCCGACCATGTTGTAGTCAAAAGCCTGCTCCGCCATAAAATTGCCGAGCGAATATACACAAAGCGTGCGTCCGCCGTCGGGGCGGCTGATCCACTCGACCGGCTGGATCACGTGCGGGTGATGACCGACGATCACATCAACGCCGCACTCCGCCATGATGCGTGCATAGTTCTTCTGCTCGTCGGACGGGGCGAACGCGCCCTCGATCCCCCAGTGAACGGAAACTATGAGAACATCGGAGTTCTCACGTGCCGCAGCGGTCTGACGCCTGATATCATCCTCGGAGAGATACGGCACCCACGCGTTATAGTTGTTCGAGAGCGTATATCCGTTTGTACCGTAGGTGTATGAGAGGAACGCGATCTTCAGCCCGTTCGACTCAAGATAACGGGGAGTGTTGTAATCCTCCTCGGAGGTATAGCCGCCGATCATCAGAACCGGCATACCCTGCCAGAATTCGATCGTGTGCTCAAGGCCGGAGCCGGTCTGGTCGAGCATATGGTTGTTTGCTATATTCACGACGTCGAATCCGAGATCGACGAGGTCATATCCGAGATCCTGCGGGCTGTTGAAATTCGGGTAATAGCTCAGCTCATACCCATCGCCGCACATGAGCGTTTCCTGATTTATGAACGCGACGTCCGCCGAGCTTATGATATCGGCAACGTGCTCATACGAATACTTGAAGCCGTATGCTCTGCCGGAATCACTTTTTCCTGCTGCCTCACGCACATTGCCGTAATAGATTATATTATCTCCGCAGCCGATAAACGAGACCTTTGCAGGATCATACAGCGGCTCCGTGACAGGTGGCTCTGTCGTCTGGGGAGCATCGGTGGTATGCACCGTGCTTGTTTTTGCCGGATCATCGGTACGGCCTGCTCCGTCGCCGGTTTTACGGACGCCGAGCATTGAGCAGGATTCGAGTGACGCGATTACCGATACCAAAAGGAGAGCGCTTATTAGCTTTTTCATTGAGTTCTCCGCCTTTAACGATTTATTTTTCCGGTGGATGCACATGGGTATACAAATCCATAATAAACTTATTATATCATACCATATATTTATGTTTTTTTCAAGGATTATCGACTCGCACAAAGAAATTTTTGCACAATATTTGCACGCGCACGAAAAAAAGCGGTCGCCGGCAGCGACCGCTTTTTTCTCACAGTATTATGCAGACGAGACCCGAGCACCCGTCACAGATTATCTTCGAGAGAGCTTCGCTCATCTTCACACGTGCGTCGGGTGGCATATGCTCGAGCTTTGCTCTCATACCGTCGTTCACAAGGTCGTACATCGTCCGTCCGAATATGTTGAAATCCCATATTTTATCGGGATCGCCCTGCATCTCGTCGAGCATGAAGCGAACCATTTCTTCTGACTGCTCTTCTGTTCCGATTATCGGATTTATCTCCGTATCGAGATTTGCGCGTATCATGTGTATCGACGGTGCCGACGCGCGCAGCTTCACTCCGTATCCGCCTGCCTGTCTTACGATCTCGGGGTCCTCAAGGACAAGATCCTCCTTATCGGGCATAACGATACCGTACCCGCACTCCATCACCTGATCCATGGCGGATGAAATGCGGTCATACTCACGTTTTGTCTTCGCAAGCGACGAGATGGCGCAGAACAGCTCCTTGTCGGACTTTACATCGACGCCGCACGTCTCGCCGATCAGCTTATAATAGAGCGACTGCGGGAATGTGACCGTCATCTCCACCGAGCCTTTGCCAAGATCGGCTGCGACGCCCGACACCTTCACGCCGTCCATCTCCTCGTTTGATCCGAGTATCGACTCAAGTCTGTCGGAAAAATCGCCCGCCGCCTCGCTGAGCTTCATTTGCCCCGTCTTTGCTTCGGTAACGGCAGATCGGATCGCACACTTAAGACGATGCTCGTCGTCGAGCGAGGCTATGAATCCCGGATATTTCACTGATATCTCGCGTGCCGGAAACTCCGCCGTGATCATCTCGAGGATCCCCTCGACGTCGGTCTCGTCAAGCTCAAGGCAATTGACAAGGGCAACGGGAGCCGAATACTTCCGCTCCAGCTCAAGCGCGAGCGCTTCGGCTTCCGCACTGTCGGGCTTTGCCGAATTGAGGATCACGGCATACGGCTTTCCGAGCGCGGACAGCTCCGCTGCCGCCCTCTCCTCCGCCGCAACGTAATTCTCGCGCGGGAGGTCGCCGATCGTTCCGTCCGTCGTGACAAGCATTCCGACAGTCGAATGATCGCGGATAACCTTTTCCGTGCCGATCTCCGCCGCCTCCTCAAACGGCACGGGCGAATCCGACCATGGTGTATTCACCATGCGCACGGCACCATCCTCCTCGCGTCCGAGCGCGTCGGGGATGAGATATCCCACACAGTCCACCATTCTCGCCGACAGGCGCACCTTGTCGCCGAGCAGGACGCTCACCGCCTTCTCAGGAATAAATTTCGGCTCGGTCGTCATAACCGTGCGTCCGCCTGCGCTCTGCGGCAGCTCATCGCGCGCCATCGCGCGGCGCTCCTCATCCTCGATTCCCGGGATTATTACGCTCTCCATAAATTTGCGGATGAATGTGGATTTTCCTGTTCTGACCGGACCTACAACGCCGATATAGATATCCCCGCCCGTCCGCCTTGCAATATCACTGTATATTTTTGTACTTGTCATTTGCCCCCGTTTTCCTTTCATGTGGCATTCATTTGTACAAGTCTATGCGGCGGCATCTCAAAGTATTACAGAAAAAAGAGCGCACGTATATGCGCTCTTTTTGAGGATACATCAGAACATTGTCAGCTGATTTGTTTCGGTCAGACCGTTCAGAACTCCGTTGCGTCTGAGTATCTCGATCACGGTCTTTGAAGCTCTCGAATACTTGCGCAGGTCATCGACGGAGTACACCTCGTTCTCCCTGCAAGCGTTCATTATGCTGATCGCGGCGTTCTCGCCGAGCTCGGGGAGGGACGAGAACGGCAGACGTATAGCTCCGTTCTCAGGCAAAAATTTCGCAGCGTGCGACCGACGGAGATCGACCGGCAGGAATCTGTATCCGCGGGCGTAATACTCATCGACAAGCTGGAGCGCGTTGAACATCGCCGCCTCCTTCTGCGATTTGCCCTGGATCTTATCAAGCTCCCGCAGGGTGTCCTTGACCTTTTGCGGTCCCTCGAGGACAAGCTCGGCATCAAAGCCGTCGGGCGCTGCGGTGAAGTACGCTGCGTAGAACTCGACGGGATAGTATATCTTGTAGTATCCGAGTCTAAGTGCATCGATGACGTAAGCAGCCGCGTGCGCTTTCGGGAACATATACTTGATCTTTTTACAGGAATCTATGTACCAGTCGGGAACGCCGTGCTCGCGCATTGCTGCCTCATGCTCGGGGGAGAGGCCTTTTCCCTTTCTGACCTTCTCCATTATATCGAACGCGGTCTTGTTCTCAAGCGAGTGGCGCTGTATGAGATACAGCATGATATCGTCACGTGTTCCGATAACCTCGGATATCGTACAGATGCCGTCCTTTATAAGCTCATCGGCGTTACCGATCCACACGTTCGTTCCGTGTGTAAGACCCGATATCTGAAGGAGGTCCGTAAACGTTTTCGGCTGCGCCTCCTCAAGCACCTGACGGACAAATCTTGTTGACATCTCGGGCAGTCCGAGTGTTCCGGTATGGCAGTCAAACAGCTTATCCGGCGTGATCCCGAGCGGTTCGGGTGAGGTAAAGAGCTTGTACACCTTGGGATCGGACATCGGCACATCGAGGATGTTCGTGTTCGTATACTCCTCAAGCCGCTTGTACTTGGTCGGAATATCGTGTCCGAGAATATCGAGCTTCAGAAGCGTATCGTGCAGATACTTGAACTCGAAATGGGTCGTGATTATATCGGAATTCGGATCGTCTGCGGGATGCTGCACCGGTGCAAAATCGGTAATATCGTACCCTTGCGGCACGACAATGATCCCGCCGGGGTGCTGCCCCGTCGTGCGCTTTGTGCCGACGATCCCGGAGATCAGCCGCTCCATCTCGGCGCGGTTCACGGACACTCCGTGGCCCTCGATATACTTCGCGACGTAGCCGTATGCGGTTTTGTCAGCGAGCGTACCGATAGTGCCGGCTTTGAACGCCTTTCCGGTACCGAACAGCACCTCGGTGAACTTGTGAGCGTCCGCCTGCACATCGCCGGAGAAGTTCAGGTCGATATCAGGCGTTTTGTCTCCGTAGAATCCGAGGAACGTCTCAAACGGGATATCGTGACCGTTGCGCTCCATTATGTGTCCGCAGCGTGGGCAGTTCTTCTCGGGCAGGTCGAAACCGGAGCCGACCGAGCCATCCTCGATAAATTCGGAATAGCGGCACTCGGGGCAGCGGTAATGCGGGGGCAGCGGGTTTACCTTTGTAATTCCCGCCATCGTTGCGACGAATGACGAGCCGACCGAACCTCGCGAGCCGACCTGATATCCTTTGGACTCGCTGTTCTCAACGAGCTTTCGCGCGATGATGTACATGATGGCAAAGCCGTTCTTGATAATTGCGCCAAGCTCTCGCTCGAGCCGCTTTTCGACCTGCTCGGGCAGCGGATCGCCGTACAGCTCACGCGCAAGATTGTGGCACTTTTCCGTCAGCTCCTCGTTTGCGCCGTCGATATGCGGCGGGAAGAAGCCTTCGGGGATCGGGCGCACCTCGCCGATCATTTCTGCGATTTTTCTCGGCGCCTCTATCACGACCTCGCGGCACTTTTCCTCTCCGAGATACTCAAACTCCGCGAGCATCTCCTCGGTCGTTCTGAAATAGAGCTTTGAATCACGGTCGAAATCGGAGAATTTCATTCCGGCGAGCAGTATACGTCGGTAGATTCCGTCCTCGTCGTCAATATAATGCGCGTCGCACGTCGCGACGACCGGTTTGCCGAGCTTTTCGCCGAGCGCGACGATCTTTCGGTTCAGCTCGCGCAGTCCCTCATCATCGGCGACCTTGCCGGAATCGACGAGGAATCTGTTGTTTGAGAGCGGCTGTATCTCAAGATAGTCGTAGAAGGATGCGATGTTCTCGATCTCCGCCTGCGGCTTGCCATCTCGGATAGCGGTGAACAGCTCGCCCGCCTCACACGCAGAGCCGATGATCAGTCCCTCTCTGTACTCCATAAGGCGTGTCTTTGGAATACGGGGATGGCGGCGGTAATATTTCAGGTACGAATCTGAAACGAGCGTATAAAGGTTCTTCAGTCCCACCTGATTTTTGACAAGTATTATCTGGTGATATGTCGGGAGCTTGAGGACGTCCGTTTTCTCGCTCATCGCCTCGAGCATTCCCTCCATGTCGAATATGCCCTCCTCGGTAAGCTTATCCGTCATTTTATAGAATATGGCGCTGAGCATTTCTGCGTCGTCGGACGCTCTGTGGTGGTTGAAATCGCCGAGATTAAAATAATCAGCGAGAATATTAAGCTTATGCTGCTTGAGATCGGGGTTGACGTAGCGCGACATTGCGAGCGTATCGAGATACGCGTTCTCGAACGGCAGTCCGAGATTATCCGCCGCGCGGCGTATGAATCCGGTATCAAAGTCCGCATTGTGGGCGATGAGAAGCCTGTCCTCTGCGAACTCAAAGAATTTCGGAAGCACGACGTCGATCGTCGGCTGTCCCCGCACCATGTCGTCCGATATTCCCGTGAGTTTTGTGATCTCCTCGGGGATCGGAACCTCGGGGTCTATCAGCATATTGAAGCGGTCGAGCACCTCACCGTCGCGGACGAGAACCGCACCGATTTCGGTGATCTTGCAGTTCAGGTTGGAGATACCCGTGGTCTCAATATCGAACACGACAAATTCAGTGTCCTTGAACGAGCCTTCGGCGCGTCCGTAGATCGCCTTCGCCGTATCATCGACGAAGTACGCCTCCATGCCGTAGATCACCTTGAAATCACGCTCGCCCTTCTTCTTCAGCGCCTCGGCGGCAAGCATTGCGGTCGGGAAGCCCTGAAGATTTCCGTGATCCGTAATGGCGACGGCGGGGTGGCCAAAGCGGTACGCGCATTTCACTATATCCTCTGGCTTTGCCGTTGCATCCATTGCCGAGAGATTCGAGTGCATATGAAGCTCCACTCGCTTCTCGGGTGCGTTGTCGGAACGCAGGATCTTTTTGACCTTCATGAGACCGGAGAGCGCTATGTACAGTTCGCCGTCGTAATTGTCCTCACGGATATTTCCGTGGACAGCGACCACCGCGCCCTTTGATATCGTGCCGAGAAATTCGCCCGCCGCCTCGACCGCAAACATTATTTTGATGAAAATTGATGTGTCGCGGTCGGTCAGACCTATCGTAACGGACGTCTTGTCCCCTTTGCGCGTATCGCGCGTTTCAATGCTGAATATCTCGCCGAGGGTGACTATTCCGCGCTTGGGCGATGTGAGTGCGCGGATGGGCACTGCCGTTTCGGGATTGAATGCTTCGCCGTAAAGCTGCTCCGGGGAGGAGAGGTCGAACTCCATTTTGCCGGAATCGACCGTTCCGTCGCTCTCGCGCATTATAACGTCCTCTCCCTCAAATATCGAAGCGACGCGCGGGAGGCGCTCCTCCTCCGGTTCGGCTTCGGCGGCAGCCTTGGCAGATTCCTCTGCGAGTGCCGCGCGCTCCATTATCTGTCTGAGCCTCTCCGCATCCTCGAGCTGACGGCGGTTCTGCTCCTCCTTATATTCGAGGGTGCGCGCCTCAAAATCGCTCGACTGCACGATATTCACCGTAAAGTCAAGCGAAAACTCACGCTTGATTATCGCCGCGATGATCTCCGCCGAGCGGGCAAGGTGCTGGAGATCGACACCTCCGGCGGGAAACGGAATGCCGATGGTTATTATGTTCCCCTCTACCGAATACTCGCAGTTATTATAGAATCCGTTGGTCGCAGAGCCTTCGCGCTTTGCCTGCGCGAGGACCTCCGGCAGATAGTCGGGGGTAAAGGATTCGGGCGTATACGTCGGCACTATCTGCACATATCTCAGATCATATGCGACGCGTATTCCCTCTTCAAGGCGGGAGAGATATACCCTCGGGATCAGATTCGTCAGCGCAGCGGTTATACGGAGAGCACGGCGCTCCTTATCGGTCGAGATCGAATAGCTGTCGACGTCATCAAAAAAGCGCATATCGACCTCGGAGGGTGAATATCTGCGTATCTTTTGCAGAAGCGCTGCTGCTCTGTCAGTCACGAACATCGACCTCCCCGATTATTTTTTCGATCTCGGCTACAAGAGTCGGAATTATCGCGGCTTCGGATACTCTGCCGCACACCTCGCCGTGCCGTATCAGCACGCCGCATCCGTCGCCGCCCGCGATTCCGACATCCGCCTCACGCGCCTCGCCGGGGCCGTTGACAACGCATCCCATGAGTGCGACGGTAATGTTTTTACCGTGAGTATCTATCTCGGCAGTGGCTTCGCGGAGCGCTGCCGACAGCGAGATCAGGTCGATCTTCGTTCTGCCGCACGTTGGGCACGAAACTATATTGATAAACCCGGTCTCAAGTCCCATTGCGCGGAGGATCTCATGACCGGCGACGACCTCCTTCACCGGATCGGCGGTAAGCGAGACACGAAGTGTATCGCCGATGCCGTCGCAGAGGAGAGCGCCGATACCGCAGGCGTTCTTCACAAGCCCCGAATACTCGTCTCCGGCTTCGGTAACGCCTATATGTATCGGATAATCGCTGCGTTCGCGCACGAGGCGGTTTGCGGCGATCATGTCGGAGACTCTCGACGATTTTATCGAGATCACGGTATCGGTAAATCCGAACTCCTCAAGCATACTCGCCTGCGTCAGCGCACTCTCGCAAAGGGCTTCGGGTGTCGGTGAGCCGTATTTTTCAATGAGTGAGCGCTCGAGAGAGCCTCCGTTAACGCCGATCCTTATCGGCAGTCCGGCATTGCCGCAAGCTTCGGCGACAGCTTTGACGTTGTCGGCAGCACCGATATTTCCGGGATTTATGCGGATCTTGTCGGCACCCGCCTTCACGGCGGCAAGCGCGATCCTGTAATCAAAATGGATATCGGCGACAAGCGGGATCTCAACGCCGTTCGATTTTGCATATGAAAACACCTCGGCCGCTTCGATCTTCGGTACGGCGATCCGCGCGATAGCGCAGCCTGCACGCTCGAGCGCGAGAAGCTGGGCTGTCGTAGCCTCGAAATCCATGGTATCCGTATTTGTCATTGACTGAACACAGACGGGAGCGGTACCGCCTATGGCAACGCTCCCGATCTTTACTTCTTTTGACTGTCTGTACAATTTCTCGTCCTCCGATCAGGGAATCAGCTTTACTATATCCTTGAATGTTATAAACAGCATAAACGCCATCAGTATCACGATGCCCGCAAAATGGATATATCCCTCGACATTGCGATTGACGGGGCGTCTGCGTATGAGCTCGATCACGAGGAACAGGAGACGTCCGCCGTCGAGTGCAGGCAACGGTAGAAGATTTACCACGCCGAGATTTATACTGATAAGCACGGCGATATATACAAAATCGGTTTTTGACTCCTTTGCTGCCTCGGCAAGAGTCGTTCCGATCCCAACGGGTCCCGACATATCGTCGATCGTGTAGCGTCCGACCGCAAGTCCCTTGAACGAATCGAAGATGCTGCGCATCATCGATATCGTGCGCCAAACGGTATGGCGCAGGACGTTCGGCACGGTCTTGTTTTCACTCGCAACGGAGAAATCTGCAAGGCCGACCGTGATTCCGGACTCGGTTACGGTCGAAAAAGTGACGTTCTCGATCACGACGTTCTCGCCGTCGCGGACGACTGTCACGTCGATCGGCTCATTTCCGTTATACATGATCTCGTATCTGAGGTCGTCGGCTATGTGAACCGCAGTATTGTTGATCTTTGTTATGCGGTCGCCGATCTCTAGCCCCTGCTCTTCGGTTGAGGAATACGTGACCGCGTCGCTCCTGAAGTATCCGAAATTTTGGATCGTTGTGCCGGACAGGGTTTCAGTCGCCGCCACGAGTATTGCCATGGCAATAATTCCGGCGATTATGTTGACAACGGCACCTGCGGCGACGATTATCATACGCTGCCACACGGGTTTTGCAGTCAGCGCGTTTTTGTCGTCGGACTCCTCATCCTCGCCGACCATGCTGACAAATCCGCCGACAGGAAGGGCGCGCAGCGAATATGCGATACCCGTTTTCTTTGAGGTATGCGAGAATATCTTCGGTCCCATGCCGATCGAGAACTCGTTTATCGCGACGCCGAACAGACGCGCGAACGCGTAGTGACCGCACTCGTGGATGAGCACGAGAAAGCCGAACACGAGCACCGCAAGAATTATATTTATAACCATCAGAACTACCTCCGGTATTACAGTAGATCACGCAAGGCTGTCTGTTATCCTTGACGCCGCGGTTCGGGCAATGCTGTCGCAGTGGGCGAGCGTCTCCTCCGATATTTCGGAGGCAATGTCGATCTTCTCCATCGTGGAGACCACAACATCGGAAATATGACCGAACGAGATCCTTCCGTGAAGGAATGCGTCAACCGCGACCTCATCCGCAGCAATAAGCGCTGCGGGAGCGGTACCGCCGCGCTTGAGCGCCGCCGTCGCCTGATCGAGCAGCGGAAATGCCGTTCTGTCAGGCTCGTGGAACGTGAGCGAAGCAATTTGGGCAAAATCGAGTCTGTCACCGACGACAGCCGCTCTCTCCGGATACGTGAGCGCGTAGCGCACGGCTGACCGCATATCCGGCAGCCCGAGCTGGGCTATAACAGTATTATCAATATATTCCACCATAGAGTGAATTATACTTTGGCGATGGACGATGACGTCGATCTGTTCGGCTGTGACGCCGAAAAAGCGCGACGCTTCTATGACCTCAAAGCCTTTGTTCATCATTGTAGCGCAGTCAACAGTAATTTTCGCACCCATCTTCCACGTCGGGTGGGCGAGCGCCATCTCCGGGGTCACCGAATACATCTCCTCGCGCGTCATGCCGAAGAAAGGTCCGCCAGAGGCTGTGAGTATTATACGCGATACGCGGTCGGATGCGGAAAAAAGCGTCGGCGCGCCCTCAGTGGTAAGGCACTGGAATATCGCCGAATGCTCACTGTCAACGGGTATCATTTCGCCGCAGCTCAGTCGAAGTCTGTCGCGAATAAGCTCGCCTGCGGCGATCACCGCTTCCTTGTTCGCCATCGCAATGCGGGTCGGAGTTGACGCGGCAGCGAGCGCTGCTGTTGTTCCCGCAAGTCCCGCTATCGCGTGTACGGTAACATCGGCGGGGCTTATACGCAGGTATGACAGAATCGCCTCGTCGCCGAAATCGACGGAAATGCCTGTTCCCGCAAGGAGATCGCGAAGTGCTGCGGCAGCCGACTCATCCTCCATTATGCATATCTCGGGCGAGAGCATACGCGCCAGCTGCGCCATCTTTGTATAGTTCTTTCCGGCGCATAGCATTTTCACCGGCCAGCCGAGGGAAGCGGCGACATCGCACGCCTGTATTCCGACTGATCCCGTTGCGCCGAGCACCGTCAGTGTTTTTGATGTCATAGATTCTCCGAATAAAAATTAAAGCTCGTGTACCGACACATACTGCAAAAAGAAGCTGATGAGCAGTATGAGCGGAGACGTCAGAAGCACGGAATCAAGCCGGTCGAGCACGCCGCCGTGACCGGGAAAAATGAATCCGTAGTCCTTCACGCCGTATTTACGTTTTATAAGAGATGCAAGGAGGTCGCCGATCTGCGAGAGTGCGGCGACTGCCGCTCCGGCGACAAATGCTCCCGCATAGTGCGGAAGATCGGCGCCGTAGCCGTTTGCGTGAAGCGCGGCATATGCGAATATTACGCTGCACAATGCTGCGCCCACAATTCCGCCGATACTTCCCTCGACGGTTTTCTTCGGGCTGACATCCGGTATAAGCTTATGTTTTCCGAAGAAAACGCCGACAAAATACGCAAATGTATCGCTGAGAAGCGGCAGTACGATCGCAACGAGGTACAGATACTCGCCGAGGAAATTCTCCCGGAGGAGTATGAGCGCCGAAAAGCATGACGCCACATAATACACGCCGCCGAACGTTGCAAAAAGCTCATCGACCGGATATTTCCCGTGTGAGAACAGCGAGATCGACGCAAGCCAGACGAAAAGCGTGATCGTTGCGCCGATATAGGTCCACGCGAAAAGATCGCGCGCGGGCATGAAATATTTTGCCGATGCGCAGATAACAAGCGTATACAGATACGCCGGAATCTGCACGGCGATATGCTTACCCTCGCCGACGCAGCGCAGCATCTCCCACACGCCGATGAGCGCAAGGAGAGTACACATGATGGCGAATATGGGTGTGTACGAATATATGCAGACCGGGATTGCCAGCGCGATCAGCACCGCTCCGGTAATGATCCGTTTTTTCATAAAGTCCCCCAAATTACAGATCACTTGACGGCGCCGTATTTACGGCGTCTTTTCGAGAACTCGGCAATCGCAACCGCGAGCACATCGTCACCGAAATCAGGCCAAAGCGTATCTGTGAAATAGAATTCGGAATATGCCGCCTGCCACAGGAGAAAGTTCGATATGCGTATCTCACCCGCGGTGCGCACGATAAGGTCGGGATCACCGCCGGAGAGCGCAGTGTACATCTTCTCAGACAGCATATCCTCGGTGATAACGGTTGCACCCGATTCTGCCAGAAGTGTTGCCGCTCTTGCGATCTCGGCGCGTCCGCCGTAGTTTATCGCGAGATTAACCTGAAGGCGGCAGTCCTTTGTGATCGACTCAAGATGGCGGCATTTTTCAGCCATTTCCGTTCCGATGCCGTCCACATCGCCGATGAACGTAAAGCGGATATTGTTTTCCTCACGGTCGCGCTCGGCATCGGCGATATAGTCGTCGAGAATGCGCATGAGAGCGGCGATCTCCTTTGCGGGGCGGAGCTTCAAATTCTCCGTTGACAGTGCGTAGACGGTCACGGTTCCGATACCGAGATCGTGCGCACGGCTGAGAATATGGCGGAATGCTGCCGCACCTCGTGCGTGGCCCGCCTCACGGGGAAGCCCCTTGGAGGTTGCCCAACGCCCGTTTCCGTCCATGATGAACGCGATATGGTTCAGACCGGACTCGCGTATCAGCTTTCGCTGTTCATCATCGGTGAGTGTCTTTTTTCTGAAAAGTGACATGTTTGTGACCATTACTTTCTTTGCATTTGCGCCTGTCTCCCGTTATGCCGCTTGATTGCCGAAAAAAGCATAGACGGGGTTACGTGTGCATCCGAGCGCCTGACAGACGAAACGCCTCCAATCCACAGTATGGGTTAAGGAGGCGTTTTTTATAGATTCGATAGTCCTCAGATGGACATGACTTCCTTATTCTTAGCGTCGTTTACAGCCTCAGTCTCCTTGATATACTTGTCGGTGAGGTCCTGGATCGTCTTCTCGGACTGCTTCAGCTCGTCCTCATTCATCTCGCCGTTCTTCTTCATATCCTTGCACTTATCGTTTGCTTCGCGGCGAACGTTGCGGATCGCGACCTTTGCGTCCTCAGCCATCTTGGAAACCTGCTTCTGGATCTCCTTACGTCTTTCCTCGGTGAGCTGGGGGAAGATAAGGCGGAGCACCTTGCCGTCGTTCTGCGGGGTGATACCGACATCGGAGGCGAGAATCGCTTTCTCGATATTCTTGAGCGTTGATGCATCCCACGGCTGTACCACGAGCGTCTTGGGATCGGTCACCTTTACCTCTGCCACCTGATTGATGGGGGTAGGTGCGCCGTAGTAATCAACGGTAACCTTCGACAGAACATTTGCATTTGCGCGGCCGACGCGGATGGACGCGAGGTTCTCCTCGAGTGCGGCGATCGCTTTCTTCATTTTCTCTTCGGTATGCTTTATATCGTATTTCATGTCAATTCTCCTTGTGTTTTATTTTTTATTTTACGATAGTGCCGAGGGATTCACCCATAACGACACGCCGGATATTCTCGGACTTATCGAGACCGAACATATGGATCGTCATATGATTATCCTGCGCAAAGGAAGCGGCGGTAGCGTCGATCGCGGACAGGTGATTCGAGAGGATGTAGTCATAATCGACGTTTGAGAGCTTCTTTGCGTCGGGATTCTTTCTCGGGTCGTCTGTATAAAGAGCATCAATGTTCTTCGCCATGAGGATCGCATCCGCGCAGATCTCGGCTCCTCTGAGCACCGATGCGGTATCGGTCGAGAAGAACGGCACGCCCATTCCGCAGGCGAAGATAACGGGACGTCCCTTTTCCATATGACGCACGGCAAGATCGCGGTCATACGTTTCCGCAAAGCCCTCCATCTGTACCGCAGAAAGCACGCGTGCGTCAACCCCGATGAAATTGAACGCAGACTTGATCGCGAGAGCGTTGATGGTGGTTGCAAGCATTCCCATGTGATCGGCAAGGCTGCGTTCCATACCGCCGCCCTTTTTGCCTCGCCAGATATTGCCCGCGCCGACGACGATACCGAACTGGACTTCATCCTTGATGCACTCGGCGATGACCGAGCAGACCTCCGCTATATATGTGTGATTGAGGATCTCGCCGTCGCCGGACAGCGCCTCCCCAGAGAGCTTCAGGAGCACTCTTTTATATTCCGGTTTCTTCTGATCCCCCATATGATCGACCATTCCTTTTCTAATATTTTACCGCATATATTTTACATCAAAAAGGCGCTTTTGTAAATATATATTCGCAAATTTTATGGTTTCAGGGGAAAATATCGCTTATAGCGCAAAAAAAGACTGCCGCATAAACACACGGCAGTCCGTTTTGTATATAAAAATTACTTAAGCATGCTTGCGATCTCGTCGCCGAAGTTGTCTTCCTTCTTCTGGAGACCCTCGCCCTTCTCGTAGCACCAGTAGCCTACGAGCTCGATCTTGCCGCCGAACTCCTTAGCGGTGTTCTCAACATACTTACCGACGCTGATGGAATCATCCTTGACATAAGCCTGCTCGGTAAGGCAGTTCTTCTCATAGAACTTAGCGATACGACCGACAACCATCTTCTCGATGATATTTGCGGGCTTAGTTGCGTTCTTGGGATCGTTCTTGATCTGAGTCATGAGGATCTCTTTCTCCTCATTGAGGTCAGCCTCGGGAACAGACTCCTTGTTGAGATAGAGCACAGGCATTGCAGCGACCTGCAGTGCGACGTTGTGTGCGAACTCAGCAAATCCGGGGTTGTTCTTAGCGGTGTCGTCAGCGTCAAACTTTACGATAACGCCGGTAGTGCCCTTGCCGTGGATGTAGGTGCTGACAGTACCCTCAACGATAACAAAGCGGCGAATGTGCATATTCTCGCCGATGGTGAAGATCATGTCCTTCAGCTTTCCCTCGACGGTGAAATCGGTGTCCAGATACTGGAGACCCATAAGTGCATCGAGATCAGCGGGCTTGTGAGCGACGATGGTCTTGAGGATGCCTGCAACGAAAGCCTTAAAGGTATCGTTCTTTGCAACGAAGTCGGTCTCGGCGTTAACCTCGATCATAGCGGTGGTGTCGCCCTCGGTAAGGATATCTACAACGCCCTCGGAAGCGATACGGTCAGCCTTCTTTGCAGCAACGGAAAGTCCCTTCTCACGAAGGATCTTTACTGCCTCGTCGAAATCGCCGTTTGCCTCTGTGAGAGCCTTTTTGCACTCCATCATGCCGCATCCGGTCTTAGCTCTGAGATCGGATACCATTTTAGCAGAAATAGCCATTTTTATATCTCCTGTCTTTTTAGTATTTCGATAAAGTAAGATAGACTTACGCCTCAGCGTCCTCGGCAGCCTCTGCCTCGGTCTTTTCAGCCTCAGCAGCCTCGCTTGCCTGCTCGCCCTGCTTGCCCTCGATCACTGCATCAGCGATAACGGAGGAGATAAGGCGGATAGCGCGGATAGCGTCATCGTTACCGGGGATGATGTAGTCTGCATCATCAGGGTCGCAGTTGGTATCAACGATCGCGATTACCGGAATACCGAGCTTCTTAGCCTCAAGAACTGCGTTGTGCTCTTTTCTGGGGTCAACGATAAAGATAGCGGAAGGGAGCTTCTCCATGGTCTTGATACCGCCGAGGTTGCGCTCGAGGTTAGCCATTTCCTTCTGGAGGGTCGCAACTTCCTTCTTGGGGAGCATATCAAACGTGCCGTCCTCCTGCATCTTCTCGAGAGAGTTGAGACGGTTGATGCTCATCTTGATGGTCTTGTAGTTGGTGAGCATTCCGCCGAGCCAACGTACGTTTACGAAATACATTCCGCATCTCTCAGCTTCCTCACGGATAGCGTCGGATGCCTGCTTCTTTGTGCCGACGAAGAGGATGGTGCCGCCCTCAGCGGATACCTCACGCGCGAACATATAAGCCTCCTCGAACTTTTTGATGGTCTTCTGGAGGTCGATGATGTAGATACCGTTGCGCTCGGTAAAGATGTACTCTGCCATCTTCGGGTTCCAACGTCTGGTGTGATGTCCGAAATGAACACCTGCTTCAAGAAGCTGCTTGATTGATACGATAGACATTATAATGTCCTCCTTCGGTTTTTCCACCATGCGGCGGGATGTGCAGCCATATGGCACCGGCACGTCCTTACGGTCGCATGTGTGTAATTATTCTGTACGCTGTCGCATACGCTGTTAATTATAGCATATGCATTCTTCTTAATCAATAGCTATTCGCGTGTTCACAAAAAATTTACAATATCACATCCACCAGCGCTTCTTTTTCGGCTGCGGGCAACACTCACAGCCCGACGGAGACGGTGGAGGTGGCGACGGCACCTCGGCAAGGATCGTATCGGCGCCGATCTTCACGATTTTGTCCCAAGGGATACGCACCTCGCCGCACGGCTTCCCGAACCCGAATCTCTGCAACCGTTCCGTAACAAACAGCGCGACAAGCCTTCCGTCGCAGGCGTCGATCTCATAATCCGTGATATATCCGAGGCACTTACCGTCACAGGTATTCACAACTGCCTTTTCTTCAAGCTCATCAGTTCTGCACCCCATAATTCCCTCCTGCATATGATAATTTTTCATCGTATTATATGCAGCAGCGGAAAGAGGATTGACAAAAAGAAAGCACCACGCAGAGACGCATGGTGCTTCTTCTCGTCTTGGCTTATTCAGCAGCGTAAACGCTGACCTGCTTCTTACCGCCGGAAATGTGCTCAAACTTGACCTTTCCGCCGATGAGAGCGAACAGAGTGTCATCAGATCCGCGACCGACATTGTTGCCGGGATGGATCTTGGTGCCTCTCTGGCGAACGATAATGTTGCCTGCGAGGACTGCCTGACCGTCTGCCTTCTTTACGCCGAGTCTCTTGGACTCGCTGTCGCGTCCGTTCTTAGTAGAACCGACACCCTTTTTATGAGCGAAATACTGTAATCCGATTCTGATCATTTTTCAAATCTCCTTATTGTTATGTTGCAAGCTCTCGTTTTCGTCGTCGCACACATCGACCTCAAGGAACTCGTAATACTCCTCAACAAGATCGTTGAGCTGGTAGAAGTAGCCCATGATAAGTCCGCCAATAGCGTATCTCTTGCGCTCGTCATCCTCATATTCGGGGAGAGCGCCGCGTGCTGTGAACGAAATATTCGCCGAATCTTCCGCGATGGTATACTCGATATCCGAAGCGTACGACACCTCGATTGTGTTCATAATGAGCATTGTCATAGCCGAGAGCGCCGCGCAAAGCACGTCGTCACCCGACTCGCCGTACTCGGTATGGCCATACTCATCGAACCCGTAGAATATGCCGTCTCTGCGCCGAAAAACGATGCGTGTCATCTTAGCCTTCGATCTTCTCGATCTGAACCTTAGTGTAAGCCTGTCTGTGACCGATCTTACGCTTCTCGTTCTTCTTCGGCTTGTAGGTCATAACATAGATCTTACGGCCGAGCCCGTTCTTTACAACGGTTCCCGTTACCTTTGCGCCGGATACATAGGGAGTGCCGGCACTGAATCCGGAATCGTTTGATACAGCAAGCACGTTGTCGAATACGACACTTTCGCCCTCTGCTGCATTCAGCTTCTCAATGAAGATGACATCTCCTTCATTGACCTTGTACTGCTTTCCGCCCGTCTCGATTACTGCAAACACGAAAAGCACCTCACTTTCATTATAAGCTCGCTAAGTACAGGCAAAGCTTGCGCTTTTTTAAGCCTGACATTATGCGTCACCATGTATTATATCAGCCGCACACCTGTTTGTCAAGTGAAAATTGCAAAGTTTTCACGATATCCGCGCATTTTCGGCACATATCAGGCACGGGCGCTTCGTTTTGCTGCGGTAAGCGTATTTTCAAGCAGCATCGTTATGGTCATAGGCCCTACCCCGCCGGGAACGGGGGTTATCATTGATGCGACCGGCTCCGCCGATGCGAAATCGACATCTCCGCAGAGCTTGCCGTCCGCGCGGCGGTTCATTCCGACGTCGATCACAACTGAGCCGGGCTTTATCATATCTCCCGTGATAAAATCGGCGCGGCCGATGGCTACGACAAGTATGTCGGCGCGTCTTGTGATCTCGGCAAGATTTTTAGTTTTCGAATGGCATACGCTCACCGTGCCGTTCGCGTGGAGCAGCAGCATTGCCTGCGGCTTGCCGACGATGTTGCTTCGTCCTACGACAACGCACTCCTTGCCGCAGACATCGACGCCCTCATGCTCGAGAAGCTTCATTACCCCTGCGGGCGTACACGGCAGAAAATCGTAATCGCCGAGCATGATGCGACCGGTGTTCACGACGTGGAACGCATCAACGTCCTTCTCCGGCGGTATCGCGGCGATCACCGCCTGCTCGTCAAGTCCCGCCGGAAGAGGAAGCTGCACGAGTATTCCGTGGATCGCGTCGTCCTGCTTAAGCTCCTCAATCTTCGAGAGAAGCTCCGGCATTTTTGTATCTGCGGGCATCTCGATCACTTCCGAATGGAATCCCGCCTCGACGCACGCCTTCTTCTTGTTGCGGACGTACACCTTTGATGCCGGGTCTTCGCCGACGATAATTACCGCAAGTCCCGGAACAATACCGGTCTTCTCTGTAAACTCCGCCGCGCGCGCGCGAATATCCTCGCGCACCTCTGCGGCGATCTTTTTTCCGTCAATCAGTTTCGCCATTGTTGTTTTCCTCCGAAGTTGATTCATCGCAGTCTGCGCCGTCATTCTCGTTCTTATCCGTCCGGTCCGCGCTCTCATCCGTATCGGTGAGAGGCGCAGGCTCCGTCTCGTTTACCGCCTCGATCGGCGCAAGCTTCATGCACGCGGGCGTGTGCTTCATGAAAACAAAGAACAGAACTGTTCCGACGACTAATGCGACGCCGCCGATAAGCTGTGACACGCGGACTTGCCCGATATAGAGGCTGTCGGTGCGCAGTCCCTCGATCATAAAGCGTCCGAGCCCGTACCAAGCGGCATAGAACGCAAAGACCTGACCGTTGTATTTCTTCTTTTTATAGAATATCGCGACGAGTATGAAGCCTACGAGATTCCACAACGACTCATACAGAAACGTCGGATGAACGAACTTTTCGCTCACGAACTCCCCGCCCTCGCTTGCAGCGGTGAGGATACCCATTCGCCACGGAAGCGCAGTTTCGCTGCCGTACGCTTCAATATTCACAAAGTTACCCCATCTGCCGATGATCTGACCGATCATGACGGCGGGAGCGGCTACGTCGAGCAGCACGGGAAAACGGATGCGTTTGACACGGGCGCAGATATAAGCCGTAATTATACCGGCGATGATTCCGCCGTAGATCGCAAGTCCGCCGGCGCGCAGATTTATCATTTTCAGGAATGAATCCCTAACGTTCTCAAAAAACGTTCCGCCCGTGACGATATAGCTCTCGTTTGAAAAAATAATATAGTACAGCCGTGCGCCGATAATGCCGAATACGATACACAGTATCGTAACGTCATAGATATCGTCGTCGGTGATTCCCTCGAATTTTGCGCGGCTGCGCGCATAGAGGAATGCAAGTATCATGCCGAGGGTTATGAGCACGCCATACCATTTTACGTCGATTCCGAATACAGTGAATGCGGTATCGTCAATGTGAAACGGGCTGATACCGAGTCCCGGGAAGGACAGATATTTTATCATTGTGGCGCTCCTTTCGCACTTTAAGATACAGGGGATAGCGCACGATGGCACGCAATCCCCTGACGCAAATATTCTCAGTCGTCGCAGTTTTCCCAGTTGTGGTAGATCTCGGACACGTCGTCCGAATCCTCGAGGTGCTCGAGCATGAGAGTCATATTCTTGATATCATCCTCGGACTCGAGAGTCACATAAGTGGTAGGAATACGGTCGGTCTCAGCAGATTCGATCGCATATCCCGCGCCCTCGAGTACATCTCTCACGGCATCAAGATCTGACGTCTCGGTGTAGATGATGTACGCGTCATCATCGGAGGAGAAGTCTGCCGCACCGGCTTCGAGAGACGCCTCCATCAGCGTGTCCTCGTCGATCTTGTCGTCCTTGAGGACGGCGATAACGCCCTTTTCCTCGAACATATAGCTGACGCAGCCGCTCTGGCCGAGCTTTCCGCCGTATTTATCGAAATAGTGGCGCACGTCGGAAGCGGTACGATTGCGGTTGTCGGTTGCGGTCTCAACGATCACGGCGACGCCGGACGGACCGTAGCCCTCGTACACGATCTCCTCGTAGTCAACGGCATCGGCACCGCTCGCCTTCTTGATGATGCGGTCGATGTTGTCGTTCGGGACATTGCTCGCCTTTGCCTTGGCGATGAGGTCGCGAAGCTTTCCGTTGACCGACGGATCGGGACCTCCCTCGCGAACTGCGATTGATATTTCCTTACCGATCTTGGTGAACACCTTCGCCTTCTGAGCGTCGGTCTTTTCCTTTTTATGCTTAATATTATTCCATTTGCTGTGTCCGGACATTGGTTTCACTCCATTCTGCCGCAAGTGCGGCGGGATTTATCAGATTTTTCTCGGGGTTTTGATGCAGATGAGCGACAGCGCGGTGTGCAGAACATTGCCCGTCACCTTTGTCAGACGGAGTCTGAGCGCCTTTTTGCTCTCGTCGTCCGCGTTATTGATCGGGCAGTTATGGTAGAAGCGGTTGAACGCGGTCGCAAGCTCGATTATATAACGGGTGATGACAGACGGCTCGAGGTCTTCCTTTGCCTGAAGCACACGCTCGGGGAACTTGGCGACGGTCTTGAGAAGCTCCGCCTCCTCGGCTGCGGAAAGTCCGCTTACCGGCACATCGGGGATATCGCCTGCGCGATCAAGAATACTGCACGTTCTTGCGTAGGTATACTGAGCGTAGGGCCCTGTCGCTCCCTCAAAGCTGAGCGCGTTCTCCATCACGAAGTTTATATCCTTGATACGCGAATTGTAGAGGTAGTGGAACACGACCGCTCCGACGCCGACTGCCTCGGCAACGGAATCACGGTCGGCGAGATCGGGATTCTTCTCCTCGATCACGCGATTTACCTTGTCTATCGCCTGACGGAAAAGATCGCGGAGCAGGATGACGTTGCCGGTACGTGTGGCAAGCTTTTCGCCGTCGATGCTCACCGTACCGTAAGGAACATGCACAAGGCGGTCGTACCAATCGTAGCCCATAAGCTCGACAACCTTGAACCACTGCGAGAAATGGAGACTCTGCCCTGCCGATGTCACATAGATGCAGCGGTCGAAGTGATACGTATTGTAACGGTATACTGCCGCAGCGATATCTCTTGTGGGATAAAGCGTAGAGCCGTCCTTCTTCAGGATCAGGCACGGCGGCATATTGTACTCTGACAGATCGACGATCGAAGCGCCGTCGTCAAGCTTCAGAAGATTCTTTTCGCGGAGGATCTCGATCTGCGCGGGCATTTTGTCGGTGTAGAAGCTCTCGCCCTTATTGCTGTCGAATGTGATTCCGAGCTGCTTGAACGTTACATCGTACTCCGCAAGGCTGATCTCGATGAACCATTTCCAAAGACGGATGTTCTCGGGATCGTGCTCCTCGAGCTTTTTGAACTCGGCGCGCGCCTCATCGTTAAGCGCGGGATCCTTCTCAGCTTCGCTGTGGAAACGGACGTACAGGGCGACAAGCTCATCGACGCCGCGCTCCTTTACCTCTTCCTCGGAGCCCCAGCGGCGGAAAGCACAGATCAGCTTACCGAACTGCGTGCCCCAATCGCCGAGGTGATTGATGCCTACGCAGTCATAGCCGCAGAACTGGTGGATCAGCTTCAGCGAATGACCGATGACGGTCGTGCCGAGGTGTCCGATGTGGAACGGCTTTGCGATATTCGGAGACGCATAGTCGAGAACGACGGTCTTGCCATGGCCGAAATCGAACGAGCCATAGCGCTCGCCCTTCTCCTCCGCCTCAGCGAGAACGGAGTTTATAAGATACGCGTCCGCTGCGCGGATATTGAGGTATCCGCCGGCGACCGAAACGGTGAAAAGGTCGTCGTTTCCCGAAAGTTCTGCGGCAAGGGTTTCCGCGATCTTCGGGGGCGCCGAACGGAGCGTCTTGGACAGCTTGAAGCACGGGAGGGCGACGTCACCCATTGTGCTGTCGGGCGGGTACTCGAGCATTCCCGCAAGTGTCGCGGCATCAAGCCCCGATCCGGGAAATGCACTCTCTGCCGCAGCGGCGAGTTTTTCAGATATCTTATTCTTAAAATCAATCATATATTCTGTAAAGCCGCGTTGCCTGCGGCACTCCCGTATAATATATTACTTACCCGACTCGGCGAGTCTTGCGAGATGACGGTTCTGTCTGTCGAGCAGGTTGTGGATGCGGGTGACGGGGTTGAGAAGCTCGCTGATCGTAGCGTCTCTGTGGAGCGTATCAATAATGTACGCGACGTACTTGCACATATTGACCTCCACATACCACTCGCGGGAAAGAAGCTCCGGCGTGCGGTAGATGAGGTTGGTGGTGAACACCTTATCGAATATGCCGTCGGCATATGCTTTGTCAAACACGTCAAGTCCGTTGCAGAACAGTCCGAACGTCTCAAAGAGAAAGATGCGGCGGGCGCCCTTCTGCTTGAGCTGGACAGATACGTCGATGATCGAATCGCCGGAGGAAATCATATCGTCCACGACGATGACGTCCTTGCCGCTGATGTCCTTACCGAGGTACTCATGTGCCTCGATGGGGTTCTTACCGTCGATGATAACGGAATAGTTACGTCTCTTGTAGAACATACCGAGATCGATCCCGAGGACGGACGCGTAGTACATACAACGCGACATTGCACCCTCATCGGGGGAGACTATCATAATATCATCGTGAGAAAGCGAGATATCGGGGTATGTACGGACAAGCGCCTTGATCATCTGATATGTGGGGCGCACGTTGTCAAATCCGCCGAGCGGGATCGCGTTCTGCACGCGGGAGTCGTGTGCGTCGAACGTAATGATGTTGGAAACGCCCATATGGATCAGTTCCTGAAGAGCCATCGCACAGTCGAGCGACTCTCTTGCGGTACGGCGGTGCTGTCTGCCCTCATAGAGCATCGGCATGATGACGGTGATACGCTTTGCTTTACCGCCGACAGCGGCGATAACGCGCTTGAGATCCTGGAAATGGTCGTCCGGGCTCATCGGCACCTCCATGCCGTGCATCTTATACTTCACTCCGTGGTTGAAGCAGTCGGACACGATATAGAGGTCGTGACCGCGCATGGATTCGTGAAGGAGAGCCTTTGCCTCGCCGGATCCGAATCTGGGGCAATCGACCTTGGATATATAGGTCTTGACACCCTCGCCCAGTCCCTCGGTAAGATACGCATCAACCTGATCTACGAAATCCTCGCAGCCGCGCATTCCGATGATCATAAGCTCGCCGTTCAAATTCTCATTCATACAAGAGATTCCTTTCATTTGTGGAAAAATATTTGGTAAATGGAAAAAAGCCTGTCGCAGGCAGGCTTCCCCCTAATAATTTATTTGGTTATAGTTACCTTATTGATAACGCCGGCAACATCGGGATCGATGCCGCGGACAATGGTCATCTTGCAGGCAAGGAGCTGGAAGAACATGACCTGCATGAATACGGATGTAAGCTCGCTTCCGGTGTTCGGGAGAACGACATTTGTGCAGCCGTCAAATTTGACCGATGCATCGTCGGTGAGGACCACGATATCAGCCGAAACTCCGTGAAGCTTGCGGATGATCTCGGCGCAGTCGTCGATGACCTTGCCGTTAGGAGCAAGGACGAACACGAGGTCGCCGTCGTGGATCTGCGCGATCGGACCGTGATGGAAGTCGGAGATCGGATAGCCTTTCATCTTGAGCTTGTTGGTCTCAAGCATCTTGAGCGCGCCCTCAAGGGCGATCGGGTACGAAACGCCGCGTCCGAGTATGGTCGCGCCGGTGATATTCTGATATTTCTCTGCTAGAGCCTCGATGGTGTCGGGCATCTCGGTGAGGAACTTGTCCGCACAGTTATGAAGGTTTGCAAGCTCTGCTGCAAACTTCTCGCATCCGCACCACTTTGAAGCAAGAGCGGCAAGGAGATACATCTGAGAGGTAAAGGTCTTGGTTGCGGCGATACTTACCTCGTCGCCTGCGCCGCAGAAGAGGTGGTACTCGGCGCACTGAGAAAGAGGAGAGCCTTCGGCGTTTGTGAGCGCAACGGTGATAGCGCCGTCAGCCTTTGCAGACTTGATGACCTCGATCACATCCTCAGCCTTACCGGACTGAGATACGCCGATAACGAGATTCCCGGAAAGGTCAACGTGCGCGCCGTACTTCGTGAATACGGACGGAGTACCGAGCGTACAGGGAATTCCGCAAAGGATACCGAAGATGTACTGCGCATAGATACAAGCGTGATCGGAGGTTCCGCGTGCTGCGAAATAGATATTCTTAAAGCCTGCTGCCTTTGCCGCGCTGACTATGCTCTCGAGAACGGCGTCATTTTTCTTGCCGATCTCGGCGAGAACGGACGGCTGTTCCCTGATCTCTTTTTCAAGATTTATCATAATGATGTTACCATGCCTTTCATATATCAATTGACGCGGTTTTCGCCGCGCAGTTTCCACACATATTTATTATATAACACTATTAAAGAAAAATCAAGAATATTTTAGCACAAATACATTCTTTCGCGCACGTCATTTTTACAGCGGCTTCACGAGCAAGCGCCGTGCCGCGCACGAATGATCTCCCCTGACGCAAAAAGCGCAGGATGCTCTCCTGCGCTTTTGTTTCTATCAGGTTATGAAAAAGGCACGTGGAGATCCATCTTTACAGACGGATCTCCACGCGGAAATATTAACGTTTATCCCGCAATTATTCGTAGAGCTTGCCGATCTTGGTAAGTCTCTCGTACTTAGCCTTTGCGTTCTCAGCAGCCTCGTTGAAGAGCTTCTCTGCTCTCTCGGGGAACTTCTGAGCAAGGCGGCTGTAACGGGTCTCACTCTTGATGAAGTCGATGTAGCTTGCGGTAGGTGCCTTGGAGTCGAGGGTGAACGGGTTCTTGCCCTCGTTTCTTGCTGCCGGATTGAATCTGAACAGCTGCCAGTAGCCTGCCTCAACTGCCTTCTTCATCTCGGACTGGCAGTTGGTCATACCACCCTTGACACCGTGCATCTCGCAGGGTGCGTAACCGATAACGATAGACGGTCCCGGATAAGCCTCAGCCTCGGTGAGAGCCTTGATCGTCTGGTTCATATCAGCGCCCATTGCGATCTGTGCAACGTATACGTAGCCGTAGGACATTGCGATCTCGGCGAGGTTCTTTTTACCGATAGCCTTGCCTGCTGCGGCAAACTGTGCAACCTGACCGAGTTGAGATGCCTTGGAAGCCTGTCCGCCGGTGTTGGAGTAAACCTCGGTATCGAATACCATGATGTTTACGTTCTTACCGGATGCGATGACGTGGTCGAGTCCGCCGAAGCCGATATCGTATGCCCATCCGTCGCCGCCGAAGATCCAAACGGACTTCTTCGTCAGGTAATCCTTGCCCTCGATGATCTCGCGCTCTGCGGGAACAGTCTCACAGGTTCCGCGTGCAACATCCTCGGACAGCATCTTGATCATGTGTGCGCAAGCGGCCTCATTTGCCTTTGCGTCGTCGAGAGTATTGAGGTATCCCTCGAGGCAGCCGGTCCACTCCTCGGTAACGTTCATTTCCTTATAACGAACGAGGAGGTCGCGTACCTTCTGGATATATCTGTTTCTCAGAGTCTCCTGACCGAGATACATACCGAGACCGTGCTCGGCGTTGTCCTCGAACAGGGAGTTTGCCCATGCGGGTCCGTGTCCGGAATCCTTATTTACGGTGTAAGGAGTAGAGGGAGCGGAGCCACCCCAGATGGAGGAGCATCCGGTTGCGTTGGAGATGTACATTCTCTCGCCGAAGAGCTGAGTGATCAGTCTTGCGTAAGAGGTCTCTGCACAACCTGCGCAGGAGCCGGAGAACTCAAGCAGCGGCTGGTTGAACTGGCTTCCCTTTACGGTGTTCTCAGCGAACGGAGTAGGCTTCTTCGAGATGTTCGCAACAGCGTAGTCGAATGCAGCCTGCTGATCCTTCTGAGATTCCTGCGGAACCATCTTGATAGCTCTCTTCTCGGGCTTGGTCGGGCAGACGTTTACGCAAAGTCCGCAGCCCATGCAGTCGAGGGGGCTTATTGCCATGGTGAACTTGTACTCATCGCAGCCCTTACCGATCATCTTCGGAGCGAACTTCGTAGATGCCGGTGCGGCAGCAGCCTCATCCGCAGTCATTGCGAACGGACGGATGGTAGCATGAGGACATACATAAGAACACTGGTTACACTGGATACAGTTCTCGGGGATCCACTCGGGAACGTCAACTGCAACGCCGCGCTTCTCGTATGCAGCAGCGCCCTGCGGATATGTACCGTCTGCTCTGTCTGCGAATACGGATACGGGCAGGCTGTCGCCGTCCATCTTGGTTACGGGGAAGACGATATCGTTTACAAACTTGACGAGGTCGGCTCTCTTGCCCTCTGCTACGGGAGCAGCGGTGTCACCGGGAGCGGTCTTCCATGCCTCGGGAACGTCGATCTTCACGATCGCGTCAACGCCGGCGTCGATAGCCTTGTAGTTCATCTCAACTACGGCTTCGCCCTTCTTGAGGTAGGACTTCTTCGCCATGTACTTCATGTAGTCGACAGCCTCTGCGATAGGCATGATGTTTGCAAGTGCAAAGAATGCGGACTGCAGAATGGTGTTGGTGCGCTTGCCCATACCGATCTCACGAGCCTTGTCGATCGCGTTAACGGTGTAGAACTTGATATCGTTGTTTGCGATATAGCGCTTGATCTCTGCGGGGAGGTGAGTGTCAAGCTCCTCGGGAGTCCACTGGCAGTTCAGAAGGAACGTGCCGCCCGGCTTTACGTCGTTTACGATCTTGTAGCCCTTCAGCATATAGGAAGGATTGTGGCACGCAACGAAGTCAGCCTTGGTGATGTAGTAGCTGCTCTTGATCGGAGAATCGCCGAATCTCAGGTGAGAAATGGTGATACCGCCGGTCTTCTTCGAGTCATACTGGAAGTATGCCTGAATGAACTTATCGGTATGGTCACCGATAATCTTGATGGAGTTCTTGTTTGCACCGACAGTACCGTCGCCGCCGAGACCCCAGAACTTGCAGGAGATAGTGCCCTTTGCGCTGGTATCGGGAGCGGGCTTCTCCTCGAGGGACAGACCGGTAACATCATCGACGATGCCGATGGTGAAGCCGTTCTTCGGAGCGTCAGCCTTGAGGTTCTCGTATACTGCAAAGATGCTCTGCGGAGGAGTATCCTTGGAGCCGAGTCCGTAACGACCGCCGTATACGGGAGTGGTAATGCCGTGGGATGCGAGAGCCGTAACAACATCGAGGTAGAGCGGCTCGCCGAGGGAGCCGGGCTCCTTCGTGCGGTCGAGAACCGCGATCTTCTTTACAGTCTCGGGGATAGCTGCGATGAGCTTGTCAGCGCAGAACGGACGGTACAGACGGACCTTGATAAGTCCGACCTTCTCGCCTGCTGCATTCATGTAGTCGATAACTTCCTCGGCAACGTCGCAGACAGAACCCATAGCAATGATAACTCTGTCGGCATCGGGTGCGCCGTAGTAGTTGAAGAGGCTGTAATTCGTGCCGATCTTTGCGTTGACCTGATTCATGTAATCCTCAACGATCGCCGGCAGTGCATCGTAGTACTTGTTGCAAGCCTCTCTGTGCTGGAAGAAGATATCACCGTTCTCGGCGGAGCCGCGGAGCACGGGATGCTCGGGGTTGATCGCACGCGCACGGAATGCGGCAACGGCATCCATGTCGATCATGGACTTCAGATCCTCGTAATCCCATACCTCGATCTTCTGGATCTCGTGAGAGGTACGGAAACCGTCGAAGAAGTTGATGAACGGAACTCTGCCCTTGATGGTGGAGAGGTGAGCGACCGCACCGAGGTCCATGACCTCCTGCGGGTTGGACTCAGCGAGCATTGCGTAACCGGTCTGACGGCACGCGTATACGTCGGAGTGGTCGCCGAAGATGTTCAGCGCGTGGGACGCAACGCAGCGTGCAGACACGTGAATAACGTTCGGGAGCAGCTCGCCCGCAATCTTGTACATATTCGGGATCATCAGAAGAAGTCCCTGAGATGCGGTATAGGTGGTGGTCAGAGCACCTGCTGCAAGGGATCCGTGAACAGCACCTGCGGCGCCGGCCTCGGACTGCATCTCGGTGATCTTGACCTCATCCCCGAAGATGTTCTTCAGACCGTCGGCAGACCAGGAATCGGTCAGCTCAGCCATAACACTTGACGGGGTGATAGGATAGATGGCAGCGACCTCGGTGAACGCATAGCTTACGTGCGCCGCCGCGGTGTTACCGTCCATGGATATCTTTTTTCTTGCCATGGGTTTATTGCCTCCTGTATATAAGTATTGTTTTAACAAACTGTCATATGACGGCATACAAGTGCCATCTTAGATATTATAATACTTTTTCTTCGCTTTGTAAATACGAAAATGCCGATATTTTGTCAAATTTTATTTTACATAGTATGTATGCGCTGCCAGACGCGCCAAATTGCGGTGATCTCAGCGGCGTCTGCGGCGTTTCGCGTGGCGTCTGCGGCTGTTGTCGCTCATGTTCACGAGAGCGATCGCAATAACTGCGATAACAAACGCTGCCGCGATGGCAATAAAGACAACGTATATACTGCTCTTCGGTGGGGTCGTTCGGTTCGGCGCAGACGAAGTCGATGCCGTGTCGGAAGTATCCTCCGTCGATGCCACGGTCGTTTCGGGCGGCGTTGTCTCCGGCGGCTGAGTCTCCGGCGGAATATCGCGTCTGAGCGTCACGTGCTCGAACATATCGCCCGCCTCGTCATCGCCGACGGTCGTGCGGTACAAACCGAACTCGCACGGGCTGTACTTACCGATCTGCGACGCAGCCGTAATCGGCGCTTCATCTGTGCCGAGGAGCCAGCGCGTGAACCACGTCCAGTGCTGTGAATTATGGCATCCGTAGCCCTCGACGCTCATCTGATACGCTGTACGCCCGCCGAAAAAGTCGAGCGGTGTGTCGTAATCCATGACGATCTGACGCTCTCCCCAAAGGTGGATGTAGGTTTTCGGAACATCCCACGTACCGTACTTCTCTGCAGAATCCGGATAGACGGAAGCGTCGGCGGAAAGCTCAAGTGCATCACGCGCTGCGGCGGTATTCAGCCTGTGCGTTCCGTGGCCGTACTCGCCGTTCACGTCGTGCGCCACGAGCACCTCCGGCTTATAGCGGCGTATTATCTCACACTGATACGCGACAAAATCATCATATTCGTATCCCCTTGCGGCGAACACGCTTTGCGCGCCCTCGATTGATTCCGAATACAGATCCGGGAAACGGCCGATCTCGGGATAATGGGTGGCGCCCGCCGTCCAAAGCCCGTTCAGCTGCTCGTGCAGTCTTATGGGAGTATCGTCGTGGTAGCAGAAATAAACCACCTGCAAATCTATATCGTTTGCTGCGCAGTAAGGAATAAGCCCGGCGAAAAACAGCTGCTCATCGTCGCTGTGGGATGATAGAAGGAGTGCGTCCGCCTTGGCATACTGAGGCTGCCACACCTGCACATCCGGCGGAGGTGTGCCGACGCCGAAGATGCGGATCTCGCAGATCTGCGTCTCCTCCGGAAATGTCATGACAAGCGTTCCGGCAGCTCCGTCAAGGCTCACCCATTCGTGAAGAAAGCCGTTCTGTCCGAGGTTAAAATAACGTCCGTCGGCAGAGAGCAGCCACTCATGCGATCTCAGGTGAAACTTAACGTATATTCCGCCGACATTCCCGCCGCTGACGGCAATGGTTCCGCCTGCGGGAACGGTAATATACGAATACTCGCTGCCGTCAAGCACGTCGCCCGCGTTTTCCTCAAATGAAAGCTCAAGTGTGACTGCCGACGTAAGCTCCTCTGCCGCATTTTCGTCGGCGGCGACGCTGATTGACAATGCTGCAATCACGAGCGCCGCAAATACCGCTATTGACCACGGCTTAAAGCGTCTCATCATCCGCCTCCGGCAAGGTGATCGACGAGGTGTCGATCTTTCCGTGGACTCTCTCGTGATATGCCACGCTTGAACGCATAAGCTTTATAAAATAATTGTTAAGCGTAAGCCCTTCGTGCTGCGCTACGGCAGCCGCCTTGCGGCAAAGCTCCTCGTCCGCTCTTATTTCGATCTTTGCTTTATTTTTCATAATATTCTCCTAAAGACAGGCGGCATGGTGCGCCTTGCTCATAATAATATAATGATACCATATTCACGCCACATATGCAAATGAAATTTACATTTTTTTGAAAATAATAATTTCCCGAAGCAATAATTCGGGCAAACAAATATACATCTCGGCTCACGCCGTGTATCCGTCAGAACCGATGTGTCATTTTTCCCAATTGAGAGTAAAGTCGGAATGCATTTTTCGACAATTTACCGAAATTTCAAATATGAGGCATAATGCGTCATATTTTTACCTTATTCTATTTACAAACGACGACCTTTTGTGATAAAATATTCGGAAGTGAGGACGGCTAACGCCGCCAAATCATTCACTGTACGGAGGACAAAATGAATCTTCAGTTTGACGTAGAAGATCGCCCAAAGTTTGGTCAGATGACCATCTTCGCGCTCCAGCAGCTTCTCGCAATCATGGCTGCCACGATCGCTGTTCCGACCATCGTCGGCAACGGTATGTCTAAGGCTGCCGCTCTCTTCGGTGCCGGCATCGGTACTATCGTGTACCTGCTTTTCACCAAGTTCAAGAGTCCTGTATTCCTCGGTTCGTCCTTTGCGTTCCTCGGCTCAATGGCTGCCGCTTTCGCAGGCGGTGTTTCCGCATCAGCCGGATATCTCGGACTCATAATCGGTGCCGTATTCGCGGGACTTGTTTATGTCGTTATCGCAATCTTTGTTAAGCTGATCGGCGTTAATTGGATCGACCGCCTCATGCCTCCGGCAGTTATCGGACCCACGGTCGCGATAATCGGTCTTTCCCTTTCCGGCAACGCGATCGGCGATGCTCTCGGCAATGGCACCGGCACAGTCGTAAACGACGGCGGCGCGTTTGTTATGGACGCTCACGCATGGGTATGTCTCATCTGTGCACTCGTTACATTCGCGGTTGTCGTTCTCTGCTCCGTTTTCGGTAAGAAGATGATGCGCCTTATCCCCTTCATCATCGGTATCTGCGCAGGATACGTTGTCGCTGCAATTTTCACCCTCATCGGAATGAACACCGGAAACGAAGCTCTGAAAATCATTGATTTCAGCCTTTTCCAGAATATGCAGTGGCTCCCCGACTTCTCGTTCGTTGAAGCATTCAAGGGCAACTACGACTTCGGCGACGCCGGCAGCCTCGGCGCATACATCGGCACGATCGCCGTTGCATACATCCCCGTTGCATTCGTTGTATTCGCAGAGCACATTGCAGACCACAAGAATCTGTCCTCCATCATCGGTCGTGACCTCCTGAAGGAGCCGGGTCTCGCCCGCACCCTTCTCGGCGACGGTGTCGGCTCTATCGCAGGCGCTATCTTCGGCGGCTGCCCGAACACCACATACGGCGAGTCCGTCGGATGTGTTGCGATCACCGGAAACGCATCCGTTGTTACGATATTCACGACAGCGATCATGGCGATCGTGATCTCGTTCTTCGCTCCCTTTGTAACGTTCCTTAACACTATCCCCGGATGTGTCATGGGCGGCGTGTGCATCACGCTGTACGGATTCATCGCAGTTTCCGGTCTGAAGATGCTTCAGACAGTTGACCTCGGCGAGAACCGCAATCTGTTTGTGGTATCGGCGATCCTGATCGCCGGTGTCGGCGGAATGAAGCTCGCAATCGGACCTGTAACTCTCACCTCCGTTGCCTGCGCACTCATCATCGGCATCATCACCAACTCACTTCTCGGTAAATCGAAGAAGTAATTCGCGTAAAATTTATAATGCTCCCGTCTGTTTTGCAGATGGGAGCATTTGTGTTTTCATTACGGAAAAATCGGGAAAATGCTTGACTTGTACCATTGGGCGTGGTATAATTGGAACGTTGAGTTAAAGAATTCAACTACGGAGAGATATCGAAGCGGCTATAATGGGCGAGCGAGTAAAAATAGTTCTGTGAACTGTTTTTACGATGCAAAACCCCGCAAAGCAAGGAGCGCCGAAGCAAATCTTAGTTTGCGCGCGGGGCGACTATGCGACCGGGGCGGGCAGGAAGCCGAGTTGTGGACGCGTCAGTCTTTCTTACAACTAAATACGGAGAGATATCGAAGCGGCCATAACGAGGCGGTCTTGAAAACCGTTTGACGGAAACGTCACGTGGGTTCGAATCCCACTCTCTCCGCCACCGGAGCCGAAAATTTACATTTTCGGCTCCTTTTTCTTTGTTTTTCAGTCTTCATATTCGTACCCTGCTTCGATTAATAATCGTTTTTATGTTACCGTTTAAATATTGTATTATGTTTATTTTTTTTGTGATTAACGAATTGGCAAGTACAACACTTGAAACAACAACGATTATTATTGGATTTAGTGTTGCTATTATTGCGGATATTGACAGAAATGAAACTATTGTTGATATTAAATTAATAACTTTATTAGCTGTATTGAGTGGTTGGATAAATGTTCCACGCACCCTTGTCCGTAAAGTTTGAATTTCCGGATTCTCAAGAGTCTCATAAACCATGTCTGTAACATATTCATTGAAATCTTTTTTAGCTTTACTGTCAAACCAAAATTTATGGTAGCTAGTCGTTTTGTTAATATCGAATTGATAACTTGGTGTACTAATGGTGTTATTATGGCTATACCTACATATACCGAAAGAACATTGATACGTTTGTTGCCCACCAATTCATTGAGAATAAGTCCAGGAATCAAAACTGAAACAATAGTCGGCATAACATTTAATAAAGATAGTATACTTTGAAAAAAAATATAGACCCTTCCGTTTTTTTCACAACAACATCTTTTCAGCATAAATGCGGTAGATGACAAAGTTATTTTGGTGCTTTGGTTTTTGAGAGTTTTTGATGAAGTTTTCATAATCAACCTTATATTTTGTCATCTTTAATCCACAAAGCTGGTCTAAAACCTACTCCACCAACATCTAAAATAGCCGCTAAATCAAGACCTGACAACGCTATCCTTCCATCGTTAAGAATTGCAACTGCGGAGTTGGAATTTTCACCAGGACATCGCAACCACCAACTTGTGGAGATATTTTGATAGCATGACACTCTTTTTGCATCATTAATATCACTGAATAAACACATAGTTGAGTGTTCATAGGAATCCTGAGAATTATCAGCCAAAAAAGGGAGCGGTGTTAAATATTTGTCCACTTCGTCCAGTCCGAGAATAAAAATATAATCATGTGTACTGTTTCCACCGAATGTCTTATGCAGCGGATTCTTTTCATTGATATTAGATGTTTTTATTATTCTCTTTCTGTCTTTAGGAGAAAACTGTTTCAGAAATTCAGTGTTCAGATATTTTCTTAATTTACAGGTTTCCCACAACTCAGTCTCGAAAACATTATCATATGGTTTGATTCCTAGTATGTTTTTTGACATTATAAGTAGTTTTCCGGTTCTTCTGCAAAGAACATACCATTCTATATCAGAAAACATTACTGATTGTAAATTTGGAATACAATTTGAACATTTTTCTTGCATCTTTTCCTCCAATTGTCGTTTTTCGTGATGATCTTATTTACTAAATACCACATCAGGAAACCCGTTTGAAATGATATGTTGTCTAAAGTGATATAAAATTAATTATACTTTATTAGCCAACATTAATTTGTGCAGATAAGATGATTGCTGATTATTATTACCTAGCTCAACATGACTGATGCAATATGCATCAGTCATGTTTGTTTCAGTCATTCTCCGCCTGACTTTTTTCCTCTGCGGATGAAATAACTATCGGGGCTGTGTCCGTGTTCACGGTCTCGGTTATCATGTTCTCGATCTCGCTGTATATGTCACCGCGCGTTTCCTCGATCTTCTTCATATCCTCGAGGGTGCTTGCGGAAGCCTCCGTCAGCATATTGAGCTTCTCGGTAGCCTCCGCGCAGAGCTTTGCAAGCTCGTCGCGCTGCCTGTTCTGCATATCCGTCACCGAATCGACGATCGCAGCAACCTCGCTGCGGTAGTCCGTCATGCGGTTAAACATCATCTCGGCGTAATCCCGTATCTTCGCGCTGACAGCTTTGTTTTTGTTCGCGATATCCCTGTACGCGACGGCGAATATGAATCCGAGCCTGTCGCTCTCCGGAACGTCGGTCTTGCCATCGAGCTTTCGGGTCAGCTCGTCGATCTGCCTTTTTTGATCCTCGTCGTCCGCGCGGTACTGCTCGACAGTATCGTTTAGCGTCTCGATCTCCTGACGATTGATCTCGTCGAGCTTGCGGTACTCGTCGATGGATTTCTGAGCCTCGGCAAGTTTCTCCTCGAGAGAGCGTATTTTCTCCGCCTGAATATTGCTGTTCTCGTTCAGATAGTTGAAATATTCGTCCGTTTCCTTGCGATTGTAGCCAAACAAACTCACCTTCATGTCACTCGTCTCCTTGCCTGTTTCTGTTATTTTGAATTGCCTTCTCGAACTGATCCGGACTTACCGGACGGAAGAAAAAGTAGCCTTGGACGTATTTTATACCGTTATCGCGCAGAATCTCGATCTGACGCAGCGTTTCGGCGCCCTCGCATATTATCTGCACGCTCATGCTGTTGGCGACGCTGACGATGCTTCTGAATATTCTGAGACCGAGCTGCGTTTCGATATTCTCAGTTACAGCCTTGCTCATTTTTATTACGTCAACCGGGAAATTTTTCAGATCGTCGAACGACGAATACCCGTCACCGAAATCGTCAAGCGATATTGAAACATCCGATTTCTTCAGGCGATCGAGATTTTCGCGGATCGCCGCAATATCGTAAACCGTGTCGTTCATATCCTCGATCACCTCGATCGAGACGAACGACCGCGTTATTCCGTAGCCATCCTCGATCGCGAGAAGCTTTTCCGCGAAATCGGGCTTTGAAAGCGTATTTCGCGAAAAATTCACCGAGATGTGGTCAAGATGCTTGCAGGTATCGGCGTGACCCGATATCCACTGACAGGCTTTCTCGAAAACGAAGAAGTCGAACTCGGCATCCATGTTCTTGTTCTTGACAACGGAGATAAACTCCGACGGCAGAAGAACTCTCGAATCGCTGCTGAGTCTTGTGAGCACCTCGCCGCCGACGATATTGCCGCTTCCGATGTCGATGATCGGCTGAAATTCGAGGAAGAAATTGTTGTTCTCGATACCGTTCTTGAGGTTCTCCTCTATCAGTGCGCGGTTGTCGTAATCGCTCTGGAGGTTGTAGTCCCACGCGACGTATCTGCGAGCGCTGTTCTTCGCCTCAACGCAGGCGAGCTTTGCCCGCGCGACAGTCTCGTCGAACGTGATCGTCCCCGCCGGTATCAGATACGCGCCGAAGCTTACGGCAATATTCGGAACGCCGGCATTTGTTTTCGAGAAGAGCATGAGGTCGTACATTATCTGCTCGATCACGGTATTGAGCTTTGACTCGCTCATTCTCGTCATCACGATAAACTCTCGCGAATTCACCCGCGATACCAGATCGTCCTCGCCGTCAAACGAGGCGAGCAGCGTTCCGCTCAGATGCGCATAGGCTCGCTCTTTTCCACGTGAATCCTTTGTCTCCATCTCGTCGCTCGCCATAATATAGAGGACGCCGCACGGGATACGCGTCACTTTTCTTATTTTCTCGTATCGCTTCTGCACATAGAGTAGCGGCTCAAACTGAGTCTGGCGTTCGCCGCTGAAGCTCTTGTGAGCACGGTTGACAAAGAGGAGTCCCACCGCAATAAACGCGATAAACGCGGTGATAAAAATGATTATCATGAGAATGCTACTTTCGTTCATATGTTATTCCCCGAATATACAGGAAGCCGTCCATGCGCGCCCGTCTCTTCAAATCCGGCTCTTGCAGCCGCGGCACGCGCATTTTCGATATCCTTTCTTCCTTGTTTTTTTCTTGCTGTTATCTCCGTGAGAAGCCTTATTCCGCCGAACCGCAGGAAGTAAAGCTTATCTGATGTACTGATCTCCCCCGCCCGCCTGTATTCGGCAAGCACCTCCGCCACGGCATTGACAATGGCGGTATGGGAAAACTGCCTTGTTCTGCGGTTTTCTCTGACGATAAACTTATAGAAGCGCAGCATCTGCTCTCTCTTGAATGAGTTGCGGAAATAAAAGCTGTTTATATAAAGCTCTGCGTCCTCGTCGGACATAGCGCCGAGCATTTTCGAATAGAACACGCGCTCGCTCTCGAGCACCTCACGCTTTTGCTTCTCGGTAGTCGTTGACGTGATCTGCATATCGTGTATCCGATAAAGCACGAGGTAATCTCCGCTGCACGCGATACGAACGCCGTCACAAAGCATCCGCAGCCACATATCGAGATCCTCCGAACAGGTGTGCTCCGGGTCGTAGCTGTATTTTTTAATCAGCTCCGATTTTGCGATGACCCCCGGATGAAGCACCGGGCAGAAGAACAGGAACATCGCCTTGATCCTGTCGGGATCGCACTCGCGACCGACGGCGCACGGCATTATGCACTCGCCGCTCAGCGTGAAATATTTGCAGAACGACACGCCGATCTCCGGATGACTTTCCATGTACGCATACTGGCACTCAAGCCTGTCGGTGAGGCAGATGTCGTCGGCGTCCATGCGCACGATATATTTTCCCTCGGCAAGCCCTATGCCCCGATTGAGAGAGCGGGCAAGCCTGAGATTCTCGGGATTTCGGAATACTTTGATCCTCGCGTCACACTCGGCGTAGTCCTTCAGTATCTCGGGCGTTGAATCGGTTGACGCGTCGTCGATCACGATAAGCTCAAACGAATCAAAGCTCTGCGAGACGATACTGTCGAGAGTATCCCGCAGGTACTTTTCACCGTTGTACACCGCCATAACTATTGAAATTTCGCATGGCTTCATAATTACGTATTACCTTTCAGTTTGCTGCATATCCGCAGGAAGGCGTATGCCGCTCCGAATCTGCGGCGCGAGAGAAGCGACATTGCGATCTTGCTTTTAGCGGTGATCGTGTCGAACCCGGCGCGGGCAAAGGCCAAATCAAATTCACTGTCCCACACCGACCGCGCACAGCGGCAGACACTGCGCACGTCATCGGCGGCAGCCGTCGCGAATATCACGAAGAACATGAACGCCGCATATCTGTCAAGCGACTGCGAATACCCTGCCGGCTGATCCGGCACCTCCCGCAGCAGCTTCACTCCGAGTGCAATATCATCAAAGTGCGATGATTTGTACGAGCGCGACATTGAATCGCTGCGGCACCGACAGTCATACACCGGCACCGCCGAAACATACACGCTCTCGGCGCGACAATACGCGGGGATGACGCACATTACGTCCTCGCCCATGCTTATGCGTTCGTCTGCGGCAAGTTCGATATCAGCGATAACGTCGCGGCGAAACGCCTTGCCCCACAGGAAATAATGCATATGCCTCATATCGGGCGTCATAAGCATATTGTCGGTGACGGTCCGAAGTGCATCACCCGAGTAAAGTCCCTCATCTATCGGCTCGGGATCGACCGTAACGTCATCGCCGCGCACATAGTTTATTGCAAATGTGACGATATCGGGGGAATATTCGTTTATTATTTCGCTCGCCGTGCGGAGGTACCCCTGCTCGATCCAGTCGTCGCCGTCCACATTGATTATGTAATCGCCGTGCGCCTGAGCCATGCCCGCTTTCCGCGCGGAGACAAGCCCGCCGTTCTCCTTGTGGATGACCCTCACGCGGCTGTCGTTTGCGGCGTATCTGTCGCATATTTCGGGAGATGTATCCTTTGAGCCGTCATCGACGATTATAAGTTCAAAATCGGTGAAATCCTGCGCTATGATGCTGTCGATGCACCTTGAAATATACTTTTCCACGCCGTACACGGGAACAATTACCGAAAAACGCACAGTCATCCCCCATTCTTCAGACGAACGAGTATCTTCTGAATTCCTATAAGAGAAAATCTCATCGTCATTGCGAACGCCGCCTGCGTCGGCGGCAGCTTATACCACGGATAGTTTTTGAGCGTAGTTCTCAGGCGCTCCGAGCGGCAGACTCTGCGCAACCGTCGGTTAAGCTCGCGCCTGTCTATGCCGTTTGCGTCCGCAAACTGTATCTCCTGCATACAGACCGCCCGCGCATACGCCTGATACAGGCGATCAGTGTAAAGCTTGTATTCATTCTCCGGCATACGCCGCGAAAGGTGTGCGATTATCCCATCGATTATTACGGTGCATTTCTCAAAGCGATCGCTGCGGTAGCTCTTTGAGAGCGACTCGCCGTTCCGGCAATAGCAGTAATACGCGCCGGGGATGCCGACCGCACAATTTATACACTCAAGAAAATCGAGCAGGAAGAACACGTCCTCGCTCGCGACCTCGCGCTCGGACAAAAATCTCAGTCCGTGCCGACGAATCACGTCAGCCGAGTATATGTTTTTCACGGAGGAAAAACCGTACTTGCTGTCCTGTTTTTCCTGCGGCAATGCACCCGATATATCGAGCATGAGGCGGTCGATGCCTTCCTTGCCGCGAAACACCGTATATTCGTCAAAGCAGTTGATGTCCTGAACGTCGTCTTCCTTTGCGGTCATGATCCCGCCGATACAGCGGAAGCCGCACATTGCCATCTCGGCGCCCTCGTTCACAGCCGCTGTATACAGCCGCTCGAACATATCGGGCGCGACATAGTCGTCGGAATCGACAAATCCGATAAATCTGCCGCAAGCGATCTCAAGTCCGGAATTGCGGGCAAAGCCGAGTCCCGCATTCTCCTTGTGGATAACGCGGATGCGCGGATCCTTTGCCGCCCACAAATCGCACATCTCGGGCGAGCGATCGTCCGAGCCGTCGTCCACCAGTATTATCTCAATATCCCCAAGCGTCTGAGAGACAAGCGACTTCAGGCATCTGTCGAGATATTTTTCAACCCTGTACACGGGCACGATTATGCTGACCTCAGCCATTTCCGATCACCTCACCGCACAGTTTCAAAAGCTCCTCGCAGTATCCGTCGAGTGTCAGGAACTGTTTCGCACTCTCAGCGCAGTTCTGCCGCATTTTTTCATGTCTCTCCTTATCAGAGAGAATATCCCTGACGGCTGCTGCAAAGGACTCGGCATCGGTGCTTTGGGCAAGCACGCCTGTACGCCCGTCCTCAACAAGCTCTGCCATACCGCCCATATTCATTGTGACGCACGGCACGGAAAGCATCTGCGCCTCGAGGATCGCCATCGGGCAGTTCTCATAGCAAACGGACGGCACAGCCACAGCCGATGCAAACGCAATATTTGTGTCAAGCTCCGCGCCGGTGACAAACCCTGTCAGGTGGATATTATCTATACCGGAGAGGAGTCCCTCGTCAGGTCCGCTGCCCATCACGACAAACTGCACGTCCGGCAACAGTCCGGCAGCGTCACGCAGGATCCGCGTTCCCTTTTCCTCGCTGAGTCTGCCGGCAAAAGCGATATAGGGAAAATCGAAATTGCTGCGCGCCCCGTCAGGCAGCGTTTTCTTTGCTACGTAATTGTGGATGACCGTTGTGCGTCCCTCAAAGAGGTCTTTGTTATCCGCGACGAGTTTGGAGTAAAGGAAGCGGCTCGGGGCGATAAAGCGATCAACCTTTTTATATGTACCGCGGGCTTTATAGAACGCTGCCTCGATCACACCGAGGAGACTCTTTACCGCAGAGGAGTGTATACACTTGTCCTTAACGCAGTTCCACTTCCCTGCGCCAACGCATTTATCGCAGACGCACCCACGGTCGCTGTTATACAGGAGATGTCCCGGGCAGACGAGCTGATAGTCATGGAGCGTCCACACTACCGGGACATTACGCTCCTTTGCCGCGTCGATGATCGACGGGGTAAGCTGAAAATTAATGTTGTTCAAGTGAACGATATCGGGACGCATCTCGTCTATAACACGCCCGATCTTCCGTTTTGCCTCAAGCGAATAAATTATCTTGAAGGGATACAGAAAGCGCGACAGGCTTTTCCCGTGGAAGTCCATGTTCTGCGTATAAAGCCCCGGATCGTTTCCGACGGTATTCTTTTCGTCCTGCATACCGAAATAGCGGACGGTATGACCGTGAGACGCAAGATATTCGCCTATGCCGAGCATATAGCTCTCAGACCCACCGCGGGGGTACAGAAATTTATTGACGATCAATATCTTCATTTTTCTCATGCCCTCCGGATGATCTGGAATCTCATAAACTGAGCGGATGTGTGTCGAAATATTCAGTCTGACGCCTGACTTTATTCGCATAGCTGTTGCCGATTATTATTACGCCCATGACTGTCGTCAGAAGCGGGTAGTTCATTGTGTTGTCGGTACTCGAAACGACTATCAGGTACACCGTCAGGAGAGCTGTGATGACGGCAGAATCGGGATCGTTCTTTCCGAAATATTTTGTGCGGAGCACGGTCATCGAAAGGAGCCACAGAATATACCCGAAAAATCCGAGGTCAATATAGAACTGCAAGAAATCGTTGTGCACGGCGGAAACACCGAGCGAAACGCTCTCGTTCAGCTGGTAGGTAAGAAAGCCGATACCGCGTCCGACGAACGACGGAGAAAACGAGTAGTAGTTATTGACGTGCGAATAGATAAAGGCTCGTCCGCTCGTATCAAGTCCAATCTTCTCGATGTAGGTGAAAAAATCTGATTTTATGATCCAGATGTAGCCGATCAGAAGCACCACTGATATAAGCATTACCGCATTTGTTGCGCGAAGCACTGCCTTCTGCGATATTTTCGCGAAAAGAAACAGGATCACGCGGATCAACGCGACAACGGCGATCGCGACCATTGCGATACGCTTGAACGCGGCAAGGAAGCAGAAGCAGGTAAGCCCGAAAAGCACCCAAAACCACAGCTTTTTCTTCGGTTTATAGAGCATATATATAAGATATGCGCCGAGGCAGAAAGCAAGCTCGTGTATCTCCGCTTTAACTATAGTCTCGCCGGTATTGTCTGCAAAGCTTACTACAAGCGCCACAAACTCGCTGACGAACGCACCTACGCCGTCGGACGCCATGATCGTGAGGATCATGAGCAGATTCGACGCGAGTATCGCCGCAAGGTTGTACCAGATCCCGTCCTCGCCGAACACATACATTACCGCTCCTGCGGCAAGGGCGCATGAGAGGATATTTGTATATATCACGCACCCCGATATACCTCTCATAATGGTAGAGACTGCGCTTTTCTCTATGACCCAAACGAGCATAGACGAAAGTATGATTATGAGAAGCGGGACGGCGAACACTGCCGCCGATTTCACGGAGACCGCCGCCTTAGATATATCCGGTTTCACGAGGAAGTACACGAACGCCGACATAACGGTTAGAAGGGCGAAAACGTGTCGCAGGGTGATACCAATGCCGCCGACAAACACGGCTTCGTTAATAAAGTAATACATAAGAAACAGGACAGCCGTGAAGTAGACCTTGATCGTCGCCTGTATTGTGCGCTCTCCCTGCAATGTCTCCCCCCCCTTTCGTCAGTTATGTGATCGGTTTTTATTCGTCGGATTTTGCCTTGGACTCAAACGGTCTGCTGTTCTTTATAGCCTCGACGAGCAGCGCTCTTGCCGACTTGATCCTCTCTCTGAATGTTTCGGCGACGCCGACCTCATATTTTATCGAAACATTTTCGCAAGTCTCGCGGTTATCGAGGTAGACGGCAAACGTCTGAAGCGCGTCTTCGGCTGTAATGGAATCGCTCTTGTTTATTACGACAACGAAGTGTGAGTTCTCGTTATAGACGAACATTGTCTTCATCTTTGAGAATACGGTGCGCAGGTCGTCCGCAAAGAGTTTCAGCACATCGTCGCCGACGTTGCGTCCGAACTCCTTATTGATCTCGCGTTGGTTGGTGATGAGCACCGAAACCATGACAGTTCCGTCGTCGATAATGGTTCTGCTGTTCTTTTGCAGATATTTGTCGAAATACGAACGGTTGTAGAAGCCGGTCTTCTTGTCGGTATAGAAGTTCGCGATGATTATATCATTCATTCTGCCGATAAGGATGAGGCCGCCGCAGCAAACTACCACAATGAACACGAATGCGATCACGCTGTAAAGCATAACGTTGACGCTCGCGTTCGTTGATGCCGATGAGAGGATCGAGATGTTCTTACAGCCGAGGTAACCGTTATACTCGCTGTTGGTGGCGACGGTTTTATCATACAGAGTTGTGAGGTCGTCGACCATATCCTTGATCTCCGCCTGCACCGACGCTACGATCTCCGCGTACTCGGGATTTGACAGTTCCTCGCATGTCCTGTCGGAATCCTTGCACTTGCCGCCGCAGGTACCCTTGCAGGCATTGAAGGAATCGAGGACATAGCGGCAGTACGCCGTATCGACGGTTGCGATGGCATCGTTCAGGTCGTGGTCGCGCCACGCGTAGATCAGCTCGTCATACGTGACAGTCTGGTCGCCCTTTGTGATGATATTGCCGTCGCCGTCGGTGATGTCCTTGCTGTGCACCTCATTGAGGATGTAATCCGACGTGATGTCGGTATTGCCCGACTCACGCATCTTGAAGACATATGCGTCTATGACCTCTTCGATATCGTCGAACATTTTTCTCTCGTTCGAGCCGGATATTGCGTTGTTGTCGATTCTCGTATTGTAGGATGCGTTGAGAAGGCTCAGGCTCTTTGTTATCTGATAATTATATATCTTGGAGTACAGATCCTTGAGAGTCACGTTTCTAATAAAATTGAATTCGTCGATAATATCGTCGAACGAAACGCCCATTTTCGTTGAACGGTAGTAGGGATACGCGCTGTCGCGCTGATACAGAATATTTACGGTCTCCTCGATATTGTTGTCGATATGCTCGACCATTCTCAAGTAGTCGTAATCGTTGTTGTAGATCTCCTCGATATTGTTGCTGATGTGATCGACATTGATGTAATTCTCACCGAATACGGAGAAATACGTATCGAGGATCTCGTCGAGCATCGACTGCGCGAATCTTGCGCCCTCGGAGCTGTTCGCCGTGAATGCGACTATATACGTTGTCGGAACGTAGACGTACTCCTCGCCGTCCTCGAGCTTGGCGTTCTTCTGCGCCTCCTTATCGGGGTCGGGGACCTCGGTTATGGTTATTCTTGATGAAAGCTTGTCCGCCGAATAGTTATCTGAGAGAGAGAGCTTGTCGATCGCCTTGGCAAGTATCGCGGAGGACTTGATCTCGCTGACATCGAGGTCGGTTCCGATAGGCGTTTTGCCCTGCTCCGCCGATTCAAAATTATAGTTGATTACGGCAGAGGAAACATAGGTCTGACGTTTTCTCATGAAATAGTGGACAAATCCCGAGAGTACAAGCGAGAGCACAAGCACGTACGGCAGCATCCGTTTGATGTATCTGAATACTTTTCTTTCTTCCATACAGTTACCCTCCCCTCTCAGTCATCTTCATGCCGCGCGAAATCCTTCGACGACACGAACATAAGGCACGACGCATACGCGAGCAGTGCGACCACGGCAAGAGTTTTCGCACGCGACAGCACAGACGGCTGGTAGACGCTCGCGGAAATACACTGGTTCATCTGAGTCGAATAATACTCATGACCGATGAGACGCGCCTCCTCGGCAAGATCCACAAGCGCGGTCTCCGTGCTCGAGATAAGCTCCGTTACGTACTTCTTATTCGCTTCAGTATTGCCGGCAGCTTCGCCGAACTTCGCGAGCTTCAGTTCGTTGTCCTTGATGCTCTTTTCTACCGCGGCAATACTGTTGCTGTGAGCAACGGACTGGACCGACAGAGTGTCGATACCGATCTTCGTGCGACCCATATAATACTGACCGACATCGTCCCAAGTCGGGACGAGGACGATCCGCGCCATATCCTTGTCGTACTTGGCTATTGCGGCATTCGTTATATCATACGACTCCTGAAGCTTCTGCTTCTGATAATCGAGAAGAATATTTATATATGTGTAGCGGTGTTTAAGATTATCGGAATCCTGCGAGATGCCGTTTTGCAGGATATACGAATAGATCGATTCATTGATCTGCGCGGTGTTCAGCATATCGACCTTTGCCGCGACAGAAGCGAATGTTGAGCCGTTTGACGAAATAAACGCGGAATTCTTTTCTCTGAGACCGTAGAGATAGTTGAGAATATTGTTCGCGCGGTTGGAAAGGAGCGTCGCGATATCAATGTAGTCGAGGTCCTTGGTCTTTTCGTCAAAGTCGTCCATTTGGAACTGGAAGTCACTGACGTAATTATCGAAGTAGTAATCCCGATAGGAATTGCAGAGCAGCTGAGCCACGGCGTTCGTGTCGTATTTCTTGGTCTTTTTCGATGCCTGATAGTAGACGGCAAACTCGGTCGAGATATGATAGTTGTCTTTTGAATACGAATTTCCCTGATTGAGGGGAACGACCGTAAAGCAGCTCTTCAGATCATCCGTCGAAAGGTCGTCGAAGCCGCCCTTCTTTATCACGCGGTCGATCACGTCATCGCAGATTATCTCGGACATATTGTATCTTGTACCGTTGACGTTCTGTCCGAGAGAAGCCTCGGCATAGTTGAGCCCTATTATCGCCGTCGCCTGCTTTGTAGTATCAAAATAGGACGAAACGGTATACGCGAAGCAGATCACTATTGCATACAGAACGGCGCTCATGCGGAAAAGCTTTATGCGCTTCAGCTCTGCCTTTGTCTGGCTTTTCGTCTGATTGCGAGTTTTCTTCCAGAACGTCATTCCCGCGCTCAAAACCAAAACTGCGGATATTACCACGGCGGTCATCTTTATAATTTGTGTTATCAAAGCCTATACCTCCGTTAATACTTATTTACATCGACTATAACGATCTCGGGCTGATTAAATATTCTGAGCGGGTTTTTGTTCTCGAGACCCGAATTTACTATCACCTGTGAATCTCCGACGATATACTTGCCGTACATCATATAGCCGCGCTTTTCGGGCAGGAAGCCGTAGTCTCTCGAATACAGCGCGCCGAACATCGGCAGGCGCACAACTCCGCCGTGCGTATCGCCGCACAGTACAAGGTCGCCCCAATACTCCTCCTCATCGAGCGTCTCTATGAGAAGCGGCGTGTGGCAAAGGTGGATCTTCACCTCATTTGAGCTGTCGGATATGAAGCTGTTGAACTCCTCGCCCGCATAATCCCAGAATGCCGAAGGATTCGACGTAAGCGTACCGAATATGCGTATGCGGTTCGTGCCGACGTCTATCACGTCACTCTCGTTGAAAAGCACCTTGACGCCCGTTTCCTCGAGCGCGTCGCGAAGCCCGTTGTCGAGTGCATAAAGCTTTGTCACGTCGCGCTTTCCGTTTGAAGCGCCGATGAGAGCATCAAGATCCTCAAGCGTCATCGTGGACGCGAAGGCTTTTTCGCACTCATTATTGCCGTAGATATAGTAGGTCGGGGCGATCTTTGCGAGAGCGGTGCAGAGCTGCACCGTCTGGTCGATATCAGCGTCCTGATCGACGCAGTCGCCGGTGAGCGCGATAAAGTCGGGCGAAAGCTTTGTTATCCGCTCGATGAGAGTTGAATTCCCCTCTCCGTAGGACGAGGTGTGGATATCGCTCAGCTGGATTATTCTGAAATTATCATAGGTATGCGGAAGGCTGACCGAGTAAAAATTCTCCTTGAATTTCCGATTTGCAATATAGTTCACGCTGACGATGCCGATGATGAATGCAAGCATCAGGCAGATGAGCGACACGACTATGTTCTTTACGCCCCTGTGATAGTTGCGTGTGCCTGCAGCGGGCTTTTTCGCATATTTCCCTCTTTTTTTCGACGGAACATACTTAAATTTCAGTTCCGGCATCTGCCCGCAAACAGATCCCGCAACGTTGCGCAGAGCGTTTTTGTTTTTCTGAAGAAATTCCCTGTAAGCGGCTTTATCGTTGTACCCGAATACAAACACGTTCCGCTCCTGCTTCAGGAGAGAAAAGGTTCTTTCGAACATGATTTTGTCCTCTTCGGGGACAATCGCGCCGAGCTTTTCCGATATGATTGCAAAGGCTTCGATCATATTGTATGAGATCCTTTCAGTACGTTTTTATAGAATGCGACCGTCTCATCGGCGGTCCTGTCCCATGAAAACCGTGCGAGCACGTCGCTTTTCGCGACGCTCCTCAGTTTTTCCACAGTCTCCGGAGAGCGGAGAAGCATAGTAAGCTTTTCGGCAAGGTCGTCCGCGTCGCCCTTTTTGAAAAATACTGCGCTGTTTTCGCAGACGCTTACGTTTTCCGGAATATCTGAGCACACGACGGCATTTGAATACGCGAGCGCCTCGAGGAGACTTATTGACATTCCCTCGATATTCGACGGCAGGCAAACGGCGTATGCATTGCTGTAAATCGATGCAAGGGTATCGCCCGATATAAACCCTGTAAAGATGATACCGTCGTGTCCGCGCGCCGACTCCTTCAGCTTTGCGACGTAGTCGTCGGTGTCGCTTGAGTCTCCGCAGATAACGAGTTTTTTGTCGGTGTCGAGCTTTTTGTATGCGTCTATGAGGTAGTGTATTCCCTTCTCCTCCGTAAGTCTTGCGACGACGCAGATATACGAATCCTTGACAAGCCCGAATTTTTCGGAGATGATGTTGTCAGCGACCCGCTCGGGGGCGGCAATACCGTTCGGTATCACTACGGCGTCACGTCCGTATGTCTCGCGGAAATACTCTTTCGCACTCTCGCTCAGCACGATAATGCCGTCGGCATGACGCGCGATCATGCGCTCGCCAAACATTATATACTTCGCGCCGAAGCCGTGCTGCCACTTTTCTCTCTGCCAATCGAGTCCGTGAACCGTTGCAACGCATTTTTTTCCGAACAGCTTCGGAATTATTATTACGGCGGACGGTCCTTCCGCGTGAAAATGGACTATATCGTATTTCCCGAACGCGGCGCGCACTGCGGCGGTAACCGAAGCGAGCAGCGCGGCGATCCCTTTCACCTTAAGCGTGGGTGCGCGCTTAAGTTTTACACCCTTATACGTTCCGCCCTTAACCTCGCCCTCAAATTCAGGCTCGATCTTGTCGGAGGTACGGTTGTAGCACACGACGTCATTGCCGTCGGAGACGATCAGCGGACAGAGATTCGTTAGAACAGTCTCGATCCCGCCGCGTGTAGACGGTATGGCCTTGTGGCCTATCATAGCTATCTTCATTTTTATCTTCCTGTGGCTTCGAGCATGGCAAACGGCGTCTTGAAAATGATCTTTATATCCTTCCACGTTGTACGCGTTTCTATGTATTCGAGATCCATCTCGAGCCATTTTTCGTATGGGATATCGTTTCTGTTCGGCATTATCTGCCATGTGCAGGTGATTCCCGGTGTGACTATCAGGCGTAGCTTGTCATAATCCGTGTACTGCTCGACCTCGTCGGGCAGCGGCGGTCTCGGTCCGACAAGGCTCATATTGCCGACAAAGACGTTGAACAGCTGCGGCAGCTCGTCTATCGAATATTTTCTTATAACGCGGCCGACTCTCGTTATTCTCGGGTCGTCCTTGATCTTGAACACGGGTCCGTCCATCTCGTTGCGTGCCATAAGCTCCGCTTTGCGCTTATCGGCATCGACGTACATCGAACGGAACTTGTACATATAGAATTCCTTGCCGTGTCTGCCGATGCGGATCTGCTTGTAGAACGGACTGCCGTGCGGATCGTCAATATAGATTATAAGCGCGGTTATAAGGATCGGTATTATAAGAATTATCATGATCAGGGTCGTTGAAATAAGGTCAAAGGCTCTTTTCTTTTTCCAGTACGAGCTGTATGATTTTTCGATCAGTTTCTCAAGTCTTTCAGCTGTTCTCTTATCGACTTTTTCATAATCAAGATAACTCATTACCATTCCCACCTGTCTGATTTATATAATAGTTTTTCATATAGAAAAGAGTAAAGTCTTATTCCGATGAGCCTTTTCAGCCGCAGCGTCCGCCTTGTGACTTTTCCGCACCATGACGCATCGTAGTGATGTATCGAGACGGTGTTTTTCGTTATTTTCTTCTCCCCTGTAAAGAAGTTTATCGGGCACAGGACTTCTTCCGAGAGGAAGCAGACATTGTCTATTACCTGACCCCGCTTCGACGGATCGACGCCGAGCCTTGTTACCGCTGCGGTATTTCTCTCCGGGCACGGTGTTGCGTCCGTGTTGCCGTCAGCGTCGATGAACCGAACCCCGTCGTATGCCTCAAGCATTGCCCGGACAAATCGGTTTCCCGGCACCGCACCGAAGCCAAGCCCCGTAGCAATAAGGTTTTTACCGCACTCGTACCCGAAGAATCCGTCATAATTATCGGTAAGGCTGTCAAGGCTTTGGAGAAGCTCCACGTCGGTGTCGAGATAGACACCTCCGTTCTCGTAGACGACCTTCAGTCTGAAATAATCGCTGACGAACGCCCACCGCCCCGCCTTGTACGCCTCCGCGGTATACTCATTCTCATTTACATCCGTGTTTGTTTCATCCCATCTTACGATCTCGTAATCCGGACATTTCTTTTTCCATGATGCTATACACTTTTGAACGGACGGCGGAAGCGGATTCCTGCCGAACCAGCAGTAATGTATGATCTTAGGTATACTCATCTTTCACACCCTGTTCTGAATATAGCCTGCCGTGGCATTATCGCGGCTTATTATCCTTGCGGGATTTCCTATGACGATGCTGTGATCCGGCACGTCAAAATTCACGTATGCAAGGGGAGCTATAAGCACGTCCGAGCCGATCGTAATATTTCCAACGATGACCGCGTTCGTGCCGATCCACACGTCGTCTCCGATGTGCGGCGTTCCGATGCGCTTGCCGCGGTTTTCCTGCCCGATCGTCACACCCGTACCGATATTGACGTTTTTCCCGATAATGGAATTCGGATGTATTATCACCCGACCGAAATGCCCTATATAGAAGCCTTCGCCGATCTCGGTGCGCGCGGGGATCTGTATTCCCGTCTTGTGTGAAAGTCTGTAAAGCCGCAGATGAGCTATCGGATTCTTTGAGTTGTGCGCACGCCTGAGGGCTATGAGAAATTTAAGCTCAGGCTTGCGGAATACACGGTACGGCAGCGTCTCGCCGCGATCGCCGTAGAATCTGTACAGATCTTTTTTTATTACATCCTTCATTTTTTCGCACCGTCTATGACACTCTTATATTTACCGACTGCCGCCCTGAGTGCCTCGGGACAGAGTATAAAATTCACCAAAAGATACGCCGGCACGATCCACAGCATATTGAGTACGCCGTGGAGACACAGCGGCAAGAATTTCATATCGCAGAAATGCTTTGCACCGAAGACTGCAAAGATGGCGGCGAACACCGCGCCGTTTGCGGCTACAACGCCGAAGCTTCTGAGTGCGCTACGCCCGAGGATACTCCGGTTAGTATAGATGAGCGTCACGATGCATCTGAACACTATCGCCGCGACGGTGCCCGCAAGTGCGCCGCATATTCCCCATTTGATGATACCGATGACCGTGAGCGAGAGGTTTATCACCATCTCGCATACGGCGTGCCATCTTGTTGAATTGAAGAGACCGGAATACTCTATCACCTGGCTTGACGGCAGCTTTGCCGCCGACAGCATTTTTGCTATCACGAAAAGGATTATGAGCGTGGGATTTATGTAGTCCGCGTCGTTTATTCCGCCGGTATAGATCTGGATGATCGGCAGAAGAAAGACGCACATCGCCGTATAGACGATGAAATTTGCCATTACATAGAAACACTCGTATACGCGGAATTTCTTCAGAAACTCATCACGGTTGACGGAAAAGAGCTGCCCGAGTGCAAAGTTGAAGCCCTTGACAAGGCTGCTTATGAACACCTCTACCTGCGAAAAGAACAGATTGTAGATATAATATACGCTGACCGTACTGAAATCCGCGAGGAACGACAGGAGCAGGATATCCGTATTGTTGAACACCATTGCGGAGATCTGATGGATCAGCACGGAATTCTTCTGCGATATCGACTCGAAATCCGGTTCGCACTCAAAGTCTATCCAGTCGTAGTGGCGTCTTGCATACGCGGTAACGTACAACAGTTGAACCGTAGCCGCAAGGCAATACGACGCCTGCATCAGAATGAGGTTGTTCGTAAGTATCAGGACTGCCGCTTTAAGCAGTCCGCTCGCGACCTGCAATGCGGTTTGGGAATTCGTTATGACGTATTGCATTCCGTCCGTTTCAAGGAGGAGGCAATATTTTCCCTGGATGAAGAAGGTGACAAGCGACGGCACGCCGTTGAGAAGAACAAGTGCAATAACTGTTACGGACGGCATTCCGGTATCAATGAAGAATCCGTAAATCACTGCTATTGCCGCGACGGCGGCGCCGTAGAGGTAGCCGATCTTGACGTAATGCTTCTTTGTCGCGGCAAGGATACTGTTTATCGAGTCACGGTCGCGCGTTGCGACAGGTTTCAGGAGCGCCTGCGAGGTTGCAAGCCCGACACCCGACTCAAGCAGGCACAGATATGTGAAGATCTGCTTGATCGTTGAGAGGACACCGTTTACGGCAGAGCCGAAATTTTCTATATAGAGCCTGGGAAGCAGGAATCCGATCGCGATGGTGACCACCTGGCACAGGACCACCGACAAAAGATTGAATTTTATCTTTCTTGTGTGAGTACCCACGTAAAGCTTCCCTTTCAATAGATTTTTTTGAGAAAACCGAATGGCTTTGTACGTGACAGAAGGATTATCGCTGTATCGATCACAAGCGTTACCGTAAAAACCCCGAAAAACAGCACAAGCGAATGGAGATACGGGAAGAACAGATCACATATTATTTTCGGGATCATGTGTGTGAAATAGATAAGCGAACTGTATGGACGCAGGAACCTCAGCACCTCAGGCGGTATCTCCCATTTGAGGCAAAGCGCCGTTTTCAGCATGAAATACGCGCACGGGACAAGGCTGAGATACATATCGTAATCTATGCGCCATTCCATTTTCGAGATAAACACAAACTCAAAGAGCAAAAGCGCTGACGAAGCAAAGAATCCCGCAAGCGAGTGCGCAAGTGAGCCGAACTCCTCCTTTTGTGAGAGCTTTGCGCCGAGGGCGATAAATATTACTCCCTCGAACACGCCGTTGCGCGTAGTCACGATGAAATTATAGAACGTATGTATTGCCTGTCTTACCTCATCGGAGAGCGGCAGCTTTGCTGCAAGACCGTAATAGCTCTGACCGCATAGGCCGATCAGGTACAGGACAAACCCGATAAACACGACAGTGTTGATCTTCACGCCGCGTTTCAGAAGCAGTGCAACGATCCCGACGGCGACAATCGTCGCGGGGAGGTACCACAGAAGTCCGAACCCCGCCGTAACGACCATATTCTTCATCCAGTTGAGAAAGACTGAGAGGGCAAGACCGCTTTTCCGCTTCACATACATCTCAAGGAGAGTATACGGAAAATACACCGCCGACCATATCAGGTAGAACTTCAGGAGCTTTAGCTCATATTTGCCGACCATGCCGAGGTCGGGGGCGGAAAGTTCCGTTTTTGAGAAAAGCAGGAATCCCGAAGATATAAAGAAAAACGGCACAGCTACCCGGCTGATACAGTTAACAAGCACGGAGTTGCATAGGCCGTTTACGGACCCGAGGGGGGACGTATGTATAAAGACCACAAGCACAGCGCATATGATCTTTGCAATATCGATAGCACAGTAATACTGCTTTTTCATGTTATCCCTCCGACTTAAAATATAATGTGCGCCGCACGCGCCCGGTCACAAAAAGGACCGATTACAAAAAGAGACCGTATGACTTGCATAACGATCCGAATAATACGCCTGACCGACAAAAAGGATCCGGAACAGCGGCATAGCCGGTACGTGACGCGAAAAGTCCGAAAATATTGCGGGGGGATAGCGCAATTAGAACAGACCTTCGATGATTCGTTTTTGCAGTAGCAATTATTAATATAATATTGTAGAACCTAACATAAAATATACAACAAAAACGCCCGAATGTCAATGCTTTTTCAGCTTTTTTGTAGACATAGAACATTTTTTGTGGTATGATGTAATGGATTTCGGACAGATTTATTTCAGAGGAAGGAAATGCATGGAATATGAGCAGGAATAAGGCTGCCGACGTGCTCAAGGGCTACGCGTGCTTACTTGTGGTCTTCGGTCACGTGATAATAGGTATCCGCACCTCAGGCGGAGAGATCCCGCTGTTTATGGACACCGTGGAAAAGTTCATCTGGACGTTTCACATTGATCTGTTCATGTTTTTGTCCGGCTTTGTTTACTCGCTCACCGGCGGATGGCGGCGACACGGCACAAGGCTTTCGTTTATCGGGAACAAGCTTCTCTCCCTCGGGCTTCCGTACCTCATATTCTCCGCTTTATACATTGCGGTCAACTCTCTCGTTCCGGGCGTCAACAATCCGTCGTCCCTGTCCGACATACTGATGCTGTGGTCAACTCCGGTGGCGCAATACTGGTTCCTGTACGCGCTATTCTGGCTGTTCGTATTCTGGTGCGTTATTCCCGACAAAATACCGAACGCCGCAAAGACGGCTGCACTGTACGCGATCTTCATAATACTGCGGTATTTCGGTATGAGTATGGGCGTATTCGATTCGTCGATGAACTGCGTTCTCGCGTTCGGGCTCGGCACGTGTCTTCCGTCGATCTCGGTAAAGAAGATCCCGATTTTCCTGCGGGTATCGGTACTTCCGCTTCATGTCGCCGTGACGGTGATCCTGATAAAGGTCGGCGCCATCAGCTATATTTTCGTTGACGACATAGTAACCGTGCTCGGCATATTCGCTTCCGTCTGCTTTATCGACATCATCTCAAATCTGTCGCCCGTACAGCGCGCGCTCGATTTTATCTGCAAGTATTCTTTTCAGATATACCTTCTGCACACGTTCTTCACCGCTGCTGCGAGGATCGCGCTCTACCGCTTCGGTATCACGAGTTACATTCTCAACGTCGCAGTCGGACTTGCTGTCGGACTTGTATTCCCCGTTATCATCGGGAAGGCGGCGTCTCTCACGCCGTATCTGAACTGGCTGTTCTTCCCCATCCGAGCGTTCCCGCAAATGAAGAACGGCAGAACTGCCGGATCCGGGAAAGCCTGAGATCCTACATACAAATCATTGCCGATCTGTCATACGACAGGTCGGCATTTGTACTATTCACAGGTGAGATCATGTATGGTTTCCCCGTTTCACAGCCTCAACCTGAGGTTGATACATCCCGCAGATGATTTATATTACAAAAATTCTCCGTTCCGGAGAATTTTTCAATTGGTGTTCGGTTGATTCCGTTGTCGAATTAATATATAATGTGTCTATAAAGATCGAATTTTGAGTTGCGGAGGGGTTCCATGGACGAGATCATACTTGCGGCAAAGCTGAGCGAGCTGAGACGCGCAAAGGGCATAACACAAGAACAGGTTGCGTCGTCCCTGAACGTATCCAATAAAACAATCTCCAAATGGGAGAATGGCTCGTCAACGCCCGAGCTGTCGATGCTCGCAGCACTCGCAAAGTATTACGGCGTCACGACAGACACGCTGCTCGGTCTGGAGGACGGCACCAGAGACACAAAACGAGTGATAATGGACGAATTCGCCGGACTTGACAGACAGCAGGCAGCGCTCAAGATATTCGATATTCTCGAGGCGATATACCCCGCCTACACGGAAAACGCAAACTGCACAAACAAGGGATTTGTTGATCTCATACCGCACATGTCCGACAAAGTGAACCGTTCGCACATCTGCGAACCGGAGATGTACAGCTTCAAGATCGCATCACCCGATCTGAACATTGCGGTAACGCAGTTTTGCAACAAATCAAACTTCTCTTGGCTGCTCGACGGCAAAAAGAGGGAGAAAATAACCGATCTCATGAAGTTTCTCGCGGACGACGACGCGCTGCGGATACTGTACCTCATTCACTCGACGTCCTGCTCGGAAAATTTCACCGCCGAATACATATCAATGAACGCGTCGGTAAGCTTTGCACGGACTACGAAGATTCTCGAAAAATGCTGCGATATTGATATTTGCAGCAAAGTAACGGCACACCTCAAGGAAGGCGAGGTCACGATATACAATTCGCTCGGCGACGGTCTTATTCTCGCGATGATCTCCATCGCTTACGAGAGAATGTTCGGACGCGCCGGATACGAATTCTCGATAAAAAATAACGTAAAGATGATAGGAGGCGCGCACAAATGAGCCTGTCCTCGAATCTCAAGCACTTCCGTCTTGAGCGGAGGATGACGCAGGAGCAGCTTGCGCATATGCTCGGTGTCTCGGCTCAGGCAGTGTCAAAGTGGGAGACAAGCGAGACTTACCCTGACGGCGCTCTTTTAGTGCCGATCGCGCAGGCACTCGGGGTATCGATTGACACGCTCTTTGACAACGACACCTGCTCTATCTCCGATATATCAATGCGAATACGCAGTCTGATGCAGTGCACGCCGTCGGACAAGAGAATGACCACTGCGCGGGAGATCGCATGGCAGACCGTTCGCGGCTTATTCAACTGCTACATGAAGATCGACGGCGGATACGCAAAAGAGGAAAAGACCACCAAATCCTCTCACATAATAAACAATTCCGGATTCACCTACGCCTCGAACGGACGCGTGCCGTTCGTCTCATTCTTTCCCGAGAACGGCGAGAATTTCTCGAAGGTCATCGGAACAGGCGAGGAAATGCGGAAGATATTCGCAGCGCTTTCGTCGCGCGAGACGATACGGGCGGTACTGTTCATTCACAAAAAGGATCCGAAATATGTTTTTGAAGCCGAGGTTTTGGCAGAAGCCTGCAAGATAAAACCGGAGGATATCGGCAGTGTCCTTGACGATCTTCTGTCGCTGGGGATAATTTCACGGCACGACATCGAGATCGACGGAATCGGCAAGACGCTGTACTATGCTCAGCCGTCGGAGATCATAATAGCCCTGCTTATCTTTGCCCATGAGATAAATTACAAAGACGGCTACTGCTTATCCGCGCACGCACGGAACAAGCCGTACCTTAAATAACGCATCACCGCGCCTCACACCGATCAAAAAACCGAATATATTACGTGCGGTCGTACATCAATTCAGGCATCATTTATCCGAATTTGTACATATATCCGAAATTTACGCTCCAAATACTGTGAAATGATGACAAAATAATTGACATTATACGACGAATGTGGTAGAATTATATCAACTCGTATTTTATATGAGCATAATTTCATCGCCTGACACATTCGTCTGCACGCGATCCGGAATTTTGAGGAGGATTTCACTTTAAGCAACAGACAATCGGCGTGAGGCGCTGTGAATTATAAAAAAATCAATCGAAAGAAGGATAAATGCATAATGAAGATCAAAGGAAGAACCACATCAAGAGTCAGAAGAGAAGGTCATGACAGACAGTCACACGGAGGGTATATTCTCACGTAACTGTTCGACCCATGACGCTTTTCGGACAGACACTGCCGGAAAGGAGTTTCAATGGAGCAAAAACTGAAACTGAAAGACTACATTTCCAATGCGAGATTCATGTTCCGCCGCTCGTGGGAGCTTGCACGCGGGACATGGTTTTTCTCGATCATCGGATTTATTCTCGGCACGGTTCAGCCGTTTGCGCTGCTCATTATGCCGAAATACATTCTCGATGAGCTTGCCGGTGAGAGAAGGCTTGACGTAACGCTCAGATATGTCGGGATCTATGCTGCCGTGATCATATTTTTCAATCTTGCAAACCTGATTCTGAATCATTTCAGCACGAAAGAGATCACAAAAACCTCTCACTACACCTCGATGGACAACAGCAAAAAATGGCTCTACATGGATTACGAAAACTTTGAAAACGGAAACGTCCGTGATCTTGAGTCGTTTGCCACAAGCGAAGTGGATCCGCGTAATTTCTTTGATTCGACCATTCTCGAATCCATAAAAAACGTAATTCAGCTTGCGGGCTACACGTACATAATCATGTCTATCCACCCGATAATCGTACTGTTTATTATCGGTGTAATAGGGCTTGACACGCTGATCGCAAAGAGGCAGAATAACTTCTCATACGAGTATTACGTAAAGCACAACCGCATCGCCCGCAAATTCTCCTATATCATGAACAACATGATAGATTTCGGGGTCGCAAAGGAAGTACGCATCAACGGCGCATCCTCATGGCTCCGCAAGAAATACGATGTTGAAGCGGAGAATCAGATGCAGCTCCTCGCCAAAAATCAGCGTAACCACGCACCTGGCGATGTGCTTATGATGGTGATCGAGCTTGTGCAGACTGTCGTTATCTACGGATACTGTGCATATCTCGCAATAAACGGTAACATATCCGTCGGTTCGTTTTCCGTGTTTCTCGGCGCCGTTATGGCGTTTGCGGGAGCGTTTTTGTCATTCACGGGAATGTTCCCGAGGATCATGTACTCGCTGCGATACGTAAACGATTACAAGGAATACTTGAAATACACGGTACACAAAGGCGCCGAGCGCGAGACCGTATCGGGTGATGCCCCGACGCACGGCAAATACGATATCGAATTTGTTGACGTATCGTTCAAATATCCGAACACCGACAGATTTGTTCTGAAACACGTAAACATTAAGGTGAAATCGGGCGAGAAGCTCTCGATCGTCGGATACAACGGCGCCGGAAAGAGCACATTCATAAAGCTGCTCTGCCGTCTGTATGAGCCGACGGAGGGCAAAATCCTTGTCGGCGGCGTCGATATTTCGACAATAAAATTACAGGACTATCGTGAGCTTTTATCCGTCGTATTCCAGGATTACTGCCTGTTTTTCATGAGTATCCGCGAAAACATTGTCCTGACGCGCAAATACGACGATAACGCTCTGCGCGACGCGCTTGAGAAAAGCGGACTTGCAGAGTGCATCGCAAAGCTGCCAAACGGAATTGAGACCGATCCGAACCGCGCGTTCAACGACGACGGCACCGGACTTTCCGGAGGCGAGGCGCAGAAGCTCGCCTGCGCACGCGCGTACTACAAAAACGCACCAATCGTCATTCTCGATGAGCCGACCGCAGCGCTTGATCCGTTGGCGGAAGTCCGGCTCTACGAAAGATTTGACAGCATAATCAAAAACAAGACCTCCATATACATCTCACACAGACTTGCATCCGTCAAATTCTGCGACACCATTGCGTGCTTCGCCGACGGGGAGCTTGTGGAACACGGGACTCACAAGGAGCTAATGCAAAAGAACGGCGTTTACGCCGAGATGTTCTCGAAGCAGGCTCACTACTATGTTGAGGATGACCCGCAGAATAAGGAGGTGACTGTATGAGCCGCGAAGAAAGAAAAAAGCTCCGTGCCGAGCGGAAAGCCGCAAAGCTTAAAGAAAAAAAGATAAAGACCGAGGCTGAAGGCACGGCGAAGGAGCGATACAAAAATCTCGCATTCGCATACAAATTCATTTGGCGGGCGAACAAAAAGCTGTTTTTGTTCCGCATACCGCTTCTCATCATGCAGAGTGTTCAGGCGATCATCCCGATCCTGTTCACCCGCGCACTTCTGAACGAGCTGACGGTCGGCCGCGACATAAAAATGGTTCTTCTCTACGCAACGGGCATGGCAGGCTCGACCTTCATCGTAAGGGTATTCAGCTACTTTTTCAGTATGTGGGACTCTCGCGAGCGCGAGCGCTTCCAGTTCAACGTATCGAAGATGCTTTCGGAAGCTGTGATGGAGATGAGCTACTCGACCATAGAAGATCCGGAAATGCAGGACTTCGTATGGCTTGCACAGAACAACCAGTTTGACACCGTATTGCAGCTTACGACGGCTGTTGTCGGTTCTTTTCTCACTCTGTTCTCGATCAGCGCCGTTGTATTCACGCTCAGTCCCGTGATCCTCGGGACGATATTCTTCACGTCAGTACTGCGCTTCCTGATCGAACGCTATCAGCGGACTCTGCCGCACAAGTACAACGATGAGAGAAAGAGAAAAAGCCGCATCAACGAGTATTATCAGTCTCTCATGTCGTCGCAGTACACAGGAAAGGAAGTTCGCACGAACAATCTTGAGGACTGGATCTACGACACCACCGAATCAAGCTGGAAGAACGATCTTCTTCCTCTCGACACTGCATTTCAGCAGAAGCTTCTCGCACTTCAGGGTGTTACAAGCATAATCGGAATGATTCAGGACATATTCGTGTACATCTTCCTTGCGGTACAGGTCGTACACAGCTCGATGACGGTCGGTGACTTCTCGATGTACCTGACCGCCGCCGGCACATTCTCATCGACGCTGCTCGGAATGTCCACAAACTATTCGTACCTCATGATCCAGACCGCGTGGTATCTCAAGGATTATCTGCACTGTCTGAAGATCGCCGAAAAAGAGCGGCGCAACAGCGGCAACACCCACATCGGTGTTCCCGAGAGCGCGGAAATCGAGTTCCGCGATGTTTCGTTCAAGTATCCCAAGAGCGATCGCATGATACTCGAGCACGTGAATATAAAGATCCGCGCGGGAGAGACGCTCTCGATCGTCGGAGTGAACGGCGCGGGAAAGACGACATTCGTCAAGCTTCTCTGCCGGTTCTACGAACCCACCGAGGGTGAGATATTCATAAACAACGTCCCGGCGCGCGATATTCCGCTGACGGAATATTACAGGCTGCTCGGCGTTGTATTCCAGGATTTCTCGATATTCAAGTTCACGTTCAAGGAAAACATAACTATGGGACTTGATGCGAACGAGGAACGTCTCAAAAATGCTGTCGCCAAATGCGGACTTGAGGAGCGCGTAAAGACGCTTCCGCTCGGTATGGACACGTACATCTACAAGGAGTACGATCCCGACGGGATCGAGCTTTCCGGAGGCGAGGGACAGAAGATCGCGATCGCCCGCGCTGTTTACCGCGAGGCTCCGATCGTTATATTTGATGAGCCGACCTCGGCACTCGACCCCATTGCGGAATACGACATCTACAAGAATTTCCACGATCTCGCGGAAAAGCGGACTGCGATCTACATTTCGCACCGTATGTCGTCCACAAGATTTACCGACCGCACTGCGGTTTTCGCGAACTCCACAATTGCCGAGTACGGCACGCATGATGAGCTCATGGAGAAAGGCGGCATTTATGCCGAGATGTTCTCCGCTCAGGCAAAATACTATAAGGACTGACCCCCAACCCCGGCTGCACATACGTGCAGGCATGAAAAAGCACCGGAATGCGGTAGCATTCCGGTGCTTTTATTTTATTTTACGATGTCCTTTATTGCGGAGCCGATGCAGTCCGCGATCTCGGACGCAAGCACCGAATACTCGCCGACCCGCGCGGCGGCAACCTCCCCTGCTCTGCCGTGCAGATAAGCTCCGACAGCGGCGGCAGATAGGGCATCCGCGCCCTGTGCCATGAGAGCCGCGATCACACCCGCGAGCACGTCGCCGGAGCCGCCCTTGGACATGGCGCTGCATCCGGTCGTATTCAGCAAAACTTTTGTGCCGTCGCTTATCGCCGTCACCGCGCCCTTCAAGAGGCATATCACACCGTATTCCTCGGCGAACGCTGCGGCGTTTTCCACCGGATCTGCGACAACATCGGCAACTGATGTTTTTGTGAGTCTCGCCATCTCCGCCGGGTGCGGGGTCACAACTGTAAGTGAGCCGACGGCATCCCTCGCGCGGAGAATGCCCTGAAGCTCCTCGTGCTCCGCGATAAGATTCAGAGCATCGGCGTCTATGACCATCGGCGCTTCGGAAAACAGCACCTCCTCGACTATGGCGCGTGCATTATCGGACTGTCCGAGTCCCGGGCCGAGCACTACTGCGGACGCAAGCTTCACACGCTCGCGCACAAGCGCTGCGGGGAAATCGCCCCACGGCGACGCGACCGCCTCCGGCAATTTTGCTTGGATTATCGGTACATTGACGTCGGACGTGAACACCTCAACAAGTCCCGCGCCGCTGCGATACGCCGCAAGCGACGAAAGATACGCGGCACCGCACATTCCCGGCGAACCCGCGATCGCGAGCACGCGGCCGTATGTTCCCTTGTGGCTGCCGGGGCGGCGCCGCGGCAGCGCCGTGCGGACGAACGCATCATCGGTCACGCGGATATCGCGCTCATCCGCACCGATCGCGTCGTCTTTTATACCGATATCGGCACGGATCACCTTTCCGGAGTGCGTTTTTCCGGGGTAAAGAATATGTCCGGGCTTGCGATACGCAAAGGCGACCGTCGCATCCGCGCGGACGGCACGGACTGCCGCTCCCGTATTGGAATCGACACCGGACGGTATGTCAAGCGAGATCACGACCGCATTTGAAGCGGTGATACGCTCGATGAGGTCGGCGGCTTCCTCCGCGATCTCGCCGTGAAAGCCGATCCCTATAAATGCGTCAACTATGAGCGTGTACTGCGAAAAATCGGACTGCTTCTCCTGCGGTATTCCCGCCTCGACGCAGCCGTCATAGAAATGCCGGCACTCGGGGGTCATATGATCTGCGTCGCCCGCTTTGTAATACGACACATTGACATCCGCACAGGCGAGCATCAGTGCAAGGGCATAGCCGTCGCCGCCGTTATTGCCCGCGCCGCAGACAACGAGAGTGCGTGAGACATCGACACCGCTTTTTGTGATATAGTCAAGGGCGGCACGCGCGGCACGCTCCATCAGCGTCACAGACGGCACTCCCGCGACATTTATCGTATAGCCGTCGCATCTTTTCATCTGTTCTCTTGTTAGTATGTGTTCCATAAAACCTCCTCTGTTCCCCACTTGAAATCACACGTTCCTGTAGCGCTCAGCGGCGATGTACCCGCCGCGGACCGGCAGTGAATTAATACTCGGACTCTCCCTCACGCGTCCGTGAAACAGGGCGATCCTTCCGCGCACGGGATCGTCGTAGAAGCACTCAAACCCGGCAAAGGCGCGGAGTACACGATCGCACTCCGAGGCATCCGTATCGGGCGTCAGCACGTACTGCGACGGATCGGGACAGGCGAGGTACTCTCCCTCTCCCTGCGGGCGGGCAGATTTGCAGAGGGTCGGCAGGTCACTCATAAGCTCGCGCGTCATATCGGGCAGGCACGCCCTTATCTTCTGCGTGAAGGTCTCGAGATCCTCGCGCGGATCAAGCGCAAATGATCTTTGCAGTATTATATCGCCCGTATCAAAGGACTCTGCGATCTTATGAAACGTGACGCCGCTCTCGCGCTCGCCGCGCATGATCTCGACCGGCATGGGCCAAGAGCCTCTTCCCTTCGGCAGCAGCCCCGGATGGACGTTTATCATGTGCATTTTATCAGTTACGGGAATTCTGTAATAGTACGCCGCGCATATAAGCGCCTCGCACCCGGAGTCGATCAGGCGCTCGATATCATCCGCACGAATCCTGTCGCACGTCCACGGGATACCGTTTTCCTCCGCCGTGCGGATCACGTGCGTGTTGAACTCAAACTCATTATCGACGTCGCACGTGAACACACCGACGATATTCTCACCCATTGAGATGAGCGTATCAAGCACGGGTGAGAGCAGATCAAGCCCTGCATATGCTATCTTCATACAAAACTCCTTACACCGTGATCTCTGCTGCTTCTCCGTTCCACAGTCCGGCATAGATGCCGTCTTTTTCGAGAAGCTCCGCATGAGTGCCGCGTTCGCGGATCCCGTCGCCGTCAATCACGAGTATCTCGTCGGCATTCATGACCGTCGTGAGCCTGTGTGCGACGACGATGGTCGTTCTGCCGCGACAAAGCTCCTCGAGCGAATGCTGGATCATACGCTCGGTAACGTTGTCAAGTGCGCTCGTTGCCTCATCGAGAATGAGGATCGGGGGATTCTTCAGAAAGACGCGTGCAATCGAGATGCGCTGTTTCTGTCCGCCGGAAAGCTTTACGCCTCGCTCTCCGACCACGGTATCGTATCCGTCCTCGAGCGACATTATATAATCGTGAATATTCGCGCGCTTCGCGGCGGCGATTATGTCGTCATCCGTCACGCCGGGACAGCCGTATGCGATATTCTCACGGACGGTGGTGTTGAACAGAAACACATCCTGCGCAACTATACCGATGCTGCGGCGGAGCGAAGAACGCGTAAAATCGCGTATATCCGTGCCGTCTATCGTGATCTTTCCGCCCGTGACCTCGTAAAATCGCGGGAGCAGGTGGCATATGGTCGTCTTTCCGCCGCCGGACGAACCGACAAGAGCAATCGTTTTGCCGACGCCTACACCGAACGAGATATCGTGCAGAACCTCATCCCCCGTATCATACGAAAACGAAACATGATCGTACACGATCTCGCCGCGCACTCCCGAAGCGTCAAGCTCTCCGGTCTCACATTCCGTAGGATAATCCATGATTGCGGAAAAGCGCTCGAACCCCGCCATACCGTTCTGATACTGCTCGACAAAGCCGACGAGACGCTTTATCGGACTCATGAACACGCTGATATACAGCGCAAACGAGGTGAACTCGCCTGCGGTGATAATGCCCTTCACGCAGAACACGCCGCCGACTATGTACAGAAGCGCCTGCAAAAAATCGCCCATGAATGTCATTCCGGTGTGGAAAGTTGCCATTGCATGGTATGCGGCACTGCGCGCCTTGACAAAGCGGTCATTTCCGCGTGCGAAATTTTCTTCCTCCGCCACGGTATTGTCGTATGCCTTTGACACGCGTATTCCGGATATGCTGTTCTCGAGCGTGGCGTTGATCTCACCGCACTCCGCGCGGGAATGGGTGAACGCGCTGTACATCTTCTTGCGCTTCTTCGCTGCAAACAGCACCATAAACGGCACCGCTGCGTAGATTATGAGCGTCAGCGGAAGGCAGACCTTTGCCATGAGCACAAACGCTCCGACGAGCATTACGATCGAGAGAAACAGATCCTCCGGACCGTGATGCGCAAGCTCGGACACGTCCTGAAGATCGTTTATAATACGTGACATGATCGTTCCGGTCTTGTTGTTGTCGAAGTATGTGAGCGGCAGTCTCTCAAGGTGGCTGAACACGTCGCGCCGCATCTCCGCCTGCATATTAACTCCGACTACGTGGCCGTAATACTCGACGAAAAAGTTCAGGAATATCTTTATGACATACACGCCGAGAAGAATGCCTCCGCAGGTGAGAAGCGCCCGCAGCATTCCCGACGGGATATACGTATCGAGCATTCGTCCCGTGAGCATCGGATAAAAAAGGTCGCACGCCGCAAGCAGAAAAGCGCACAGCATATCCGCCGCAAACATCTTCTTGTGCGGCGCATAATATTTTATAAATCTGCGGATCATATGTTTCCCCGGCTTTCGTAAAATGGACGCGGAGCGCCGTCATCCGACGCTCCCACGCACAATTATTATACAATATTTCCCGCAGTCCGTCAAGTCACTTGCCGGCAACGGTATCGCAGTAAATGCAGCGATAAACGCGATGCTCCTTATCCGACAGGCGGAACGTCTGACGCAGCTCCTGCTCGGTTGAAGTGATGCAGCGCGGGTTTTTGCACTTGATTATATCGGTGACCGTTTCCGGCAGCTCGAGGTGCTCGCGCTTCACGAGCTTGCCGTCGCGGATAATGTTGACGGTGACGCCGGGATCGACGTAACCGATCACGTCAAAATTGAGGTCGATAACGCGGTCGATCTTGATAATATCCTTGCGGCCGAGCTTCATGCTGTCCGCATTTTTGATTATTGCGACCGAGCAGTCGAGCTTATCGAGGTTAAGGATATTGTAAAGCTCCATTCCGCGTCCCGCTGTTATATGGTCGAGCACGATTCCGTTTGTTATGGGATTTATGATCATATGTAGTCACCAACCTTTCTCACGCAAGCTCAAGAAGTCTGAGGATAAGCGCCATTCTCATGTATTTTCCGCACATGACCTGCTTAAAGTAGCAGGCGCGCGGATCGTCGTCAACCGATGCCGAGATCTCGTTGACTCTGGGCAACGGGTGAAGCACGCACATATTATCCTTTGCGCACGCAAGCTTCTCGGGAGTAAGTATGTACGTATCCTTCAGTCGGATATAATCCGCCTCATTGAAGAAGCGCTCTTTTTGCACGCGCGTCATGTAGAGAATGTCAAGCTCCGGCATTACCTCCTCCATTGTGCGCACCTCACGGTATTCGTGACCGCCGCGCTCGAGCACCTCAGTCTTTATGTAATCGGGCAGGCAAAGCTCCTCCGGAGAGATGAGCACGGTCTTTATTCCCGAATATCTCGACAGCGCTCCGATGAGCGAATGCACCGTGCGTCCGAATTTCAGATCGCCGCAATATCCGACGGTCAGCCCCTCAAATGAGCCGTGCTCGCGCTTTATGGTCAGAAGATCGGCGAGCGTCTGCGTGGGGTGGTTGTGTCCGCCGTCGCCGGCGTTTATAACGGGCACCGTCGCCTTCATCGAAGCGACGAGGGGCGCGCCCTCTTTCGGATGGCGCATTGCAATAATGTCGGCGTAGCAGCTCACGACACGCGCGGTGTCGGCGACGCTCTCGCCTTTTGAAGCCGATGAGCTTTGCGCCTCGGAGAATCCGAGCACATGGCCGCCAAGCTCATACATTGCCGCCTCAAAGCTGAGGCGAGTTCTGGTGGAAGGCTCGAAAAACAGTGTTGCGAGCTTCTTTCCCTCGCACTTGTGGGCGTATTTTGCGGGGTTTGCCATTATGTCCTCGGCGATCGCCATAAGCTCGTCGATCTCATCCCGCGTAAGGTCAAGTATGTCGATTAAACTTCTCATCAAAAACCTCCGTTTCCGTCACGCCTCAGCCGCGAATCCAGCTCTCGTCTGAGGGATTATCCCTGAACTTTATGAGTCTTGCGACGTCGCCCGTCTTTATATATCCGCTCTCGGCGGCGATAGCTGCGATGGCGTCAAAGTCGGTCAGGCTGACGTTCTTCACTCCTGCGGCTGCGAGTCTCTCGATGCCCTTTTTCATTCCGTATGTGAATATCGAGACGATGCCGAGAACCTCGGCTCCCGCCTCGCGCAGTGCATCCACCACATCTATGACCGATCCCCCGGTCGAGATGAGGTCCTCGATCACGACGACACGCTGTCCCTTCTCAAGTCTGCCCTCAATGCGGTTCTGTCTGCCGTGATCCTTCGCGCTTCCGCGGACGTATCCCATAGGCAGGCCAAGCATATGCGCGGCGATCGCTGCGTGCGCGATCCCGGCGGTGCTTGTACCCATGAGAACTTCTGCATCCGGATACTCACGCTTCACCGTTTCGGCGATCGCGGTCTCGATGAACGTGCGCTTCTCCGGCGCGGTGAGGATCAGTCTGTTATCGCAGTAGACGGGACTTTTGATCCCGCTTGCCCACGTAAACGGTTCATCTGGGCGGAAGAACACCGCGCCGATCTTGAGCAGCGCAGATGCCGCTCCGCTTTTTATACTCTCTCGTGTATACTCCATTTCAAACCTCCGTTAATCCGGCACTCAGCCGCAGAATTCATTTACGCAGCGTCTGTACGCCGCAACAGGATCCTTTGCCGCCGTTATCGGGCGTCCGACCACGATGTAGTCGGAGAACTCCCGCGCTGCGGCCGGCGTTGTCACGCGCTTCTGATCGCCGAGCTCTCCGTCGGCGAATCTTATTCCGGGCGTCACCGTATAGAAATCCTTGCCGCACGCGGCTTTGACAATTTTCGCTTCAAGCGGCGAGCAGACCACACCGTCAACCCCGGCGGATTTTGCATTTGCTGCATAGCTCTCGACAACCTCGGCAACCGTATGCGGTATGAGCAGCTCCTGTCTCATACGCTCCTCATCGGTCGATGTGAGCTGAGTCACAGCGAGCAGTATCGGACGCGTGCCGTCCGGACGTGTCAGTCCCTCTACTGCCGCCTCCATCATCGCGCGGGTTCCCGCAGCATGGAGGTTGCACATATCTACATCAAGCGACGACAAGACGCGCATCGCCTTCTTCACCGTGTTCGGAATATCGTGAAGCTTGAGATCAAGGAATATTTTATGCCCCATCTCACGAAGCTTATGTACGGCGGAGGGACCCTCCGCGTAGAAAAGCTCCATTCCGACCTTGACGAACGGCTTCTCATCCTTAAACTGACTGAGGAATGCGACGGTCTCGTCCATTCCCGCAAAATCAAGCGCTATAATTACGTCCTTACCCATTGTGAGCCTCCCCTACTATTTCACGTATATCTTCTATGCCGTATTTCTCCATTGCGGCGGGCAGCGCTTCGATAATATTCCTGCACGCCCACGGATCAACGAGATTTGCGGCGCCGATCTCGACTGCCGACGCGCCGGCGAGCATCATCTCGATCACGTCCTCGGCGCTCGAGATACCGCCGATACCGATTATCGGGATATCCACCGCCTCGTACACCTGATACACCATTCGCAGCGCGACCGGGAACACGGACGGTCCGGAATATCCGCCCATCTTGTTTGCAAGGATCGGGCAGCGGCGTCTGAGGTCGATACGCAATCCGAAGAGGGTGTTTATCATTGATATTCCGTCGGCACCGCCGTCCTCACACGCCTTGGCGATCGCCGCGATATCCGTGACGTTCGGCGTAAGCTTCATATAGACCGGCTTTGTCGTTACAGCCTTGACCGCCTCGGTAACACGGCGCGCCCCGTCGGGATCGGTACCGAAATTGCCACCGCCGCCGTGCAGATTCGGGCAGCTGATGTTCACCTCAAGGATCCCGACGCCGTCCTCCTTATCGAATCTCGCGGCGGACTCTGCGAACTCCTCGACGGAGAATCCGCCGATATTGGCGATGAGTGGACTGCGGAACAGCTTGCGCAGGCGCGGCAGCTCATGCTCGATCACGTGATCTATCCCCGGATTCTGAAGCCCTACCGAATTGAGTATGCCTGCGGGACACTCGGCGATTCTCGGCGTCGGATTGCCGAAGCGGGGTTCGGCGGTCGTTCCCTTGAACGCGATCGATCCGAGAATGTTCAGGTCATAAAGCTCGGCGTATTCCTCGCCGTAGCCGAAGGTTCCGCTTGCCGGGATCACCGGGCATTTCAGGCTGATGCCCGAAAGATTTACTTCAGTTTTCACCATATGATCTCCTCCCGCGTGAGTACAGGTCCCTCTTTGCAGATGCGCTTTGCGCCGTACTTCGTTTTGCAGGTGCATCCCATGCATCCGCCGAAGCCGCAGCCCATGCGCCGCTCAAAGCTGAACTGACCGTCTGTTTCGGAATACTCCCAAAGTGCGCGGAGCATCGGCTCCGGTCCGCACGAATACGTGTAATCATAGCTGATACCATTCTCACGTATCGCGTCGATGACCGTACCGCGCACACCACGGCTTCCGTCCATCGTTGCGACGTACACCGGAACGCCGAGCGCGCGAAGCTCATCCTCGAGTATCACGTCGGCGGCGCGTCCGAAGCCGAGCACGGCTGTCGGATGCTTTCCCTCCGCGATCAGGCGGCGTGCAAGATAGTAAAGCGGGGGGACGCCGACTCCACCGCCGACAAGCAGCGGCGATTCTCCTGCGGCGTCGGTACTGTACCCGTTTCCAAGCCCGGTGAGGATGTCAAGTAACTCACCCTCTCCCATACGGCTCATCTGCTCGGTACCGCGCCCGACCGCCTTATAGACAAGGCAAAGCTCTCCCGCGTCTATATCGCACACCGATATCGGACGGCGAAGGTACAGTCTGTCAAGCTTTATATTCACAAACTGCCCCGGCGCGGTGATCTCCGATGTATCGCCTGCAAGGCGCATACGGTACACGCCGTCGGCGATAGGGACGTTTTCGCGAATGCTGAAAATTTCCTTTTTCATTCCACTCTCCACAAATTTATGCGTCGATCGTCGAGACGCAGATGGTCGTTTCCTCAAGGACATCGAGCAGGACACAGACTGTGTCAAGCGCCGTGAACATCGTGACCCCGTTATCGACCGCACAGCGCCGTATCTCGTATCCGTCGCTCTCCTGCGATGCAACTGCTCCGACGTCGCGCGTATTCACGACGTATGTGACGTGTCCCTGTCTAAGCGAATCGAGAATCTCCTCGCTTCCGTCGCTCAGCTTGCGGAGCGTCCGCGTGCGGATACCGTGACCTCTGAGGAAATCCGCCGTACCGCTCGTCGCCTCGATATTGAAACCGAGGTCATAGAAGCGTCTGATAAGCGGCAGTGCTTCTTCTTTATCCTTGTCGGCGATCGTTACAAATATTGTTCCATAATTTGCGACATTCATACCCGATGCCTGCAAAGCTTTATAAAGTGCGCGGGTCATGGTGTCGTCATAACCGATCGCCTCACCCGTCGATTTCATCTCCGGCGAGAGGTACACGTCCATTCCGCGCAGCTTTGAGAACGAGAAGGCGGGAACCTTTACGAACCAGCGTCCGCGCTCATGCTCCGGATAGAGCATCGGATAGCCCTGCTTCGGCAGGCTTTGTCCGAGTATTGCGAGCGTTGCGATATCGGCGATCGGATAGCCCGTCGCTTTGGAGAGGAACGGCACGGTTCTCGACGAACGCGGGTTGACCTCGATGACGTACACGTTCTCGTCGGGATCGACGATGAACTGGATGTTGTACAGTCCGATAATGCCTATTGCAAGACCGAGCTTTTCGGTATACTCAAGTATCGTGCGGCGAGCCTTTTCGGATACACTGAAGGTCGGGTACACGCTTATGGAGTCGCCGGAGTGGACTCCGGTGCGCTCTACGTGCTCCATTATTCCGGGGACGAACACACCCGCGCCGTCGCACACCGCATCGACCTCAAGCTCTCGTCCGACGATGTATTTATCGACAAGCACTGGGCGGACTGCGTCGATCTTTACCGCCGTATTGAGGTAGACGCGCAGCGATTCCTCGTTCGCGACGATCTGCATCGCTCTGCCGCCGAGAACGTAGCTCGGGCGGACGAGCACGGGGTATCCGATCTCCGCCGCAGCGGCAACACCGTCCTCGATATTCGTGACGGCACGACCGTTCGGCTGAGGAATGCCAAGCTCGGAGAGGACGCGCTCAAACCCATCGCGGTTCTCTGCGCGGTCGATCGCCTCCGTATCGGTGCCGATCAGCTTCACTCCGCGCCGCGCAAGTCCTTCGGCGAGGTTTATCGCGGTCTGTCCGCCGAGCGAGGCGATAACGCCGTCCGGTGATTCCGTCTCGATGATGTTCATGACATCCTCAAGGGTCAGCGGCTCGAAATACAGCTTATCGCTCGTTGTATAGTCTGTCGAGACCGTCTCGGGATTGTTGTTTATGATGATCGCCTCGTATCCGACGCGGCGTATCGTCGTTACCGCGTGCACTGTCGAGTAGTCGAACTCGACGCCCTGCCCGATGCGGATCGGTCCCGAGCCGAGGACTATTATCTTCGGGCGGTCGCTGACTACGGACTCGCTCTCCTCCTCGTAGGTCGAGTAGAGGTACGGCACGCCCGCGTCAAACTCTGCGGCGCAGGTGTCGATCGCCTTGTACACCGGGAACATACCGGACTCCTTGCGAAGCATATATACCTCGTCCTCGCTCATGTTCCACAGAGAAGCGATATATTTATCGGAGATACCCATGCGCTTTGCCGCATACAGAGCGTCCGTATCGCCGACCGCACTGCGGAGCGATTCCTCGGCGTCTACGATGTTCTTGATCTTGAACAGGAACAGCGGATCGATCTTTGTTACGTCGGAAATGGCTCTGACCGTCACGCCGAGGCGCATGAGCTTGGCTATGGCAAAGAGTCTGTCGTCCCTGCCCTCTGCGATGTAGTCGAGAAGCTCGTTCTTCGTCCATGTATCGAATTTTGGGAGGTAGAGATGAACGGCACCGACCTCAAGCGAGCGCACGGCTTTGAGGATGCTCTCCTCGAGTGTTCTGCCGATCGCCATGACCTCGCCCGTCGCCTTCATCTGCGTGCCGAGCACATTATTTGCGGTGGCAAACTTATCAAACGGGAAGCGCGACATCTTAACTACTACGTAGTCGATCGTCGGCTCCATTGCAGCCGGAAGCTTACCGAGCATGATCTCGTCAAGTCTCAGCCCCATCGCGATCTTCGCGGTAACGCGGGCAATCGGGTAGCCGCTTGCCTTGGAAGCGAGCGCCGACGAGCGCGACACGCGCGGGTTCACCTCGATCACGTAATACTCGAACGATTCGGGATCAAGCGCGAACTGCACGTTGCAGCCGCCCTCTATCTCAAGCGCACGGATGATCTTCAGCGCACTTCCGGAGAGGAGCGCGTACTCCTTCTCGCTGAGCGTCTGGCAGGGCGCCACGACTATGCTGTCACCGGTATGGATACCGACGGGATCGACGTTCTCCATGCTGCATATGACGATCGCCGTGTCGGCTGCGTCGCGCATGACCTCAAACTCAATCTCCTTATATCCCTTGATGCTCTTTTCCACGAGAACCTCATGGACTGGCGAGAGCTTCAGTGCATTTTTCGCAAGCTCGCAAAGCTCGGCATCGTTATAGGCAAATCCGCCGCCCGTTCCGCCGAGCGTGAACGCGGGGCGAAGCACCACGGGATATCCGATCGTCTCTGCCGCCTCGCGGGACTCCTCTACCGAATGGGTGATGACTGACGGCAGCACCGGCTCACCGATATCTATGCAGAGCTGCTTGAACAGCTCACGATCCTCCGCAGTCTCGATCGACTTTGCGCTCGTTCCGAGCAGCTTCGTGCGGCACTCGCGCAGCACGCCTTTTCTCTCGAGCTGCATTGCGAGATTCAGTCCGGTCTGACCGCCGAGTCCCGGCACGATCGCATCCGGGCGCTCTCTGCGCAGTATGCGCGCGACGTACTCAAGTGTCAGTGGCTCCATGTAGACCTTATCCGCGATAGTTGTATCAGTCATTATAGTTGCGGGGTTGGAGTTCACGAGGATGACCTCGTAGCCCTCCTCCTTGAGCGAGAGGCACGCCTGCGTTCCGGCGTAGTCGAACTCCGCAGCCTGTCCGATCACGATCGGACCGCTGCCGATCACCATTACCTTTTTTACATCAGTTCTCTTTGGCATTTCAAGTTCTCCCTTCTCTGTTCCCGTTATCTTCCCATAAGCTCATGAAATTCGTCGAGCACCGGCGAATCCGCCGCAGGCTCGAACTGCACTCCGACAAGCTTGTCCTGCGGGCACGCGATACCCTCGATCACTCCGTCGAGCAGATCCTTGTATGTGACGAAAAGTCCCGTACCGTCGAGCGAATCCTCGCGGACGGCGTAGCCGTGATTCTGATACGGCGTGATTATGCCGCCGTCCGGCAGGCGTCTCACCGGGTGATTTCCGCCGCGGTGATCGCACTCGAGTCTGTACGTCTCGGCGCCACAGGCGATAGCCGCAACATCGCAGCCGAGACCGATGCCGAAGATCGGCACTCTTCCGCGCAGAGCGCGCACTGTATCCGCTGTTTCCGGCACATCGTGCGGGTCGCCCGGTCCTCCGGCGATCACCACGCCGTCCGGCTCCGCCGCGAGTATCTCCGCAGCTGAGGTGTTCCACGGAACGACAGTCACGTTTGACGCGCCTGCGGCAAATGCACGCACAAGGCTCAGGCGTATGCCGAGGTCTATCACGATCACGCTTGACTTATGCTTTGCCGTGCGCATATGCCACTTTTTCTTTGTGGACACACGAGCTGCCGCATCATGGCGCACCGGTGTGCGTTTTATCTCGAGAAGCGCTTCGTCAGTCGGCGTATCTGCGGAGCAGATCATGCCGCGCATCGTGCCGTTGTCGCGCAGGCTCCTCGTAAGGCGGCGTGTATCGACCCCCGTGATGCCGGGGATACCGCACTCCTCCATCACCTCGGAGAGAGTGTTCGTTTGTCTGAAGTTGCTCGGGATATCGTTGTAATCGCGCACGATGAGCACGCCCGTCTGCGGGATCTTTGATTCGAGATCCTCCTCGATTATTCCGCAGTTGCCGATGAGCGGGTATGTCATGACGACGCCGAGGTCGGCGTTTGCCGGGTCGGAGAGCACCTCCTCGTACCCGACCATCGCCGTATTGAATACGATCTCGCAGATGCGGTCAACATCCGCTCCGAAGCCGATGCCGCGATACTCCTCGCCGCACTCGAGCACAAGCTTTCTTTCAGTTCTGTTCATCATATATCACATTTCCTTTCTTTATCGTCATAATGCATCTGCCGCGAACGGGCATACCCGCGAACGGCGTACTTCTGCCCATCGAGCGGAACTTTTCCGGGTCGATCCTGTACTCCGCGTCCGGGTCGATCACGGCGATATCCGCCCGACCGCCGTCGCAAATCTCTCCGTCACATATGCCGAACCTCCTTGCGGGAGAGGTCGCCATCGCGTCGATCAGCCGCGCAAGCGGAACCTTTCCCGGGATCACGAGCGACGTGTAAAGCACCGGGAACGCGCACTCAAGTCCGACGACGCCCATGAGGCTGCCCTCAAGCCCGTGGCTCTTTTCCTCCGCCGAATGCGGTGCGTGATCCGTCGCGATCATGTCGATCGTGCCGTCGCACAGACCCTCGATCAGCGCGAGCCTGTCGCTCGCGTCGCGCAGCGGCGGGTTCATCTTGAACGCGCCGTCCTCGCACAGCATTGAATCATCGAGCACAAGATAATGCGGCGCTGTCTCGGCGGTGACGTCAACGCCGCGCGCCTTTGCCTTGCGGATAATATCGACGCCCTCCTTTGTGGAGACATGGCAGACGTGGTACTTTGCCCCCGTCTCCTCCGCCAGACGAACATCGCGCTCGATCTGCCGCCATTCCGACTCGGAGGAGATCCCTCTGTGGCCGTGTTGAGCGGCGTATGTTCCGTCGTGGATGTATCCGCCATGCAGAAGCTCGTTTACCTCGCAGTGCGCTGCAATGATCTTGTCGATCGCGGCGGCTCTTGTCATCGCCTCGCGCATGAGCGCCTCAGACTGGATACCGCTGCCGTCATCGCTGAAAGCAACCGCTTCGTTCATCTTCTCGAGCGGTGCGATACGCTCGCCGCGCCGTCCCTCGGTAATTGTTCCGTAGGTGACGACGTCGGCGCCGTCCGCCGTCCTCGCTATATCGAGGATGCGCTGCACCCCCTCCGGCGAATCGGGCGGGGGCGACACGTTCGGCATTGCGGCGACGGTCGTGTACCCGCCGGCAGCCGCAGCCGCAGCGCCTGTCGCGATCGTCTCCTTATAAGAAAAACCCGGCTCACGAAGATGTACATGAACATCTGTGAAACCGGGAAAAATATATTTACCAGAAACATCAACAATACGAGTATCGGGATGCTTTTTGTGAAATTCGGAAGATGAAATAAAAATCCGTCCCTCCGACAAAACAATATCGGAAAAACGGAATCTGTCTTTCATAAACACCTGTCCGCCGCTCAGTAGAATCGTCATCGGAAACATACCTCCTTCATCCGGACAAACTGCCTTGATTTTCGTTATTATATCACACGCGCACGTATTTGTCAATAGTAAATTTCGCGGCGGGCGCAATATTTACTTTCCGATTTGGCAAGTGACAGATCGGAAATGATGCTGAAACATGGGAATTCATATGATATACTTAATGTACGGAATTGTACGCACTTTCGTATCTACTATAATCTCATGCAAGAGGTGCTTATGAAACACAAAAATCGAAAAAGGCGGACGGCAAGAGCTTTATCGGCGTTCTTTGCCGCAGTCACGGTCGCGTCTCTCCTGCCGATGACGGCATCGGCGAGGATGAGCGGCAACGTGGTGCTGCTGGAGGATTACTATGGTCTGAACGACGGCGCAATCAAGATGCCGGGGCTTAACTATAGATGCTCCGGTCACGGCGACAAAATGGTGGCGTACTATATCCAACCGCGAGGCATATCAGGCCATGTGCGAGGATCTTGCGTTTGCCCAGCAGTCGCTCAAAACGGTGCTCAACGACTACGCCGATCTCTTCCGGAAACGTTTCTCCGAGGGGCTGTCCATCCGCAAAGCAGCAGATGCCATGCAGCAGAATCGCGGCGTGATCGAGCGGCGGCAGGCCGCACTCTATCGGGCGTTCGCCCAGCTTTTGCAGCAGCGGGATGAGGCAGACGGTGTCTATCGGCTGATGCAAAAAACTGAATACGATCAAAGGGATATAGAGGATTTGCTCGAATAATTGATGCAAAACCAAAGCGCTTGTCGTAGTGGCAGGCGCTTCTTTTTTTGCCCTCGTTGTGACAAAACCGTGACGCTCCGCATCATCGTGTCCGTTGGAAAGTGAAAGGGGGTTTTAGAGCAAATGATTTGTTTGCCGCAGAAGCACCGGTAGCGCACAAAATTCTCCGAACTTTCGGAAGTTTGGGACAAAACCGGGGGCTGATTCACTTAGTTAGACAGAGTGGCTATCAGAGACAGCAAAATTTTTTGAAAAAGACTGCCAAGTTTTGAGGAAAAATGTCCGTTATAAAGCAGAGAGGAAAACGTCCGTGAGACAAAATCGTGACACTCTGATTTATTTTGTCCGTTGGTTATATAGAAGGGGAAAAT
>CAKSDP010000009.1 GCA_934446065.1 uncultured Eubacteriales bacterium
TGACTTAACTGTAACACATTTGACTCTCATTTGCTATTCTTTTTTTGCGCTGTAACTTATCTATTGTAATCCTACAACCCGCCCGAAACAAACACGCCCTCGCATATTGACATTCGGGCGAAAATATGGTATTCTAAACTTGTATGGCATTTTTGACGGGAAGGGATGGCTCTTTAATGGGTATTTCGAATATTATTGCCTTGCTCAGCGGTGTTGCCTTGTTTTTATTCGGTATGCTTCTCATGGGCGACGGACTCAAAAGCGTCGCGGGAAACAAGCTTGAAATAATTCTCTACCGCCTCACGAGCACGCCTCTGAAGGGCGTTCTGCTCGGGACGGGAGTTACCGCCGTTATTCAGTCGTCCTCCGCAACCTCGATCATGGTCGTCGGATTTGTCAACTCCGGAATGATGAAGGTGCGTCAGGCAATCGGTATCGTGCTCGGCGCGATCCTCGGCACAAGCGTCACCGGCTGGATCATATGTCTGTCGGGAGTTGAGGGCGGCGGTGCAAGCTGGGTCACCCTGTTCTCAACGGCAACGCTTACCGGCGTGATCGCAGTAATCGGGATCATCCTCCGGATGTTCTGCAAAAACCGTACAAACAAGCACGTGGGCGACATTCTGCTCGGATTTGCGGTGCTCATGACCGGTATGACCGCGATGAGCGACGCCGTATCCCCCCTGCGCGACAGCCCCGTATTCATCGAATATCTCACGAAATTTTCCAACCCGTTCTTCGGCATCCTGCTCGGTATGCTCATCACGTGCATACTTCAGAGCGCGTCTGCGACAGTCGGTATTCTCCAGGCGCTCTCGATGACGGGAGCAATACGATTTGAGGTAGCCCTCCCCATTATCATGGGTATTGCGATAGGTGCGGCTGTGCCGGTGCTTCTTTCGGCGCTCGGCTCCGGTGTGAACGGCAAACGCACAGCCTTTGTGTATCTGTTGATCGACGTTATCGGTGTCGTATTTTGGGGCATCGTGTTCTATACCGTGCACGCAATCGTCGGCTTCGAGTTCATGTCAAACATCATGGACATGGCATCGATCGCGCTGATGAACACGCTGTTCAGGCTTGCGACGGTTGTGCTTCTGACGCCGTTTATCGGACTGCTTGAGAAGATCGTGACACTCCTCTTCCCTCAGAATCCCGAGGACGAGGAGGATACGGCTGACATCGACCGTCTTGAGGAGCGTTTCATAACGCACCCCGCGATCGCGCTTGAACAGAGCCGCGAGGCAGTATGTTCGATGGCGCGCAAGGCACGCAAGAACCTCGGACGCTCGTTTGCTCTGATGAACGACTACTCGGACGAGCTTTACAACCGTATTCAGAACAAAGAGGAAGTTATCGACCGTTACGAGGACAAGCTCGGGACGTATCTTGTAAAGCTGACCGGAATCGAGATGACCGGCGATCAGACCCGCGAAATATCGAAATTCCTGCACACGATCGGAGATTTCGAGCGGATCGGCGACCACGCTGTCAACATTTCAAACGTAGCAAAGGAAGTGAACGAAAAGCATCTTTCGTTCTCGGGAGATGCGCTTCACGATCTCAACACTCTCGTCTCCGCCGTATCGGAGATCGTCGTTTTGACGACCGACGCATTCACAAACAACGATCTTGTTATGGCGTCAAAGGTGGAGCCGCTTGAGGAGGTCATCGACAATCTGTGCGACGAGATCAAGATCCGCCACGTAAAGCGCGTCTGCTCCGGTGAATGCACCCTTGAGCTTGGGTTTGTTTTCAATGATCTTCTGACGAACTACGAGCGAATTGCCGATCACTGCTCCAACATTGCGGTTGCGATGATCGAGCTTAGCCGCGATGTCTTTGACATTCACGCATATCTGAACGATCTGAAGAAAAACAACAGCGAAGGCTTCAAGGAAGCGTACAGCGAGTTTGACCGCCGCTTCGACCTTGACACCTGAAAATAAAATAGCCGCAACAGAAAAACGAGTGCAAACGGATGATCCGATGCACTCATTTTTATTTATTCGTTTATTCCTCTTCGAGGATGTCGGCGATTCTCGTACAAGCGAGGCCGTCGCCGTAGGGATTGCTTGCGTGAGCCATTGCGTTGTACGCATCGGGATCGTCAAGCAGCCTCTTGAAATTCTCGTATATAACCGTCTCGTCGGTACCGACAAGCTTCAGCGTACCAGCCTCGATTCCCTCGGGGCGCTCCGTTGTATCGCGCATCACAAGCACAGGCTTGCCGAGCGACGGCGCCTCCTCCTGGATCCCGCCGGAATCGGTGAGGATCATATAGCTGCGCGCCATGAAGTTGTGGAAATCGAGCACCTCGAGCGGCTCGATTATTCTTATGCGGTCAAAGTCGCCGAGCTCCTCATTTGCCGCCGCACGCACCACGGGATTCATGTGGATCGGATAGAGCGCCTTTACATCCGGGTGCTCCTCCATCACGCGCCTGATAGCGCGGAACATATGGTGCATCGGCTCGCCGAGATTTTCGCGGCGGTGAGCTGTGATAAGGATAAGCCTTGACCCGGCTGCCCAATCAAGCTCGGGATGCGAATACTCGTCGCGCACGGTAGTTTTTAGCGCATCTATCGCGGTATTTCCGGTAATATAGATCGTTGAAGGATCCTTGCCCTCGCGCACGAGATTCTCGCTTGAACGCTTCGTAGGAGCGAAATTATAGCGGGCAATAATTCCGACCGCCTGACGGTTGAACTCCTCCGGATACGGCGAATAGATGTCGTATGTGCGAAGTCCCGCTTCGACGTGTCCGACGGGGATCTGAAGATAGAAGCAGGCGAGCGCCGTCACGAATGTGGTTGACGTATCGCCGTGGACAAGAACCACGTCGGGGCGCACTTCCTCAAGAACGGATTTGATCGACGCGAGAATATTTGTTGTGATATCAAAAAGCGTCTGCCCCTGCTTCATTATTGAGAGGTCGTAGTCCGGGACGACAGAAAATGCGTCGAGCACCTGATCGAGCATCTGACGGTGCTGACCGGTGACGCACACGACCGTGTTTATACTGTCGCGGCGCTTCAGCTCATTCACGAGCGGACACATTTTGATCGCCTCGGGGCGTGTTCCGAACACAAGCATTACTGTTTTCATAAGTTTGTCACCTTTCAAATCGGGCTGCCGCAAGCCAAAAGAAAGGAGCCGGATCATATCTGACACGGCTCCTCATGGTTCAAAGCAATAATCCCGGCCTTAAATCAGAGACTTCCTTCGTCTTTCTTGTTTTTGCGGAGCATCTCGACGATCTCGCCGAAATCGTCATCGGAAACCGACGAAGGCTCAACCACGGGCATCTCACCCTCGCTCTCGCGGTTCAGCGCAGCCTCAGCCTCAAGCTGAGCCTTTGCGACTGTCTCGGAATCGTTTGCAGCCGTGCCGTCCTTGTTGAATCCGGTAGCGATGACCGTGACCTTGATCTTGTCGTCGTACTCGCTGTCGAAAGCAACACCGAAGATGATCGTTGCGTCGGGAGCTGCCTCCTGTCTTATCATCTCGGTTGCGGTATCGACCTCTTCAAGTCCGATATCGGGAGAAGCGGTGATGTTTATGAGAATTCCGTTTGCACCGCTGATAGAGGTCTCAAGAAGCGGGCTGGAGATCGCAGCCTTTGCAGCGACCTGAGCCTTGTCCTTGCCTGTTCCCTCGCCGACGCCCATGTGAGCGTAGCCGGCGTTCTTCATCACGGACGTTACATCCGCAAAGTCAAGGTTGATAAATCCGGGAACGTTTATAAGCTCGGAGATACTCTGCACACCGTGACGAAGCACGTCATCGGCAGCCTCAAAAGCATTCATAAGAGTGATCCGTGTCTCAGAGATCTGCTTCAGTCTCTCATTCGGAATAATGACAAGCGAATCGACAAACTGGCTCAGCTTCTCGATACCTGCCTCGGCGAGAGCCATACGGCGCTTGCCCTCAAACTCAAAGGGCTTTGTCACGATACCGACGGTAAGGACGCCCATCTCCTGTGCGATCTTTGCAACAACGGGAGCAGCTCCGGTTCCGGTACCGCCGCCCATTCCTGCGGTGACGAACACCATATCGGCGCCTGCAAGAGAATTGCGAAGCTCCTCGATGCTCTCCTCGGCAGCTCTGCCGCCGATCTCAGGGTTCGAGCCGGCGCCGTGTCCCTTGGTGATCTTCTCACCGATCGGGATCTTGTGAGTCGCCTCGGAATGCAGGAGCACCTGCTTGTCCGTATTGACCGCAATAAAATCAACCCCGCGGATATTTGCGGAGATCATTCTGTTGACAGCATTGTTTCCGCCGCCGCCGACGCCAACAACTTTTATATTTACACCACTCTCATAGTTATCATCGGGTTCAAATGGCATTTTAACATCCTCCGTTATTTTCAAAATTTATGGATCACGTTTATCCGCCGCCGAATACGGCGTTTGCCTTATACTATATAATACAATGATTTGCGGATTTTTGCAATACGTTTTTCAAATATTTTTCCTATTTTTTAATATATAGCGGTTTTTTATTCCGCTGTTTTTCTATAATATTCCAGTTTTGTTTTATCAAGGGGATTTCTGCGTTTGACTAAATTTGTTAGGCGCTCGCCTATTTTATAATCGTCAGCTTGTTGTCAACTACCACAGACGTCTTGCTCAGGTTTGAAAGGTCGATCCGCGCCTTATTATTGTGTGTGAACATCTCGTCCTCGAGCACCGCTGCGGCAATGCGCAGCTTCGCGTCAACGTCTCTGTAATCACCGAACGACATCACGTATTTCCCGTCGCATATCATTGACAGATTATAGTAATCCGCGAGGTCAATGCGGTCGATCCGCGCCGCAAGAGAGGACGCCCGAACGCTTTTCGTCACCGACAGGATCTGGTCAAGGTACAACGGATCGCGGAACACCGGAACCTGCCCTGACTCCGACTGTGCCACCGGCGGCAGCACGAGATGAGTGAGCGTCTCGCACTCCTCGGCTGTTCCCTCTCCGAGCACGCGCATCGTTTCGGAGAACAGATATATTTTGCCGTATATTCCGGAATAATATACCGGTTCTTCATATTTTACGATCAGCGTTACGCTGTCCGGGATATGCCTGTCCACCTTCAGCGAAGCGATACGCGGGAGCGATAGGATCGCGTTTCTCTCCGCGCGGGATGCGCTGAACGAAAAAAGCCCGCCGCCGTACCGTATTCCCGCCGCATCGGCAAGCTCGTCCGCGGTATAGGGGCAGTCCCCGTCGATCTTCACCGCATTTATTCTGAACAGAAGCTTATAGCCGAGAAAGACGACGCCGAGCGTCAGCGCGAAAAGGATCAGCGTTACCGCACCGGTGCGAACGAGTCCGCGCCTTTTCCGCCGCGCCTTCATCCGCTCGTAGGCATCTACCCGCTCCGCCGCTTTCTCAAGCTCGGATATTTCTTTATCCGACTGCTCCTTGTAGATATCGTCTACAAGCGATCTTTTATCATATTTTCCGCGCGTATTCTTATCAAAAAGTGACATAGTGTTTCACGCGCCTTTCTGAAAATATTTTAGTCTTCTTAACCCCGACCGAATTTCTTCACATTGCCGTCCGGCTTTTTCTCGATGAGGCGTTTCATATCCTTGTAGATCAGCTCTCCCGCATCCTTAACGGCAAATTTTCTTATATTGCGGCTCATGGTCTCGCGTCTGTCGTCGCCGTCGGGCGAAAGCAACTCCGCCGCAACGCCCGCGAGAGGTCTGGCATCAAGTCCGCTCTCCTCGATCAGCTCCGCCGCGCCTGCGTCGCGCAGAACATCGGCGTTCTTGTACTGATGGTTGTTTGTAACGTTCGGCGATGGTATGAATACCACGCACTTGCCGCTCATCGCAAGCTCCGACACCGTTATTGCGCCGGCGCGGCAGATCACAAGGTCAGCCGCCGCCATAAGCTCGGGCATATTGTAGATATACTCACTCATGCGGATGTTCTCGCATCCTTCAAGTCCGCGCGCGCGGAATCCCTCGGCTGCCGCATCCTTCTCGATCGCCCCGGTCGCATGAATGTGGTATACGTCGTCCCGCTTCGCCGTAAAATCGCGCATCATGTCGAGGACAGCCTCGTTCACCATCTCGGCACCGAGGCTTCCGCCAAACGAAAGAACGACGTACTTGTATTTATCAGGTATTCCGGCGCGGCGGCGTCCCTCCTCCCTGCTCATTCCGGAAAAACCGGAACGCAGGGGGTTCCCGACGCGGTACAGCTTCGATTTATCGCTGAAATACTCGGCGCTCTCCTCGAAGTTTATATAGATCCTGTCTACAAACGGCGCAAGCATCTTCACGGCTGCTCCCGGAACGGCGTTCGACTCGTGCAGAGCCGTGGGAATGCCCATTTCGGACGCCGCTTTTATCATAGGCCAGCAAACGTAGCCGCCTGTGCCTACGACTATATCCGGCTTCAGTTCGCGCAGGAGCTTGCGCGCCTTCATCGGTGAGGTCACGGTAAGGTAAAGGGTCTTAATATTTGAAAGAGTCAGCTTGCGCTTCAGCCCCTGTATATCGACGTGATATATCGGATATCCCGCGTCGGATGTGAGCTTGTTCTCGATTCCGCGCGGTGTACCGACAAAGCTTATCTCGGAGGACGGCTCGTGCCGCTTCACCGTATCGGCGATCGCTATCGCGGGATTGACGTGACCGCCCGTACCGCCGCCTGTAAGTACAATTTTCATTCAGAGTATATCCTTTCTTCCGGCTGCTATCTTCGCTGATACGAATGCCGTGACACCGACAGTATTACGCCCATCTCGAGCATCAGTATAACGAGCGAGCTGCCTCCGTATGAGAAGAACGGCAGTGATATTCCCGTGTTCGGCAGAACGTCGGTGACGACGCCGATGTTGAGGAATGCCTGAAGTCCGACCTTGGTGACAAGTCCGAACACAACAAGCGCACTGAAAGTATCGGGCGCGTGCATTGCTATGACGTAGCCGCGCCAGATAAACGCGAGGAACAGCGCAATAACGATCAGCGCACCGACGAATCCCATCTCCTCGCACCATATCGTAAATATAAAGTCGTTCTGTGCCTCGGAGACGTAGCTGAATTTCTGCTGGCTGCCGCCGAGCCCCTTTCCGAGAAAGCCGCCGGAGCCGATAGCGTATATTCCCTGCGTCGTCTGCCACTTGTCGGACAGCACATCCGCATTATCATCGGTGAACGTCAGCAGTCGGCGCAGCGCATACGGGTTCTTGATGACGAACAGCGCCACAGCGCCCGTTCCGGCGATCGCACTCACGAGTATTGTGTACCCGAGGTGCGCTCCGCCGATAAACAGGAGCGACACGCCGAGCATTCCGAGTATGAGCGTACCGGACAGGTGCTTCTCGATTATGACAAGTCCGCAGGCAATTCCGATTATCGCAAACGGCACAACGACACCGCGCATTATGTACTCGTGCCTGTCGCGCCTGCCGATAACCTTATCACGGTACCTGTCGAGATACCACGCAAGCATCAGGACGAGCGCCGGTTTCATCGCCTCCGACGGCTGAAACGTAAACGTACCGACTCCGATCCACCGCCTTGCTTCATCTCGCTCGATCCCGAGCGGGGTGAACACAAGCAGAAGAAGGACTATCGCCACGCAGAACGCGGGAATCGCAAGTCTGCGGTACCAATCGTACGGCAGAAGGCTGCACCCGAACATTCCGACAAGCCCCACCGCCATGTAGACGAACTGCCTTTTCACGTAGTAGAGGCTGTCGCCCTCCTTCGCAAGCGCGGAGGGATAGCTCGCGCTGAACACCATTACGGTGCCAAGGCAAAGAAGTATCAGGACAAGCGTAAGGAATATACGATCCGGGCTGCCCTTGACGCGAACAACTCCGCGATTCCATTCCGCTTCCTCCCGCGCAAGGCGCTGCGCACGCACCTCCTCGCTCTCCCGCTTATCGGGAAGATTCTCCGTGCGTCTGAGCGCTCTGCCCGATGTGGTAATACCGGCGGCACGCCTGACATGGACCTCGTTTTGCGGCTTCTGTCCGTTGCGCGGATCACGCTGGTTATTTTCGCTCTGCCCGCTCATAGGCGCACCTCCGTTTCATATGTGTTTATAACCTTTATTATCTTATCCCGAACCACGCGACAGCACAGAACACGGCTGTCACTGCGGAGAAGACTGCGACGATCTTCACCTCGCTCCATCCCTTTTTCTCAAAGTGGTGGTGTATCGGGCTCATGAGGAAAAGTCTTTTTCCGCCGGTGAGCTTGAAATATCCCACCTGGAGGATGACGGACACGCTCTCCGCGACATATACGATCCCGCAGACAAGAACGATGAGCGGTGAGGAGGTCAGAAACGCTCCGCCGACCACAAGTCCGCCGAGGAACAGCGATCCTGTATCGCCCATAAATACCCGCGCGGGGTAGAAATTGTACACAAGGAATCCTGCCGTGCTTCCGATGAGGAGCGCTGCGACAGCCGAAAGCTCAGTCCCCACGACCATATCGGACACGGCGGCGACTGCGGCATAGAATATGCCGACGACGAGCGTCACGCCGGACGCAAGTCCGTCGATGCCGTCGGTGAGGTTCACGCTGTTCACGATTCCCGTGAGCAGCAAAAGGCATATCACGTAGTAGAATATCCCGAGATCCACGCTGACCCCGGCAAAGGGAATATTCATCTCCGTTGTGACAAGGCCGGCACGGACAAGAGTGAAGAGATACGCACCTGCGGCAACAAGCTGAAGAAGATATTTCTGCGGAGGAGTCAGTCCCTCGTTCTCTTTTTTCGTGAATTTCGCAAGGTCATCCGCAACGCCTATAAGACCGCACACCAACGCAAACAGCAGGGTCGCGATAAACCCTGCGGCAGACGCGGTGCCGCTCTTCGTGATGATATACGCCGCAACTCCCGCGCCGCATATTACCGATGCCGCAATAAAGGCGATGCCGCCCATCGTGGGGGTGCCCTCCTTGTTCTTGTGCCATCTCGGACCTATTTCAAGGATGTGCTGCCCCATCTTCTTTCCCTTCAGGAACGGGATCAGTTTTCTCGACGAGAGCACAGTCAGAACAAAGGTGAGGATCGCGGTAAGTGAAAACAGAATTATCGTGTCGGTCATAGACTACTCCGTGAGAATTATTAATTATTTCTTTGATTTACGCATATAGCGGCGCTTCACCGCTTCGAGGACGCGCTCAGCCTTGACTGCGCGGCTCGCCTTGACGAGCAGGACATCGCCCGGCTCGAGCGCCGAGCAGATCATCTCCGCCATCGTATCCGGATCGGAGGTATCGACGCTGACAAACACGTTGTCGGCGCGAATACCGTTTTTGATCGCAGCCTCTGCGACAACGTCCGCCATCTCGCCGTAGCAGAACAGCTTCTGAACCTTCTCCTGCGCGGCAAAACGTCCGAGCTGATCGTGCATCAGACGTGAATATTCTCCAAGCTCAAGCATATCGCCGAGAAGCGCGGCAGGAACGCCGTCGCTCTTGCCCGCGATCGAGACGAGCACGTCTATCGCCGCACGCATAGACTCGGGGCTTGCGTTGTAGCAGTCGTCGATTATCGTAACATCGCCCATCGGGTAGATATTCTGCCGTTTCTCGGCACCCGAGAAGGACGCAAGTCCCATGCGGATCTTATCGTCCGTCATGCCGAGCTTTACTCCGACGGCGTAAGCCACAAGTGAATTGTACACATTGTGCTTGCCGAGCGTCGGCACCTCAATATTCGTGACCGCCTTGTCGGCGAATATCATATCGTAAGTCATGCCGTCCGCACGTGTTCTTATGTTGACCGCGCGGTAGTCGCCGAAGCGGTTGTAGATCCCGAAAAATTCGACGTGCGGGAAGTGATCCTTTTCCGCAAACAGAAGCGGCTCGTCGCCGTTCAGCAGCAGGCAGCCGTGCTCGCTCATTCCGGCGGTGATCTCAAGCTTGGCGCGGCAGATGTTCTCTCTCGTACCGAGAGTCGCAAGGTGCGACGTACCGATATTCGTTACGACCGCGATATCGGGGCGTGCGATCTTTGACATACGCTCGATCTCTCCGAGGTTGGACATTCCCATTTCAAGCACGGACACCTGATCGTCCGGCTCCAGCTCGAATATCGTGAGCGGCAGACCGATCTCGTTGTTGTAGTTTCCGCGCGTCTTGTGCGTCTTGAAGGATGCAGACAGCACCGCGTAGATGAACTCCTTCGTCGTCGTCTTGCCGACGCTGCCCGTCACGGCAACGACCGACGCCTGCGACAGCGTTCTGTAATAAGCGGCAAGCGCGCCGAGCGCCGCCACGGTATCGTCAACAACGATCGCGGTGAAGTTATAGCCGGTCTTCACGTCGTCCGCCACTCTGCTGCAAAGCACGGTATCCGCGCCCGCGTCAAGCGCCGATCTTATGAAATCGTGCCCGTCGAAGCGCTCACCGATGATCGCGCAGAAGAGCATCCCGCTCTCAGCCTCGGCTGAGTTGTGCCCGATCGACACGACCTCGCCTGCGGCACCGCTGCCGAAGCTCTCGACGCGTCCGCCGGTGTGCTCTGCAATTTCTTCTGCCGTAAGTGTTTTAAGCTTTAGTCTGATACTCATTTGTCATCCTCCAATATCAGGTGCGCCGCCGCAGCCCTCATCCGGCGCTTTACCGGAATTTTTTCTCATATATTCTGCAACTATCTCCCGCTCGTCGAACGGGTGGATCCCTGATCTGTCAATCTGATAATTCTCGTGTCCCTTGCCGAGCAAGAGAAGCACATCTTTCTTTTTCATCATGGACAGTGCCGTGCATATCGCCTGCCGTCTGTCCGGTATCACTCTGCACGGCGAGCCGCCCACGCCCTCAAGTATTTCGTCGATTATGGCGATCGGGTTCTCCGTCCGGCTGTTGTCGGACGTAACTACCGTGATATCCGCCGTCTCTGCCGCAATGCGTCCCATAGCGGGGCGCTTTGACCTGTCCCTGTCGCCGCCGCAGCCGAACAGAACGATGAGTCTGCCGCGCGTGTCGGCACGCATAATCTCGATCGCACGGCGCATTGCCTCCGGCGTATGCGCAAAATCGCGCACGACGCGGATAGCGCCGTCACTGTACACGGTCTCCATCCGTCCCGGAACCCCGGGGAAATTTGCAGCGGATCTTGCGATCACCTCTGCCGGAACTCCGCAGGACAGTGCCGCTGCCGCCGCAAGAAGCGAGTTGTAAACGCCGAACGCGCCCGGCATACGGCAGGTGATCTTCTCCGATATTCCGTCGCCGGTGAGGCGGTATTCAACGCCGTCTCCCGTGTACTTTATGTGCCGCGCACGCAAGTCGGCGCCTTTGCCGGTACCGACGGAAAGGTATGCGTTCGGAGCAAGCTCGCAGAGCTTCTGCGCGTACTCGCTGTCCGAGTTTATTATACATCTTTTTGCCGTGCGAAACAACACTGATTTTGCACAAAGATAATTTTCCATCGTTCCGTGAAAATCAAGGTGCTCCGGAGATAGTCCGGTGAACACGGCGACATCCGCCTCGATCGGATCGAGCTTGTGCTGTGCAAGCGCGTGTGACGACGCCTCCATCACGACGTGCGTCACGCCGAGGTCGCACATCTTCGCCATCGTACCGTACAGGTATTTCGGGTCCGGGGTCGTCATCGCCGCTGCGGCTCCGTCGATCTCGGAACCGCCGAGGTGCGGCAGCTCCTCGTCGCCGATCATACTGCACACCGTGCCGATAAGTCCCGTCCGTATTCCCGCATCGGAAAGTATTCTGTGCAGGATATGCGTGACCGAGGTCTTGCCGTTCGTGCCCGTTACGGCGATCACCTTCATCTCCTTCTGCGGCGAGCCGAAGTACAGGCTCCACAGGAGCGCGGCAGCCGCCCGCGTGTTTTCAACAATAACGGTCGGAACTCCGGAGAGTATCGGTCTCTCGGCGACTATCGCCGCAGCGCCACGTTCTGCGGCATCCGCCGCAAGCGTATGCGAATCTATGTGAGTACCGCGGATGCAGACGAACAGGTTGCCCTCCTCCACCAATCTTGAATCGGTGGAGATCCCGGTGATCTCAACATCGTCGGCGGAAACGCCGTCCGGCATCTCAAGGCGCACGGGGTACAGCTCACGGACAAGGTATGACAGCTTCATATGACCTCCGGTAAAAGAATTTTCTTTTACACGTCCGTCATGGCGGTCAGTCTGTACCGTCCATGTATCTCAGCTCGATCTCGACCACCGTTCCCGGTGCGACCATCGTATCCTTTTCGATAGACTGTCTGAGAACGATCACTCCGGTGTCTGTACCGGATGATCCGGTAAATCTTACATTCAGTCCCGCACCGAGAAGCGTGCGGTTTGCAGCCTCTGCCGTCTTACCGACAAGGTCGGGCACGGCGACTGTCGCCTTCGGTGTCTCGGCTCCAGTGTAAAGTATAACTCTGCCCTTCGACTGGCTGATTATCTCGCCCGCAGCAGGAACCTGATGCGTGATCGTGTCGCCGTCGCCGACGATCTCACACGTGAGTCCGCGCCACGACACGTCGCTGCGCGCGTCCTCGATCGCGGCACCCGTGAAGTCCGGCACCGTGACCTCGATCTTCTCGAGATCCCTGTCCGTATATTCAGGCTCATAGCCGAGATACGGCAGAACAAAGGAAAGCAGATTTGAAACATATGGCGCCGCGACGGTCGAACCGTACACCGTGCCGCCCATCGGCTCATCGACGATTATGAGCGTGACGATCTCCGGATCATACGCCGGAGCATATGCAACGCTCGAACCTACGCGATACGGGCGGTTGCCGTTCTCGTCGTATTTATCGCGCTTCTCCGAGGTACCGGTCTTTCCGGCGACCTTGTATCCCTTGACGTAGTTATTCTTTGCGCCGCCGTTGCCGGAGACGCCCTCCTCAAGGATCTTCGTAACCGTTGCCGACGACTCGCTGCTGATGACCTGTCTCAGCGGCTCGGTCGTATACTCGGCGACGGTGTTGCCGTCGGAATCCTTGATAGACTTCAGCACGTGCGGTACGACGAGGTATCCGCCGTTTGCGACAGCCGCGATCGCGCGCGCCTGCTGTATCAGCGTTGTCTTGAACGTCTGTCCGAAAGAGTAGACCGCAAGGGAGACGCCTGTGAAATCGCGCTTTGACGATATGATTCCCGAAGCCTCGGCGGGAAGGTCTATGCCGGTCTTGTCGCCGTAGCCGAACGCAAGGAAGTAATCGTAGAATTTGTCGGTTCCGAGGCGCTCTCCGACGGTCATGAAAACAGGGTTGCACGACTGCTGGAGTCCCTCGGGAAACAGTAGCGATCCGTGACCGGAGGTTTTGTGGCAATTTACCTTGCCGTATCCGTCAACCATATGGTATCCGGGGCAGTAGAACCGGTCGTTCACCGTAACCGCGCCCTCATCGAACGCCATAACGGAAGTTATAGCCTTGAATGTGGAGCCTGGCTCATAAAGATCGGTCACCGCCTTGTTCTGCCACATTCTGTACAGAAGCTCAAAATACTTTTTCTTGTACTCGTCGGAATCCTTGTCTTCGATCTCGTCGAGCGTCGCCTGAGAATATTCATCGAGCGTGTACGGCGAGTTCAGATTGAACGTCGGATATGTACCCATGGCGTAGATCTCGCCTGTATTTACGTTCATCACGACTCCGGCGGTGCGCTCGGCTGCCTTGTTGTCGATGAATGTAGTCTTGAGCTGATTCTCAAGCTCATACTGGATATACGTATCAAGCGTGGTCTCGACGTAGTAGCCGTTTGACGGGTCGATATAGCTCTCGTACTCGAACGGCATATCATTGCTGTGCGCGTCCTTCGCCGATATATACCGTCCGGACGTACCCTCGAGCAGGTTGTTATAGTAGCGCTCGATTCCCGCGATGCCGCTTCCGTCCTTGTTTACGAATCCTATGACCTGCGAGGCAAGCGTTCCGTAGGGGTACGTGCGTTTCGTGGATGCTCTTGAATAGATATGTCTTACAAGTCCCGTTTCGGAAATGAATTTCGTGACCTTTTCGTTCACCTCAGCCGCAACATCGGAGTCGATCACCTCATAGAGTCTGCCGCGCTTTGCCTCTTTTTCGATAACGGTATTATAGCTGACGCCGATGATCTCGGAGAGCGCCGTCGCGATAAGCTCGTTTATGCGGTCGTTGTAGACCGAATGGACGGTGCCGTCCTCCGAGGTCCACTTATACTCGCGGCGGACCTTCGAGACATCGCCGGTCTCCGGATCCTTCACTTTTTTATAAAGCTCGTCGTCCGTCGGCTTCTCCATCGTGTTTATGATATCCTGCGGCGAGATACACACAAGATAATTCGTAATATTGGCAGCAAGGATGTTGCCGTTGCGGTCGTATATCACGCCGCGCTCGGGATTCACCTCGGTCGAAACCGTCATCTGATCGAGCACTTTTTTCTGATAGTAATCGAAATCTATTATCTGAAGGCGCGCGAGAGCCATAACCATAACTGCCGCCGCAAGGCAAAACGCACCCATCATTATCGCGGCACGTCTTACGGTCGCTTTATCTATTCTCTTGGACGTCACAGCCATAGCACTCCTCCGTCAAGTCTTATAAAAATATATTTGCCGCCCGCCGCAATTATTCCTCGGGCGCATTTTCGACAAAAATTCCATTTGCCGAAAAAACTCGGAAAGGTGGCGCACACTGCTGCACGCCACCGTAATATTTCCCCACCGGATGTATAAATACCGCACCGTACAAGATCCGGGATAATGTGATCTGTACCAAGGGACGCAAGCTAAACCCGGTTATTATTCTGTTTATCCGAAATAGTCGCCGACCCAGCCGAGCTTCTCGCCGAGAACGGACAAGAGGGACGAGAAAGCGCCTCCGGAATCCTCCTCGCTTTTCACTACCTCAACTCTGTCGGGAGTCGCAACGGAAACGAATCTCGACTGCACCATATCGCTGCTGACCATTCCGATATCCTCGGTAGCGGTCTTCTCTATATTGCGGATGTCGTCACGCTCTTCGAGCGCGATCTCGAGGTCGGTCGCCTGTCTTGCAAGCTCCTTCTGTTGCGATTTGTAGTCATTTATAAGGCTCGAATACTCGTGTATCTGCGAGAAGCTGTACACGACCACCATCACCATGATGGTGCATATTGCGAGAAGCGCGCAGGTCGCAAACGGCACAGGCGTGCGCTTTGTGCGGTGCTCCGCTATATGGCGCGCCGTAAACATCGACGACATTACGGACGCGAAATGCTGCATCACGCCGTCCCTCTCGCGCACCTCCTCGGATGTGACGAGAACGCAGTGTCTCGAACCCTGTATATTCGATCTTCCGCGGCGGAGTGCACCGGACGGAGCTGCGCCGACGGCGTATCTTCTCTTGGGAACGTTTGCATACTCGGCAGCCGTGCGGCGGATGCGCTCACCCATTGCATATGCCGCAGCATAGGCGTTTGGGTTCTGCGGAGCGGTGTTCTGCACCGGACGTGTGCGGCGGATGTTCTCCGCTCTCACGCGTGCAGCCTCTCTCTCTCGTGCAGCGGCATTCGCTCTCTGCGCTCTCGCGCGGGCTTCTGCCGCCTCACGGGCATTCACGTTCGGGCGTGCAGGTCTTGCGTTTGCGCGGGCAGCGTTCTGCGGTGCGGACTGTCTCGCTCTTGCGGTCGGACGTGCGGTTTTCGGTATGGGGCGGTCGGCTCTGACAGCGTCGGTCCTGCCGAAGAAAGACAAAACCTCGCCGGACGCATTGCCGCGCTCGCGATCCTTCATGACATCAGCGCGGAAAACCTTTGCTGTGCGGTCCCCGAATTTTGCTCTGAGACGCTCGCTCAACATCTCAGGTCTGTACACCATGTCATTGTATACCATTGTCACACGATCCTTCCGTAAATTTTCATCGGCTGTTCTCTGGAAACCGTCATTCTCAGACGAGCCGATATGCTTCCGCTGTCATTTCAAATATATATTGCGCCCACGCGCACATACTATCATATTTTATATATTAAAGCTTTTCCGCAACGCGGAGCTTTGCGCTTCTTGCGCGGGGGTTTACGCGAAGCTCTTCCTCCGAGGGAAGAATGGGCTTCTTTGATACAAGCCGCACCTTCGGCTTAATACCGCATACGCACACCGGAAAATCCGGCGGGCAGATGCAGCCCTTCGCCGCATCCGCGAATGTGTTTTTAACGATCCTGTCCTCGAGAGAATGGAACGTTATAACGGCGGCACGTCCGCCCGGGACAAGCCGCTCGATACCCGCCTCGATCGACGGTGCGATCGACGAAAGCTCGCCGTTCACCTCGATGCGTATTGCCTGAAACGTGCGCTTGGCGGGGTGCTTATGCTCCGTGCGTCTGTTCTTCTCGGGTATTGCGTTCTCGATTATTCCTGAAAGCTCAAGCGTTGTTTCGATCGGCTTATCCTCGCGCCGTTCGACTATGCGCCGAGCGATCCTGCCGGCGAATTTCTCCTCGCCGTACTCGTATATTACGCGGCAAAGCTCAAGCTCCGGGTACGAATTCACGACATCATACGCGCTGAGCGCTGCCGATCTGTCCATCCTCATGTCGAGCGGTGCGTCCGCCATATAGGAGAAGCCGCGCTCCGCCTCGTCAAGCTGATACGAGGAAACGCCGAGATCCCACAGGATACCGTTGATCTCGGTTATGCCAAGCTCATCGAGGACCGATGCGACATCGCCGTAGTTCCGACGCACCACCGTAACGCTGTCGCCGAATTTCGCGAGGCGCTCGGTCACGACACCGACGGCATCGCTGTCGCGGTCTATTGAAATAAGTCTGCCGCCGTCAAGACGTGAAGCGATCTCAAACGAGTGCCCGCCGCCGCCGGCAGTACAGTCAACATATGTTCCGCGCGGATCAATCGCAAGTGCGTCGATAGCCTCCGCGAGAAGCACCGATACGTGTGAAAATTCCATATTACAGTCCGATCTCGATCATAAGGTCAAGTATGTGCTTCGTGTTCTCGTTGTTCTCGACCTCACGCATTGCTTCTTCCGACCAGATCTCTGCGTAGCTGCCGCAACCGACTATCACAACATTGCGGTCGATCCCCGCATAGTCAAGCAGTTCCTGCTTTATAACAGCTCGTCCCTGAGAGTCAAGCTCGACGTCGGAGGCGTTTCCGTTGACAAAACGAAGCACCTCACGCGCCTGCACGCCTGCCTTCTCACGTATCTTCTGGGTGTAGAGATCCCATTCAGCTTTGGAGTAAACGGTAAGGCTGTGATCCACGTTTTTCGTGATCGTGATCCTGTCGCCAAGTTCTTCGCGATATTTGGCAGGAATAAAAAGTCTGTTCTTCGCGTCGAGCGAATGGTTATACTTGCCCACCATGGCGATTCCGTTCCCCCTTTCAGTGTAATATGGCTCCACTTTGACCCACCTTACTGATATTATAATATAGACATTTGCAAATTACAAGACCCTGAGACGTATTTTTTCTGAAATTTTCAAATTTTTTTCGACTTTTAGTAACGTTTTGTACAAAAATCCGCGTTTATTCTACCGCAAATATCGTCACCAAGTCACTAATTTCTATATTTTTCCAATTTTGCGTGTTCCCCCGCTTTTCCCCACACCGCTCACCGACGTCTGCCATCACTCGACGCAGTATGACATTTTCCACATATGTCGAACCTGCGGGCAAGAATTCAAGATTGACAATTCGCCGCAGATACTGTATTATTATGATATGAATAAAAATAACAGTATCACAGCAGCCGAAGATCCGCGCGAGCTGCGCCCGATCTGCCGCATAACAGGCGACAGTGGGAAGGATCTGCGCCTGATCGAGGCGATCCTCTGCGACACCTTCATGTTTGGAGAAAGCGGCGCCGCAGTATCGGTCGAGTGCGGCTCGGACGAGCTCGTCATTCGCGATCGCGCCGGCGAAATATACGCACGGCTTTGCCGCCCGTTCTCATTCGCCGAGCTGAGAGCTGCCGCTCATGCGGCGGCAGAGGACAGCACACCCGCCGCTCCGCCGTTTTCCGCAAATGCGGAAATGCGTCTCGCAATATGCGGCAGCACATCCGTAAAGCTTACCCCGACGGAATTCCGGCTGTACTCAGCCATGCTCGATCACGGCGACTTTGCAAGCGCAGCAGAGCTTTCGCGCGCGGTATGGGGAGATGCCGACGAAAACCGGCTCGCGGTATACATCTGTTATCTCCGCCGCAAGCTGGACGACGCGTTCGGCGACGGATCAATAATCACATCAAGCGGAAACGGATATCGCCTGCGCGGCGCTGTATCCGGCGGCTCAAATCGAAAGGAAACTGACAAATGAAAGAAGTTATTCTATGCAAATACGGCGAGATAATCCTCAAGGGCGCAAACAAAGGCTCCTTTGAGACGATCCTCCTGAAGGAGCTACGCCGTCGCGCGAAGGCAGTCGGCAATTTTTCCGTGCGGGTCGCACAGAGCACGGTCTACATCGAACCGGAATCCGATGATCCGTTTGAGTCCGACATTGACGCTATGCTCGAGCAGGCAAAGAAGGTTTTCGGATTCGTCGCCGTAACAAAAGCAGCAGTTGCCGAAAAAAACATTGACGACATTTGCCGCGTTGCGGCGGACTACCTCGCGGACAGCCTGCGTACAAAGAAAACGTTCAAGTGCGAGGCAAAGCGCGCGGACAAAAAGTTCCCGATGAAATCCCCCGAGATCTCAGCCGAGGTCGGCGGTGCTATTCTCGATCGACTGCCGCATCTGCACGTATCGCTTGACGCGCCCGAGACCGTCGTCCGCATCGAGGTGCGCGACCGCGGCGCGTACATTCACGCCGATCAGACTCCCGGCGCGGGCGGAATCCCCTACGGCTGCGGCGGCAAGGGACTGCTGCTCCTCTCCGGCGGCATTGACAGCCCTGTCGCAGGATACATGATGGCAAAGCGCGGTCTCTCCGTTGACGCGCTGTATTTTGAAAGTATTCCCTACACGAGTCTCCGCGCCCGTGAAAAGGTTCTGACTCTCGCAAAAAAGCTCACGGAATACACGGGATTCATGCGGGTACACATCATCTCGCTCACGAAGATTCAGGAGATGATCCGCGACAACTGCGAGGAAGATTATTTCACGCTGATCCTCCGTCGCTTCATGATGCGGCTCGCGTCAATGACGGCGGAGCACATCGGCGCGCCTGTACTCATCACAGGAGAGAGTCTCGGTCAGGTCGCAAGTCAAACGACAGCCGCGATCTGCTCAACGGAAGCTGAGGCGGACCGCCCCGTTTTCCGCCCCTGCATAGGTCTCGACAAGGAGGAGATAATAAAGATCTCCCGCAACATCGACACCTTTGATACCTCTATCGAGCCTTACGAGGACTGCTGCACGGTGTTCACGCCGCGTCATCCGCGCACTCGCCCCGAGCTAGCAAAGGTTATCGCAGCAGAATCCGGACTTGATCGCGAGGCGCTGATCCGCGAGGCGTTTGAGACAAGATTCACGGTGACGGTACGCCAGTTTGAAGATATTCCGGATACGTCGGACAATCTCGGAGGTAACTATGAGCTGTAACGCGAACATAAAAAACATTCTCTCGCACACCGATCACACTCTGCTCGCAGCCGATGCGACGGAGCGCGATATTATGGATGTGGTTGATGACGGCATAAAATTCGGCACCGCGTCGGTCTGCATTCCGTCATGTTACGTAAAGGCAGCTGCCGAAAGATCGGGCGGACGGGTGAAGATCTGCACCGTGATCGGCTTCCCGCTCGGCTATGTCCCGAGCGAGATCAAGGCACATGAAGCCGAGCTTGCGGCTCAGAACGGAGCCGACGAGATCGACATGGTCGCGAACATAGGCAAGATAAAATCCGGAGAATTTGATGCGGTGGCAGAAGATATCCGTGCCGTTCGCGCGGCGTGCCGTGGCAAGATACTCAAAGTAATAATTGAATGCTGCCTTTTGACAGATGCCGAAATGGTTGAAATGTGCCGCGTTGTCGCTGACTGCGGTGCAGACTACATCAAAACCTCGACCGGATTTTCAAAGGGCGGCGCGACTCCGCACAATGTTGAACTGCTGTGCAAAAACGTACCGGCAGGACTGAAGGTCAAAGCAGCCGGCGGGATCTCATCCCTCGAGGACGCCGAGCTTTATCTCTCGCTCGGTGCCGACAGGCTCGGCACAAGCCGCATCGTAAAGCTTGCTTCGGGGCTTACCGGAACGGGATACTGATTTTCCGCAATTGCATATTATATTTCTACATTTGCAGAAAACACCGTACAATACAAAACCGAAAGGATAACAATATGTCTGAGAAAAACTATCCGACGCCGCATATCAAGGCAACGCCCGACGATTTCGCCGAAACCGTGCTTATGCCAGGAGATCCGCTCCGCTCCAAGTACATCGCGGAAAATTACCTTGAGGGCGCGCGTCTCGTAAACAATGTCCGCGGGATCGCAGGGTACACGGGATCGTGGCGCGGCGTGCCGGTCAGCGTAATGGCGAGCGGCATGGGAATGCCGTCGATCGGGATATACTCGCATGAGCTTTACAACTCCTTCGGCGTTGAGAACATCGTGCGCATCGGATCGGCAGGCGCGATAACCGATAAGGTTCGTCTGCGTCAGCTTGTCCTCGCGTCGGGGTGCTCGACCGACTCGAATTTCGCCGACTGCTTCGGAGTCCTCGGTCACTTCGCGCCGGTCGCAAGCTTCAAGCTTCTCAGCGCATTCGCAGCCGAAGCTGAAGCCGAAGGACGTGATTACGTCGTCGGCACGGTGGTTTCGACCGACCGTTTCTACACGGATGACGAGGATCTGCCGGAGTCCCGCAGATACAACAATCTCTGGGCGAAGATGGGCGTGCTAGCGGTCGAGATGGAAGCAGCTGCGCTCTACGCGACCGCCGCGCGATTCGACCGTCACGCTCTCGCAGTATGCACGATCTCCGATCAGCTCGTGACACACGAATACATGACGACCGAGGAACGCGAAACATCGCTGTCCGACATGATCGAGCTGTCGCTCAACTGCGCAGTAAAGCTTTGAGCGCATCACCTATGTTATATATAAGGAAGTGAACCGCATGGTCAAACGGGTTTTCATGATCGTTCTCGACAGCTTCGGCATCGGCGAGCTGCCCGATGCTGCGGATTTTGGAGACGTCGGGACAAATACTCTGCGCTCTGCTGCAACGTCCCCCGAATTTGCCGTGCCGAATATGCAGAGGCTCGGGCTCGGCAACATCTGCGGAGTTGACGCAGTAGCTCCCGTCCGGGATCCTATCGCCGCATTCGGCAGGATGGCGGAGCTGTCCGCCGGCAAGGACACGACGACGGGGCATCTCGAGCTTTGCGGGCTTGTGTCCCCCACTCCGATGCCGACCTACCCGAACGGGTTCCCCGATTATATCATTGAAAAATTCAAAAAGGCGACCGGGCGCGGCGTCCTGTGCAACAAGCCGTACTCCGGCACCGAGGTGATCCGTGATTACGGGCGCGAGCATGTGCGTACCGGCGACCTCATCGTATACACCTCAGCCGACAGCGTATTTCAGGTCGCTGCGCATGAGGATGTGGTTCCGCTGCCCGAGCTTTACCGCTGCTGCGAGGCTGCGCGCGCGATCCTCTCCGGAAAGGACGCAGTCGGGCGCGTGATCGCACGACCGTTCACAGGTGAGTATCCGAACTACACCCGCACGGCGGGACGGCACGATTTTTCGCTGAAGCCGCACGGCCGCACACTCCTAGATGAGCTGTCGGACGCCGGACTTGACGTGATCGGTGTCGGCAAGATCTCCGATATTTTTGCGGGGGTGGGGATCACGGAGAGTTTCCCCGACAAGGGCAATCCCGCCTGCATCAGCCGCACGCTTGAGCTTGCGAAGCGCGATTTTCACGGGCTTTGCTTTGTAAATCTCGTTGATTTCGATATGCTGTACGGCCATCGCAACGACACAGTCGGCTACGGTCGCGCACTGACCGAATTTGACCGCAGTCTCGACGAGCTTCTGCCGCTGATCCGCGATGACGATATGCTCATACTCACCGCAGACCACGGCTGTGATCCCGGTTTTAAGTCAAGCACGGATCACTCGCGCGAGTATGTGCCGCTGCTCGTATACGGAAGCATGACAGCGCCGCACGATATCGGCACCTGCCCGTCATTTACGGCGGTAGCCGATATTGTAAGACACGCACTTCTCGGATAACAATACATTTTTGCCGGTGAATTCCCCATTTTCCCGCATTTTCCCGTTGTCGCATTGCACAAATCCGTACGCCTGTTTTTGTGCAATATGCCGTTTGTTGAAAATGCGCGGAAAATATTTCGATAGGGGTTGAATTCACCGGCAAATTATTTTATCATATATGTGTATAGGGCTGTATGTCAAGCACATACCTTTGTATGAAAATATTTTTTTACATATTTGGAGGAACTCAAAATGGCACTTAGTGCATCCGACAAGGTAAGAGTCGGCATTATCGGCTGCGGCGGAATCGCCAACGGCAAGCATATGCCCTCTCTCAGCCACCTCGACAACGTTGAGATGGTCGCATTCTGCGACATCATCGTCGAAAAGGCAGAGAAGGCAAAGAAGGATTTCGGTACTCCCGACGCCAAGGTCTACGAGGACTACAAAAAGCTGCTCGAGGACAAATCCATCGACGTAGTTCACGTCTGCACTCCTAACAGAGCGCACAGCTTCATCACCGTTGACGCACTCGACGCAGGCAAGCACGTTATGTGCGAGAAGCCGATGGCTATCAACTCCGCTGAGGCAAGAAAGATGCTCGAGGCTGCAAAGCGCTCCGGCAAGAAGCTGACCATCGGTTATCAGAATCGTCAGAACGCTAACGCTCAGTACATGAAGGCTGAGGCTCTCGCCGGAACGTTCGGCGATATCTACTACGGCAAGGCTCACGCTATCCGCCGCCGCGCGGTTCCCACCTGGGGCGTGTTCCTGAACGAGTACGAGCAGGGCGGCGGTCCGCTGATCGACATCGGAACCCACTCTCTCGACCTCACTCTGTGGATGATGAACAACTACAAGCCGAAGTATGCAGTCGGTACCACCTACCACAAGCTCAACAATCAGGTCAACTCCGCTAACGCATGGGGCGACTGGGATCCCGCAAAGTTCACCGTTGAGGACAGCGCGTTCGGCTTCATCGTTATGGAGGACGGCTCCACCATCAGCCTCGAGTCCTCTTGGGCTCTCAACATCGCTGAGTCGATGGAAGCGTCCACCACGATCTGCGGTACTCTCGGTGGCGCTGATATGCGCGGCGGTCTCCGCATGAACGGTGTTCGCAACGGACGTCAGTACATGACCGAGATCAACTTCGGTGCCGGCGGTGTTGCATTCTTCGACGGCAATCCGAACGAGGATTCCGGAACGAAGGAAGCTCGTCAGTGGATCCACTCTGTCATCAACGACACCGATCCCTGCGTTCTTCCCGAGCAGGCATTCTGCGTAACTCAGATCCTCGAGGCAATCTACACCTCCGCTAAGACCGGAGACATCGTATTCCTCAACAAATAATTCGTTTTGGATGGCGTGGCTTCCCGGCAACTCGAGAGGCCACGCTTTCTCATAAGACTTTGATGAAAGGAAAACCGTTATCTGTTCCGAAACAGAAACGGAGGATTTTACAATGAAACTCTGCGTTCTTGCAAACCTGTACGCAAAGTATCCGCTTGACGAGGCACTTGCAAAGCTTGAGGCGCTCGGCGTTGAGGCGGCTGAGATCGGTGCCGGCGGATACCCCGGCAAGGATCACTGCGATCCCGCAGTTCTGCTCGCTGATCCCGCAAAGCTTGAGGAGTTCAAGGCAACTTTCGTTCGCCACAACATTGAGCTTGCGGCGCTCTCCTGCCACGGCAACCCGGTTCATCCCGATCCGGCTGAGGCAAAGAGATACGACGATGATTTCAGAAACACCGTTCTTCTCGCAGAGAAGCTCGGCATTGACACCGTTGTCACCTTCTCCGGCTGCCCCGGCGGTGCCCCCGGCGACAAGATGCCCAACTGGGCGACCTGTGCATGGCCCGAAGAATATCTTCAGGTTCTGGACTACCAGTGGAACGACGTACTCATTCCGTACTGGAAGGAAGCTGCCGCATTCGCGCGCTCGCACGGCGTGACCCGCATTGCGCTTGAGATGCACCCCGGCTTCTGCGTATACAATCCCGAGACTCTGCTCCGTCTGCGCGAGGCAGTCGGTCCCGAGATCGGTGCTAACTTCGATCCGTCCCACCTTATCTGGCAGGGCGTTGATCCCGTTAAGGCTATCCGCTATCTCGGCGACGCGATCTACCACGTACACGCGAAGGATGTCAAGGTTGACCCGATCAACTCTGCAAACTTCGGTAATCTCGACACGAAGCATTACAGCAACGAGATCGGTCGCGCATGGGTATTCCGTGCAGTCGGCTACGGTCACGGCGAGGATTTCTGGAAGGATTTCGTAAGCGCTCTGCGCCTTGTCGGTTACGACCGCGTTCTCTCGATTGAGCACGAGGACAGTCTCATGTCTATCGACGAGGGACTTTCCAAGGCTGTGGATGTTATAAAGAGAGTTATCATTCACGATCCTAAGCCGACCACGATGTCTTGGGCGTAAGTTTTTGTGATGAGTTTTTTGCGGGGGAGGGACTTTTGCTAAAAGTCCCTCCCCCGCGCCCCCTCTTCAAAAGCTTTCGACCTAACAAAAAACAAAGTCTGTGCAAAGATACAGCTTCCTTGGCCTTGCACAGACTTTTTTCTTTTCCCTCCCCAAAAGTTTTGTGGGAGGTGCGCGAGGAACACACTTTTTCAAAAGCGGGTCCCTCGCAAATAATTATAATCTCCTCCGTATACTCATCCGTTCTCACGTACATATTTGAAATACGCCGTGCCGTCGTCGCGCTTGATGAACATGATCGAGTATTCGGGCGACGTAATGCCGCCGAGCGAGTTTCTGATCCGCATCCGGTACGTGTGCTCCGTCTCCGACAGCTCAAGTATCGCCACATCAACCGGATCATAGTCGAGCATAGATACAGACGTGTAACCGTTCACCTTTTCAAGATAAATGAAAAGCCTCGCACTCTCGTTGCCGATCCGGCGGTTTCCGCCGAAATTCTTGTATACCGTCTCCTCGAACTCACGCGCAGGAATAAAATTCGCTATCTGCATCTGAGGATATGCGCTTACCGCCGCGTCAAGCTTCTCAATATCACCAGTGTACTTGCCGTAGTTTTTCGTCAGCATATAGTACAGTACCGAATCGCGGCACTTCTCCATCGCTTCGGTCACGCTGTCGAACGTCGCGATCACCGGCGAGTTCACCGACAGCATCCGCACCATGTCGCACAGCATAACCGCCGTCTCGCCTTCGGTGTCGGGATTTGCGATAACGCCCTCGTCCGCGTAACCGCCGCCGACACCGAACATATCAGCCACAGCCGAACACCCGAACAGCGACACCGCAAGAAGTACCACGCATATCAGCCGCGTCCCGCGCCGTATCACTTTGCGTCACCGCCGACGTCGTGCTTCTGCGACATCGTCTCAAGAAGCTCCTCTGTCCCCTGACCGATGTTCTCCATAAGACGCTTGTTGAACTCCTCCGCCGTGTTGTAGCCCATCTTCTTCTGACGGTTGTTCATCGCCGCGATCTCAAGAATTATCGCAAGGTTGCGCCCCGGCTTTACCGGGATCGTCGTCGTCGGAATGCGTATTCCCATGATGTCGGTGAACTCCTCGTCAAGTCCCATCCGGTTGTACATCTTGCCGTTCTCCCACGGCTCAAGCTTGATTATCATGTCTATCTTTTCGCTCTGCTTGACCGCACCCATACCGAACAGGCGCCGCACGTCAACGATACCGATGCCGCGAAGCTCAATGTAGTGGCGTATGATCTCCGGCGCGGTTCCGACAAGCGCCTTCGCCGACACTCGCCTGATCTCAACCGCGTCGTCAGCGATAAGTCTGTGTCCGCGCTTGATAAGCTCGATCGCGGTCTCGCTCTTTCCGACACCGCTGTCGCCGAGAATCAGCATTCCTTCGCCGTACACCTCAACGAGTACGCCGTGCCGCGTTATCATCGGCGCAAGGCTCACGTTCAGGAAAGCGATCAGCGCCGCCATAAAGCTGCTCGTGCTGTCGCCGGAGCAAAGCAGCGGCACCTCAAAATACTTGGCGATCTCTATCACCTGCTCGTCGGGTCGCTCGCCGTGTGTGTACACAACAGCCACGGGATTCTTCGAGAAGAACTCGGTGAGCGCCGATTCGCGCGCTTCAAGCGTCATCTTCTGCAGATACACGTGCTCCGCCATTCCGATGATCTGTATCCGCTGCGGCTCAAAGTGATCGAACGATCCCGCAAGCTGAAGTCCCGGTCTGTTTACATCCGAGCGGCAAACCAGTATCTGCGACGTCTCGTCCGGAGTAAAGATCACCTCTATGCCAAGCTCGGCTATAATTTTGTCAAGTCCGATAGTTTTGTTGTTCGACATACTCTAACTCCTTTAATCGTCTGTCATGCACAAGGGTCCACGGTCACAACGAATCCCGCAATATTATCGCCGGATATTCTGTATGTTCTGCCCTCCGGCACGCTCACCTGAGCCTTGCCGTCCGTCGCCGGAACATACCACACGAGATACGCGCCCTCTGTTCCGGTGAAGCTTTGTGCCTCATGCGATGCACCGTTCTCCCATGCGAGCATTTTCCCGTCCGTGAATTCGTGGATATAATCAATGTACTCCTCGAGACAAAGGTTCTTCTCCTTCATCACAAGCGAGTGAGGCAGACCGACGTATCGGTAGTGCCACGATTCGTAGCTGATGCCGGTCAGCGCCGCCTTCTCCTCGGGATAGCGCAGCACAAAGCCGTAATTCTCAAAATTCTCGACGAGCCATTTGCATTTTTCGTACTCGCGAACGTAGTATCCGTCGCCGGATGCGGTGTAGACCGACAGATCCATCGCAAGTCCGGTGTGATGCTCGCTCTGTCCGGGGAGAGCCACGTATTTTGCCGCAGCCTCAACGCCCTGCGACGCAACTCTGTCGGCGTAAAGCTGACGCTGAAACTCCTCGGTACGGAATCCGCTGACGACAAGAACGTCGCCGCACTCGCTCGCGGCGTAAAAATCGTCCATCAGCCGGTTGAACGGCGTGATCGCGTTCATCGAAAGCGTGACCTCGAGGTCGCTCACCTTGTACGCCTTGGTTTTGTTCTCGTACACGGAGACATCCGTCGGCACATCCGGAAAAACGTACTCGTGATCCGCATTTACAAGGATCAGCTCACCCGCGTGAATGTTTTCGGCTGTGACCGTCGTCATTCCCGTCGGCGCAGGCGCAGGATCTCCGACCGCAGAACCGCTGCCAACCGTATCCGACACCGAAAGCTGCGTGCCGCCGACATCGCTCACCGCAGCGGTCGTCGGTACACCGGAGCCGGACGGCACTGTCGGGCGCGTGCCGCGATTGACTATCACTGCCGCGCAAACCGCAATTATCGCGCACAGGAACGCCGCACAGATGATCAGTCCCGGATTCACTCCGAGCAGGCGGTAACGCGTCCCGCGCCCCATCGCCTTGCGGTACGCCTCCTCCTCGGTCAGCTGCGTATCCGCATCCTTTTTTCGCCTTTTGTCAGACATAAATCCTCCGTTCGTGCAAAAGACGGGGCAGACAAACGCCTACCCCGCCGACTTTATAATGTGAAATCAAAGAGCATCCTTGCGGGAGAGGTTCAGTCTGCCGCGCTCGTCAGTTCCGAGGAACTTGACTCTCATTTCGTCTCCGACCTTGCAGACGTCCTCGACCTTCTCGGTGCGGGTCTTGTCAAGCTTGGAGATGTGGACAAGGCCTTCCTTACCGGGAGCGATCTCAACGAACGCGCCGATCGGGATGATCCTTGTTACCTTACCGGTATAGATGCAGCCGACTTCCGGCTCAAAGATGATCGCAGAGATCGTATCAAACGCCGCGTCAATGCTGCTCTTATCGATAGCAGAGATGAACACGGAGCCGTCGTCCTCAATGTCGATCTTTGCACCCGTATCGGCAACGATCTTCTGAATGACCTTACCGCCGGTACCGATAACCTCGCGGATCTTGTCCACGGGGATCTTCATTGACTTCATCTTGGGAGCAAACTCGGAGACCTCCGCTCTCGGTGCGGGCAGAGCCTTGAGAATGATCTCATCAATGATGTAATCGCGGCCCTTGTGGGTCACGGCAAGTGCTTCCTTAATGATCTCGGGAGTAAGTCCGTCGATCTTCAGGTCCATCTGAATGGAGGTGATACCCTTGTGGGTTCCGGCTACCTTGAAGTCCATGTCGCCGTAGAAGTCCTCAAGACCCTGAATGTCGATCATGGTCATCCATCTGTCGCCCTCGGTGATAAGTCCGCAGGAGATTCCGGCAACGGGCGCCTTGATCGGCACGCCTGCGTCCATCAGTGCGAGGGTCGAGCCGCAGACGGATGCCTGCGAGGTAGAACCGTTGGAGCTGATGACCTCGGATACGCAGCGGATCGCGTACGGGAACTCCTCAACGGAGGGGAGCACCGGCACGAGCGAGCGCTCTGCGAGTGCGCCGTGACCGATCTCACGTCTGCCGGGGCTGCGGGAGGACTTTGCCTCACCGACGGAGTATCCGGGCATATTGTAGTGGTGCATATATCTCTTGCTCTCCTCCTCGCTGATACCGTCGAGGAGCTGCTCGTCGCTGATCGGGCCGAGCGTTGCAATTGTGAGAACCTGCGTCTGTCCGCGGGTGAACATACCGCTTCCGTGAGTACGGCGCATAAGTCCGACCTCAGCTGCAAGGGGACGGATCTGGTCGAGGCGTCTGCCGTCAACGCGCTTTCCGTCGTCGAGCAGCCAGCGGCGAACGACAAACTTCTGGATCTTATAAAGAATTTCGCCGAGCTCTGCTCTGCGCGCTGCGTCGTCATCGGGATCGAATATCTCATATACCTTCTCGGTAACGACGGACATTCTCTCGTCTCGGACGTTCTTGTCATCGGTATCGAGAGCTGCGCGGATATCCTCGATGAACTTGTCCTTTACAGCCTCGTAGAGGTCGTGATCGACCTCGCAGGACGGGTAGTCAAACTTCGGCTTGCCGACCGCGTCCTTGATCTCATTTATAAATACGAGCAGCTTCTTGATCTCCTCGTGTGCGAGCATGATCGCGTTGAACATATCGTCGTCGGAAACTTCCTTCGCGCCTGCCTCGATCATGACGACCTTCTTCTCGGTCGCTGCGACAGTCAGTTCGAGAACGCTGCGGCTTCTCTGCTCAAGCGTGGGGTTGATGATGAAGCCTTCCTTCTCCGTCATGCCTACAAAAACACCGCCGATCGGTCCGTTCCACGGAATATCGGAGATGGTGAGCGCGATGGATGCGCCGATCATGCCGGCAATCTCAGGCGAGCAGTCGTGGTCAACCGCAAGCACGGTGAGCGCGATGTTCACGTCGTTGCGCAGATCCTTCGGGAACAGGGGACGGATAGGACGGTCGATAACTCTTGATGTAAGGATAGCCTTCTCGGACGGACGTCCCTCTCTCTTGAGGTAGCTTCCGGGGATGCGGCCGACTGCGTACAGTCTCTCCTCAAAGTCAACCGACAGGGGCAGAAAATCAATGCCGTCTCTCGGTCTGTCCGATGCGGTGGCACACGCGAGCACCACGGTGTCGCCGTATCTGACGAGGCAGGATCCGTTTGCAAGACCTGCCATTTTACCTGTTTCGATGACAAGCGGTCTGCCCGCAAGCTCGTAGGTAAACGTCTTGTAATTCTCGAACATTTTTGTTCCTCCAAATATATAAATCCTTTTAATTGTTGCCGAAATTGAGGTCCCGAGCAAGATTAAAGCTGCGGGGACAGCATCCGCCGCAGCTTTAATGCATACTACGAGACGCCGGAAAGCCGTCGCCGCGAATTATTTTCTTATGCCGAGCTTATCGATGATTGCACGGTAACGCTCGATGTCCTTCTTCTGGAGGTACCCGAGAAGGTTGCGTCTGTGACCGACCATCTTCAGAAGTCCGCGACGGCTGTGGTGATCCTTCTTGTTCTCCTTCAGGTGCTCGGTAAGAGTCTGAATTCTGTGAGTGAGGATCGCGATCTGGACCTCGGGGGATCCGGTGTCGCCTTCGTGGATCTTGTACTGCTCAATAATTGCCTGCTTTTCGTCTTTCGTGATCATATTTTTCACCTCATAAAAAATTTGTTCCGACAGCACAGGCTGCGGCGGGTGAACATCGTCCGGCACCCGAGCCATCGGTATAGCTTTAACATTATATCACAGATATTTCCGTTTGTAAATACCTATGGGACAAGTTTCCTCATATTGCTTTCAATTTTATTTTATCCGCCGGGATCCCGCCGAAAAATTCCGTCTGATCTCAGGGATACTGCGCAAGACGGAGATCGTCCCCGCCAAGACGAGCATCGCGCCGAACACGCGCCTTATCACATCCTCTGGCAGAACCGCGGTAAGGTGGACGCCGATCCGTGAGCCCGCAAGCGCAAACAGCGCCGCCGTACCGATCATGCGAAAATCAAGGCGGCGGAGTCTGTTGTGCAGGAAAAGAGATGCCGACGCCGCGAAGATAAAGAAAAGAAGATTGCAGCCCTGTGCGCTGAGCTGCGGCATTCCGCGCACGGCGGTGAGGTAAATGACGAGAAGTCCGCCGCCGCCTATCCCCATTCCGGTGAGCGTTCCGATAAGTATTCCCGCAAGAATGTCGATCACAATATTCATAAACCCTCCCGAGATCACAGAAGCATTCGTATTCCGGAAAATATCACGAGCAGCGCAAACGCCGCACGCACGGCGGCCACCGGAAGGCGATCCGTAAGATACGCGCCGAGCGTTCCGCCCGCCATCGCCGGAATCGCAAGCGGAGCCATCTGCGCAAGATCAATATTGCCGCGTGAGGCATACGAAAGCGCGGACACAAGCGACACCGGCAGCATCACCGCAACCACAGTTGCGAAGCTGTCGCGCTCACCGCCGTCTCCCGTAATGCCGTCCGCCTGTCTTTTTCTGTTCTGCGCACGTATCAAATACAGTATGATTATCCCGCCGCCGGCGCCGAGAAGCCCGTTCACTACTCCTGCCGCAAGCGAAACCTCGGCAAACAATACGCCGGGGAACGCACGTAACGCTCCGCGTTCTTCTCCTGTCACAACTTCATCCTCCCTGCTTATCCAAAAATGATGTTGCCAAAACGGCTGAAATATGCTAAAATATATTTGGAGTATTTTGCTCTCACGGATTATTATTAACCGTGCGTCAATGCCGATACGGAACAGATCGGCATTCTATATATTACCACGCAGCCGCTTATGCAGACGCCTAGATTTGTTATGCATTTGCATAAAATTTTGCGTACCCGCTGTACTTCGGGAGATTTCGAATACACCGCATATAAACGTCCGCGCACGCAAAAGCGTTTTCCGCTTTTGTCTAAACCAAGCATTTCACTGTGCGCACACTTGTTCAAAGATAAGAATTACAAAAAATCGGAGGAGTTATGGCACAAAGCAAGAATTCTGCCGGGCGCAAAAAGTCCGGCGGTCAGAAATATAAAGTATCCGACAAAAAGAAAGCCGGTCCAAAGGAAAGTCGGAGAAGCACCGCCGAAGAACTTCGCGAACGCCGCCGCAACAGCGCGGCAGCGCAGATCATGCCGTTCATCGTAGGGCTTCTCGCGATCGTACTTTTCGTATTCATCTATTTCCCCGATCTTTCCGGCACGGTCGGCGAAGCCGTGGGGAAATTCTTCAAGGGAGTATTCGCGGGCGGGGCATACACCGTCCCGTTTATCGCACTTGTTATCGCGCTCAGATGGCGCAAGGATGCCGAAGAGAGGAAGAACGGTGCCCGCGTTGCCTGCGGATTCGGGATCGTCACCCTTTCGTCGATGCTCCTGCACATTTTCGCCGGCGGCGAACACGTACTGACTCCGGGTGTTCTGTACAGCGACGGAACCGAGATCCGCGGTGGCGGATTTCTCGGCGGACTCATAGGTGAGCTTTTGTGGCGCGCGATCAAGGTCTGTATGCCGATCCTTGCGATCGCGGGACTTCTCATACTGATCCCGCTCCTTTTCGGTCTGACACCGCGCGGAGTTTACGTCATGATCGCGTACAATGTCAAAATGGCGAAGGAACGGCGCGAAAGCGCGGCAGACGAACGCGAGATACTCAGACGTGACCGCAGGGATCGCGCGGAGGACGAGTACAGCGCCGTCGTTGCCACAGGCAAATATCCGCCGTCACAAATGACGCTTGACGAAGACGTTCATCCGAAATCAAAGTCGGCGAAAAAATCAAAAGAGGATTTTGTGGCTGACGTTCCGATGCCCGACGGCGACAAATACGAGGACATCGCGCCCGAGGTTGACGAAAGCATCTTTGATTCCGCACTGCGCGAACGCGAGGAGGAGTCGGATGCCCTGACCGACGGCAGAATATCCGACAAGATCGAAAGCTATGACGCCGACACCGACGCTGACGACGCCGACTCCGTCGAGGCGGAGGACGTACCAGAGGTCGAAGTCGCGCCGCCCGTTGCAACAGTTCAGACTGATGACGGGACAAGTTCCGGAGACGACCGCGTTGATCTTTCACAGATATTCACCGATCCGGACGACGAGCAGCTGCTCTCGATGCTGAACGAAAAATTCCTCGGTGACGACGACAGCGCCGACGACGCAGACACCGATCTCTCGTTCATACGTGAGAAGATCGGCGACGGGACGGATCCTGCGGGATCGGACGACGAGCCGCCGTTTGACTTGGCACCGCCGGAACCCGAGGTGGCGCCGTATCGGTTCCCGCCGATCGACCTGCTCACGCCCGACAATTCCAAAAAGGATCCCGGCGTGCGCGAGGAACTGCTCGAAAACGCAAAGAAGCTCGTGGAAACGCTCCGCAGCTTCAACGTAAAGACAAAAATAGTCGATGTAGCGCGCGGACCCACGATCACCCGTTACGAGCTGATGCCCGAGGCGGGAACGAAGGTTCGCACGATCTCGAACCTGACCGACGACATCGCGCTCAGCTTCGCGACGACAGGCGTGCGTATCGAGGCGCCGATCCCCGGAAAATCCGCCGTCGGAATCGAGGTGCCGAACAAGACCTCCGCAACGGTGCATCTGCGCACGCTTCTTGAAGACAGGCGCTTCTCCGACGCGCAGAGCAAGATCACTGCTGCGCTCGGCGAAGACGTTGCGGGAGAGGCGATATATCTTGACATAGCAAAAATGCCGCACCTGCTTATCGCGGGCGCCACCGGCATGGGTAAGTCCGTGTGCATAAACAGTCTTATCGTCAGTCTGCTGTTCAAGGCCACGCCTGACGAAGTCAAGCTTATTCTGATCGACCCGAAGAAGGTCGAGCTGAGCATTTACAACGGTCTGCCGCACCTGCTCGTTCCCGTTGTCAGCGACCCGAAAAAGGCGGCAGGCTCCCTTTCATGGGCTGTGTCCGAGATGGAGCGCCGTTTCAACCTCATCGAGGAGGCGGGCGTGCGCGATCTGAAGAACTACAACGCAGGCGTTGCCGCCGACCCGTCACGCACTCCCCTGCCGCAGATCGTCATAATCATCGACGAGCTTGCCGATCTCATGATGACCGCGCCCGATGACGTTGAGTCATCCATCTGCCGCCTTGCGCAGAAGGCGCGTGCCGCAGGAATGCACTTGATAATCGGTACGCAGCGTCCGTCGGTCGATGTCATCACCGGACTGCTCAAGTCAAATATTCCGTCCCGTATCGCGTTCACCGTCGCGTCTCAGGTCGATTCGCGCACGATAATCGACCGCGCGGGTGCAGAGCGCCTGATCGGACGCGGCGATATGCTGTACAACCCGGTCGGTGCGGCAAAGCCGATCCGCGTACAGGGAGCGTTCGTCTCGGAAACCGAGGTTGAGGCTATCACCGAATTTATAAAGAACGCAAACTCCGAGAAGAACGACGGATACAGCGAGGACGTGATCGAGCAGATCGAGCGCGAAGCCGAAAAATGCGGCACCTCAAAGAAGCACATTGCCGATGCAGGCGACGACGCGGGCGACGAAGATCCGATGCTCCGTCAGGCGATCGAGCTTGCGGTGGAGAGCCGAAAGATATCGACGTCCCTCATTCAGCGCCGCCTGTCGCTCGGGTACGGCCGCGCAGCCAAGCTTATCGACCGCATGGAGCAGCTCGGCTACGTCAGCGCACCCGACGGGCAGAAGCCGCGCGACGTTCTCATCTCCAAGGAAGAATTCATGGAGATGGTGCTGAAGGACACCGACTGATCACGAATATCGGCACCGCAGGATAAACACAACGTAAAAAAAGAATTAATTTTTCTTTTATCACTGATTTTTACAGAAATATGGGAGTATAATTATGGTATACATTTTTCTTGCTGAAGGCTTTGAGGAGATTGAGGCGCTTACGCCCGCAGATATCCTGAGACGCGCGGGAGTCGAGGTAGCGCTTGCCGGTATCGGCGGACTTGAGATCACCGGCGCGCACGGCATTCGCGTATCATGTGACGTAACGTCGGCGGATGCCGCTGCTGCGGCTGAATCCGCTGCGGGAGTTCAGATGATAATTCTCCCGGGCGGAATGCCGGGCGCGGACAATCTGTTCGCATCGGACGATGTGCGTCGTGCGATCGAGGGAGCAAAGGAGTCGGGCGCGTTCATCGGAGCCATCTGCGCCGCACCGTATATTCTCGGAAAACTCGGACTTCTGCGCGGCCGCATGGCGACCTGCTATCCCGGATTTGAGGACGGGCTCGAGGGCGCCGAGGTGTACGACTGCGACGTGATCCGCGACGGCGAGATCATCACTGCACGCGCAATGGGCGCGGCGGTCGATTTTGCGCTTGAGCTGACCGAGGCTCTCTGCGGCGAGGATACCGCCGAAAAAATACGCGAATCGATCCTCGCGTAAAACAGTGTTGTCCCTCCGGGGCAACGATCATAAGGATGGTGTTTTTATGGACCGTAAAATCTGTGAAGCATCTGTACGGCACAGTGCGATCAAACTGAAAAAGGATGAGGTTCGCGCAAAGTACAAGGAAAACAGGCGCGCACTTGCACCCGAGGAAAGGGCGGCGCGCGATGCCAAGATATGCGAATACGCACGCGGTCTCGTCAGCTTCCGTTTTGCGGAATACGTTCTGATGTACGCCGCAACTCCCGATGAGATCGACATTTACGACATAGCCCGCGCGGCTCTCGCGAAATCGAAGAAGGTCGCGTTCCCTCGCTGCACGCCCGAGACCCACACGATGAAATATCACATAATAAGCTCGCTCGACGAGCTGGCTCCGGACAATTACGGAATTCCCGAGCCGCCGCCCACCGCGCCGATCTACGATCCCGAGGGCGACACCGGAAGCGCGATCTGCTTTGTCCCCAGTCTGGTCTACGACCGCGATGGGTACAGGCTCGGCTACGGCAAGGGATTTTATGACCGATTCCTCTCCTCGTTTGCGGGGTCGTCGATCGGAATCGTATACAGCGATTTCATTCTGCCGGAGGTTCCGCGCGGCAGATACGACATGAAGGTCGATATACTTCTGACCGAAAAGGGTGTGAAGGCAAGTGAAAGCTAAGGCTGTGATCGCGGCGCCGATCCTTCTCATCATCGTGTTTCTGCTGACATGGAGCGTGTCGCTCATCCCGCCCGAGACGCTCGGCCTTGACACCGATCCGCTTCTCTCCTCCGCGATTATTCAGCTGCTCATCATCGCTCTGCCGGCGGTAATATTCTGCCGTCTTCGCGGCAAGGGCTACATGGGCAAGCTGCGTCTGAGAGGCATCCGCGCATCGCACATCGCATTTATGATATTCTCGCTCGGGTTCCTGTTCTTCGGCAGCTCCGGGATAAACTATCTCATGTACTCACTGTTTCAAACAGCCTCAAGCGATTTTTCGTCAGCCGCAGCACCGTACAGCGGCATATCCGGCGGGCTTTATCTCGTGTTCGCCGCAGCGGTCGTTCCCGCAATAACCGAGGAATTCCTGTTCCGCGGAATAATCGTTGCGGAATACGAGGAAGTCGGCGTCCCGGCGGCGATCCTTATGTCGTCGCTCACCTTTGCAATGCTTCATTCGAGCTTCGCGCGGCTCCCGTCGTATATCTTCTGCGGTCTTGTGCTGACGATGGTCTTGTACACCACCCGCTCCGTGACCGCCGCGATGATCGTGCACATGGCAAACAACACGCTGTCCGTGTTCTTCGGCGATTTCGTGTACAAAGTGGTAAGCCGCCAGGGGATCGCGCTGTTCTGCTTCACGCTTGCCGCCCTGATCTTCCTGTTCGCGATACTGATGTTCGGCGAGAGTGAGCGGATCTACGCAGGCTACGCCGCAGCGAGAGCGGATTCATCATACGCCGAGAAAATAAAGAAGGGACACGCCCTCTCCGGAATAGTTCAGAGCATAGTGTCTCCCCCGTTTACCGCGCTCGCGGTGCTTTACATAATCATAACAGCGGTCAAATGACCGTCCAAATCCCGCCTGTATCGCCGGGCGGAGAAACGGAGTACCCAATGGAAGAAAAGCAAAACACTGTCCCAAACGATCGCTCCGGCGAAACAAGACAGATACCGACCGCACGAAAGGCTGCGCACGCGCAAAATTCCGCGACAAGGCAAATTCCGACGGCGAACGCCGCTCGTCAGGTGAATCACGCACAAACGCAGAGTTCAGCGACAAGACAGATTCCGGCGGCGAACGCCGCTCGTCAGGTAAATCCCGCGCACGCGCAGAATTCTGCGACAAGGCAGATTCCGACAGCGAACGCCGCTCGTCAGGCGAATCCCGCGCAAGTGCAGAATTCAGCGACAAAGCAGATTCCGGCGGCGAACGCCGCTCGTCAGGTAAGTCCCGCGCAAGTGCAGAATTCAGCGACAAAGCAGATTCCGGCGGCGAACGCCGCTCGTCAGGCAAGTCCCGCACGTCCGGGCGTCCAAAAAGCGGCGCAGCAGAAACCTGCAGCAAAAGCATCAGCCGCAGCATCTCATGCACCTAAAAAGATCGCCACAGCAGAAACGGTGCAGGTACCCGCCACCGACGCCACAAAACAGATCAACTCGAAGGAGCTGAGCGTCAAGGCGAATGACCACGCCGACGCGCCCGAGCTGAGCATAAAAAAGAAATCCCGTCCGCGCAAAAAAGTCGCTTCAGCCGGGACCGGCGCAGAGAATTCCGTAATCAGCATCGTAAAGGCTGTCGTCTACATCGTAGCCGTTCTCGTTGTTTCGATCGTCGCGTCGGTGTTCATCATCCTTGTCGGAAACGATGTCTACGCGTTCGTCAAGTCGGATCAGGCGGTCGAGATAACGATCCCGGCGGGCGCCGACCTCAACGACGTCGCCTCGATTCTCTCGGACAACGACATCATAAAATACCCGTCAATATTCAAGATGTACGCAAAGCGCAAGCACTACGATCGCGACAGCAAGGGCAACCCGATCCCCGACGAAAAGAACTTCGTCGCCGGAACGTACTCGATATCCCCGGACAATGACTACGAGGATCTGCTCGCAGCCTTCAAGGAAAAGGCTCCCGAGGGCACCTCGTGGGTCACGATCCCCGAGGGCTACACCACCGACGAGATCATAAACCTCCTCGTTGAAACGGGGATAGGTACAAAGGAAAAGTACGTTGACGTTATCAATAATTACGCATTCGACTACTGGTTTGTGACCGAGCTTGACGCGACCGACTGGAAATCGACCGGGCGCTACTACCGTCTCGACGGTTATCTGTTCCCCGACACATACGAGTTCTACAATGCCTCATCCGAAAAAACGGTCATTGAAAAAATGCTCGCACGCTTCAACGTAATATTTGTTGACAAATACAGAGAAGCCGCGCAGAACATGAACCTGACGACCGATCAGATCGTCACGATCGCTTCGATGATCGAGAAAGAGGCAGGACGCGCGGCGGATTACCACCTCGTATCCTCCGTGTTCCACAACAGGCTTGCAAGCCCGTATTATCCGCGGCTCGAGAGCGACGCAACCGTGCTGTATGCGATCCATCACGACACGGGCACCCGCCCGAACGTCGCTACGCCGGAGGATATGACCTACGACTCTCCGTACAACACGTACACGCATGAGGGTCTGCCGCCCGGACCTATCGCAAACCCGAGTGCAAGCTCGATCAACGCGGCGCTGACCCCCGAAAAAACGGACTACTATTATTTCGTATCATACGCCGGCAACACGTACTTCTCAAGCTCAAAGGAAGGCCACGATGCCAATATCGCGATGATAAAAGCAAAGCGTGATGCGGCTCAACAGAATCAGAACTAAGAATGCGCACGGCAGGGACTATGCTCCCCGCCGTGCGTTTTTTATAAAAACAAACCGAGGGTGCAGACTTTTGTCTGCACCCTCCATATTTTATTGCATTGTAGAATTATTCATCATAATCATGAGAAATACTGAGCGCTTCCACGCGTTTCATTGCCGCTTCCTCGCGCTCAGACGGATACACTCCGATGTAGCGGTCTTCGGAAGAATACCCTACCGAAGAATCAACGATCCAAATAGCATTTTCCACACATTCAATGTACTCTCCTATATCCTCCCCATCTCTTGCTGCATGAAATATAGCATCGTAGGCGTTATCATAACTGTTTTTCGACATATCAAGCACAAACTGAGCCGTAGGATATAACATATTAGTCTTGGGATTATATTCACGAAGGAAAGTTGCCGACTCGGGAAACCTCATTTTGAGAAGCTCAATTGCAATTTTATTTACTCCGCATATTCTGTCGCTGTATTTATCAAGCTCCGGCGAATATGTTTCTGCGTTCTCTATTGTCTCGGCAGTTATGTTTTTCGCCGAAGCGTCAAACGTGATCTTCCCGCTTTCAAGGTTCACCGCATCATATTCATCATATATTTTACGTGCGATATCAATGATGTCATATACCTCATCAGACGTAACGGCAGACGACTCCGCAGGATCAGCTATCGTCGAGAGGAGAGATGCACTGTCGGACGCGGCTATTGCGGAAACAGCCTCCGATGAAGTAAGGTCAAGAACTCTTTCTTCCCCGGCTGAGCTTCTCGCACACGACGATGCACCGAGAAGCATTGCGGCAGCAAGAACAAACACTATAATTTTTTTCATATTCATTTCCTCTCCATACTCCAAACCATTGATTTCAGCAGAATTATCAGTTAGGCACAGAGGTACTCTGCTTATACATCTGTGCCTAACTATACGATCTTCATAATAAAGTTAGTGTCGTAAGAAATAATATACATATCGATCCCTCCTATTTTACACAATTTGTCTTTTCATCTTAATTATAGTATGAGGCGTCACATATGTCAAGCGTTTGATTATCAGCTGCCGAAAAATCGTATACCTGCACAATCGGCGCCGTGCGTTTTTGTACACTCTGTTCATGCTCCGCTTCGGTGTGTCATTTGCCTTATCCCGTGAATATACTGTGATGGAAACAAACAAAAGAGAAAGGACTGTCACGTATATGACGAGCAACACACCACCCGAAAGCTTCGGATATCTCAAATTTGAGGTCGCCTCCGGTGACGGCACGATCCCGATCCGCGACGCGCTTATTTACGTTTACAGCGAAGAGGGGGACGGCTCGAGGGCGCGGCTTCTGCATTCGCTGACGACCGACGAAGACGGGCTGACCCGCACGATACGGCTTCCGGCGCCGCCCATCGCAGAGTCGCTCACGCCCGAGATGGATACCCCGTACACGTCGTACTACATAGTTGTGAAAAAGCCCGGATTTGCCGAGATCGAAGGGCGCGAAGTCCCTGTATTTCCGGGAATAACGTCGATACAGCAGATAAACATGATCGCTCTTCCGGAGCCGTTTGCGCCGACGGAGCGGACGGCGGAAGATCGCGAGGCTGCCCATGACTAACGCACTTCTGCCGATAATTCCGGAATCGATAACCGTGCATCTCGGCGCGCCGACCGCCGCGGCGCAGAACATCACCGTATCATTTCCCGAATACATAAAAAACGTTGCGTCAAGCGAGATATATCCTACGTGGCCGGAGAACGCGATACGCGCGAACGTGCTTGCGCAGATCTCATACACGCTCAACCGCGTATACACGGAATACTACCGCAGCAGGGGATACGATTTTGACATAACGAATTCGACCGCGTTCGATCACTCGTTTGTGCCGGGGCGCAATATTTTTGAAAACGTAAGCCAGATCGTCGATGAGATATTCACAAACTACATATCCCGCAGAGGCAGCGTTGAGCCGCTGTTCGCGGCATACTGCGACGGCATTCGCGTGACGTGCGACGGTCTTTCGCAGTGGGGCACGGTCGATCTTGCAGAACAGGGGCTGACGCCGTACGAGATTCTGCGGTACTATTACGGCGACGACATTGACATCGTATATGACGCGAACGTCGAGAATGTTGACGAAAGCTTCCCCGGCGTAAACCTGTCGCTCGGGACTGTCGGCAACGATGTTGCATTCTTTCAGCGGAGGCTGAACAGGATATCGCGGAACTATCCGTCGATCCCGAAGATATCCGCGCCGATCGGCATATTCAACGAGGAGACCGACGCGGCGGTTCGCGAGTTCCAGCGGATATTCAACCTCACCTCCGACGGAATCGTCGGCCGCGCGACGTGGTACAAGATCGCGCTGATCTACAACGCCGTCAAGCGTGTGTCCGAGCTGACCTCAGAGGGGATCCCGCTTGAGGATGTAACGGATGCAGCAGCGCAGACGATCTCGGAGGGCGACACCGGCACTGCCGTGCAGAATCTGCAATTTTTCCTCAACTTCATCGGAAACTTCGATCCCGTGATCCCGTCCGTCGAGATCGACGGAATATTCGGTCCCGCGACACGCGCGTCTGTCGAAGCATTTCAGGAACAATACGGTCTGCCCGTGACGGGAGAAATGCGTGCGCTCGACTGGAACACGCTGTACCGCGCGTACCGCGGAATACTCTCGACCCTGCCCGAGGGATATCTCGGGGCGCAGACCGAGCCGTATCCGGGCGTTCCGCTGACGCTCGGCTCGCAAGGTGACGATGTGCGCACGATACAGGAATACCTGAATCTCATAGCCAAATACTACCCCGAGATACCGACGCTGACCGTTGACGGCGTGTTCGGTCCCGCCACGCTTGACGCGGTAAACACGTTTGAGCGTTTGTTCGGGCTTGAAGTTCTTCGGGCGCTCGAGTTTGTAACATGGACAAAGATCGCCGAGATATATCGCTCGCTCCGCGACAGTGAGGAAGGCAGCGCCGGGCAGTACGGCGGCGAGATCACGGACAGCGGCACCTCCGAGGGATAAAGCTATGTCACAAATGCAAAGAAAGGAAGCGATATATTTATGGCATATATAAACTTCGGCTCGAACACCGAGCGGGTGAAAAATTTGCAGGAGATGCTGCGGACACTCGCGAATCTCACGGGCAAGGCGGAATACAACGTTGCGGCAGACGGGAATTTTGACGCGGCGACGCGGCGTGCGGTATCGGATTTTCAGCGCGAGCACGGGCTTACCGTTACCGGTGTTCCCGACAACGCGACCTGGGATATTCTCAGGCGCGAGGTATACGCGGCTGAGCGCGAATCGGGGGAGGGGCTGCCGATCGATCCGTTCAGCGGAGATTTCCGTCCGATAGAGGAGGGCGAGTACAGCGAGCTTGTTCTGCTCGTGCAGATAATACTGCGTGAGCTTGACATATACCACGATTTTGATGAGTACATCCCGCTGAGCGGGAAGCTCGATCGGGCAACGATGGCGGCGCTCTCGCAGTTTCAGGAGCATGCCGGGCTTGACGTGACAGGCGAGATCGACCTCCCGACGTGGAACAGGCTCGCCCTCGAGTACGGCAATATCGCGGCGCAGTAGTCGGGCACAAAAAAAGGATGGTGCATAGCACCATCCTTTTTTTGTTTGGTATTACTCGGACTTTTCGGCTTTTTCGTACTCGATCTTGCCGTCGCGCAGAACAGCAGTGACGCTGTCGCCCTTGACAATCTCGCCCGAAAGCATTGCCTCGGAGAGGCTGTCCTCGACGCGTCTGATGATCGCACGGCGAAGCGGACGTGCGCCGTAGACGGGATCGAAGCCCTCTTTTGCAAGCATATCGACGACCTCATCGCTGAAGCTTATCGTAATACCGTTCTCGGCAATACGCTTCTTCGTATCCTCGAGCATGAGCCCGGCGATCTTGCGGATATCGTCATCGGTCAGCTTATTGAACACGATGATCTCATCAATACGGTTGAGGAACTCGGGCCTGAACGTTGCTTTAAGCGCATCCATGACGCCGTTTTTCATCTGATCCTCACCGCTCTTGTCGTCGCCGTCCTTGAATCCGAGTCTCTTAGGCTCGGTGATGCTCGACGCACCGACGTTGGAGGTCATAATGATGATCGTATTCTTGAAGTCAACGCGTCTGCCCTGAGCATCGGTGAGGATACCGTCCTCAAGGATCTGCAGGAGGATGTTGAACACATCGGGGTGCGCCTTCTCGATCTCATCGAACAGAACTACGGAATATGGGTGACGGCGGATCTTCTCGGTGAGCTGACCGCCCTCCTCGTATCCGACGTATCCGGGAGGCGAACCGATGAGCTTAGACGTGCTGTGCTTCTCCATGTACTCCGACATATCGACGCGGATCATGGCGTTTTCGTCGCCGAACATGACGTCTGCCAAAGCCTTGGAAAGCTCGGTTTTACCGACACCGGTCGGACCGAGGAATATGAACGAACCGATCGGTCTGCGGGGATCCTTGAGTCCGACCCTGCCGCGGCGGATAGCCTTGGCTACCGCGTCAACTGCGGCATCCTGACCGATAATGCGCTCCTTCAGAATCTTATCGAGGTTGAGGAGTCTCTCGCTCTCCTCGCGCTCGAGCTTCTTCACGGGAATACCCGTCCACGAGGTGACAATATCGCAAATCTCGTCCTCGCCGACCACAAGATCGCCGGAATTACCCTGCGGAGCCTTCGATTTCATCTCGTCAAGCTCATCGCGGAGCTTCTTCTCTTTATCTCTGAGTGACGCTGCCTCCTCGAAGTTTTCGGCAAGGATAGCCTCCTCCTTCTCGGCGCACGCCGCCTTGATCTTATCCTCAAGCTCACGCACCTCGGGCGCGGGAGTATAGCTCTTGATCCTCATCTTCGACGCTGCCTCATCGATAAGGTCGATGGCCTTGTCGGGGAGATAGCGGTCGCCGATATAACGGACGGACAGCTTTACCGCCGCCTTTATCGCGTCATCGGAAATCTTCAGCTTGTGGTGTGCCTCATACTTGTCGCGAAGTCCTCTCAGAATTTCGATAGCCTCATCGGGAGTAGGCTCGCCGACCATTACAGACTGGAAACGTCTCTCAAGTGCCGCATCCTTCTCGATGTACTTGCGGTACTCGTCGATGGTCGTTGCGCCGATGACCTGCATCTCGCCGCGCGCCAACGCCGGCTTCAGGATGTTCGCCGCATCGACAGCACCCTCGGCACCGCCGGCACCGATTATGGTGTGGATCTCATCAATGAACAGTATGATCGTCGGATCCTTTGCGACCTCCGCCATAACGCCTTTCATACGCTCCTCAAACTCGCCGCGGTATTTCGCGCCCGCGATCATCGAGGAGATATCAAGGGTTATGATCTTCTTATCCTTCAGGGTCTCGGGGACGCTGCCGTCCACGATCTTCTGAGCAAGTCCCTCGACGACGGCGGTCTTACCGACGCCGGGCTCACCGATCAGACAGGGATTGTTCTTCGTACGTCTGGACAGGATCTGAATGACACGCTCCGTCTCCTCGTCACGACCGATGATCGGGTCGATCTTGCCCTCTCTTGCCGCCGCGCAGAGATCGCGCCCGTACTGCGACAGAGTCGGTGCGCCGGGGATATTTGCGCCGCGTCCGCCCTGAGAAACATTGCCGCGCGAGCCTTGCGCTCCCTGAGGAGCGCCCTCTCCGCCGAGGCAGTTCATAATGTCGCTCTCGATATCCGAGGCATTGCTTCCCTGTGCACGGATGAGCTGCATTGCAAAGCAGTCAGGCTCATCGGTGATCGCAAGGAGCAGATGCTCCGTGCCGATATAGCTGTGGCCGAACGCCGCGGAACGCGACGCGGAACCTTCGATAATCTTCTTCGTACGCGGGGTCATGTCGCCGACATTGACCGCCGAAGGCTCGCCGACACCTGCCGCCTTCTCGATCATCGCCTTCGTCTGATCGAACGTGATACCGCGCGAGGTAAGAACTCTGTACGCGATGCTGTCCGTCTCGGAGAGCAGACCGAGCAGCAGATGCTCGGAGCCGATATATGTGTGACCCATCTCACGGGCGAGGTAAAGCGCCTTGTTCAGGGCATTCTGAGCTTTCTTTGTGAATCTGCTTGTCATATATATCATCCTTTCTTTTATAAAGGTTACTTGTGGGAGATCGTCATGTAAGAGCCTCCCTTATCTTTTTCGCTCTTGCGATGTCACGATCCATCGGGGTCGTGACCTTGCCCCCTGCTTCGGCGACGATAGTTGCGGGCATCGACGAGAATAACATCTCGTCAAACCTCGTTTCGGTTATTCCGTCGGTCATACCGAGCGTTGCGCCGAGACGAACACGGCTGTACAGCTCGAGCATTTCCTTGGTCGTCATGGTTTCGGCATACTTGAGAGTACCGAGCGCACGGCGGACGCTGTCGCGGACGCGGAGCTTGCGGTCATCCGCAAGGGATGCGCGAAGCTCTCTTTCACGCTTCATGATGCTCTCGACGACGGCGCTGAGCTTCTTTATGGTCTCCTCTTCGCTTATGCCGAGCGTGACCTGATTCGACACCTGATACAGGCATCCGTCGCCGCGGCTGCCCTCGCCGCTCATTCCGCGTATCGTCAGACCGAGCTTTGAGAGCTGGTTCTGAAGTGCGCCGATCTCGCCGGTGCCGCTCATCAGCGGCAGGAAGAGCATGACTGACGCCCTCATACCGGTACCGAGATTTGTAGGGCAATGGGTGAGGTAGCCGAACTTCTCGCTGTATGCGAGCGGGAGCGAACGGTCAAGCGCATCCTCAAGTCTCAGCGCTTCCGCAAGGCAATCCTTAAGCGACAGCCCTGATTTCATGACCTGCAAGCGGATGTGATCCTCCTCGCAAAGCATGATGTACGCGCCGAGCTTCGGATTTGCAAGCAGTCCGTGGACTCCTTTTGCTCCGGCAAACTCACGGCTGACTATGTGCCGCTCCGTAAACGATGCCGCCGTCTCGCCGGAAAGCTTCGAGAAATCGGTATACTCAAAGTCGGCAAGCTCCGGCACCTTCTTGACCTTTTCGATGATCTCGGCAGCGCCCGTCGCATCAAGCCTCGGTGCAAACGGATAATCTCTCAGGTTACGCGCAAAGCGGACTCTGGTGCTTACAACCACATCGCTGTCCGATCCGGTGTGTCCGTACCACTTGTATCCCTCAAAATCCTTGTAGCTTTTCATTATTTGTCACCGCCCTTATTATCGTTTTCTTCGGACTCGAGACCCTTTATCTCATCTCTGAGCTTTGCGGCCTCCTCGTAATTCTCAGCCTTCACTGCCTCATTAAGCTTTGTACGCAGCGAGGCGACCTTGTCCTCACGCTCGTGCATCTCGCGGTATTTCTCCGGAGTTTTGCCGATGTGGCGCGTGCCGCCGTGAATCTGAGCGATCGTGCGCTCAAGCTCGTCGGCGAATGTATCGTAGCAACGCGGGCAGCCTGCCTTGCCTTCGTTCATGAAATCCTCAAATGTCATGCCGCAGAGATCGCATTTCTTCTGCGAAAGCGCCGTTCCTTTCGTGTGCGACGGAGCAAGCATACTTCCGATGAGCGAACCGAATCCGCTGAAATCAGGAAATCCGAATCCGTCATCTAAGAAGTGCGGCGCCTTGAAGCTGATCTCTCCGTCCTTCTCCATTTTCTCCGCGCACTCATGACACAGAGAATATTTCGTTTCTTTACCGTTGATGTTCTCCTTATAGAATACCTCGGCATTGTTCTTTCCACATTTATCGCAAAGCATAATCTGTACTTCCTTTCAATTTTACTGTATATATTTTATTTTATCATCGTGAGCAGAATGTGTCGGAATATGTCCGCGCGCACCAAACTTCTCACGTCGGCGGAAACCTTTTCAAGCGCCCGTTCGGAAAGCCCTGCGGCTATACTGCCTGCTTCCCTTCCCGTGATGATCCCGTTATCTTTAAGATTTGCAACATAAGCCTTCGCCTCTCTCTCATCTATCTTGTCGCCTATCGCATGGAAGAAGTGCATCAGGTATTCGTTTTTGTCCATCGCCACACGGACGATCCTGATGTAACCTCCGCCTCCGCGTCGGCTTTCGGTGATGTAGCCGCGCTCCGGAGTGAATCTCGAGGAGATCACGTACGTGATCTGACTCGGTACGCATCCGAGCCTGTCCGCGAGATCAGCCCGTTTGACCTCGGCTGAGCCGCCGCCGTCATCAAGCATCTTTTCAATTATTCTCGCTATATTATCGGATATCAACATTTCCGGTCGCTCCTTTGTTTGTCTTTTGACTTTGACTATCTTTAACCTTTTTGTGACTACATTATACCGCCATGGTCAAAGAAAGTCAAAGTCAAAGAAAGTCAAACAAGCTCATTCTAAACCAATGGCAAAAGAAAAACGGGGCAAAAGCTCCGTTTTTCTAACTATTTTAAGTTTTTTCAAACTTTTTTGAGTTTTCAGTCTGCTCTGTCGGCAAGAATCTGCTCGAGGCGGTCGCCGATCTCATTGCGCACCGTCATAAGCTTATCGGAATCGGCGTCAAAATCAAGCAGATCGCGGGATATCCGCGTAATATAGCTGTTTGTTTCGGCGTTGCCGATCTCGCGCGCGAGCATTTTGAGATACATATAATCCTCAATGCCGTCGCGGATAAACTCAACGCGAATCGAGCCGATCGGGCCGTTTATGCCGTAGCGATATCCGGGGTAGCACAAGATCCCGTTGCCCCAGACATCCCAGCCGTCGCCGGTCTGAGATTTGAAATTGTAGAGCGGATTCGTCGAGCCGTAATCGTTTACGAGATAGTACAGAACTCCGGTCACGCCGCACTGGTACTGCTGCCACTCCGCTAGTCTCGGAAGAACTCCGGCATCCTCCGCATGATACGTAACATACGGCTGGAACGGCATTCTCGCGAAATACCACCACGCCTTTCCGCCGGATTCGGCGTGACGCGCGGCATTCTCCGCATACGTACCGTACTTCTCGGTGTCCTCCGGTGTCAGGAACACCTCGACTCTCTCATGCGTACCGCGATATTTCTCGGGCGTGTACGCATAGATCTTCGGACACCATATCTGCACAAAATTGTTCAGATAGTCATACGCGTTGACGGGCGGTGTATAGATCGAGCGGCACTCCATCGGAACGACCTGCATTCCTCCTGGGAAATGGTTCTGCATATACGTGTTGTATGTGTCAATCTCGAGCCATTTTTCAAGGCTGATCGGCTCATCGACAGCATAGAAATAACCCTTGTCGAGCCACTCGGGATTGTCCTTCATCTTCGCGTAGTACGCGTCGATCTGAGCATCCGTGCGCTCGTACTGACCGCCGTAGCCCTTGCCGCCGACGAGGAATGACCTGACGCGCGGATCGTTCATATACTCATCCGCACGGTCATCCGTGATATCGTACGGGAGGACGGCGGGGTTGATGCGGTTCTCAAGGAAATAGTTGTAGTACACGCTGTACAGCACACCGTCGTCGCCTTCGGGCATATTGTGCGTGGAATACACCACGGTTTGGCTGAGTCCGAAAGACGATTCGCACGCGTCGGCGTCGTTCAGGGCAAAGTCCCAAACATTCAGATACACCGCAGCGCGCTTGATCTCGACACCGTTCTCACAAATGCTGACAAAAGCTTCATAAAGTCCGGGCGCTGCGTCCGCAGGCACCTTTGCTTTTACGAGAAATCCCTGCGAAGCATTCGCGGCAACCTTTGCCGAATACTTATCCTTCGGCATAAGCGCATCCGGCATATAGAGGTTATCATTCACGCGCGTATAGAAATACGTCAGTATTTCGGACGGCACGGTGTCGCCGTAGCAGTTCACAAAATCGGTCACGGAAGCCGTGACGTTATCTATCGCATCGGCGCTGTTGTTCGCAATATAGAGCGCCGCCGCCTCGATCTCGTTCTTCGCAGAACGAATGACATACGTCGCATCGCCCGAGGATGTCGTATCCGTTTTGTACAGCTTATCGGTCGAGTGCTCGAACCACAGGGAAACATCGCTGCGCTCGTTTTGCGCGGTCTGCAGTTTCGTATCAACCGAAATCTTCACACAGCCGAACTTTATGTTCCATCCCGCAACGTGCTTCAGAACGGTTATCGCATCGCTGACGCCGATCTTGCCGCTGTTTGTGAGTTCTGCCGCTGCCTCGTCGATATCGACGTCCCATCCGGCGACGCGCTTCAGTATGTCGATCGCGTCACCGACAGCAATCTTTCCGTCACGGTTCACGTCTCCGGCAACTATCACCGGGAGCAAGGCGCTGCCGCGAACGGCATTGCTGCCGGACGGCACCACTGCCTCTCCGGTAAGTCTCTGCCCGTCCGGCGATATTATCTGAACCTCGCCGTCAAACTCTGCGGCAAGTGCGTCGGCTGTGATGCTGCCGTTTGTTCCGCATACGGCGCTGCCGTCCTTTGTCATGATCAGTGACGAGTCGGCTTTGAGCGCCGGCGGCACATCGGCTGCATGAGGAACCGCCGTCGCGGTCGCCGCAAGCATAGCTGCGCACAGTGCCGCAGATACAAGCTTTTTCATTTTAATTCTATTACCTCTCGGGGTTATTTAACAAGTGAATAAGTGATCGATGCCTCTACGCTGAAGTCTGCCGGCTCGCCCTCGTAGAACGTGCTGATTCCGGTCGACTCGGAGGGGAGTGCGTTCTTCCACATTCCGACTCCGCCGCTCGCCTCGCGTCCGGAGATGGTCCAGAGATAATCGCCTTCGCCGAGTCCGTGACCCGCGCCGTCAGTGAGGTTGAACGTAAGCTTTGAGCAGTCCTTGAAATCCACGTACTTCTGCTCATATACGGGCATTGCCGCAACGGTCGTTGCATAATCGGTATTCCAACGGTAAAGCTTTACCGTGATCTCACCGATATCATTCGCCCAGCTCGGGTATTCCGCCGTAATGTAGCTTGCACGCTCCTTTGCGCCGACGGAGAATTTCACTCCGACCACCTGACCGCGGCGAAGATTTATCGGTTCACGTGTACCTGAGACAAACGTTGCTACGTCCTTGAGCCCCGATGTTGCATAAGAGTCGGGCTTCACCGGGATCTTCACCGGCTCGACGCCGCTCCAACCGGCGATCTTCTTGAGCATGATGATCGCGTCGTTCACGGAAACGCTGCCGTCACCGTCAACGTCTGCCGCTGCCGGCTCTGCGTCGATCTTCCAGCTTGCGACGAGCTTCAGCGCGACGATCGCGTCGTCGACCGCGATCTTGCCGTCGCCGTTCACATCACCGGGAACGATGGTCTTGAACTCTGCCTTTGCCGCGCCGGCTGCATCCGACAGGCGCAGAACACACCCGGTCGATACCTTGTCATCGGCGCCGAGCGTGCGGTCGCCGGACACGATCGAGATTCCCTCGGAATCCGTGAGAGCCGCGAGAATATCGCCGGCTTTCGTGTCAAGGCCCACGCCCTCGATAAATCCGGTATAGGTGTTCGCCTTGTATCCGGAGTCCTCTCCGAATACAACTGCTGCGGCGGGCTTGCCGTCGGCGGCGGAAACCGCTACCGGAACAGCGCAGAGGATTGATGCTGCAAGGATGGTCGAAACAAGTTTTCTCATGGTAGTCTCCTTCAAATCAGTATAAATATTTTTACGCGACCCTCGCGTCAGTTTGCAGCGGGAACAACATCGATCACACGGCAGTGACCGTCAAATGCAGATGCGGTTACGATCTGCGGGATACGGCCGTTGACCATAGTTTCAAAATCAAAATGGACGTGACCTGCAAGAATTGCGGCAACGGGGCTTGACTCAGCGGTTATCATATCGCACGCGAGCTTTGTATATCTGTTGCCCATGTCGCACGTGCCGCCGTCACCCATGCAGAGTGCGCCGCCGCCCGGCCAGTTCTCCATAGTGGTGGGATGCATCTCCTCCGTATGGAACGGTATGTGGAGCATAAGGATGACGGGCTTGCTTGATTTTGTTGCATACTCGAAGCAGCTCTTCAGCTCATTATATGTACGAGCGTCAAAGCCGTAGTTGCTGTTATCGACGGACACGACCATAAGATCGTCATACTCAACATAATCAACGATTCCGCTCCAGTCCGGCTGATACTTTGCGAATGTCTCGGCAAATCTTGACTTGTACTGCTTCTTGAGATCAACGTTGTCGTAGTCGTCGTTCCATCTCCAGTCATGGTTTCCGTATGTGTACATGGTGGGAACGGTGCAGTCGTCGATGATATTTTTCACGATATCAAGGTTCGACTTTGAGGGAGAGTCGGTGATGTCACCCGTCATAAGTATGCGGTCCGCACCGACATCCTCGGCATAGCCGAAGAACTCGTCAAGGAAGAGGTACGACGGCTTGCGGTACATATTCATGATCCAGTTGTTGAGTCGTCCGGCGACGTCGTTTCTGCGGGTCTCGTTCTCCTCGTCATCGTAAATCGTTGTGATATGGCTGTCGGTGAGATGCAGGAATCTGTATCCGTTTTTGATCCCGGGGATCTCGAGCGTCGTAAACTTCGGCGTAACGAGAGTCTCGCGGTCACCGAGCGTACCCGCATATCCCTTTGTAACCGAGAGGTCAAGCTCGGGCGAGATCGAAAGCGATGTAATAAAGTTTATAGCGCCGAGCATTCCGTTATCACTGTTCGCAGTAAGATAAATATTATCGTTCCACACGCACATGAATGCGTCGGTGTCGGAGAGGTTCTTTACAGCCTCCTCGGAAATGAAGCCATACTCAGTATAGAGATTTTTACCTATGAATATAAACTTCCTGTCGGAATTCTTGACAGTCTGGACCGTTTTTCCGGTAAGAGCGCTCAGCTTTTCGGCAACGGTGCTGCCGTAACCGGTGTCATCCTCGTAGATCGCGTAATTCATGTCACCGCCGTCAAGCACGACAAGCTTCAGCTCATCCGCAAGTGTGATATCCCAGCCCGCGACGTACTTCAGTACAAGTATTGCATCCGAAACGGTAACGCCGGACTTGCGGTCAACATCGGCTGCGGCTTCGCAGACATCGACATCCCACTGAGCTACAAGCTTCAGCATATCAATGGCGTCGCCGACTGTGATGCGGCCGTCGCGGTTCACATCGCCGGGGATGAGCACCTTCGCCGAAGCGCTGCCTGCGGTGATCACGGTGTCGCTCGGGACATTCGCGCTGTCCTCTATCACCTTGCCGTCAGGCGCGGTAAGAGTTACGTCTCCCGCAAACTGACTGCGGACGTCATCTGCCGTGGTCACATCGGTAAAACCGCGGGTATAGCCCGTCGCCTCATCGATCTCGATTCGTGCCGAGCCGGCAAGCTCAAAGCTGTCGACCGCTGCCGCACCGGGAACAAGTCCGATGAGGAGAGATGCGCATACTAACGCGGAAACAATGCATTTTTTCATATTTTTTCTCCCGTAATGGTATGATTATACAAATATATTGTATCATACCCGTCCCGATATGTCAACATATTACGATAAAAGCTGCACAAAATAACGATACAGTTTTTCACAATTTTCTCAAATAATATACACAAACAAAAAGTGCAGGGCGATAATATCGCTCTGCACTCGCAGTATCGGCAAATCTGTGCGGCTTTACGCCAATATGTCGTCGCTTTTCTGAAGAAATGCCTTTGTTTTGTCGCTCTTCGGCGATCCGAAGACCTCGTCCGGCGTTCCCTCTTCCTCGATCACTCCGTCCGCCATGAAAATAACCTTATCGGCGACCATACGGGCGAACTCCATCTCGTGCGTCACCACGATCATCGTCCGGTCCGAGCTTTTCAGATTCTTGATCGCCTTCAGCACCTCTCCGGTAAGCTCCGGATCGAGAGCCGATGTCGGCTCGTCGAAGCACAGGACGTCCGGACTCATCACAAGCGCACGCGCGATTGCAACGCGCTGCTGCTGTCCGCCGGACAGCTCACACGGATACGCGCCCTCCTTGTGCGACAGTCCGACTGTCGCAAGAACAGCCGACGCTTCCGCGCGTATCTCCTCCATTATCGCCGCGCGTTCGCTTCTGCGCTTGCCCTTGAGCCTCATAAGACTCGGCGCAAGCGTCAGATTCTCCATCACGGTATACTGCGGAAACAGGTTGAACGACTGGAACACAAGCCCAAAGCGGAGTCGCTTTTCGCGTATCTCGCTCTCGCTGTAACCCTTCGCCGACGCGTCGTATATCACCTCGCCGCCGACGGAGATCTTGCCGCAATCCGGCGTTTCGAGAAAGTTCATGCACCGCAGAAGCGTAGTCTTTCCGCTTCCGGACGAGCCGATTATCGCCACGACCTCCCCGCGCTCCATCGAAAAATCAATGCCGCGCAGGACCTCGGTCGCGCCGAAGCTCTTTTTTATACCCGTTATTTCAAGAAATGACATAGTATATCCTCCACGCCTCAACCCTTGTAGTAGTTGAATTTCTTCTCCACGTAGCCGAGGAGGAGCGTCAGAATTCCGTTAAACACGAGATAGAATACGGCTGTATAGAACAGCGGCCACACAAGCCCCTTGAGCTTTATGTAGACCTGCGCGTTCCAGATTATCTCGTACACCGAGATGACACGCGCAAGGGACGTATCCTTCACGAGGGTGATGATCTCGTTTCCTATCGGCGGGATGATCCGCTTGATCACCTGGAACAGCACTACCTTGAAGAATATCTGCGACTTTGTCATGCCGAGCACCTGCCCCGCCTCGTACTGCCCCTTCGGGATAGCCTCGATGCCGCCACGGTATATCTCCGAGAAATAGCACGCGTAGTTTATCACGAACGTGATGATCACCGCCGTGAAGCGCGGGAGCAGCTCCCAGTTCCACAACAGTCCCGGTCCGTAGTAAACCGCGATTATCTGAAGCATGAGCGGTGTGCCGCGGATGATCCACACAAATGTCCGGCAAACGGCGCGCACTACGCGGAACCGGCTCATCGTGCCGAAGCAGATCACAAGTCCGAGCGGCAGAGCAAAAACAAGCGTCAGTCCGAATATTTGCAGGGTCGCGCCGAATCCCCGCAAAAGATCAAGTGTTACTGTCCAAAACATCTATGTGTTCCGCCTTTTCATATCAGTTGATATCGCACAAAATCGGACCGGCACGCAGAAACGTGTCAGTCCGAATCTGTCAGAGATCGCTTAGTCTGCGAGGTTGGACGTAAGGTTGTCCTTCAGTCCGTACTTCTCGCCGATCGTGTCCATAAATCCGCTGTCGGTCAGCTCTTTTGTGATCTCGTTCACCTTTGCGGTGAGATCGGAGCCTTTGCGGAAACCGATTCCGTAGTTCTCGCTCGTCATCTCGACGGAGTATCCGAGATCGGCGTAGCTTGTGCCCTCGCCGGTCATCGCCTTAGCCATTGTGATGTCGATGACGCACGCATCAACGGAACCGCTCTTCACCTCAAGAAGTGCGTCGGACTGTGCTGAGACGGGAGTGCAGTTAAGTCCTGCCTCCTCAAGAGCAGCGGCACCAGCCGAGCCGGACTCAGCCGCAAATGTCAGCTCTTTCATGCTTGCAGTGTCGGGATAATCCTTCAGCTTATCGGCAACCATAACAACTACCTGTGCGTTCTTGATATACGGATCGGTGCAGTCCATTGCTGCAAGAACATCGTCTGTCAGGGTCATGCCGTTCCATACGCAGTCGATCGCGCCGGAATTCAGCTCGAAAATCTTGTTGTCCCACTCGATCGGCAGGAACTCAGCGATAACGCCGAGCTTCTCGCATACAGCCTCGGCATACTCGGTATCAAAGCCCGTCCATTTGCCGGTCGATTTGTCCTGATAGTTCATCGGCTCGTACTCGGTAATGCCGATCACAAGCTTGCCCTTTGCCTTGATCGCGGCAAGATCGCCGTCACCGTCGGCTGATGTGCCGGTTGCAGCGGATGTACCGGATACTCCCGAGGTGCCGGAAGCGCCGGCGTCGTCGGCGTTATCCTTTGAAGAATTGCAGGCAGCAAGCGCGAATACGCACATGACAGCCGCAAGAATAAGTGCAATTGTCTTTTTCATTTTATGTTCCTCTCATTTCATCGCTTTAGTGCTTTATCTTATTAAAGCATACATATGATACCACGCCTTCGCGCTTTTGTCAATAGGCTTCGGAAATTTTTTCGGGAAATTTTCCGGACATAAAAAAGTGCGGACGGACATATCCGTTCGCACTTTGGGGTTCAGGCAAGCGTCATTTCAAACCAAAACGTACTGCCGTGTCCTGGAACCGACGTCACGCCGTATCTCGCGCCGTGCAGCTCCATCACCTGCCGCACGATCGACAGCCCGAGTCCCGTTCCGGGAACGCCCTTGGTCTTGCGGTCGCGCGCCCGATAATATCTGTCCCAGATGAGTTCGGCATCCTCCTTTGAGATTCCCTCTCCGGTGTCGATGACCTCCGTGCGGCATATGCCGTCGGCTGTGATCTGTCTCACGTGCACCGTTTTGTCTTCGCCGGTGAAATTCAAGGCGTTGTTCACGAGATTGCAGACAGCCTGCATCACGCGGCGCTTGTCGCCCATGACAAACGCGTCCCCGCCGTCGCGCTCATACGTGACGGTGTATCCCTTGGCTCGCAGCATCTCCGAGTATCTCCGGCACTCCGCCTCCACCTCATCCGTGAGCGAAAAGCGCTCGGTTGACAGCTGCTCCGTTCCGCTCTCGAGCTTTGTCGCGTCAAGAATGTCGTTCACAAGCCCGCTGAGACGCGCCGATTCGTCTATCACGACCTGCATATTCTCGGGCGTGCGCTCATCGGGAATATCACGCATGACCTCGCTGTATCCGGAGATAAGCGTGAGCGGTGTCCGCAGGTCGTGCGATATGTTGGCGATCCGCTCCTTCTGACGGCGGTCGTTCTTGGAAAGCTCCGACGCCGCATACTTGAGCGTATCGCCGAGATTCTGGATCTCGCTGATACCGCTGCCGGAAAAATTCACGTCGTAGTCACCGACGGCAAGACGTTTCGCCTCGCTGCTGAGAGATGCCACCGGGTGTGTGATGTTTTTCGATATCACCACGGCGAGAACCGCCGCGCCGAGGAGCAATAACACCGTTATAAGCGACAGCTGGACAGTTATCATGGCTGCCGTCGCGCCGACGGGATACGACTCCGTATTGAACAGCATGAGGTACTCTGCCCCGTCGCCGTCGAGTATCACGGAATATATCATCGACTCGCCGCCGTCCGAGTTCTCCGTATCGCCGATGAGTCCGGTCACAAGCGTGCCGCCGGCGTTCTTTGTATCGGAGTATATTCTCGCAAGGTCGTCTGATGAGAGGAATGTGTGTATGAAGCAGTTATTCTTGACGTGCGCACTCGCCGCGGTCGATCCGCGCCCGTCCTTTATTTTGTACACCGATGCACACACGCCGCTGTCCTGTGCGGCATCGTATACGGCAATGTCAAGATCATCGCCCAAGTCGATCGAGGCGGAGATGTCGCGCACATCGCCGCGCAGTCGCCGCAGCGTCATCGAACGGTAGAAATTGCCGAGCAACGCCACCTGAAGCACCCAAAGGATCAGAATCACGAAAACGCAGAACAGCGCAAGATACCCGAACAGCCTGACGCGCAGCGGCAGCGCGTGCCGCTTATTTGATCTCGGTGTCAAAACGATACCCCACCCCTCTGAGCGTGACGATATGTCCCGCATATTTGCCGAGGCTTCGGCGAAGCAGCTTCACATGGGTATCAAGCGTGCGGTCGTCGCCGTAGTAGTCGTAGCCCCACACCTCGCTTATGAGCTTGTCGCGGGACAAGGCGATGCCGCGATTCTTCAGCATATAGAAGAAGAGGTCATACTCCTTCGGAGACATCTGCACAGGCTCTCCGTCAACGTACACTATTCTTGCCGTAACGTCGGCGACAAGCCCGCCGAGCTCCACCGTCTCATGCTCTGACGTGCCTTCCCCGCCGCCCGATCTCACGCGGCGCATGACGGCGTCGATCCTGAGCATCAGCTCCTTCGGCGAAAACGGCTTTACAACATAGTCGTCAGCCCCGCACTCGAACCCGTTGATCTTGTCGTACTCCTCGCCGCGCGCGCTGAGCAGTATCACCGGCACGGACGAGGTCCGTCGGATCTCGCGGCAGGCGGAAAACCCGTCAAGCTCCGGCATCATTATGTCAAGGATCACGATATCGAAATCGTTCTTGCGGCACAGCTCGACCGCCTCCATACCGTCGGCGGCTTCGGTCACGGTGTGACCCTCAAATTTTGCATATTTCACAACGAGACTGCGGATCAGTTCTTCGTCGTCCGCGATCAGTATTTTATACATCCGTCAACCTCCGGTGTCATTTATATTCATTATTTATATTATAAACGAAATTCGCTCCGAATACAAGTCAAAAGAGATATGTACAAAAGCGGGGGATGATGCGCTCCCGCACCATCCCCGCGATCTTTCTCCGAATATCAGCCTACGGCTTCGGTTTCGGATGTACGGCCGGAGGAGTTTCCGTCAAACTCCACCATCTCTTTATCCGGCACATACTCATAGCACTTGACATCGACCTCGGTGAGCTTGCCGTCTCTGTACACGGTGAATTTCAGAGTATCACCGACGGAGTGAGTTTTGATGAGCGCCTTGAGCGTGGAGAACGATGTGATCTCCTCGCCGTCTACCGCGACGATCCTGTCGCCATACTTCAGGACGTTCTCGTTGTAGCCCTCATACAGCTTGCTTACATAAAGTCCCGTGGACTGGCTGCGGAAATATCTGTACGCGGTGTATGCGTCGTCGGCTTCATAGAATGCCACTCCGATGTACGCCTTGCCCGTCACATAGCCGTTTTCCATGAGCTTCTTTGCCACGTCATATGCACCGTTTGCGGGGATCGCAAAGCCGAGTCCCTCGATACCGGAGCCGGAGGACTTCGCATTTACGATACCTACAAGCTCGCCCTTCATATTGAACAGGCCGCCCCCGGAGTTACCGGGGTTTATAGCCGCATTGGTCTGAAGCAGATTCATCGTCGTTCCGTCAACGCTGATCTCACGGTCAAGCGCACTGACGATACCGTTCGTCACAGTTCCGCCAAGCTCGCCGAGCGGATTTCCTACCGCAATGACCTCCTCGCCGACAGCAAGATTATCGCTGTTGCCGAACACGGCTGCGGTCAGCTCCTCATCGGGAGTGATCTTGATCACGGCGATATCGGAATCCGAATCCCTGCCGACAAGCGTCGCATCGTATTCCTTGCCGTTTGTAAGTCTTACTTTAATGGTGTCCGCCACGCTTGACGTTGAGCTGTTCACGATAACGTGGTTATTTGTAATAATGTAGCCATCCTTCGATATGATGACACCGGAGCCTGCGCCGTCGGTGACGTACTGGAAGAATCCGGTCACCTGAAACTCGGTCGTGATCTCGACTACGGAATCCTTTACCGCGCTCGCCACTGCCATATATGTGCTGGTGTCGCCGGTCGAGGACACAAGGCTGTCGGTGTTGACGGTGCGCTCGACCACCGTGGACGATCCCGAGGGGATCACGGTACTGCCGCCGTTTTGCGACGAATAGAGGTACGCGCCGCCGAATCCTGCCGCCGCAGAGAAGAGGATGCACGCCGCGCAGGTGATGGCAAGTGCCGCCGCAGATACGCCGCGACGTGCCTTCTTCTGCTTTGCGGGAGGAGCGGGCGGCTCGCCGAACGGAGGTCTGTGATCATGCTGGGCATCCGTGCGGAGCGGCGCTCCCGTGTGGGGATCGAATCTCGGTCCATTTGACAGCGGCTCACCCGTCTGAGGATCAAACTTCGGAGCCGGGTCCGCGTTCAGCGGCTTGCCGGTGTGCGGATCAAAACGCGGAGCGTCGTTTCTCGGATCAAAGCTGCGGCTGACGCCGGAGAAGGTCTCGCGTCCGTGCTCGCCCATCTGTGCGCCGTTCATGCTGTACTCGCCGCCGTTCTGAGAGGCGGTCGGTGTCTCGGGAGCACCTGTGCTCTCGGCGCGCACGTCATCCGTTCTCTCTGCGTTCTCGGCGCCTTCATTTTTCTTTTCATCAAAATCATTGTAATTGTTATTCATAAATAAAACCTGTCCTTTCCGACTCATCGTCCGGTTTTTTATTTTCTGACATGATTATATCGGCCGAATGTGACGGTTATTTGAAGACGTGGGGATTTTTAATTGAAATATAGCTTTTATCCGTGTGAATCCCGTAAAAACGGGACTTTGGGAACGAAAAGTTAATAAAATTATCAAAATACTATTGCTTTTTTGCCCGGCATATGCTAAAATGTGTAAGCGTGAACGTTTTTCCGCTTTATTTTTGCGGATTTTTTTAAGAAGGAAACTTACATAACATAAAATTCGGAGGTATTTTCAATGCAAACACGTGACATAGTTCTCGGCATTATACTTATAGTGGCGTCGATCTTCCTTATCGTTGCAGTCCTTATGCAGCACGGCAAGAGCCACAACCTTTCCGGTACGATCGCCGGAGGTGCTGAGACCTTCTTCGGCAAGAGCAAAGCACAGACGATGGACAAGAAGCTGTCCCGTATCACAACTGTGATTGCAATAATTTTCGTAAGTCTCGTCCTTGCGGTTTATCTCATGCAGGACACGAAGGACACCAGCGGACGTAAAACCACCGCTACCGCATCTGTTACAGCAGCGGTAAGCGACACGGTCACGACAGATGATGTCTCGAGCGATGCTCCCGAAACAACGGACGCCGCTCCCGAAACGACCGTCGCTGCAGCTGAAAGCACAGCAGAATAAAAAGAGACAACCGCTTTTGTGATACGCAAAGGCGGTTGATTTTTTATAAAACAGGCATATTAATATAAACAGGATGACCGAAAGGACATATATGGCAGGAAAATCAAGAAGATCAAAAAAATCGAAGAAAAGCCCGGCTGCGGCAAACGCAAGGCGGAATGCGGCTGCAATGGGCAAGAAGGCGCGCCGCAGCCGCTCCTCCGCGCGCGCACGCTCCCATGAGCGCGATCTCGGCAATGCCGCAGAATACACATTCTCCGGCAGCGGGTCGGCATTCGGATTTGCCGTTCCGGCGGACGGCGGCGAAGATTTGTTCATACCGCCGCAGCTCACGATGGGTGCAATGCACGGTGACAAGGTATTAGTCCGTCGTATCCGCGAGGGTGAGCGCTTCTTCGGCAAGGGCAACGAGGGCGAGGTCGTGGAGATAGTCGCACGCGGCTGCACCGAGGTTGTCGGCACACTCCACCGCGCGGGCGATATGATCTACGTTGCGCCGGACGAAAAGAAGATCGGCGCCGCAGTCGAGGTCGAGGATTCCGTATGCGACATCGCGGACGGCGACAAGGTGCGCGTGCGGATCGACGCATACCCGGACGAGTATCGACGCAGGCAATACGTGCGGCGCAGACGCTTCGCCGGCAATGACGGAACGCCCGAGGCGGTCGCCGCCGGATGCGTTATCGCAAACTACGGTTCCGCCGAGACGAAGGACGCAAACTACCGCGCGATCCTCGACGCCGCCGGTATCCCGCAGGTGTTCGGCGATCCGGTGATCGCCGAAGCGGAGCGTGCCGCAGAGGAGGTGCTCCTTCCCAACGGAAGACTTGATCTCCGCGGCGACATAATATTCACGATCGACGGTGCGGGGGCGAAGGATCTCGACGATGCGATATCGCTCAAGCCCGACGGAGACGGCTATATCCTCGGAGTTCACATAGCCGATGTGTCTCATTATGTAAAAGCAAACGGCGAGGTTGACCGCGAGGCGTTCTCGCGTGGAACCTCCGTTTATTTCGTTGACAAGGTCGTGCCGATGCTGCCGGAGGTGCTTTCAAACGGCTGCTGCTCGCTGAACGCCGGTGAGGACAAATACGCCCTCTCGGCAATAATGACGCTTGACGCCGACGGAGAGATCGTCTCCGCGAAATTTGCAAAGACGATCATTCGCTCTGCGGTGCGCGGCGTGTACAGCGAGGTAAACAATGTGCTCGCGCACGGCGAGGAATCAGAATATTTTGAGAAATATTCAGCTGTATACAGCACACTCACGCTCATGGAGAAGCTGTACCGCGTTCTCGACGCACGCGCACGAAAAAAGGGCGCAATGGAGCTTGACTCGCGCGAGGCTGAGATCCTGCTCGGCGAGGACGGAATGCCGTGCGAGATCAGAGCACGTGAGCGCGGCACGGCAGAACGGCTGATTGAGCAGTTCATGCTGCGCGCAAATGTTGCGGCAGCGACATTCCTGCGCGATCACGGAGTCTCCGGGGTGTATCGCATTCACGAGGATCCCTCGCCGGAGAAGATGGGCGCGCTCGCGATATTCTGCCACAACATGGGGCTTGACGTATCCGGAATATGCAGTATTTCCGACGGGGCGGTCGCCGAGCCGGTACACAACGTAACACCCGCCAAGCTGTCCGCCGTGCTTGACGAAGCCAAAGAGGCGGGGATCGGTGACATCGTCTCCGGCGTAATGCTGCGCTCTCTGATGAAAGCAAAATACGCGCCGATGCCGTCGCCGCACTTCGGTCTCGCGGAGCCGCTGTACTGTCACTTCACATCCCCGATCAGGCGATATCCCGACCTGTTCGTACATCGCGCAATATCGGCGGTGCTCGAGGGTGGCGGAAGCATTCCCGGCAGCGCCGAGGCAGCGGAAAACGCAACCGCCACCGAGATCCGCGCGGTCAACGCAGAACGCGCGATCGAGGATCTCTACATGGCGCTCTATATGCGCGAGCGCATCGGTGAAGAATTCCCGGCGATCATCACGTCCGTCACCGGCTTCGGCATCTTCGCCGAAACGGATGAACTGTGCGAGGGTCTGATCCCCGCATCAACGCTCGGCGACGATTACACCGTGAACGAAGCCATGTACACCGCAACCGTGCGGCGCGACGGACAGGTGCACAAGTTTACGCTCGGCGACAGGATAAAGATCCGCGTGACCGACGCATCTCCCGCACTCGGCAAGGTCACATTTGCCATGGTTTGACGGCAGTCCCGAACAACGCAAAATAAAAAGGTGGGATCTCGTAGATCCCACCTTTTTTGTTGCCATATTATTTTCCTGCCCACTGAGCCTCTGCGGCAGCCATATCCTCCTCGGAGGGAGCATACGGGATCGAGGAGCAGCGGATATCGACCTCGCCGTTCTCGTCCGGGAACGGGGAAACGCGATCATTCTCGTAAAGCTTACGATCCTCCTCGCGGCGGAAATCGGGAATGTCATACGCCATATTTCCGTTGAGGATGCTGCGCCAGCCGAGGATTGCAACGGATGCCATCGCGGTTGCGCGGTATACGTCCCAATACGGTGCTTTTCCTTCCTCGAGAGCCTTTACAAAGTAGTAGACTACCCAGAAATCGCTTCCGCCGTGACCTGCCTCCTCGGCGTACTTGCCGAGAGCCTCATCCGGCCACTCGTAATCGTACTCGCCCTCGTCGTTTTCCACGTCATCGGGCTTCGTCCACGAGTTGTACGTAATGCGCATCTTCTCGGTCGTGGGGCTGATCTCCACACCGCCGCGGGTGCAGCACAGCTTATAGTGCGAGCCGTGGGGTGCGAACATCGACCATCCGTTGATACGGAACACCGCATCGTTGTCCGTCTGAACCATGATGATCGCAGCAGCGTCACCGGTGTTGAGCGCTGTTCCCTTTGCGACCTCGGGAGCGAACGCCGCCATAGCCGTAACTCTCTTGGGCATACAGTCGGTCATCTGCATTATGGGTGCGAGTGCGTGAGTGGTGTAGTATGTACGGGGGGTCCAGTTTCTCCAGTGGTACTTGTACGGAGCGAGCGAATTCTGCGTACCGGGATCCATCGGATGAACGTACTCGCCCTCGCCGTAGACGATCTTGCCGAGCTTGCCGGATTTGTACAGCTTCTCCATCGCAAGATTTGCCTTCTGGTAAGGATAGTTCTCAAGAAGTCCGTAAATCTTTCCGGTCCCCTCTGCCATGCGGCACAGCTCTACGCCCTGAGCCATAGTGACGTTGCTGATGGTCTCGCTGAGCACGTGCTTCCCCGCACGCATTGCCTTTACCGCAAACTCTGCGTGCTCGCAGAAATAGTTTGCGAGAATGACGGCGTCCATGTCGTACTTCAGGAATTCATCGTAATCCGAGAAGAACGGGACCTCATTCATATCGGGGTTGTAGTACTTTACGTCGTTTACCTTCGACTCTCTCTTTTCGCAGAAAGCAACGACCTCGGCGCCCGATGCCTTGAGTGCTTTGATAAAGCACGATCCGCGACCGCCGCCGACGATACCGAATCTAAGTTTTGCCATGTTTCTACCTCTTTGATCGCGCTGTATAACAACGCCTTTTTGTGAATTTTAACACATAGCGCGTGATATTGCAACAGTTATTGAAAAATTCGCCTCCATAAAATGCACAAACAAACGCTGCGGTTTTTGTGCAGAATACCCCCGCGCCCTGTTTTTCGGTGTGAATATCATTAATTTCTTTCACTTCGGCGCTTATTATTCAACTTTATTCTTGCATATGCCTGAGCTTTGTGTTAAAATGAACATATATTTCAAATTTTCTGTCAAGGAAGGACTACTTCAATGAAAATTCTTGTTATCAATGCGGGAAGCTCGTCCATCAAATACCAGCTTTTCGATATGACGGACAACTCTGTTCTCGCAAAAGGAATGTGCGACCGCATCGGCATCGACGGCGGCAATTTCAAGCACACAGTACCCGGACGCGATACTCACAAGGTCGATATTTTCATGGCAAACCACGGCGAGGCAATAAAGCTCATCACCGATACACTTGTTGACCCCAAGCTCGGCGTTATCTCCTCCATGAGCGAGATCGCGGCGGTCGGCCACCGCGTTCTTCACGGCGGTGAGAAATTCTCCGGCTCCGTCATCATTGACGAGAAGGTCATCGAGGCGATCGAGGAGTGCTGCGAGCTCGGACCGCTTCACAACCCTCACAACCTCACCGGAATCCGCGCTTGTGAGAAGATCATGGGCAACATTCCGCAGGTTGCGGTATTCGACACCGGATTCCACCAGACCATGCCCGACTACGCATATCTCTACGCTCTGCCGTATGAGTATTACGAAAAGTACGGCATCCGCCGCTACGGCTTCCACGGCACGTCCCACAGATATGTCACTCTGCGCACCGCAGAGGTTCTCGGAAAGCGTCCCGAGGAGCTGAAGCTCGTGACCTGCCACCTCGGCAACGGCTCGTCCATCTCCGCAGTTGACGGCGGCAAGTGCCTTGACACCACGATGGGCGTAACCCCTCTTGAGGGTATCATGATGGGTACGCGCTGCGGCTCCATCGACCCCGCGATCGTTCCGCTGATCATGAAGAAGGAAAACATGACTCCGGACGAAGTTGACTACATGATGAACAAGAAGTCCGGTATTCTCGGCGTATCTCAGACCACGAGCGACAACCGCGACATCGAGATGGGCGCAAAGGCGGGCAACGAGCGCTACAAGCTCATCGAGTCCATGCTCTGCCACCAGCTCACCAAGTACATCGGCGGATTTGCTGCTGCAATGGGCGGTGTTGATGCTATCGTATTTGCCGGCGGTATCGGCGAGAACAACCCGCAGTACCGCACAAGAGTTGCGGAGAAGCTCGGATTCCTCGGCGTCAAGATCGACGAGGCAAAGAACGCAGAGGCTGTTCACGGCGTTGAGCTTGACATTTCCGCTCCAGACGCTGCCGTGAAGATGCTCGTCATCCCGACCGATGAGGAGCTTATGATCGCGAAGGATACATACGAGCTTACCCACGATCTCGTAAAATAATAAACGCCTGTACAATATAAGGAAAGATATTATGGGATACAGCACCGACCTGCCGTGGATCGAGCGGCGCGAGGCGACAGTCTGCCTTTGGAAGCCGGACTACATCCGTGGCTTCATATCGAGCATGAACACCTCACTGCTCATTGATTTCATGTGTTTTTCCGACAGACAGTTTGAAGAGTACGCTCTGATGCTGAAGGAGTGCGGATTCACCGGCGTGCAGGTCACCGATATGTGTTCGGCATGGCGGCCGTCAGGCTCGCCGGAATTTGTTCACGACAGGCTCCGCGTCTTTGCCGATGCGCTCCACCGCCACGGAATGGAGTTCACTCTGTGGTGCTGGGCGGCTGAATTCGGCGATCACGGCTGGCACGATGATGACGTAGTGTACACTGCCGCTGACGGAGGAGAGGCGAGAAACGATCCCCGCGTCCGCGCGGCATTTGAAAAATACTACGACATCTACGCCGAAGCGGCGCCGTTCACCGACCGCGTGATCGCGCACTACTACGATCCCGGAAACCTCACGTCGATCGACGACGTGCTGTTCTTTCTCAGACGCTTTGCCGACAAATTCAAGGCTGCAAATCCCGCAATAAAGATCGGCGTTGACACGTGGGGCAGCCCTGCGGAATTCCCCGATCGCCTCGTTGAGGCGGGCTTTGACGACATAATGCTCATGGAGCTTCCGTTCCTCCCGATCTGGCGAGAGGACGGCAAGCGGGCGCGGTTCCGCGAGGGCGTAAAGAAGCTCGGCTGCGAGCTTGGCTCGTGGGGGTGGTATACCTGCGAGTACGAGACCGACCAGCGCCCGTTCATGTGCGTGAACAACCGCGTTCTATCCGATGTTTACCGTCAGGTGCGCGCGCAGGGCGACTCCGTGATGATCCCGTCGTACTGGAGCGAGATGGACGCATATCATGTGCTGAACTTCTTCTCGCTTTATGCCGCCGGACATCTCCTGATCGATCCAGACGCCGACCCCGATATGCTCCTGCGCGAGAGCGCGGCGCTTCTCGCCGGAGATGACGATGCCGATGCATTCACCTCCGTGCTTGAGCTGATCCGTGATGCGCGATCCGGGGACACATGGGAGACGTACTGGTGGTCTGAGGGCAACTATATTCTGAGGCTCGGCGATCCCGCCGAAATTCTCGCGCGGGCAAAGGATGCGGCAGAGGTGCTTGAAGGCTTCATAGAGCGCAGACTCGACTGCGCCAAATGTGCGTTTCCGCTGAAGCCGTGGCAGATAATGAAGCTTATACTCCCGCACATACGTCAGATCGAATCTTTTGCAAAGTTCCGCATCGGATATGCGGCGCTGTGCGATAAATATGACTCATGCGGCGACACACCCGAGGTGCGCGCCGAACTTGAACAGCTGTGGCAGCCCGTCCCCGAGTACAACTGCATTATCGGACTTTGGGGACAGCCCGAAGCGCTCGAACAGACAAAGATGCTAAGGGAGTTCGGCGACAGGATCGGCATCCCGATCCCGCGTGTAGGATACAGGGATTTCGCGTTCAAGCGCAGACTTGTTGACAGGCTCACGGCATTTCAGCGTCAGCACCCGTACGAAAAATTCTACATCGACCCGCTGTTCTATGAGGCGGGTGTCGGACTCGGCAGCGACGAGACGCGGTATCTCTGCGACGAGCTTGTCCGAGAAGGCGTTTTTGTTCGCCGCGAGGACGGCTGTGTTGCTCTTGCCGACAGCGAAAGCATACGCTTCGATTTCAATATTTGAAAAAACTCCAACAAATATCACAAAAGGGGTTGATTTTCCACGCTTGTGAGTGTACAATGTTTGTAACATTCCAAGTGATGGAAAGGAAAATTTATATATGAAAATGGAAAAAGTAGTTCTCTTTGACGGAACCAACCTTGACGGATGGGTCACAAGAGGAAACGGCGAAGTTCCCAACTGGAAGGTCGAAGACGGCATCATGACCGTCGGCAACAACGACATCATCTCCAAGTACGAGTTCGGCGACGCTCACATTCACGTTGAGTTCAGATGCCCCGATATGCCCGACTGCACCGGTCAGGCAAAGGCAAACAGCGGCGTATACGTTCACGGCTGCTACGAGATCCAGGTGCTTGACTCCTACGGTATCGAGCCTCCGCTGAACAACGACTGCTCCGGTATTTACAGCATCTACGCTCCTCTTGCAAATGCCTGCAAGCCTGCTCTTGAGTGGCAGACCTATGACATCATCTTCCGTGCTCCCCGTTTCAATCAGTACGGCGAGATCAAAGAGGACAGCAGAATGACCCTGATCCACAACGGCATCGTTGTTCACAACAACATCGTTCTGCCGAGCGTAACTCCCGGCGGAGTAACCGGTGATCGCCGTCCCGCACGCGGTCCTCTGATGCTTCAGGATCACTGCAACCCCGTTTCCTTCAGAAACGTTTGGGTAATGCCTCTCGACGAAGAGGAGTAATTCGGACACGCTCCGGATAAACGACAGAGACGAAAGGAGTTGACGCATTTGCGGCAGCTCCTTTTACTTTTTCGGACACATGACAGTGAATAAAACGACGCACTGTGCCGTATGATAAGCTTATCTTGACTCAGTGCGGGAAAGGAAGCAATAATATGAAAAAAACAGAACTTAAAAAATACGCGTCGCTCATAGCGCGGACCGGCGCCGGGATCGTCAAGGGCGACGAGGTCATAATTCAAGCCGAGCTTGATCAGCCGGAATTCGTAGAAATGCTGGTTACGGAATGCTACCGCGCCGGCGCAAAGAAAGTGACTGTTGAGTGGTCGCATCAGCCGCTGCAAAAGCTGCACGTGAGATACCGCTCGCTTAAAACCCTCTCCTCGGTCGAGGATTGGGAGGTTGAGAAGCTGCGCCGCCGCACAGAGGTTCTGCCCGCGATAATCTATCTGCTCTCAGAGGATCCCGACGGACTCTCCGGCATAAATCAGGAGAAAAATTCCAAGGCTGCCCAGGCGCGTTTCAAAGTAATAAAGCCGCTCCGCGACGCGATGGAAAACAAATACAAGTGGTGCATTGCCGCTGTTCCCGGCGTAAAGTGGGCGAAAAAAGTGTTCCCGGGAATGACGTCGTACCGCGCGGTGGAATCGCTTTGGGAAGCAATCTTCAAGACGTGCCGCATGGGCAACGATCCGATCGCCGAATGGGACAACCACAACCGCGACCTTGCCGAGAGATGCGAGCATCTGAATCGCGCCGGTATCGTAAGCCTTGAATACAAATCGTCGAACGGCACCGATCTCACCGTAGGCATGATCGAAAACTGCCTGTTTATGGGCGGCGGAGAGTACACCGAGGGCGGTGAATACTTCAACCCCAATATGCCGACCGAGGAAGTGTTCATAACTCCCATGCGCGGCAAAGCCGAGGGCATCGTTTACGCAACAAAGCCGCTATCGTACCGCGGCGAGCTTATCGAGAATTTCAGCATCCGCTTTGAGGACGGCCGCGCGGTCGAAGTCCACGCAGAGCGCGGCGAGGATCTGCTCCGTCAGATGATCTCGATGGACGACGGCGCGTCATATCTCGGCGAGTGTGCTCTCGTGCCGTGGAATTCCCCGATCAACAACACGGGACTTCTTTTCTACAACACGCTGTTTGACGAGAACGCGTGCTGCCACCTGGCTCTCGGACGCGGATTCTCCAACTGCCTCAAGGATTACGAGAAAATGACGTTCGAGGAATGCACTGCCGCAGGAATCAACGATTCCATGATCCACGAGGACTTCATGATCGGTGCGCCCGATCTCTCGATCACGGCAAAGCTCAAGGACGGCACCGAAATGCCGATATTCCGCGACGGAACGTGGGCATTCTGATAAAATCTATTGCGCCGCACAATTTTGTGTGGTATCATAAAATAAAAAACACACGGAGGTTACAATGCCGATAAAATTTGACAGCGAAAAGAAAGTGTTCAAGCTTGACACTGTAAACTCAAGCTATATCATGGAGGTGTTTGACGGCGGTCACATCGTCAGCCTGTACTACGGTGCACCTATCCCCGACACCGATGATCTCGACTATCTGAGACTGCGCGAGTGCGCCTGCTCCTCCTTCAGCCCGAAGGTATACGGCGTCCGCGACGGCTCATATGCGCCCGATATGTCGCCCGTTGAGTACCCGACGACCGGCATCGGCGACTACCGTCTGACCGCGCTCTCAATCGAGGCTCCCGACGGCTCGAACGTCACCGATATGCGCTACGTTTCTCACAAGATCTACTCCGGCAAGCCCGCGATCGACGGACTTCCGGCTACATACGCAAACTCCGACGACGAGGCTACGACGCTTGAGATCACGCTTCGCGACCCGCTGACCCACGTCGAGACGGTCATGTACTACACCGTATTCGAGAAGCTGTCCGCGATGGCTCGCAGCGTCAAGATCGTGAACGCCGGCGACGCTCCCGTATCCGTGCTGAAGGCTGCTTCCGCCTGCCTGAATCTGCCGATCGGCGAGTACGAGATGATCTACAACTACGGCAAGTACGCAAAAGAGCGCAACATTGACCGCCAGAGGATCGGCTACCAGACTCAGTCCATCAAGAGCTGCCGCGGATCGTCCGGCCACAACTACACTCCGTTTGCGGCATTCGCCCGCGAAGGCGCAGGCGAGGAAAACGGCGATGTATACGGCGTTGCGTTTGTATACAGCAGCAACTTCTCGATCGATGCCGAGATGGATTTCTTCGGCTCGACCAGAGTTACCGTCGGCATCAACTCCGAGGGCTTCAAGTGGCATCTTGATCCGGGTGAGGAGTTCCACTCCCCCGAGGCGATCACGGTCTACTCCGACGCCGGCCTCGGCGAAATGAGCCGCATTTTCCACCGTCTCATCTCGAAGAACCTCGTTCGCGGCGAATGGCGCGACAAGAAGCGCCCGCTTCTCATCAACAGCTGGGAGGCTGCCGGAATGGGAATCAACGCCGACGTTCTCGACGCATTCGCAAAGTCCGCAGCCGAGATGGGATTTGAGATGCTCGTAATGGACGACGGCTGGTTTGGTCATCGCGTAAACGACTACACATCTCTCGGCGACTGGTATGTAAATAAGGACAAATTCCCGAACGGTCTTTCCAATCTTATAAAGAAGGTCAACTCCTACGGAATGAAGTTCGGTATCTGGTATGAGCCGGAGATGATTTCCGAGGAAAGCGATCTTTACCACGCTCATCCGGACTGGGTACTGCACAACCCCGGACGCGACCGCAGCAACGCGCGCAATCAGCTCATGCTCGACATGACGCGCAAGGAAGTTCGCGACAACGTATTCGAGCAGATGGCTGACGTTATCGCAAACAACAACATCGACTACATCAAGTGGGACATGAACCGCAACTTCAGCGAGGCGTACTCGACCGCTCTTCCCGCAGACAGACAGGGCGAGCTTGCGCACCGCTATATGCTCGGCGTATACGAGCTGATGGAGCGCATCCTTACCGCGTTCCCGCACATTCTGCTTGAGAGTTGCTCCGGCGGCGGCGGACGCTATGACTGCGGTATTCTCTACTACTCGCCGCAGGTATGGACAAGCGACAACACCGACGCGGTCGATCGCGAGTACATCCAGTTCGGCACATCGCTGTGCTATCCCGCATCCTCGATGGGCTCGCACGTATCTGCAAACTGGCGCACCGACTACCCGATGAAGGGCGCTGTCGCAATGTGGGGAAGCTTCGGCTACGAGCTGAACCCGCTCCAGCTCAGCGACGAGAACAAGGAAGAGGTTCGCCGCCAGATCGCGGACTACCACAAATTCTACGATCTGATCCACTACGGTGATCTCTACCGTCTCGAGTATCCGACCGACGATCCTCAGCGCTGCGCGTGGGAGTTTGCCGCACCCGACAAGAGCGAGGCACTCCTGACCGTTGTGACGAATCTCCGTCCGCTCCACGCGGTCCACGTGATCCGTCTGCGCGGACTTGATCCTGACAAGCGCTACCGCGATGAGGAGGACGGACGCGTTTACTCCGGAGCCGCACTGATGCGTGCCGGAATCAGCACCTCCTTCAAGGAAGCGACTGTCGGCGATAAATCCGCATTCATGAAGCACTTCGTTGAAGTTAAGGACTGAGTACGAACGCTTTTCAAAGAATCGCACTGAAAAAGAGCAAGATGATAATTTCATCTTGCTCTTTTTTTATTCAAAAGGATTTACAACATACGCGTCACGGCGTTAATATCGCCTGCACCGATAATGAGCAGCATATCTCCGGCACCGAAGTTCTCCTTAAGATAATCGGCAATGTCGCCGAAATCGGGAATGTACTGCGCATTCCCGCCGCGCGCCCTGATCTTGTCTACGAGAAGTGGCGCACTCATGCCGAGTGTGTCTGTCTCACGTGCCGCGTATATGTCGTTGACTATCACCTCTGTCACGCACGGATCCGCAAGAGCCTCTGCAAAATCGTCAATAAACTCCGCAGTCCGCGAATACGTGTGCGGCTGGAACACGCAGACGAGCCGTCCGCGCTCCATGTGCCTCGCCGTCGAGATCGCCGCAGCAAGCTCGGTCGGGTGATGCGCATAGTCGGTGTAGACCTCAGCTCCCGCCTCGGTCTTTCCGCAGAACTCCATTCGGCGCGCAGCCCCGTTGAACCGCTCGATCGCCCGTATAGCGGCATCTGCGGGGATGCCGTTTTCCAATGCCGCCGCAATAGCGGCAGTCGCATCCCAGACATAATGCTCGCCCGGTATCTTCACGTTCACACGTCCGATAAGCTTTCCGCGGCACGCAAGGTCAAAATACACCTTGCCGCCCGAATATTCGATCCCGGTCGCGTTGTAGTCCGCCTCTGCGCACTCCACTCCGAACGTCACAAGACGGCCGCCGTACCCCGAAAGAGCACTCTTCACGTCCGTATCGCAAGCGTTCGCGACAACGATGCCGTCGTCACCCGTGAGCGCCGCAAATTTGCCGAACGAGCTGTGTATCTGCTCCATCGACTTAAAATAGTCCACGTGGTCAAGCTCGATGTTCAGTATGACCGCAGTCGTCGGGTAAAAATCGAGGAACGAGTCCATGTATTCGCATGCCTCGAAAATAAAGGTATCGCCATGTCCGATCACGTGCGTGCTGCCGACATCCTTCATAATAGCACCGCAGCTCACCGTCGGAGATGCACCCGCCTCGGTGTATATTCCCTCGAGCATTGACGTAGTCGTGGATTTGCCGTGCATTCCCGACACGCCGATACGGTACTTGTATGTGCTCATGATGTACCCGAGAAAATCGGCGCGCGAGATTCTCGGAATTCCAAGTTCGACTGCGCGAACGTATTCCGCGTTGGTCTCGGGTATCGCAACCGTGTAGATCAGCGCGTCAACACCGTCCATGTGATCTGCGCTCGACTCATAGTACACACGGATCCCCGCCTCCTCGAGCGACCTCGTAAATTTTGACGGCGTGCGATCGTATCCTGCAACCTCGTGCCCGCGCAGCATGGATATGTGCGCAAGCGAGCACATACTGACTCCGCCTATTCCGGCAAAAAACAGCTTCTTCTTGCCGGACAAAAGCGACGATATATATTCACGCCCGAAATGAGTGTTCGGTATTGACATAGTTATAGTTATCCTTTCTTTGCATTTGTGCCGCACCGTCTGATATGTCCTTATGCGGCAAAAGGCAAAAGCGACAAAGTTTGGTCACGCTAAACTTTCTGTGTATATTATACCACGAAGAAGGAATGACGTGCTTGCACGATCATTCCGCCGAGGCCGTCAATAACACAGGCGCACAACGTGCGCGGGAGCGTCAGCGACAAAGTTTGGTGAAACCAAACTTTCTGTGTATATTATACCTCATTGCCGCCGTTTTGTACAGCCTTTTTTGTCGCAAAGGCGTGTTCATATCATAGACATATTTCGAGTAATTCCGTCAGAAAATATGGTGAATTTATAGAAAATAAACAATAAGTTCAAAAAAATATTTCATAAACGCTGTATTATTTTCATATTCCTTATGTATAATATGATTACAGGCAATACAAATACAGTCCTCAGGGGGGTACAAAATGCAAATCACAGATGTAAAAATCAGAAAGCTTTTCGACGACGGGCCGATGAAGGCGATCGTTTCGGTAACATTCGACGGTCAGCTTGCGGTGCATGATATCAAAGTGATCTTTGCACGCGACAAGTATTTCATTGTGATGCCGAGCAGAAAAAATCCCGACGGGACGTATCGCGATATCGTTCACCCGATCAACGCAGCGTTCCGTGGCGAGCTTGAAAGCGCAGTGATCTCTGCCTACGATGAGGAGGTCGCAAGAGTCGCCGCCGAAATTGAAAATGAGAAGATGTCCGAAATCGAGACAGCGGAAGTCTGAGTTTCGGAGTATGTTCGGGCGAGGTTTTCGGATCTCGCCCGTTTTTTTGCATTGCGCGTATTTTTTCACAAAAGGTATTGCAAAAACTTCACTTTTGTGATATACTGTATAAGTACGATATAGGGGTATAGCTCAGTTGGTAGAGCAGCGGTCTCCAAAACCGCGTGTCCAGAGTTCGAGTCTTTGTGCCCCTGCCAGTCGGCATTGCCGACATCCAAACCCGAATGCAGTTTTGCGTTCGGGTTTTGTTTATTCCACACAGGTGTGGATTTGGTGCATCTGTTACGACAAAAGCCTTGAAACCGCTCGGTTTCAGGGCTTTTTTCTGCAATTCGGTGCACGGTCCGTTTTGCGACACTGGAGGATGCAAAAACGAGCCCGTCTGGCAGGTTTACAACCGCGCGTATAAGCAGCATTATGCGAGGTATATGAAAAAGAAAATGACTGTTGCATAGTTTGAGCATTTGTCGCGCTATACTGTACAAATGAGAGAAAAAGCGAGCTCGAAAAAGATGGAGTTTATAGTGAGTATTACACAGAAACCAGAAAACAGCGGGGGATATATGTCATATTTTGAAAAATATTATTGCAAAAATGGACAAACATCTTGACAATAGTGTTGTTTTGTGATTAGATAAAATAACAAGAGTATTGATTTCTGTAAGAAATTATTTTGTCTTTCGTAGAAGAACATATTATTTGTCTGACAAAACATCCTTGGACAGAATGGGGGAACTGGTGATAAAGTATTACACCATATAATAAAAATGAAATTCAAAGAAATTAAACTCTGGTTCGGCGATCTCGCAATTATGCTTAAACCATACTGGAAATATGGGAAGCTGTACTCTATCATTTATATTGTATGGTCAGCAATTATAGGTACAATGTCGACAATGTTAGAGGTACTTCTGCTCGAAACATCCATCAACCAGTTGACCGCCGGAGAAGGATTTATTAAAGTAATCATAACACTTGTAATCTTTTTTGCAGTACAAATCGGACTCGGTATGCTGGGAGATGGAATGGCATATTTTTATTTTAACATTAAACAAGCCAAGATTTCTGCTGAAATTGATATTGAGGTTTATAATCAAATCAGAAAAGTAGATTACAAATATTTCGACACTCCCGAATTCTATGACTCCTATACTCTTTCATATGGTCAATATGCAGCGAAGTCCGCACAAACATTTTCATACTTTTCGGCTGCAATATCGTTAATCACAACAATCAGTACCCTTGTGGCTTATATTTTGTCATCCACAATTTATGTACTCATTGTTACTCTTGTAACAGTGGTAATTAAACTATTTTTTACAAAGGCATAATGCCAAGTGAAAAGGTTTTAGATCTTCCAGTGGATTGTAACACTCTCACTGGTAGCGTCAATTTGTGATATGAGAATATCAACCACCTTGCGCTTATCGTCAAAGCTCACGGACTCCCAGTCATCCAGATAGCCCGTAATGCTGTCAATCTGTGAAGCGGAAACGGAATTGGCGGTGAGATCGGCCACCAGCTTTAACTGCTTTTGACGTTCCGCGTCCAGCTCCTCAATCCGGTTATTTGCGTATTGCAGGAGCAGCGGGTTTGCCCCGGACAAAGTGTCCAGAAGTTTCTCGATCTCGCTCTCCGTCTTTGCAAGGGCAACGCGGGCGGCGGTCAGCTTCGGATTGTAGCTTTGTTCCTTTCCGCCTTTCAGCGTGTGGAATTTCTGCATCTTCTTGACCATCTCGCCGTACACAAACGCTTCCATGCTTTGCGCCGTCAGCGTACCAGCCCCCTCACAACTCCCGTTTTCCGCCCGCTGTTTGCACCGCAGGTAAACAACGCCGTTTTGTGCCCTTAGACCAACCAGCGCATAGCCGCAGCGCCCGCACTTGATTTTCCCGGCCAGCCATGTATTATGACATTTGCGGCCATTCTGGAAAGAGGTGTTCTGTGACAGCTTGCGCTGAACAGTCAGCCAGAGCTGGGAAGAAATGCGCCCCTGGTGCGGGGCAATCACAAGGATTTGCTCCTCGCCCTCGCGCCCTTGATAGAGATAGCAGCTATTGTCCCCTGTGAACATTTCCGGGGGACTTTCGATTTTTACGCCCTGGGCCTTGAAATATTCGTAGATGTCCATATCAGCCTGGACATAAACGGGATTTCTCAGCAGTTTGGAGATAAAGGCCCGTTGCAGCGCCTTGTCATAGACCTTGATGGAGTGTTTGACAAAGTACCGGGTTATATCGCCGTAGGAATTGCCCGGCTCCGCATACATTTGAAACATGAGCTCGGCAAAATCCATTTCCGCATTTTCCACCAGCTTCTTTGTCTTGATCCCGTCCATAACGATAGGCTCGGTATCAAAGCCGTATGGTGTCCGGCCACGCATATAGTAGCCTTTGGCACACCGGGAATAGAAAGCGTCCTGCACACGCATCTGGATGCTCTCACGTTCAAGCTGGGCAAAGACAATGCAGATATTGAGCATCGCCCGGCCCATCGGGGTGGAAGTATCAAATTTTTCCGTACAGGAAACAAACTCCACATCGTATTGCTTGAACAGCTCCATGAGCTTTGCAAAGTCCACAATGGAGCGGCTGATCCGATCCAGCTTATAGACAATCACCCGCTTAATCAGGCCCAGCCGGATGTCCTGCAAGAGCCGCTGGAAGTCGGGGCGCTCAATGTTCTTGCCGGAATACCCTTTGTCTTTGTATTCCTTTGCCTCACCGCCTTTTAACTCATATCGGCAAAATTCAAATTGACTTTCAATGCTGATACTGTCCTTTTTGTCAATCGACTGCCGCCCGTAAATTGCATCAATTCTATTATCCATAATTAGCTCCCTTTCTGTCCGTTGGGAGCCAACCTACAAGTATATTATACCTCTGCCGCCCCCTTACAACAAGGATGACTCCGGCCTACCCCCGCTGCCCGGCATACTTGCGGAACACGTCAAACAGCCGCCGCTCGATCTCGCGGTTGTGCTTTTCCAGCTCCTGCGGGGAAAAAACGGGGGTGAGATTTTTGACGGTGATCGTCCGATCTCCGAGAACAGCCGTTTTGATTTCACTTTCATATTTGACCTGCGCCTGCATAAAATCCCTCCCATACAATGATAAAATGTGTTGAAACATAGCAAAGGCCAGCACCGCGAAAGTGCTGGCCTTTGGCCGGATATGTACCTCTGGACACTTTGTCCAGAAGTCAGTAAGGGCTTTCCTCAAAGTGCTGCTGGGCCTCTTCCAGACTGTGGAAGTCAAAAACCTCATAGAGCTCCGCCAGTACGCGCCGGATGTCGTTGGGAGAAAACCCGCAGTTCTCCATAGCGTAGATGACATAGCCACGGCAGGCATTGTTGCTCCACGGCTGGGACAGCATAGCAGCCAACATAGGATCATAGTCCATTCTGGTATCCCTCACTTTCATAAATGGCGGGGAGCGCCGCGCTCATTTTCTTGCCCCGTCATAAGACAGCCATACTCGGCAGCGGCGCTCCCCCACAAAGGGGGCGGCGGCCTGTGGCCCCCGCGCCTCCTTTGCGGAGAGAAAACCTCCTCTCACATACCACCAGAAAAAGAGGGGTGAATGGAGATGGTAACTTAGAAATTTTCCTGCAAATATTTTTTCATGCGCTCAATCCCGCATTTCACGGAGCAGCGGACGGCGCTCTTGTCCACACCCTCCTCGCGGGCGATCTGACGGTAGCTCTTTCCAAGGATCAAATGAGCGTCCACCCGGCGGCCCTGGATCTCCGGCAGAGAGTTAAGGGCGTTCCACAGCCGGAAAAACAGCTCCTTGCGATCCATGAGCTCCTGGGGGCTGGGCTCGTGCAGGCAGGCGGAGTATTCGATCCCATCGTCACAGTCCAGGGAATAATAAGCCTTATTGTAGCGCACCCGTTCCGCATGGGCGGCCTCGCGCCGCTTGCTGGCCATGAGCTCCTCAGCTACCTCGTCAGGCACCTCCACCAGCTCGTCCGTTAAGTACCAATAATAAAAATCTTTCAGATTGATCGTTGTCATAGCTTGTCCTCCATTTTGTTTCGGTTGATGGGTTGATCGAAAACAAAATGGAGAGCTGGCGGGGAGCGGCACCCTGGGGAGCCGCTCCGCACCTCTGGACAAAGTGTCCAGAAGTCGGACAAACAAAATGCGCCTGCGCGACACAAGGCCACGCAAGCGCATGAAATGACAAATTCATTTATGTACTGCCAAATTTCGCATCCACCGCCGGACTGATCCTGTTCGGGGGACGAGCTTTTTTTGACAGGTTAGGGGGATGGAAAAAGAAAAAGGACACGGCGATACCTCCCGGACACCGCCGTATCCTTAAAAAAGGGCGACTTTAACACACCCCCCGTATTCTCATTTTTCAAAAAGAAAACGGCGGCCTTGTTTTTACAAAACCGCCGCTGGTAATGTAGAATAAGCGCACAAAATCGACCTGCCCGGCAACGGTTTTTTTCTTTTCCCCGTCGGGCGGGGCAGGCTGTTATCGTTTGTTATAAAGCAAAACAGAGCCGATAACATCCGAGGTTTTACCTCAGCGTTATCGGCTCTGCGTCTTAGCGTCTGGCTCTTTGATAACTGAAATATTTTGTTGTCGTACACTAATTAGCGTTTCCTGCTTACATTTCGGACAATACAGTGGGAACCGTTCAAGCACCGTGTCGTATCGAATACGCAGTCGTGTTTTACTGCCGCACACGGGACACATAATCCATTGAGTTTCACCCATGCCGAACCCTCAAAACAAATCAATACTTGAAAAGATTTTCTTGGATACAAACATAGAGAAAAGCCAAAGTGCGCCCCCGATCACCCAGAGCACGATATACATTACACCGGGAACGGCAGAGAACGATTGGGTAACTGTTACCGGTACTACGACAGAATTAGCCACGCTCATAAGTACAGGGCCAGCAACAACCAGCAGCATCGCAAACAGTTTTGTTTTTTCATACCCAAAGCGGTATTGAATGGGAAGGAATATACCCATGCAAATAACCTGAATCCAAAAAACAATGACAGCAGAGCGCACGAAATCAACAGCAGCCAACTGGGGGATCACTTGCATTTCGATACGGAATACCACACAGCAATAAAGATAAATCAAAAAGTAGAGCAGATACTTTTCCTCTACGAGTTTCCCTCTGTTATAAGGAGTGGCACAAAGCAGCGCCGTTGCTTTAGGATACATATTTTCCTTTTCGGAAACCGCAAGATTGAACGCGACAGAAGAAATAAAGACAGCCCCCGGAAGTGCAAACACTTCAAGCATTTGAGGTTGTTTCCAGACCAAGAGCACCGGCAGGCCCACCCCAATGAGAATAACCGCAGCCACATAGTTCTTTGCAATAATGCAATCCTTCTTCAACAGTTGTAAAATCATACGGGTTTACCCTCCTTCATGTGGGAAAGCATGATGTCCTCGACCGTCACTCGTTCAAATACAGCGTCCGGGAATATCCTCCTGGCTTCTTCCACTTGGTTGGTAACTCCCGTAAAACCGTATTTTGTTTGCTCCACTTTCAAGAACAGCTTTTTGGCTTCGGAGGGCAACAGGCCCTTTCCTTTTACGAGCCGATGGGTTTCCAACAGCATATCTTTATCTTCTTCAAACAGAATTTTGCCGTTGTCGATCATCACCAGCATATCCGCAGCTTTATCCAAATCGGAAGTGTTGTGTGTGGAGTAGAATACGGCCTTTCCGCCCTGAACCATAAATTCTTTCAAAATTTCAATGAATTGTTTTCTCACCAGAGGGTCAAGGCCACTTGTGGGTTCGTCCATAATCAGCAGCTCTGCATGGTGGGACAGCGCCAATGCCAATGAGAATTTCATTTTCATACCACGAGAGAGAGAAGAAATGGTCTGATCGGGCCTAAGAGAAAAAGCATCTAAGTAATGCGTATATGCCCCGTTGTCCCAATGGGAGTAGGAAGAAGCAATCAAGTTCTTCATCTGGGTCAAGGTTAATTCATCATAGAAAAATCCTTCGTCAAAGACGACTCCAATAGAATTTTTGAAAGATTTTTCTGCTTTCGATATGTCTTTACCCTTAAATTTTATGGTGCCAGCCTCATGGGAGATTAGGCGAAGAATGGAGCGTATGCAAGTAGTTTTTCCAGCGCCGTTTGCACCGATAAAACCTGTGATACAATCTTCATAAATCGAAAAGGACACCCCATTCAACTGAAAACCGGGATATGTCTTTTTTAGACCTTCCACCTCTAAAAGCGGTTGCATATTAGACCTCCTCATACAAAATATCCATCATCATGTTCAGTTCTTCTTTTGTGATTTTAAGTGATTTTGCTGTTTGAATCATATCCTGCATCTTCTGTTCAACAAGTCTGCGTTTAGAATCCCGCAACAATTCAAGATTGCTCGTTGATATGAATGTTCCTATACCAACTTGGCTGGTTACAAATCCCTCCTGCTCCAGTTCTTCATAAACCCGTCGTATTGTCAGAACACTTACAGACAGGTCATTCGCAAAGGTGCGGATGGATGGAAGGGGATCACCTTCCACCAGTTCCTCTTTCAAAATAGCATCTTTAATCTGATCCTTGATTTGCTGGTATAGGGGCGTATCAGAAGTATTTGAGATAACGATCTTCACAGGACTATCACCTCCTGTTCCGGTGTGCTGTTCCACAATACACACTATACACTATCATCACAATAAAGTCAAGGTTGTTCACTTTGAGAAATCTAATATACATGAAATAAAAAACTACATAATATAAAACTGTGTTTCGTTCTCATATTCAAACCCGAAATGTAGAATAATATAGGGTGATATGAGAATGTACCAATACGACAAACATCTTGATTTTCACGCCCTGGGCCGTGAGATCAAACGCAAACGGGAGGAAAAGGGCTGGACGCAGGAATACCTGGCCCAGCTTGTGGATCGCACCCCGCGCTCCATCATGTATATGGAGAACCGGGGCCAGAAACCAAGCCTCAATGTTTTTTACCAGCTTGTCACCCTGCTGGAAATTTCCGTGGATCAATTCTTTTTCCCGGACAAGCTCAACGGAGAGAGCACCTGCCGGAAACAGATAGATGTCATGCTCAATTCAATGGACGAAAAAGAGCTAACCGTAATGAAATACACAGCAGAGGGACTGCAAAAAGCCCGTGAAACGGGGGATGCGTAAGAGAAGCACGCGCCTCCGTTTTTTCATGCCATGTTGCGGGGGTGCGCGTTTTGGCAAGCAATTCGGGTGTGGCCACACTCCGAAATTTTCACAGGCCGCAGGCCCGTGAAAATGCTTGTTGGGGAGCTCCCCAAACCCGCTGAACTTCTGGACACTTTGTCCAGAAGTCCCGGCGCAAGCGCCTGTTGTCGGCGGCCCGGAGCTAACGCTCCTGGGCCTTATTTTTTTGCTCGTCCGCGTGGCAGAACAGGTGATCGATATTTGCCTTGACTGCCACGGCCTGCCGCATATCCGCCTGGGCCTTGCGGTATTCCGCATAGAGGGCCTTTTTCTTTTCAGAGAGCTCCCGGTTCTGCTTTTTCAGCGTGTCCATTTTGGGGAGCTTTGCCCCACCCAAAAGCTCACTCATAGCCGTCTTTGCCGCCCGGTAGTCTGCCAGCTCCGCCTCATGCTGGGCCAGATATTTTCTGCTATACCGGGCCGCCTTGTAGCCGTCAAACACAGGCCGCGTCTTTGCATACTGCACCACCGCGCCCATGAGCTCTGAGGTTTTGGAAAGGGCGGCCTCCGTGTCCCGCAGCTCCCCGGCCAGCTTGTGAGCCAGATCCACCGCCGCCTCGGTGCTTGTCGCAAGAGCCTCGTAATCGGAAAGCCCATGCTCCCGGAGATACAGGAGCGCGGCGGCCATCTGCTTTATGTTATAGACTTTGGCCCACCGCTCATAGGCCGGGCCCTTGCCCTGGGCCATGCGCTCTTGAATGTCGATGATCAGATTGACGCGTCGGGCCGGGGCCGGGCTGTCCTGGGGAAGCTCCGGGATGGGCCGCTCCCCGGCAATCGCCGCCCGGATGTCATCGGGATCGAAACCGGGGCCCAGGGTGGATGCCCGCAGGCGGGTGTACTTATCCTGCCCAGGGGCCAGAAACGAGATCGCGCCGCCCCGCCCATGCTTCACTTGAAAACCGGACTCCTCCATGAGCCGCAGAAACGCCGGGAAGTCGGTGGGCTTTTGCTCCAGAGCCGCCACGATCCCCAGCCGCACCCGCTGCTGGGCCGAGGGGGGCTTTTCCCCGATCCATTGTCCATAATGGAGAAAGCGGCCCTTGCTGTGCTGCTTCGGATTTTGAATAACAGACAGCTCGTGCTCAATGCACACCCGGTCAGAGAGCCGCCGCACCGCAAAGCTGGAGCCGATGAAGTTATGGAATTTCCGGGAACAGTCCTGGGCGGTGGAGTTGCAATAAATGTGGTTGTGAATGTGGCCCTTGTCAATGTGGGTACAGACAAAGAACTGATACTTGCCCTTTGTCCAGCGCATGGCCGTTTCATAGCCGATTTTGTTTGCCTCCTCCGGCGTGACCTCGCCGGGCGGGAACGCCTGCCGGATCTGAAAGAACAGGGCCCCGCGCTCCACGGCCCGGCCCGTTTCCGCCTGGTACTGGCTTTTCAGCAGTAGGAACTCAGCGGGGGCGGATGCAGGATCACAGAGATAGGCAGACACAGCCCCCAGCTTTTTCGGATTGAGCCCATAGGCAAACCGCTCCTCCATTGTCTGGATGGCCGTTTTCCCAGCCGCTACCTTGTAGGGCCGGATGTAGGTTGTAGCGATAGCCGCACCTCCTTTCCCAGCAGAAAAAACGGGCGGCGGTCTGTTCCACCCGCCGCCCGGAACCTCTGGACAAAGTGTCCAGAAGTATCAGCTTGCCATAAAGTCCATCGCCGCATACTTTACCCCATGCAGGCGCTCCACCAGCCAGCCGCCCAGGGCTGGGAGCCCAAAGGGGGAAACCAGGAACGCCAGCACAAACATGGCGATGCAGCCTACTGTCTGCCCGGCCAGCAGGCAGAGGATCGCCAGCAGGGACAGGCCCACACACGCCACAACGCACACAGCACCAGCCACGCAGGACAGGAACGAGAGCACCGCCACGGCGAGGATCAGGGCCAGAATAAAGGGAGCCGCAATAATTTTTAAGATCGTCCGCATGGTTCATACCTCCTACAAAAGTTTGATATTTGCCTATATATGTATATTATAACTCTGCGGGAGGGGGCCAACAAGGATGCCTCGGCTATCCCCACCTCTGGACAAAGTGTCCAGAAGTCGAGATAGCCGGGGAACGGCGCAGGGCCGCTCCCCGGCAGGTCAGAGCCGCACAATGGCGGAGAGCTTTTCCAGAAGATCGGACAGGGGCCGCCACAG
>CAKSDP010000010.1 GCA_934446065.1 uncultured Eubacteriales bacterium
CTTGGTAACGAGAGCCTTCTGAGCATCAGTGAGTGCTGCATAAGCCTCTTCTGCTGCTACGAGCTGTGCCTCAGTCTCAGGATCGACGAAGAAGCAATCGCCGATAGCGTCGATGAGCGCATCAACTGCCTCAGCAGCTGCGAGATCATCGGGATTAAACTTAGCTTCGTTAACAGCCTTTCTTGCAGCAACGAGATCAGCATAGTTCTTAACGAGAGCCTGCTGCTCAGCGGTAAGTGCTGCATAAGCCTCCTCAGCTGCAACAACAGCAGCCTCTACATCGTTAGGTGTTTTAACATCAAACGGAGTAAGGACATATGTACCATTACGGAAGCTGTCATTGTTAAGAGGATCTGTTACAGCATCAGGGGCAGTAACAGTCAGGTTTGCAAAGTAAGACTCTACGTTCAGGGGCATCAGCATTGTGAAAAGAACATTAGAGTCACCGCCCTGCGAGAAGTCGTAGGACAGCATCTGAACACCGTCAAGAGAAAGGGTTGCAACCTTGCCCTCAAAGGTAAATGCGAAGTGGTAGATCTTATTAGGCTTAAGATCGTACGGAGTAGAAGCATGAACGGTGGTATCGTCCTTCGCGATCCATGCAGCTCCGCCTGCCTCGAATGCCTTGGATTCAAAGTTGTATCCAATGTACATTGCATTGCCGAGGCCTCTCAGAATACCTACACGAGGAGTAGTTCTCTCGGTAGTGTAGCTGGAGTACATATAGTCGAACTCGACTGTGGAATCAGTAGTAACGTTCTCACCATTGGTAAGAGGGAGGTTCTGATATCCATTGGTAGTATGGTTTCCTTCATCGTTATATGCATCGGTGAAGTAAACCTTCGTGTCCTCTGCAAAGAAGTCGGGAATGTTAGCAATGAGATTCTCGACATTCATTATGGGATAAGTACGATCGTACTCAGCTCTTGCAGCAACAAGGACATCGTAGTTGTCAACGAGCTTCTTCTGAGCTTCGGTAAGTGCTGCATAAGCCTCTTCAGCTGCTACGATAGCATCGCCGGAGTTATAAGTAACTTCGCCGATAGCAGCGATCAGCTTCTCAACCTTATCAGCCTTATCGTTGTTGTCCCAAGCAACAGTCTCATCATAGTCTTTTCTCTTCTGAACGAGAGTGTCATACTTGGTAACGAGAGCCTTCTGAGCATCAGTGAGTGCTGCATAAGCCTCTTCTGCTGCTACGAGCTGTGCCTCAGTCTTAGGATCGACGAAGAAGCAATCGCCGATAGCGTCGATGAGCGCATCAACTGCCTCAGCAGCTTCGAGGTCAGGATCGACGTCGTTGCCTTCAACAACGATCTCGGGAATGTTGTATGTTACATCAATATCCTCAGAGTTGTAGTTGAAGCAGTTGTTCTTGCGGGTGTAATCTACACCGTAGAATGTGTCGGTGGTCTCGAAACTGGGAGTACCGTCAGCGAAGGTGTAAGCACCAACGATGAGCTTGTAATTACCAGACTTAGCATTGTCAGCAACCTGGAAGTAAGCGGTGAAGAAATCGCCGGATCCGCCGAGTGCAGCGTAACCGTCCTCATCAGCATTAAGTCCATTGCCGGCAGTCATGATCACGGAGAGGTAACCCTTGCCCTGCTCGTTAAGAGTCTGAGCCATTTTAACGGGCGTTGCATCATAAGTTGCAACATCTGCATTTGTGATCGTGGAGGTTCTGAACAGGTTCTTGATGCCCTTCGGAATTGTAAAGACATTGGTATCATAGATCAGACAAGTCTGAATAGAACCAATACCATACATACCGGGCATAAATCCCTGGTCAAATCCGGGCATACGTCCGGGGATTGAAAGATCGCCCCACATGGAGTCGACATGCGCGGTGACCTCTACGATGTCACCGGGCTTGTAGCTTTCTTTGTCAAGTGAGAAAGTGATCGCGGTTTTTGTGTTCTCTTCAGAGACAAGAGAAGCATCCCAAACCGCTTCGCCGGTATCTTCGACTGCGCTGGTACCGACCACTACCATTGACATAAGCATCGCCACACAAAGAAGAAGTGATAGTGCGCGTTTCATAGGTTCCTCCTAAAAAGATTTTTTATAAATCCTCATCCGGAGGTTTGCACCTCCGGAATGAGGTTTTATTTAGGTAGAAAAGAGTTTTGGACTTACTTCACGAAATCGATGCTCCAACCGGAGTTCTTTCTTCTGATTGCAAGTGCGTCCTTGTTATCTGCTGTACCGTCACCGTTTACGTCAGATGCATCCGGATCCATGGAGACGCTCCAACCGGAGTTTCTTCTCGTAATAGCGGTTGCATCCTTGGTGTCGGTCACACCGTCGCCGTTTGCATCACCGATGATAAAGTCGGGTTTCTCCATGGGGAGAATCTCATCCTTCGTCTCCTGGCAGACGGTACAGGTGTATCTCTTAAGTCCGGTAGACGTAGAGGTTGCAGGAGTAATGATTACGCCTTCATCCCAAGAGTGACCGGAAACAGGCTGATTGTATCTGGTGTATGTGCTCTCACCGCAAGAGCAGGTGTAAACAGTATGTCCCTCAGCTGTGCAGCTTGCCGGGTAAACTGTCTCGGAATAGATATGAGTGCGATGATCGTCTGCGGGAGCGTCAACCAGCTTGTAGCCGGTGCCTGTGAAATTGAATCCGCAGATATCAGTGTCGAACGCGTTGAAGAAATCAACGTTCGTATAGCTGATAGTGGTGTTAAGCTTAGTGGAAACGTTGTCGATGTAGCCCTTGATGAAGTTCGGGTACATGATGAGGTATTCCATTGCAAGCTCATCGTCGTAGGTGTAAGTAAGTACCTGTGCGCCGTCAAGGGTAATGGTAATGGTAGCATCACCGTTAGCGGGAACAAAATACTTAACGCCGAGTCTGTGCCACTCGTTCTTGCCGATCGCCTTAGCAGCGGAAGCGTAAACGGTGGTGTAGTTGCCGCCTACCTGAGAAGAAAGGTCACCAATAATGAATTCCTGTCTCAGGAAATCGTATCCGGCAAATCCGTTGGAAACACGGGTGTTAACGTGAGAACCGATCATTGCGGTACCGCCGCCGAGAAGCTCGGAATCGGTGCACCAATCGGTTACGTTGAAGTCAAACGAATACTCAAGGTTGAAGTCCTTGGAAGAATCTTCGTAAGCATTCTTGATAGCGTCATTGTCAACGAAAGTAGCGTATGCATTTTCGCTCTTCTCTTCAAATCCGCAGTCAAGGTAGATAGACATTTCACGGTGGATCGGAGTTACGGACTTAGCAGGACGACCGTAAGAACCGACGGAGTATCCGGCACCGAGAGCGTCATTATAAACGATCGCGTTCCAGTTACCGGTGCTGCTCGATATATACATAGAGTCTGTCTTTACATCAGTAAAGTCAACATACTCATAAATCACGCCGCTGTTAGTTCTCTCATCATAGTCAGGACCCGCAAGCATAAGGTTGTCAAGAAGGAGGTCCGTCTGACAAGGAAGGACGAGGAACATATAAGCGTCAGTTGCGACGGATCCTTCAGAAAAGTTGTAAACATCCTCGCTCATAGTGTAGGAAATAACGGAAACACCGTCGATATAAAGAGTTACATCCTTACCTACGCGTCTGAACGCCCACTCATTCCACTTGTAGTTCTCAAGAGTACCTGCTGCCGTTGCAACACGTGTACCCTTTTCTTCAACATAGAAGCAGGAATTTGTGAAATCATAACCCATGTAGCAGTCATGGCTCTGACTGCCAACATAAGCACCGATTCTCGCATTCTCATTATCTCTGTGGCTGATAGGCATGATGTCCATAGACACATAGAAGCCGTCGTCAACAAGCATCAGCTTGCCTTTGCCGACACCAAGATATCCGTTAAAGATGTTTTTCATACCGTTGTTGGTAAGACGGAGACCCTTGTCGGTACCGGTAAGCGGGAACACTTCGGTGTAACGCTCTCTGCAGACCTGGCAGATCATTGTCTTAACGCCGACATCCGTTGCGGTAGGCTCCTGAATGGTAGCCACCGGACGTCCGCCGAGCGGGTTACCGTTGTTGTGACCGGGAGCCTTCTGATAATTCTTCTGCTCAGAAGCACCGCACTCACATGCATACAGATCGTATCCATCAGTGGTACAGGTTACGGTCTTGGAGTTCTCTTTGTCAAGAACGAGGTTGTGAGTCGTGTGGCTTGCTGCAAACGCTCTATCGTAGGTTACCTTCTCGGTACCGCCGTCAGGAGCCTGATATCCGCACGGTGTATTCACACAGAAAGGTCCCCAATAGGAATACGTCTCACCCAAATCATTCATTTTCGAAACGAGACCATCATTGGCAGTTGTATAAATCTTGCTTGCCGTTCCGGTTCCGAAATCATAGTCGCCGGAGTAGATCGTGAGGTTGTCAGCATAGAATGCGCAGTTGACCGGGATGATCCAGTTGAGCTTTGGCAGATTACCTCTCACTCTCATGGCCTCCCACTGCTCTGCGTATGTCGGATATCCGACATTGTGACGGTTGAAATTCCATGTGTCATATGTAAACATCTTAACGCCGTTTACATAGAGGGAAAGAGCGCGCCCCTGGAACTTGACACCAATCTCATACCATGTGCCGGGTTTGAGATCGTATCCAACCTCCGCGACATAAAGCGGATCATATACGTTCGGGTCAGCTGTCGGGAAGTAGACGTTCGATACATAGAACGACTTTCTCTGGAAGCTGTAACCGCAGTTCCAAGTATCAAAGTGACCTGTGAATGTGATTGCAGCGTTGCAATCGCTCGCAAGTACATAGCTGTCAACATTGAGGTCAAAGACCATAGTGTAGTCATAACCGCCCGTATTGGGATCAGGGCAGAGATAGTCGTCCGGTGCTGTACCGTCGGCATAAATGTATCCCTGCTTGAACTTGCTCATATCGCCGGTATAGGTAACAGAATCGAAATAGAATGCTGCATTACCAGCGTCGGCTCCAGCAGGAATGATGACCATTGAGGCCAGCATCGCAACTGTGAGAATAAAAGAAAGTATTTTCTTCATATCTCTTCTCCTTTTGTAGATTCGGCAACACGCCGTTAATAAAAGGGACTTATATAACGCTCCCTTATACGTATATATTTTAGCACACGGCAAAGAGAAATGCAATAGATTTTAGCGAATTTCACCCTTATATACAATTTTTTTTTTTCGTTTTGTGCAATATGCAAATCGGGATTTTCATTTTTGTCATTTGCCTTGCAAACAAGTTCAAATTTATTCATTATTTTTTGAAATATAGTTCTATAATGACAAAGCAAGCGATCGTCTCCGATGCAAGGATTCGATTCCGTATCACACTATATATAATGAAATGAAGAAAACCGCAAATCGGAGTACCGAAATCGGGAAATTCCAATTGACACATACGGCAAAAGCGGTTATAATTAATGATAAACAATGCTCAAAAGGACGGTTGATTCACAATGAATTCGCACAAAAACAGCATTTTTGGCGGAAACGACATGACCGAAACCGAAATTTCATCGGAACACATTTTCGACGGACGCATAATATCGGTATTCCGTGACAAAATAGCCCTGCCGAACGGCAAAAATTCGACACGCGAGGTAGTACGCCATCGCGGAGCGGCGTGTGTCGTCCCCGTAAAAGATGACGGAAAAATCATTTTCGTGCGTCAATACAGATATGCGATAGGCGAACACACGATCGAAATTCCCGCAGGAAAGCTCGATGCAGGCGAGGATCCGGCGATCTGCGCAAAGCGCGAATTATCGGAGGAAACGGGATACATTGCGGGGGATCTCATCCCGCTCGGGGTTCTGTACACCTCTCCGGGATTTTGCGACGAGGCAATCCATATGTACGCCGCGACCGGACTCACTTTCGGGGAGCGTCACCCCGACGACGGTGAATTTGTGAGCACGGTTGAGCTCGATATAGATGATGCGATCGATCTGATAATGTCAGGCGAGATCACCGACGCAAAGACGCAGACCGCCGTTCTGAAATTTCTGCAATTGCAGAAAAATGCAGGTGGACACCGATGAGTTCATACATATACGCGGACAACGCCGCAACCACTCCCCTTTCTCCAGCCGCACTCGAAGCAATGATGCCCTACCTCACCGAGAATTTCGGAAATCCGTCAAGTCTTCACGGGATCGGTGGAGCGGCAAAAAAAGCCGTCGAATCGGCTCGTTCTGCAATTGCAGAAATTGCAAATTGCGAGCCGGACGAGGTGATCTTTACGTCCGGTGGGAGCGAAAGTGACAACGCTGCATTATACATTTGCCGAAAATTTGGTGCTGAGCGCGGCAGAAATGCTCTTGCGATCTCCGCAGTAGAGCACCACGCCGTATCCCGCCCCGCTGAGGAGATGGCAGCTGACGGATTCGATGTGCTGAAGATCTCTCCCGATCCTGACGGAATGGTCACACCCGACGAGGTGATCCGTACAATCGCCCCTATAAGGGATCGTCTTTGCGGTGCAAGCATTATGCTTGCAAATAACGAAACAGGGTGTATTTTTGACATTCGCCGTATATCTGAAGCCGTAAAAGAAACGGGCGCACTGTTTCACACCGATGCGGTTCAAGCCGTGGGGCACATCCCTGTTGATTTCAAAAAGATCGGCGCAGACATGATGTCCTTCTCCGCGCACAAATTTCACGGTCCGAAGGGAATCGGTGCGCTTATATGTCGCCGCGGCGTTCCCGCATCGCCGTTTATCCTCGGCGGAGCGCAGGAATCTTCACGTCGCGCGGGAACGGAAAACGTCGCGGGAATAGTCGGCATGGCGGCGGCACTGCGCGAATCCGTGCAAACTCTTGAAGCTGACGCAAAATATGTTGCTGGACTGCGTGACGCGCTTCTTTCCGGTCTTGCCGAAATAAGCGGATTTTCGTCAAACGCCGAAGGCGATCTGCCCGGCATTCTGTCCGTTCGTTTTGCCGGTGCCGACGGCGAAGCAATTGTGCGATCCCTCGATCTGTTCGGGATCGCAGCATCCGCCGGAGCTGCCTGCAACTCCACCGAGGTCAAGGCAAGTCCGGTGCTTCTCGCGATGGGGCTCAGCGAAAAAAATGCCGCATCCGCCGTGCGCTTCTCGCTCGACCGCACGAACACCATGGACGATGTTCGCGCGATAGTATCTGCGATGAAACATATTTTGTCATTCGCCTAAATTACATAGACGGCTGTCTGTATTAAAAAGTTAAAAGCCACCGATCCTGTGTGATCGGTGGCTTTCTTTATATTCCGGGTTATAAGTTTCGATCACGCACGGCGTATGTACGCAATTCCCGCGACAGGAAGATCGGCGATCTCGCACAGTCCTCCGACACAGTCATGCGAAGCGACTGCATTTCCGAGGCAATCCTTGATCTCGATGCTGTACTTGCCCTCCGGCAGACGCACGACCGCTCCGGCATATCCGCTTCCGTTGACGATCACAATTTCGGCAGGATTGCCCGACGGCGCGGGAACAACCGTTCCGGACGCATAAATTCCGGCGATATACGCAGCCTCGCTCTCGGCAGTTGCGATCGGGTAAAGCAGCTCCGGAGAATACAGTCTGAGCTTGCCGTCGAGCAGTGTATCTCTGTGGCTCTCCCAGAACGCAATCCAGTTCTGCATCATCAGGCGATGCTCCTCGGGAAGGGTTGCGGGGCGAACCGATATCTGCGGCACGGCAAACATCGTGGCGATGAACTGGAGGCACGCCGCCTCAGCCGTATCCTCGCGGCTCCAGGTTATCATATCAGAGTGCACGGTCGAGGTGCCGACGCAAAGTCTCGTATCCATCGTGCGAATCTTGTTTATTACGGTGTCGTTTGCGCAGTCAGCCGCACGGAACATATTTCCGTACTTTCTCATGAGCGGACCGACATAGCTCTGTCTGAACTCGATCGCGATATTCGGCTTAAGCGCCTGAAGGCGCTTCTTGATATCGGTCATGAGACGGTCAACAGCCTGCGGCACCGACACATAATCACGGCCAGGCGCCGCATCCGCAGCCTCATTCTCGGGCTGACGGAAACTGTCGATGAAGTCGAGCTTGAAGCCGTCGAGATCCCAATCCTTGACCGCATTCTCGTACTTGGAGATGAGATACTCACGCACATCGGGATATCTCGGATCAAGCACAACGGTGTCACCGCTTCCGAAATACTTGCCCTTGAAGGTCTCATATGCACGGCTGTGCACACCGACGAACGGCACCGAATACCACAGATAATACTTCAGTCCCATGGCGTGGACGTGCGCCACGTGCGCCTTCATGTCCTTGATCTTTGCGGGGGACACCTCCCAATCGCCGCAGTAAGCGTAAGAGCGCTGAGAATCCTCCATCTGCCAGCCGTCGTCAACGATCACGGCCTTGAATCCGAGCGGTGCCGCAGTTTCGAGCACCTCCTCGATCTCATCGCCGTATGCGTACTGATGGAAGCTGTACCACGTCGAATACACGGGGTGGCGGCACTCGTCGACCGCAGGCATCGGGCTGTACATCGGCATATCCGCCCAAAAACGCACCACGTCGCCGATAGCGTCGTCCCAACGGACGTTTCTGTAATCGACGCGCATTGTGCACTCATAGCTGTCGCACTCTGCGGTAGGCGTATCAAACAGCTTTGCGTAACAGAGCCATCTCGAATCCTCCTCGCGCAGCGCGAAGTAGTAGTTCAGGGGATTCATCGCGTCCGAGCAGGCGAACGTCATGCGGTTCTCGCCGCTGCTCGAATAAAGGCTGAACATAGGAGAGCCGCTCGCGGCGCTCGAGCGGTGACCGCCGCCCCAGACGCCCGGCACTCCGCGGTCAATGTGACCGGTCGGGTGCCACGTACCCTGAATGTCGACCGACGGAATATCCCACGACAGCTTGATCACGGGGGGAGTTACCGGAGTCTTTGAAGCAAATGTTATGCGGATCACGTCGATACCGCCCTCGCGGGAAATCTCGGAATTGACGCTGTAATCGCCCTCCGCCCATTCAAGCGTATATTCGCTCTGACCGTTTAGCTTTTTCTCAATCATATATTACCTCACTTATCACGCGGCAAAGTATATCCTGCCGTCGTTTTGTTTTATGGTGATCCTGCCCTGTGGCAGTATTTTTCAAAGTTACAGCTTCACCGGAAGCTTGAATATGAGCTTGCGTATGTGCCCGGATACACCGCGAAGCCCCGGCATATGCGCGTCCGTCGGATCGAACAGCGCAAACTCCCCTGCGGTAAGGTGGCATCTGTCATATGCACCGGAAACGCCGTCGAACAGTATGCAGTCCCCGTCGGGATTATACTCGCCGCCGATGCCCGCTGCGATATCGGCGCGGAGCATCACCTCGTCGCCGGTCACAATGAACTGCAAATCCGAGTAACGTCGGTGCGCCTCGTACTTACCGCAGGTCTCGTTCTCGGTGATATCACACACATTCACAAATGCGCCGTCCGAAAGCTCATACCGTCCGCACGGCAGCGCCGCCGCATCATTTTCGGATAGGAACTCTGCGATCATCCCAGCCGGGACGATGCCGTCGTATTTTCCGAGATTTTCTATTCTGTCGCGAATCATATATTCCTCCTGCAGATCCGATCATATAAATATATATCCGTCATCGGATACGATAACGTGAAAAACTTCTATTCCGTGCCGGGCTGCCGCCGGGGGCACTGCCGAGAAGCGCTGTTGCATATGCGCCGATGGTCTCCTCCGACCTGAAGCACATTTTGCCGAGAAGCTCGGCTGTAACGCGGCGAAAGGCATCGCCGAGGAGGCGAAGATAGGATGCCGTATTCTCTCCGACGCCGTGAACAGAGCACAACTCATCATGCTCGGCTGCGAGCACATCCGCAATGCTCCCGCCGCACGCCGAGAGAAGCTCGTGCGAAATCTCGTTTGTATCACGTCTCGTATCGGAGCATAGAGCAGCATCTCGAGCGCCTCATGCTCATCGAAAGCATCAAGTCCGCTCTCGGCGAATCGCCGTCTCATACGTGATCTGTGATTCCAATGAAGCTCAGGATTTCTCATAGTCACCCCGAATAAGCAGCCATGACGCACCATGCCTGCGATTTTCTTTATGTAGTATACCATACCGCCGGTGTTTTGTCTATTGTTTTCCGCAATTTACCTCAGTTTGCCGAACAAATACTGTGTCGGAAAATTTATCATACTTGCGCGCATCTCTTGTAATGCCCGCACAGATTTGATATAATTATGTCATATTATATCGAACGAGGTACATATGAGACTTTTTCACCGTGCGGCAGCAATCGTCATCGCAGTTATAATACTGTCACTTCAGACAGCTCTCTGCGCCGGAGCGGCATTTTCCGGTGCGGACAAGATAAACATAGTTCTTGACGCGGGACACGGCGGTCACGATCCCGGATCTGCCGGAATAAACGCCGAGGCATACTATAATCTGAAGGTTGCTCAGTATACACGCGACGCGCTTGTTGCAAACGGGAATTTCAACGTTTACATGACGCGGGACAGCGCCGACAAGTACCTCACCCTTGCGGAAAGAATGTACTACGCCGACAGCGAGAACGCAGATATTGCGATAAGCATACACTTCAACTCAAGCACCTCATCCTCGCTCGGCGGGATCGAGGTCTACGGCTCCGTTCTCGATCGCTTCTATGCGGGAGAGCTGGGGTCGAGCATCGGCTCAAAGCTCTCGGCGGCGACGGGTCTCAAAAACTGCGGTATATTCCGCAAACAGGATTACGGAAAAACGCTGTACTACTGGAGCAGTGAATACCAGTGGGACATTCCCGGTGAATCAAGCCTCGGCGTGCTGTCAGACTACTACGGCATCATCACGTGGGCGGCAAAGTTCGGCTTTCCGTCTCTTATAGTCGAGCACGCGTATCTCTCGAACCCGAGCGAGAGAACTCTCGTTGAGCAGGACAGCGTTCTGCGGGCGATGGGAGAAGCCGACGCGGCGGCGATCATCGAATACTACACAAATCACACGCACTCCTACGGCGGTACGGTCGCGGACGCGCCCGTGACCTGCTTCTCCGCAGGAAAGCAGTCCGAGCACTGCTCTATCTGCGGACACAGACGCAACGTGCGGCAGATCGCATCAGCTCCCGACCCGTCAAAGCATCTGTGGCTTGCAGAGGAAGGCTCGGTCGCGGCGACCTGTGAGAGCGACGGATACGCAAATTACGTTTGCAGATACACCTCGAACCTGAACGACAAGGGATGCACACAGTTCCAGGTTCACCGCAGTGAGACGGCGATACCCGCTCTCGGTCACGATTACGCCGTTACATATCAGAGGGACGTGACCCACACGGTAGACGGAATCGTGACGTACACCTGCTCAAGGTGCGGCAGCTCTTACAGCGAAACAACGCCGGCGGAAGGACACAGTTACGTTCCGGTCGCTCACGCCGATCCCGACTGTACAAATGCGGGTTATGACACATACAGGTGCAGCGTTTGCGGAGACGAATATTCCGACGCGATCCTGGCAAACGGTCACACGTTCGATATTCTGTCGCACACAGATCCCGAGTGTGAGCGCGACGGCTCTGAATCGCGCAGATGCACGGTCTGCGGATTCGAGGAGACAGTGACGCTTCCCGCAACAGGTCACACATTGCAGATCACGGTAGAACGCGCAGCGACCTGCACGGAAGCAGGATTCACTGACAGCGTTTGCAGCGTCTGCGGAAAGGCGGAGCACACCGAGCTTTCGCCGACAGAGCACTCGTTCTCGGTGACAGCGGAAACTCCTGCGACCTGCGAAGGCGCAGGCGAGCGCCGCCAGGTGTGCACAGTCTGCGGATTTGAGGAGACGGTTCTGCTCTCACCCATTGGACACGACACCGAAATTCTGAGCGAAACTCCCGCAACGTGTGAATCGGCGGGGGTAAGGTACGAAAAGTGCAGGATATGCGGAAAGGAGATCGACGAGGATATTCCGGCGACAGGTCACGACTGGCAGGAAAGCCGCACGATCAAAGCGCCGGGTCTGATATTCGACGGCAAGGCGGAATACGTCTGCAAAAACGATTCCGCGCACGTTGAAACACGTGCCCTGCGCGACCTGACAATATTTGAATACCGCACACTTCACCCGATGAGATTCACGCTCATGTGCGCTGCGGCAGGCATAGTCATATGCGCGGCTGCGGCGGCGATCGTAATTATTGTACGAAAGAGGTCGGGCAAATCCCCGTTCCACGCAAAGAACCACCGCAAAGCGGCAGACGCTCCTGCTCACGCCGAGCCGGCGGCTGTGGCAACGGAGCCGGAGCCCGAGGAGGCAAAGAAATGACGGCAGAGGAAAGAGATGCGCTCGCGCGGTCGTTTCTCGGAAAGGCAGTAACGATAAAGATCGACCGCCCGATCGGATACATTCATAAGAAAGAGCGCTACACGCTCGAATACAAAATAAACTACGGCTACGTTCCGAATGTGATCGGCGGCGACGGCGAGGAGCTTGACGTATATCTGCTCGGCGTAGACGTGCCGGTCGACACCTTTACCGGCAGGGTGATCGCGATCGCTCACCGCGAGGATGACGCCGAGGACAAGCTGGTCATGGCACCGGACGGAATGTCATTCACGCCGGAGGAGATCCGCTCACAGATAGAGTTTCAGGAAAAATATTACACAACGACGATCGAGCCGTATACGGAAAAGTCGTAATAACTTCAGACAAGCGAAAACGGGGCAGTCCTTTTGCAAAAGGACTGCCCCGAACGTTTTGTCTCAGAATTCTAACAGGTTAAGCCCAATAGTCTCGTCGTACCGCCTGTCTACCTTGCCGTGGATAACTTCTATCACCATCTCGCAGGTCGCGCTGACCCGCGCACGGTTGAGATGACCGCCGAACACCTCGCCGCGCTCGTTTCCCGCGCTCATGTGCAGATGGCAGTAAAACTCACCGTTCATCGTATTGACCGTGCCGGTCAGCGACACGATCTCGAACGCACCTGAGAATTCGTTTGCATGATACTCCTTCTTTTCCGTATCGTACACGCCGACGGTAAAGCTGTCTGTCGCTCCGAGTGCACGCACGCTCGCAAGCTCTACCCTCTCCGCCGCCGCTATCTCGCGCAGCATCTCCGTTATCTCCTCACCACGATCGATCCTCGCGATAATCGTGTCGCCGAATCTTCTGTACTCCATAATTATGACCGTTCCTTTCCCTGCATTGCGCCGCACTTGCAGCTGTCACGGTTCAATTATACCGCAAACTTTGCTGCGGGTCAATATCCGCGCCGCCCCGCCGCCGTCAACAATTTGCCCCAAGCCATTGAAAAAAACGCGCCGTTGTGTTACACTGTTGTCGTATGGCTGTGCCGATACCGTTTACCGCAATATTATCCGCAGACCGTTTTTCCCTGCATTGATCCAGGAGGACTTTATGAACAGAAGAAAGCTGCTCATCGCAGACGATTCCGAGCTTAACCGCGCAATTCTCGCGAATATGCTCGAGAGCGATTTTGACATAATCGAAGTCACGGGAGGCAAAGAGGCAATATTCGCCCTGCAATCCTACCGCAGTGATATCTCCGCATTTCTTCTCGACATCGTTATGCCGGACATGAACGGATTCGAGGTTCTCGAGGAGATGCGGCGGCTCGATCTGCTGCGCGACATACCGACGATCATGATATCCGCCGAGACGGGCAGCGCATACATCGACCGCGCATTTCAGCTCGGCGCCTCCGACTACATCAACCGCCCGTTCGTCCCCGGCATTATCCGTCACCGCATCATAAACACGATTCTGATGCACACTAAGAAAGAACAGCTCATGAATGTTGTTTCCGGCTGGTTTTACAGGCAGGAAACGAACAGCGAGCTTATGGTGTCGATCCTCGAATACGCGGTCGGCTTCCGCTCGGGCGAAAGCGGCACGCATATGTCCGGAGTCGGCGCTCTTACAAAGCTGCTTGTCAAGCGCCTGACCGAAAAGACGGATAAATACAGAATAAATCTCTCCGATCTCGACACGATCAGCATGGCAGCTTCCCTGCACGACATCGGAAAGCTGCTTATCCCGCGGGAGATACTCGAAAAGCCGAGCCGTCTGACCGATGCGGAGTTTGAGATCGTCAAGCACCACACCCAGCTCGGCGCACAGATAATTTCCGATCTTCCGACTCACAAGAGCGCAGCGTTTACAAATTACGCCGTAACGATCTGCCGCTGGCACCACGAACGGTGGAACGGCGAGGGATATCCGGACGGTCTTGTCGGCGATAATATTCCGATCGTTGCGCAGATCACCGCGATCGCCGACGCATACGATGCGCTGACAAGCAAAAGGTGCTACAAAGAGGCATTCTCGCACGATCGCGCGATGGCTATGATCCACGCGGGCGAATGCGGGAGCTTCAATCCCCTGCTCGTCGAATGTCTCGACGATATCGCGGACTCGATCAGCTCAGGAAAATCCGAATACGGCGCAGAAAGCGGTAAGACTGTCGTACAGCACGCCGTTGATGAGCTTTACTCCGGGAAAGACATATTTGCGCTTCTCATGACGAAGCAGATAGAGGAGTCGGACCGCAAGAAGGATTTCATGGCAAGCCTCTGCGATGAGCTCTGGTTCGAGTACACGTCAAATCCCGAATCCATTCATCTGTCAAAGGGCGCTGCTGATCACATGGGGCTTCCCGCAGTGATAGACAATCCGCTCAGCACACCTCAGCTCACCGCCGTTATCGGCAAGGAAACGGCAAAGCTGATACGGGAAAAGGTTGACACACTCTCCTCTGACGAATCATATATTGAGATCACGGCGGACGTGGTTCTGGACGGCAAAAGATCCCGCTGCCAGATCGCGATGCTTGTCCTCCGCTCGGCGGACGACGACGAAAAGTGCACCGCCCTCCTCGGACGCATAATAGATATAAGCGAGAACTACCGACGGCTCGAGAGATACAACAGAGCGTCGTCCGATCAGGCAACGGAGCAAGTTCTGCTTCCGGTCACGGCGGGCGCCGACGATGTTCTGCATATCACGCACGATCAGGTCGGACGCGTACTTCAGGGATACAGAAAGATGTTTGAGACGGTACGTCTCGTCGATCCCGGAATATGTATGCAGATATCGACCGACTCGACCGGGTATCACTCCATCGAAAAAAGCGAGCACTGCTACTCGATATGGGGCAAGCTGCACAGGTGTGAAAACTGCATATCGCAGGAGGTCATCCGCACTCACAAAACGCACAGCAAGGTCGAGGCGATCGGGAACGACGTATACTACGTTCTCGCAATGTGCGTCGAGATCGACCGTGTTCCGTACTCGCTCGAATGCGTGAACCCGATACGCTCGGTCGGAATGAGCGAGAACAGCGGCGAGAGCATCATAAATCAGCTGCTCGTGCGCAACCGTCAGGTCTACATTGATTCGATGACGAAGATATACAACAGGCGCTACTACGATGAGCGGGTACACAATCTCACCGGCGAGCAGGCGGTAGCGATGATAGACATTGACGACTTCAAGCAGATAAACGACAAATTCGGGCACCCGGCGGGAGACGTTGCACTGTACCGCATAGCGCAGACGATCAGGTTCACGCTCCGTCGGAACGACCTCCTCATCAGATACGGCGGCGACGAATTTTTCCTGATGCTCAACGGTATGCCGGAGCACAGTCTGCAGCGCAAGCTTGACGATGTATGCCGCTCCGTCGCCTCAATGGAGCTGCCGGAATATCCGGGGCTCACGCTCAGCGTAAGCATCGGCGCGGTATACGCGTCGGGGCGCGTGTCCGACCTTGTGCGCCGCGCTGACGTTGCGCTGTATCGCGCAAAGATCGAAAAGAACCGCGCGGTGATCTTCGACGCCGACGAGGAATCAAACAGATAACACCACAAAAAAAGCCACGGGATCGACCGATCCCGTGGCTTTTGATATATGCCAATTATTATTTGCATTTCCGAAATATAAATTGAAAAAAGCAAAAAATTCGTTGATATTTTTGAAAAATCGGGGTAGAATAAATATGATAAATCATTTTACGCAACCATCAGTTGCGAAAAGTTCCGCGTTCGGTTGGTGGAAAAGCACCGACGTTTCCGTTATGATATAGACAAATCAAGAACCAGAAGGGAGTCGCACAATGACACTCGGACGAAAGATCTACATTTTGCGCACAGCCGCGCAGATATCCCAAGAGGCTCTGGCAGAGCGTCTCAACGTTTCAAGACAATCCGTTTCAAAATGGGAGATCGATCAGGCGCTGCCGCAGATCGACAAGGTTCTGCTCCTGAGCGAGCTTTTCTCGGTCTCATGCGATAGTCTTCTGCGCGATGACATCGATATTTACGGTGACGCGCCCGGCAAAGAATCCGCGATAAATCAGCCGAGCGCCGGCAACAAATATTTCGGGACCGACGGATTCCGCGGCGAAGCCAACATTACGCTCACGTCGGAGCAGGCGTACAAGGTCGGCCGCTTCCTCGGGTGGTACTACTCCTCCGCGCTGAGCGGATTTCACGCTCCCGCATACCGCCCGCGCATCGTCATCGGCAAGGACACACGCCGCTCAAGCTATATGTTTGAATACTCTCTCGTCGCAGGGCTGACCGCATCTGGAGCCGACGCATATATGCTTCACGTTACAACGACGCCAAGCGTTTCCTACGTCACCCGTCAGGACGGATTCGACTGCGGTATCATGATCACGGCGTCGCACAATCCGTATTACGACAACGGTATCAAGATCGTCAGCAGCTACGGCGAGAAGCTCGACGACGGCACGGCATCGCTGATCGAAGCTTACCTTGACGGCGACCTTGACAGGCTCGGCGTCAAGTCCGCCGATCTTCCGCTTGCGACGCGCGACCGCATCGGCTGCATCGTGGACTACGTCGCCGGCAGAAACCGCTATGTAGGATACCTCATCTCGCTCGCGTCGCACTCGTACCGCGATCTGAAGATCGGGCTTGACTGCGCGAACGGCGCGTCGTGGATGATCGCAAAGTCGGTGTTCGATGCGCTCGGCGCAAAGACTTACGTTATCGGCGCGTCGCCCGACGGAGTAAACGTAAACGAGGGCTGCGGATCGACGCATATCGAAGCTTTGCAGGAGCTTGTGCGTGCAAATCATCTTGACGTGGGTTTTGCATTCGACGGAGACGCCGATCGCTGCATTGCCGTAGACGAAAACGGAACGGTGACGGACGGCGACGAGATACTGTACATTCTCGCGAAGCGTCTGCACTCAAGAGGAATGCTCGACGGAAACACGGTCGTTGCGACGGTCATGTCGAACACGGGACTTATCCGTGCGCTTGAAGCCGAGGGGATCGGCTGTGAGCAGACGTCCGTCGGCGACAGATTTGTATTTGAATGCATGGAGAAAAACGGCTATCGTCTCGGCGGCGAGCAGTCCGGACACATAATACTCCGCAAATATGCTACGACCGGCGACGGCATCCTGACGGCACTGATGATCGCCGAGGAGATGCGTGACCGCAAGCTTCCGCTTTCAAAGCTTTCTGAAGGGGTCGTGCTGTTTCCTCAGATGATACGCAGCGTGCGGGTCACGGACAAAAAAGCCGTAATGGACGACTCTGTGATCTGCGAAAGATATGAGCAGATCAACCGTGCGATCGGCAAAAAGGGGCGCGCGCTTCTCAGACTCAGCGGAACGGAGCCTGTTGTGCGCGTGATGATCGAATGCGAAAACGAAAAGGACTGCGAGAAGTATCTCTCCGAGCTTTGCGAACTGATAAAAAAACGGGGGTACTGCTGTGAATGATAAAAACGTAAAAACAAGCGAGCTTTTCTCGTGCGACACATTCTATCTGACAGAATTCTTCGCCCGGCACGAATATCCGTGGGAAATGCTCCCCGAGATCGGGGAGCTTGCGGCAAAGCTTATAGAGAATCCTCCAAAGGGATTTTCGCTTCTCGCGCCGGGGATTCTCGTCGGCGAGGGCGTCACGATACACGAGAGCGCAGTGCTTGAAGCTCCCGTGATACTCGGCGAGGGATGCACCGTCAGACCGGGCGCATACCTTCGCGGAAATGTGATCGCGGGCAAGGGCTGCGTCATCGGCAACTCCACCGAGGTAAAGAACGCGATCCTGCTCGACTTCGCGCAGGTGCCGCACTACAACTACGTCGGCGACTCCATACTCGGAAACCGCGCGCACACGGGCGCTGGCGCAGTCTGTTCAAACCTCAAGGCAGACGGACTGCCGGTCGTCGTGCGCGGAAAAACAGAATACAAAACGGGGCTGCGCAAGTTCGGCGCAATCCTCGGCGACCGCGCCGACATCGGCTGCGGGTGCGTGCTGAATCCCGGCACCGTTATCGGCAGAAACACAAGCGTCTATCCGCTGACATCCGTGCGCGGGGTCATTCCGTCAAACTGCATTGTAAAAGGCGCTTCAAATATTGTTGAAAGAGAGGAGAGACGCATATGTGCGGAATAATCGGATACACGGGGAGCGGCGGCGCAAAGGATGTGCTGCTGCACGGCCTTGCGGCGCTGGAATACAGGGGCTATGACTCGGCGGGGATCGCGATCGCCGATAAAGACGGCGCAGTTCACTGCATAAAAAGCCGCGGACGCGTGTCCTCTCTTGCAGAGAAAGCAGAGGGCGCACCCGACGGAACATTCGGCATCGGTCACACGCGATGGGCAACGCACGGCGCTCCGACCGAGATCAACGCGCATCCTCACAGATCGAAGAATCTCACGCTCGTACACAACGGCATTCTCGACAACTGCACAGAAATACGGAAAATGCTCGCGGATCACGGATACACGTTTGAAAGCGAGACCGACACGGAGTGCATCGCGCACCTGATCGACCTCGAATACACCCGCACCGGCACGCCGGAGGGCGCGATCTACTCCGCGATGGAGCAGATGCGCGGCTCATACGCGCTCGGCATCCTGTTCTGCGACTATCCCGAGATGATCTACGCGGTGCGGCACGACAGCCCGCTCGTACTCGCCGTCGGCGATGACGGATGCTACATCGCGTCAGACGTGCCCGCCGTGCTCGACTACACGCGAAACATTCTGCGTCCGCCGCAGGGGCAGGTATGCTGCGTCCGCCGCGACGGGATCTTCTTCGTCGAACGGGACGGGACCATGGTGCGCGAGGAAGCGGAGCCGTTCACCGGCACGATCGGTGCAGCTACGATGGACGGATATTCGAGCTTCATGGAAAAGGAGATCTGCGAGCAGCCGCAGGCGATACGGCACGCGGTACTCTCGCGGACAGGTCCCGACGGGCTCCCGGACTTTTCGTCGGACGGGATCCCCGACACTCTCTGGAGCGAGACCGACAGCATTGCCATCGTCGGATGCGGCTCCGCGACACACGCCGCACTGCTCGGCAGACATCTGATCGAGTCGCTTGCGGGTATTCCCGTTACGGTCAACACGGCGTCGGAGTACAGGTACGCGCCGCCCGCGATGCACGGGCGCACTCTTGTGATCCCGATATCGCAGTCCGGCGAGACTGCGGACACCCTCGCGGCACTTCGTCTTGCCAAGAAGAACGGTCTTGACTCCCTTGCGATAGTCAACGCCGTCGCGTCGTCCGTCGCGGTCGAGTCCGACTATGTTCTCTATCAGGGCGCAGGTCCCGAGATCGCAGTCGCAACGACGAAGGGATACACGACGCAGGCGGTGATCCTCACAGTGGTCGCGATAAAGCTCGCGCTTATGCGCGGACGGCTTGATCCCGTACGCGCGTCATATCTCATGCGCGCGCTCTCGGAGGAGCTGCCCCGTGCGATCGAGACGGTGATCGCCGACAAGGACGGAATCTCTGCGATTGCAGAGCTTCTGCGGGATCGCGAGGATGTGTACTTCATCGGGCGCGGGCCGGACTTTCCCGCCTGTACCGAGTGCTCTCTCAAGCTCAAGGAGATATCATATATCCACAGTGAAGCATATGCCGCAGGCGAGCTTAAGCACGGCACACTCTCGCTCATCGAGCAGGACACGCCGCTCATCGCACTCGCGACAGACGCGCTGTATCACGATAAGACCGCAGGCAATATTGCCGAAGTCCGCGCTCGCGGCGGACGCACGGTGCTGCTCTGCACGCCCGATTTTCCGAACGCACATGATGTGGCGGACACGGTGTTCACCCTTCCTTCTCTTCCGCAAGAATTTGCGTGCATCGCGGCAGTCGCAGCGTCTCAGCTGTTCGCTCTGCGCTGTGCGCAGATGCGCGGGTGCGATGTTGATCACCCGAGAAACCTCGCAAAATCGGTCACAGTTGAATAAATCCGCGCAAACGGGCTGTCTCTGACAGCCCGTTTTTTGAGTCCTCTGCGGCTCTTTTGCGCACTTGACAAGCATTTGCGCTCATGATATAATACTATAATGAATATTTTTGTAGAGAGTCCTGCGCAAATATGAAGAAACAGGCATACAAAACAAAGGTCGGTGTACCGGACATTGCAGTCATTGCGGCGGCGATAATCATAGGCATTCTGCCGCTTGTGCTGCGCCACGGCGGGAATACTGTCGCGATAAAGTACAACGGTATCACACAGAACTACCCTCTGTCGGACGACAGGGTGGTAAATATCGACTCCGGCACTTACTCGCTGACGCTCGAGATAAAGGACGGTTGCGCCAGAGTCACCGACAGCGACTGTCCCGACAAGCTGTGCGTAAGGCACGGCGCTGCGTCGCGGGCGGGCGACACGATCGTATGCGTTCCCGCAGGCGTGATAGTACAGATTTCGGGCGAGGAGGATAGCGATGCGCCGGACGCCATCGCCGGCAAAGCCGGCTGAGCTTACGTGGCTCCTTTACACCTCCGCATTTCTTGCGGCGGCACTGATGCTGTCGTTTCTCGAGAATGTTCTTCTCGCCTCGGAGCTTGCCGTGCTTCCGGGCGCAAAGCTCGGTCTTGCGAATGCAGCCGTGCTTCTTGCGGCGCACATATGCGGATTTCCGTCGGCTGTCGCCGTATCCGTCATGCGAGCCGTCCTGTCATTTCTTTTGTTCGGAAACTACGTATCGTTTCTGTACTCCGCGGCGGGCGCCGCACTGTCGCTCTGTGCTCTCGCCGCAATCATGCGGTGCCGTGCACTGAGCTTTCTCGGAAAAAGCGCCGTCTGCGCCGTGTTCTACAACATCGGTCAAACTCTCTGTGCCGTGATGATGCTCGGTAACGCCGCGCTGTCACTTATATCTTACATGATCATCGCCGGAGCGATATGCGGAAGCCTTACGGGTATCGTTCTGAACCTCATATATCCCGCGCTGTACCGTGAGGTAAAACCAAAAGAAAGGAGCGTCCGAATCTCATGAGATGTGCTGCAACTGTAATGACTGCGGCTGTACTTGCCGCCTCACTCGCGCTTTTCTCGGGTTGCTCCGCAAAACCGAGCTTCGAGGAGCGCGACTATCTCTGCATGGACACCGTGTTTTCCCTAAAGATCAGCCGCTCCGGCTCGACCGAAGAATATGATCCCGCGTCTGTCGCCGATGGATGCGAAAGGCTTTCGGATGAGATCGACTGTGCGCTTTCCGCGACAAAGACCGATTCTGACACGAGCGACTTCAACAAAGAGGTGTCGGCGATAATCGACGCCGACCCGTATTTCATCGACGCCGCGAAAATATCGCTTGACTTGTCAGCCGCAACGGAGGGAGCGTTCGACCCGACCATCGGTGCTCTCACGTCTCTCTGGAATGTGAAGGGCGGCGGTCCCGTTCCCTCAGACGAGGCGATCACGGAAGCACTGACTCACACCGGCACCGACAAGATTGAGATATCCGACGACAGTATCCGCAAAAGCGACACGTCTCTCATGCTTGATTTCGGCGCTGTCGGCAAGGGCTTTGCCGCGCAGAAGCTGATCGAATACATCGCAAATGCGAGCGCCGACTACGGGATCGTATCGGCGGGTAGGACCGTCGGCGTATTCGGCGAGAAGCCGGACAAAAAGCCGTTCCGCATCGGCATTGCCGATCCCGGCGATTCCGACGGAGTTGTCGGTTACGTAAGCGTCACCGGCGGGTTTGTGTCGGTTGCCGGCGACTATGAAACGTATTTTGTCGAGGACGGTGTGAAGTATCACCACATAATGGATCCCGAAACCGGTCGTCCCGCGGAAAGCGGTCTGTCGAGCGTCGCCGTTCTCTCGCAGAACGGATCCGCCGCCGATGCCCTGTCAACTGCTCTGTTCGTAATGGGCAAGGATCGCGCGATGGAGCTGTACCGCTCCGGCACGCTGAGGTTTGAGGCAATGTTCATCTCGCACGACGGGATAATCGACATGACGGACGGATTTGCAGACTCGTTTGAGCTGTCAGGCGACACATACACGATAGAAACCACGTCAAAGTAAGATACAAAGGAAATTTTATGATACCTGAAAACATTCGGATGCCCGAGGACGTGCGCCGTTATACCGACGCCGTGCGCGGCATCATGCGCGACAGAGGCTGCCGCCCCGCCGCGTTCATCCGCACATTCGGCTGCCAGCAGAATGAAGCCGACAGCGAGCGTCTCGCCGGTCTTTGCCGCGCGATGGGCTACACTATCACAGATGTTCCCGAGGAGGCGGAGCTTATTCTCGTGAACACGTGCGCCGTAAGAGAGCACGCCGAGAAAAAAGCACTGTCGATCATCGGATCGTACAAGCATCTGCGCGAAAAGAATCCCGCGCTTATAATCGGCGTCGGCGGATGCATGGTCACACAGGGGCACCGCGCGGACAAGCTCAAGATGAGCTACCCGTACGTCAACTTCGTGTTCGACACGGGTTCGCTGCACAAGCTGCCCGAGCTTGTATACGGAGCGCTTTCCGGCGGCGGGCGCCGGATCGAATCGTGCGGCGAAAAATTTGAGATAACCGAGGGCATACCGGTCGCGCCAACGACGCCGTACAAGGCGTGGCTGTCAATAATGTATGGCTGCAACAATTTCTGCACATACTGCATCGTACCGTATGTCCGCGGACGCGAGCGCAGCCGCACACCCGATGATATTCTCGAGGAGGCTCGCCGCCTGATCGACGGCGGTGCGCTCGACATAACGCTTCTCGGGCAGAACGTGAACTCCTACGGTCGCGGATGCGATTTTGACTGTGATATTGCCGATCTCATGCGCATGATATGCAGAATTCCCGGCGATTTCAGGCTTCGGTTCATGACAAGTCACCCGAAGGACGCGTCCGACAAGCTGATCGCCGTTATGGCGGAGGAGAAGGTCGTACCGCACTTTCATCTCCCGCTTCAGTCAGGCTCAGACGATGTTCTGCGCCGCATGAACAGGCGCTACACCTCAGAGGATTATCTGAGGATCGTTGAAAAGCTGAAGCGTGCCGTACCGGATGTGAGCATAACCTCCGACATAATCGTCGGGTTCCCCGGCGAGAGCGACGCCGATTTTGAGGACACGCTCCGCGTTATCCGCGAGGTGGAATACGATATGCTGTTCTCGTTCATATATTCGCCGAGGGTAGGAACCCCCGCTGCGGACATGGACGGGCAGATCCCAAAGGCAGTTTCAAATGAGCGTTTTGACAGGCTTCTCGCCCTTCAGAACGACATTTCGATCGCGCGCAACCGCCGATTCATCGGTCGGGAAATGACCGTGCTTGCCGAAGAGGTGAGCCGCACGGACAAGTGCATGATCACCGGTCGCGGCGATCCGGTAAGGCCGGTGCATTTCGCCGCATCTCCCGATGTGATCGGGAAGAATATCAAAGTAAGAATTGACGACGCCGATACGTTTTCACTTATCGCGTCAGTCATAAAATAAATTATTAAAAGGCAGGTATAACCCCAATGGCAAACGAAATCCTTACAGAAAATCTCAAGTCCGCGACCCACGCGCTCGGCGAGCTTATCAAAGCCGATCCCCGCACTGCGGCGCTCAAGGCTGCGGCTGACAAATACAACACCTCGGACGAGCTCAACCGTCTTATCACCGAGTACAACGTTCAGCAGACCGCTCTCTCAAACGAATATGCAAAGGACGAGCGCGATGAGGCGATCATTCACTCCATCGAGAACAGAATGAACGAGCTGTACGATGAAGTCACCGGCAACGCGACCTACTCCGACTATGTACGCGCAAAAGAGGAGTACGACGCACTTTACAACGAAGTTCTTGCCGAGCTTGAATTTGCGATCACCGGCAACCGCCCCTGCGCACACGACTGCTCCTGCTGCGGCGGCGGATGCCACGAGCACTGATACAATCTAAACTTAATGCCGTTTCGGCACGGAGGAATTACTCTTGGCTTACTCTCCCATGATGCAGCAATATTTCAAAATAAAAGATGAATACAAGGACTATATCCTGTTCTTCAGGCTGGGAGATTTTTACGAAATGTTCTTCGAGGACGCGCAGATCGTCTCGAAGGAGCTTGAACTGACGCTGACCGGCAGAGACTGCGGTGAGGGACGCGCTCCGATGTGCGGCGTTCCTTACCACTCAGCCGAAAGCTACATAGGACGCCTGATCGAGAAGGGATTCAAGGTCGCGATATGCGAACAGACGGAGGACCCCGCAACAGTGACCAAGGGGATCGTCCGCCGCGAGGTGATCCGCGTGATAACGCCCGGAACGCTCATCGAATCCGAGCTTATGTGCGACACGGTAAACAACTACCTCTGCACTATATACAGGGGCATGGACGGGCTCGGCGTGTGCTTTGTTGACATCTCCACGGCTTACATAACCGCGACACATCTTCCCGAGGACGATGACGGCGCGCTTATTCTGTCGGAGGTATCGACATTCTCACCGCGCGAGATCATCATAAACGAGGATCGCGCACGATTCCCGACGGTCGAGAGCTACACGTCGCGTCACGAAAACGAGATCCTGCTTGAGACTCTGCCCTCTCTTTTTGGCGATCGCGAGACCGCCGTAGAGGCGGGCAGACGTTTTTCCGTTCCCGACGGGACGTCCGCGTCGATCCTACACGCAGTTGCGGCGGCACTTGAATACATACGCAAGACCCAGCTCCGCGAGCCGGATTTCCTGCACGATCTCGTAATATACGAAAACTCGCAGTACCTCGAGATGGACACCTCGACGAGGCGCAATCTTGAGCTTTGCGAGACGATGCTGACGAAAGACAAGCGAGGCTCGCTTCTGTGGGTGCTTGACAAGACCTGCACTGCGGCAGGCGCGCGTCTTCTCAGATACAGGATCGAGCATCCGCTGACGAGCGCCGCAAGGATCACGAAAAGGCAAGCCGTTGTTGCGTCGCTTCTCGACAACTTCATGCTGCGCGAGGAAGCGCGACTGAAGCTTGAGTCCGTGCTTGATCTCGAACGGCTTATCACAAAAGTTACATACAAAACAGCCGGCGCACGTGAGCTTCGTGCGATCGCGCAGACCGCGTCGGTTCTGCCGGAGATGCGGCAGATGCTCGTCTCGTCCGACACTCCGGAGCTTTGCGAGCTTGGATGCAGGCTCGACCCGCTATCCGACATATTCGAGAAGATCGATGAGGCGATAGTTGAAACTCCGCCGTTTCAGGTGCGTGAGGGCGGCATAATAAAAGACGGCTACAACGCGACGGTTGACGAGCTTCGCTCCGTTATAAACAACAGCGAAGGATGGCTTGAAAGGATCGCCGAGACCGAGCGCGAGAGATGCGGCGTCAAAAATCTGCGCATCGGCTACAACCGCGTGTTCGGCTACTACATCGAGCTTCCCCGCTCGGCTGCCGATTCTGTTCCCGAGGACTACATCCGCAAGCAGACGCTCAGCAACTGCGAGCGCTACATCACCGAAGGACTGAAGGAAGCCGAGACCACGATTCTCGGCGCTTCCGACCGCATCAAGGCGCTCGAATACGAGCTGTTCTCAGAGGTGCGCGATGCCGTAGCAAAAGAAGAACTGCGGATCAGGGCTACCGCTGCGGCGCTCGCCGAGCTTGATTTCTTCATATCGCTCGCGTCTGTCGCGGCGTCAGGCGGATACGTCTGCCCCGATGTTGACGAGAGCGACGTGATCGACATAAAGGACGGCAGACACCCTGTCGTCGAGCAGTTCGTCCGCGACTCGTATTTCGTTCCGAACGACAGCCTTCTCGACTGCAAGGCGAACCGTCTGCTTCTGATCACCGGTCCGAATATGGCGGGAAAATCGACGTATATGCGCCAGACTGCGCTCATCATTCTCATGGCGCAGATCGGCTCGTTCGTACCCGCCGCGTCCGCAAGAATCGGAATCGTGGACAAGCTCTTCACGCGAGTCGGCGCATCCGACGATCTTGCGGCAGGCCAATCGACATTCATGCTCGAGATGAAGGAAGTTTCCTACATTCTGAAAAACGCGACGAAGCGCAGCTTCATAATCTACGATGAGATCGGGCGCGGCACGAGCACATACGACGGCATGAGCATCGCAAGGGCTGTCGCCGAATACACGCTCGGTCGCTCTGTCGGAGCGAAGTCGATGTTCGCGACTCACTATCATGAGTTGACATCTCTCGAGGGCGAGCTTGACGGTGTTGTAAACTACAATGTTGCCGCGAAGAAGCGCGGCGACGATGTAACGTTTTTGCGCAAGATAGTGCGCGGTCCCGCCGACGACAGCTACGGAATCGAGGTGGCAAAGCTTGCCGGTGTTCCGGACAAGGTCATCCGCCGTGCGAAGGAAATACTCGCCGAGCTTGAGAGCGACGTTCAGCCGACAAAGCAGACAAAGTCTCACGGCGAGGTATCGGAAAATCTCTCGATATTCGAGAACGTTGCTGACACTATCCGCGGCGAGATCGAAGCGACCGACATAAACACGCTCACCCCGATCGAAGCAATGAACCTTATTTACGAATGGAAGCGTAGGCTTTCATGACCAAGGCATGGTGACATATGGCAAAAATCAACGTACTCGGCTTTGAGATCGCGAACCTGATCGCCGCGGGCGAAGTTGTGGATCGCCCTGCTTCAGCCGTAAAAGAGCTGTGCGAAAACTCGCTTGACGCAGGCGCAACGTTCATAACGGTGGAAATACGGCGCGGCGGCATCGGAATGATCCGCGTATCGGACAACGGCTGCGGCATGGAGCCGGACGATGTTCCGCTCGCGGTGCTTCGCCATGCGACAAGCAAAATTTCAAGCGCGGCGGATCTTGCGGCGATCTGCACACTCGGGTTCAGAGGTGAGGCGCTCGCCGCGATATCCTCCGTATCGCACATGAAGATACTAACGCGCACATCTGACGCCGACATGGGCACATCGCTCGTCTGCGACGGCGGCGAGATCACGGAATACAGCGAGGCAGGCTGCGCGGCAGGCACGACAGTCATCGCAACCGAGCTTTTTTACAATGTTCCCGCAAGACGCAAGTTCATGAAAAAAGACTCGACCGAAGCCGCTGCCGTATCAGCCGTAGTTGAAAAGCTTGCACTCTCCTCCCCCGACGTATCGTTCAAATTCATAAGCGACGGCGAGGTGAAATTCGTCACCCCCGGCAACGGCAGCCTTTTCGGTGCGGCTTATGTTATTTTCGGGCGCGAATGCGCGGAGCGTCTTGTTGAGGTGTCGCGCTGCGAGGACGGAATATCCGTTACAGGCTACACATCGGAGCCCGATCTCGTGCGCTCGAACCGAAACATGGAGTATTTCTTCATCAACGGGCGCTACATCCGCAGCCGCACTATCTCTGCGGCAGTTGAGCAGGCTTATGCCTCAAGAATCCCGAAGGAGCGCTTCCCCATCGCGGTTCTTAACATAGAAATAACTCCCGGACTTGTGGACGTTAACGTTCATCCGTCAAAGCTCGAGGTCAAATTCACAAACGAGCGGCTGATCTTCGAGGCAGTGTATTACGCCGTGCTCGGCACACTGACAAAGCGCGCCGATATGCCGGAGATCAAGGTTGAACCGGCAATTCCGGCGGCACGCGAGGAGAAACCCGCGCAGTCGCCCGCACCGTATGTGCCGACGTCTCACAATACACAGCCCGAACCCACGCCGACACGGACCGCCCCGATAACCCCGGAAAAGCACGAGAACGCAGCGAATACGATAACGGATACGGCATCGGTTGGTGCGTGGGATATGCGCGAACAGACAGCTCCGCCGACACCGCGCGAAGTGCCGGGTCGTACAGACGATGTACAGATACCGTTCAACTCATCCTCGTGGGTATCCGCAGAGGATGCCGCAAAGCTTAAAAATCCGTTCGGCAGCGAAAAAAGCGAGCAGATACATATGCCGCGCGTGCCGACAATAAAGCCGGAGACTGACGAACCCGACCAGCCCGCCGATACTGCGGACTCTCCGAGCGATGCCGCGCTTCCGGGAGCCGATGCACCGCAGGCTGCGGACTCCGTTCCCGAATACCGGATAATCGGTGAAGCATACAACTGTTATGTAATAGTCGAGCTTGAGGACAGGCTCGTATTTATCGACAAACACGCCGCGCACGAGCGCATCATATACGATTCTCTCTGCGAGAAGCTGCGCGGCGGGCGCGAGGCGGGACAGCTGCTGCTGTTCCCCCTGAAGGAAAAGCTTGCGTCGATCGAAGCCGTTATTCTCGAGGACGCGGAGTACCGCGAATCCTTTGAGCGGCTCGGCTTCAAGTATACGGTTGACCGGGCTGCCGGTACGGTATTGATCTCCGCCGTTCCCGAGGAGATCGGGCGCGACGGCGCCGCCGATATGCTTCTGTCCCTTGCCGGGCGGCTGTCCGAAGGACACGGCACGATCGACGCCGCCGGGATAGAATATTTTGAACAAAAGCTGCATCAGGTCGCCTGCAAGGCGGCGATCAAGGGCGGCAGAGTCTACGGCGGCGAGGAAGTCCGCTATATCTGCGAAAAGCTCCTCCGCACGCCGGAAAAAGGCGGCAGCGCGGTCAAGACCTGCCCGCACGGCAGACCTGTGGCGTTCGAGCTGCGCAAAAATTCAATCGAAAGGCAATTCTCACGAATAGTGTAAAAGAGATATGTTCACACTTCTTAAAACAGAGGGAGCCGCAAGACGCGGCCGCTTCGTCACCCCGCACGGAGTCATCGAAACTCCGGTATTCATGAACGTTGCGACCTGCGGCGCGATCAAGGGCGGGCTTTCAGCCTATGATCTGCGTGAAGTAGGCTGTCAGGTCATGCTCTCAAACACGTATCATCTGCACATCCGCCCAGGCGACAAGCTTGTACGCAAGCTCGGCGGCGTTCGCGGAATGTCCGGCTGGGACGGCCCGCTGCTCACGGATTCCGGCGGATTTCAGGTGTTCTCGCTTGCGTCACTGCGCAAGATCCGCGAGGAAGGCGTATATTTTGCGTCGCACGTTGACGGCAGACGCATTTTCATGGGGCCTGAGGAGAGTATGCAGATCCAGTCAAACCTTGCGTCCACCATTGCGATGGCGTTTGACGAATGCATCGAAAATCCCGCGGAATACAAGTACGTCAAGGCGTCCTGCGACCGCACGGCTCGCTGGCTTGAGCGCTGCCGCCGTGAGATGGACAGACTGAACTCTCTTGAGGACACGCTGAATCCCGAGCAGATGCTGTTCGGCATAAACCAGGGCAGCACATACGAGGATCTCCGCATCGAGCACATGAAGCGCATCCGCGAGATCGACTGCGCGGGATACGCGATCGGCGGACTTGCCGTAGGCGAGAGCGCGGAGGAGATGTACCGCATAATCGAGGCAGTCGAGCCGTATATGCCGAAGGACAAGCCTCGCTACCTCATGGGTGTCGGTACGCCGCAGAACATTCTCGAAGCCGTACACCGCGGCGTTGATTTCTTCGACTGCGTAATGCCGTCGCGAAATGCACGTCACGGCAATCTCTTCACGTGGCACGGCAAAATGAACGTGATGAACGAGAAATACGCCGACGACAACCGTCCGATCGACGAGGGCTGCGGCTGCGAAGCCTGCAAGCACCACAGCCGTGCGTACATCCGCCATCTCATAAAAGCAAAGGAATCGCTCGGAATGCGCCTTGCGGTAACACACAATCTCTACTTCTACAACGATCTGACCCGAAAGATCAGAGAAGCGCTTGACGGCGGATATTTCGAGAGCTTCTATCAGAAGTACCATGATCTTCTGGCAGAGCGCAGCGAAATGTAAGTCCCGATTGACATTTTTCAGAGCTTGTGATATAATCAAATAAATGAATAGTTGCCACCGGGTAGCGATGCTTTGAGGCATCCGTATGCGTATCGTTAGGTCTTTGAAGATACGCATGGCGGGTGCCTTTCTTATAGATATTCAAATATTTGAAAGGAACTTCAGATGAACCTCAAAAAATCATTGGCGGCGCTCACCACCTTCGACCGCATCCTGTGGGCAGCGGCACTCGCGGTAGTGCTCGTGTCCGGAATCATCGGCCGCGGCAGCGCTGTCGCCGTGACGGCACCGCTTATCGGTGTGACGGCTCTCGTATTCCTCGCCAAAGGGGATGTTCTCGGGCAGCTTCTGACCGTCATCTTTGCCATCTTCTATGCAGTAGTGTCATATACCCAGCGGTACTACGGAGAAATGATAACTTACGTCGGGATGACGGCGCCGATGGCGGCAATGGCTGTTATATCGTGGCTGCGCCACCCGTTCAAGGACGGCGAGCCGCAGGTCAGGGTCGCGCGGCTTACGCCTGTTATGCGGGCACTCATCGTACCGCTGACGGTAGCTGTCACCGCCGCATTCTATTTCATCCTGCGTGCGCTCGGAAACGCAAGCCTTGCCGTCAGCACCGTATCCGTGGCAACAAGCTTCCTTGCGTCATATCTGACGTTCTGCCGCAGCAGCTATTACGCGCTCGCATACGCGGCAAACGATATCGTGCTCATAACGCTGTGGATAATCGCGTCAAGGGACGATATCTCGTACCTATCGATGGTCGCGTGCTTTCTCATGTTTCTTATATGCGATCTCTACGGGTTTATAAGCTGGCGGCGAATGGAGGCAAGCCAGCGCGAAGCCGACGGAACCGCACAGTAAAAAAGATGGCGTGAATATCACGCCATCTTTTTCGCTTATCTTGCGTAGTCCGCAATGCTCTGCATGATGGAGCTCATCGTGTCCATCGCCGTAGCGGTCTTTTTCTTGATCGCACGCTTTGTAGGCTTCTTCATATTGCAGGCAAGCGCGACCCCTGCCGCTCCTCCGATAGCCATTCCGGTCAATACGCCCTTTGTAACGTTCATGAAACTTGACGACATCTTTATGCCTCCTTTTTGTTTTTACACAATTATTGTTGCCGTAACGCAAAGATTTACCCGTCCCAAAATATGGCGGGATGATTTTACACCGTTTCTGTTTTCTTCAATCCGACGAATATATTTCAGCGTGTTTTTATTTTGTGCGGGGCAAAAATAATTATGAAAAAATTCCGAAAGGAGATAATATAATGAGAAAAGAAAAATATTTCGCGGGCGCTCTTGCTGCTGCGGCAATCGTTGTATTTTCGGCAAACGCCGCAAACATTTCGGTTCATGCCGATACGGCGAGCGAAACTGCGGAAGAGACAACAGGTCTTATTAACAAGATCCCCTCCCGCGTCAGCGACAGGATCATCATACGCGAGAGAGTCGCGGACGACACGCAGACTACCTCCGCCGCAGGCACGTTCAACTGGTACTGCCGTCATATGACAGACGGAAAAACGCCGCCGTGCCCGCCCGAAATGAGCTTCATTTCAGATGTCGGTGGAGTTTATATAGGCAATCCCGATGAAAAGGTCATTTATTTGACATTTGATGCGGGATACGAAAACGGCAACGTTGCAAAGATCCTGGATACGCTGAAAGCGGAAGAGGTCCCCGGCGCGTTTTTCGTACTGAAGAATCTCGCAAAGCAAAATCCCGAGCTTCTTCAGCGCATGGCAAACGAGGGGCACACGATCTGCAATCACACCGCGCGCCACCGCGATATGACGACATTCCATGACAAGGAGCAGATCCGCGCCGAGCTTGATGAGCTTAATTCGGCGTGTGCCGAATTTGCGGGAGTTGAATGTGCCCCGTTCTACCGCCCGCCGGAGGGCAAATTTTCCCGCGAGAACCTTGAAATAATATCCGAGCTGGGGTACACGACCGTTTTCTGGAGCTTTGCATACGCAGATTGGGACAACACCGCGCAGCCGTCTCCGGAAAGTGCAAAGAAAAAGATTCTTGACGGCACACACAACGGCATGGTGCTGCTGCTTCACCCGACATCTTCTACAAACGCAGAAATCCTCGGCGATCTTATACAGACGTGGAAAAGTGAGGGGTACCGATTCGGCAGCCTGTCCGAGCTTTGCGCGTCCGGCTCCTAAAAATCCACTTCTCACAAAGGAGTCGGAAATTCATGAAAAAACTTCTCTTTACGCTGATCTGCATTCTTTCGGCGGCAGCGATCGCGGTATTTTACCCGGCGAGCGCCGCTGCGTGTGACGAGACCTGCTCAAGTCACCCGAACGGAAAAATGAAGATCGCAATAACCTTTGATGACGGACCGCACCCGGTATACACTCCGCAAATTTTAGACATTCTCAAAAAATACGGCGTTCACGCCACATTTTTTGTGATCGGCGAAAATGTCGCAATGCACCCCGAGCTTACCGAACGCTGCATTGCAGAGGGACACGAGATCGCAAATCACACGTACACCCACAAAAATCTTGCAAAGGACTCTTGCAGCGACATTCAGAATGAGATCGTACACACGGAAAATACTGTTTTTGAGAACTTTGACATTCGGACGAAGCTTTTGAGACCGCCGGGAGGACTTTACGGCAAAAATGTACTGTCTTGCGCAGAGGAGCTTGACTACACGGTAATTCTGTGGTCGATAGACACGCGCGACTGGGCGCACACTCCGGTACAGAAGATCACGAAAAACGTTCTCGGATCGGTGAAGGCGGGAGACATAATCCTGATGCACGATTTTGTACAAAAGCGTTCCCCGACGCCGGACGCGCTTGAAAAAATACTTCCCGTACTGATCGAGCGCGGTTTTTCCCCGGTCACGGTATCGGAGCTTATCGGAACAGACTGAACTTCGCCTTGCAGTAACGGGGATTGTATGGTATAATGTAATATATGTTACTTTATATCCTGTGCGGCTCTGCCGCACGGTACATAGACTGAGATTACTGCAAGGAGTTCAAAATGATCTACTGCATTACCGGCGATCTTCTGTATCTTGACGCGGTTGCGTCAACAGCCGTTGTGGACTGCGGCGGTGTCGGATACTTTCTCACTCTGACGTCATCTGCCGTCGCCGCCCTTCCGAGCCCGAATGAGGACGGCGGAGTCCGCGTCCGGCTCTATACATACATGCATGTCAAGGAAGACGGGGTTGATCTTTTCGGATTTGCGACGGAGGAGGAGCGCTCGATGTTCTGTCTCCTTATTACGGTATCAGGAGTCGGTCCGAAAGCCGCAATCTCGATCTTGTCGCTGATGAGTCCGGAAAAATTTGCATCAGCGGTGCTTGCCGGCGATCAGAAAGCCATTTCAAAGGCTCCCGGGATCGGGGCGAAAACTGCCGCAAGACTTGTGCTTGAGCTGAAAGAAAAGCTGTCAAAGCTTTATTCTGCAGAACGCACGAGCGACAGCTCTGACGCTCCCTCGGCAGATATTCCCGCAAGCGACAGAGGAGACGCGGTGGCGGCGCTTTCGGTGCTCGGCTACTCAAAACAGGAGATCGACTGGGCGCTTGCGCGTGTAGGCGATGCGGTCGGAACGGAAAACATCATAAAAGCGGCTCTTGCCAATCTTATGAAGCAGTAAGCTCGGAAAGGTTATACAAATGAACGATTTTTTTGACGGGGACACGATCGACGAGTCCCGGCTGATCGATCCCGCTGAACACAGCGCGGACACCGATCCCGAACAGAGCCTGCGCCCGATCTCGATCGACGAATACATAGGTCAGGAAAAAGCCAAGGACATAATGAAGGTCTATATCGAGGCGGCAAAGCAGCGCGGCGACTGTCTCGACCATGTGCTGCTGTACGGACCTCCCGGACTCGGCAAGACCACGCTTTCCGGAATAATCGCCGCCGAAATGGGGGTGAATTTTCGCGTAACGTCCGGCCCCGCGATCGAGAAGCAGGGCGATCTCGCGGCACTGCTCACCAATCTCGGCGAGGGCGATGTGCTGTTTATCGACGAGATACACCGCCTTCAGCGCTCGGTAGAAGAGATACTGTATCCCGCGTTGGAGGACTTTGCGCTCGACATCATTATCGGCAAAGGTCCTGCCGCGCGTAGCATCCGGCTGCCGCTGCCGCATTTTACGCTCATCGGTGCGACGACCCGCGCGGGTCAGCTCTCCACTCCGCTGCGCGACCGTTTCGGGGTGCTGCTCAGACTTGAGCTGTACACTCCGGAGGAGCTTACGGTAATAGTCACGCGCAGCGCGGGAATTCTCGGAATCCCGGTAACGGAGGACGGTGCGATGGAAATAGCCTCGCGCTCACGCGGCACGCCGCGTATCGCAAACCGGCTTCTGAAGCGCGTTCGCGATTTTGCTCAGGTGAGAGGCGACGGAGTGATAAATCTTGAAGCGGCAAGAGCCGCGCTCGCAACGCTCGAGATCGATGAGATGGGACTTGACAACACGGACAGACGGCTGCTTGAATCAATGATCCGCTACTACAACGGCGGTCCCGTAGGGCTTGAGACCATCTCTGCGACGATAGGAGAGGAAGCCGTAACGGTCGAAGACGTATACGAACCGTACCTGATACAGAACGGATTCATCGCGCGAACGCCGAAGGGACGTGTCGTAACTCCGTCGGCATATGCGCATCTCGGTATTCCGTATAACAAAAATACAGATACCGCACCTTCGTCCGAGCAGCTCGGATTTGAATGATATGTTAATTTAGACAAATTCACAAAGAGATTTGGAAAAACGGTGTTGATTTTTTATATTTTCCGTGATACAATATAGATAACAGATAATCGTTCTGTTAAGGCACAACTTCCCTTGTGCAATACTCCAAAAAAGGAAGGTTACTTTTGTATGAAACGTACACTATCCATTCTGCTGTGCATAGCAATGCTTATGTCAATGGCAGTGATCGGTACCAGCGCAGTCGAAGATACCGGCGAAGAGCGTTGGGATGCTTCTCTTGTCTCTGAAGAGAACAGAAAGACCGAGATCACTTTCACGCTTGACAAAGACAGCTACAAGCCCGGTGATACTGTAGAGGTCACTGCACACGTTGACTCCATGTGGGGCGATCTTTCGATTCCCGGACGCATGCCCGGCTTTGACCAGGGTTTCCTGCCCGGTATGTACGGTGTTGGCTCTATTCAGACTTGTTTGATCTATGACACTAATATATTCACTATTCCGAAGGGCATCAAGAACCTGTTCAGAACCTCCACGATCACAAATGCAGATGTTGCAACTTATGATGCAACGCCCGTTAAAATGGCTCAGTCTCTTAACGAACAGGGCAAGGGTTACATCTCCGTTATCATGACTGCCGGCAACGCACTTAATGCTGACGAGGACGCTTACGCTGCACTCGGCGGTTCAGGTGACTTCTTTACCGCTTATTTTAAGATTGCCGATAATGCTCCTGCCGGCGAGTATGAGTTTATTGTAGGTGCTTACACCTTCGCTGACGGTACTCCCAGTTTCGAGACTACCGACACATTCTACGGTGTAGATTACACCCGCAAGAACAACTGCTTCAACTACAACTCTGAGGATATTGAGATGACATACAATATTCCTAAGATCGTTGTTGAAGGCGGTTCTACTTCCGGCGGCACCACCGATACTCCCGAACCCGATCCGATGGAGATCACTCTCACGGCTCCTACAACCGAGTTTGTTAAGGACGACATCGTAAACGTAGAACTCGTTGTAAAGAACAATGAGGGTATCGACGCAGACACGATCGATTCTTCTTTCAGCTTTGACAACACTGCTCTGAAGCTCGTAAATGTAACAACCGATATTCCCGGATACACTGTTTCGCCGATCGACTACGACAAAGTAAACGCACTCGGCAAATTTGAAGATCTCGGCAAGGTTGCAACATTCGCCTGCACCGTTGAAGGTGAGAATATATACTCCGAGGACGGCACTATTCTCACATTCCAGTTCCAGGTGCTCGGTACCGCGCAGGGCGGAGACACCGCAATAACCGGTACTTCCATCATGGGAGCAACATACAACACATCAGTAAAGATCGCGGGCACACATACTCACAGCTTTGAGGATGTTGTAACCGCTCCGACTTGTGTAAACAAGGGTTACACCGATAAGGTATGCTCCTGCGGACTTACCTTTGAAAAGGTTTCCGAAACTTCCGCAACAGGACATACGCCCTCCACTAAACCCGAGGATACCGTTACTGTTCCTGCAACCTGTACAGAGAACGGACGTGTCGTTGTTCTCTGCTCCGTTTGCGGCAATCCCGCAAGTATAACTCAAACCGATCCGCTCGGTCACGATTGGAAAGAGTCCGATGTTGCTGTTTCCTGCACTCAGGACGGCTACCATCTCAAAAAGTGCGAGCGTTGTAACGAGGAAGAAAAGTCCAACATCGTTCCGATGCTTGAGCACAAGAATCCCGATGGATCCGATGCATACGGCGAGCCTTTTGTACACATCAAGCCCACTACCAACTCTCTCGGTTACATGGGCAGAGAGTGCGCTCTGTGTAAGAACATTTGGGACTACGAGGTGATCCCCATGCTTGAAATCATGAAGGGTGATGCAGACATGGACGGCAAGATCACGATTTCAGATGCAATTATAATCCTTAAGTACTGTGCTGAATGGAAAGGACTTTACTTCTCCGTTGAAAACGCCGATACATTTGTAGACGGAAGAATCAGCGTTTTGGATGCAGGAAGAGTCTTGAAATATGTCGCAGGTTGGAAGGGTCCCGACGGTAACCCGATCAGCCTTGACTATCATCCCAAGGCAAACTAAGTTAACACTAAAAAGGAGCGTTCTGCAGAACGCTCCTTTTCCTTTATATTTTTTAAGTAAAAGAACAGACGTCGAATCAATCATCAACGTCTGTTCTTTTTATAATATTTTGTTATTTTGCAAGCTTCAGATATCTTTCATACGCATCATCCCACATATCGCGGCTTGAGTTGTTCGGCTCAAATGTCTGCACCTCATCCGCATTCGCGAGGATCTCCTTAAGCTCTGCGGCGTTTCCGATCTCGCCAGACGCGAGCGCCTGAATTGCAATATTTCCAAACGCCGTCGCCTCGGCTGGACCTGCGGCGACAACTTTCCCCGTGCAGTCAGCTGTGATCTGAGAAAGAAGTTTTTCTTTCGTTCCGCCGCCGACGACATAGATCTTAGGATACTTCTTTCCGCTGAGTGACTCAAGCTTCTCGGCAGTATGCCTGTAACAAAGAGCAAGGCTGTCAAAAATACAGCGGACTATCTCGCCGTGGGTCTCAGGAACTCTCTGCCCCGTGCGGCGGCAATAATCGGCTATTCTGCCGGGCATATCACCCGCCGGTGAGAACACCTGATCATCAGGAACGATAATCGATCTGCACGGCTCGGACGCCTCAGCGGCACGGCTCAGATCGTCGAACGAGTACGTTCTTCCCTCGCGCTTCCACTGGCGGCGCGACTCCTGCTCAAGCCACAGTCCCATAATATTGCGTATGAGCGTCACGTCACCGAATGCCCCGCCCTCGTTAGAAAAACCGCCCGCAAACGATTCTTTTGATATAACGGGCGCGTCAGTCTCGACTCCCATTATTGACCATGTGCCGCTGCTGAGGAACAGAAAATCCTTCTCGGATGCAGGAACTGCAAGCACTGCACTCGCCGTATCGTGGGACGCGGCGGTGACGATTGATGTGTCATCCATACCGCATTCGGAACAGATGGAACGAAGGATCTGACCGCGTACGGTCCCCGCCGTAATGACCGGCGCGAAAAGCTCCGGTGCGATTCCGGCAGCCTCCAAAACCTCTTCTGATACCTTACGGCATCTCGCATCAAGGTATCCGCCGGTAGACGCGATCGTGTATTCACACCCAACCTCACCCGTCAGCATATACGCAAGAAGATCGGGCATCATAAGAATATTTTTCGCATTATCGGGAAGCCACGGGCGGACGATGCAGTCCGATGTAAGCTGATATATTGTGTTGATGCTTTGCGGCATAACGCCCGTGATCTCATACAGGCGCTCCTGTGGTATTCTCGTCGAAAGCTCAGATCCCATCCCCTCGGTACGGCTGTCGCGATAGTGGCATGGATTTGCCATAAGCATCCCGTTTCGGTCGATGTATCCGTAATCAACTCCCCACGTATCAATCGCAGCGGAGATAACACCGCCTGCTGCAGCCGCAGCTGCAAGAGCCGCTTTCGTCTCAAAGAAAAGGCGTAGCACATCCCAGCTCATCATGCCGGAGGCGATCACCGGATCGTTTGAAAACCTGTGCACCTCCTCAAGCGTAAAACGCTTTCCGTCAAAACGGCCGATTATACCTCTGCCGCTTGAGGCGCCGAAATCAAGCGCAAGATAATTTCCCATTTGAAGTCCTTTCTGCGGCAGTTGTTCCGCCCGCAAAGTATTTATTTCAGTTCGATAACAGTTACTCCGTAGTCGCCCTCTCCGTACTGTCCGGCGCGGAACGTGCTCACGCGCGTATCCTTTTTCAGATGAGTCCAAAGCGCCTGCCTCAGCGCTCCCGTTCCCTTTCCGTGAATGACCGTGACCGTACGCACATGAGCAACTGCGGCCTCATCGAGGTACTTGTCAACCATAAACCATCCGTCGTCGCCGGTCATGCCGCGCACATCAAGCTCCGGAGAGAATGAGCGCGATATCTTTGTCCGATACGTGGACTCGGGATCCTTTTTCTTCTGCTTCGGCTGCTCTATAAGTCTGAGAGATGACACGTTGACGCGCGACTTTATATTGCCCATAAGAACCATGCAGTTGCCGTTCTTATCGGGGTCGTTCTGAAGCACGCCCTCCGTCCCCATCGTCCTGTGAATAACGGAATCTCCCTTGACGAGCGGGCGCGGAAGCACGTAGTTTTCGTCATCCTCGTAAACGGGATTGACCTTATCGTCTATCTTACGCAGCGTCATGCGGACGTCACGCTTGGCGCCGGACAGAGTTTCTCCGAAATTCTTCTTTTCCTTTTCGCGTTTCACGCGGTCAAGCTCGCCGAACACGTATTCGGCAGACGCGCGTGCGCCGTCAATGATGCGCTTCGCCTTCTCCTCTGCCTCGCGGACGATCTTGTCCGAGTTCTCCGTAAGTGTGTGAAGCTTCTCCTCGCTCTCGCGGCGGTACTTTTCAAACTCGGCACGCTCGCCGCGAATCTTATCGCGCTCACGCTCAAGCTCAAACCGCATGGTGTCAAGCTTCTCAATCACGTTCTCAAACCGTCTGTCCTCTGCGCGCACAAGAGTTCCCGCGCGCTCGATTATGCTCTGCGGCAGCCCGAGACGCTCGGATATTGCAAACGCGTTGGATTTGCCGGGAGTTCCTATCACAAGCTTGTACGTGGGTCTGAGCGTCGTCACGTCAAACTCACATGAAGCGTTTGTAACGCCGTCTGTCTCAAGTGCAAACGCCTTCAGCTCGGCGTAATGCGTTGTTGCGGCGGCAAGCGCGCCGACCTTCAGTATCTCCTCAAGGATCGCCTCGGCGAGCGCCGCGCCCTCAACGGGATCTGTTCCGGCTCCGAGCTCGTCGAAGAGCACAAGCGAATCCGGCGTCACATCCTTTATTATCGACACGATCCCCGCCATATGAGCCGAGAATGTCGACAGCGACTGCTCGATCGACTGCTCATCTCCGATGTCGGCGAAAATGCGGTCGAACACCGGCACGCACGAGCCTTTCTCCGCCGGAATGTGCAGTCCCGCCTGAGCCATCATCGAAAACAGTCCGAGCGTCTTGAGTGATACGGTCTTACCGCCGGTATTCGGACCGGTAATAACGATCATGCGGTACCCCTCGCCGAGCGAGATCGTAACGGGAACGGTCTTCGCGCGGTCGAGAAGGGGATGCCTTGCACGCACAAGCGATAGCTTTCTGTCATCGGAGATAACAGGCTCCGACGCATCCATTCTAAACGAAAGCTCCGCACATCCGAACACAAACGCAAGATGAGAGATATTCGCAAAATTACGTCTCAGCTCGGGCGAGATCGCGGCGACGCACGCCGACAGCTCGGCGAGGATCCGTTCGATCTCAAATTTTTCGCGGCTCTCAAGCTCGCGCAGGGCATTGTTTGCCTCAACCACACCGACCGGCTCGATAAACAGCGTTGCGCCCGACGCCGAAGTGTCATGGAGAAGTCCCTTGATCTCTCCCCTGTACTCCGCCTTGACCGGCACGACATATCTGCCGCCGCGCATCGTAACGATATTCTCCTGCAGGAATTTTGAAAATGCACCGGAAGTGTATTTTTGCAGGGTCTCGCGGATCCCCGCCGTCGTTTTTTTCTGCTGCCGTCTGATGTCGGCAAGCGCGGGGCTTGCGTCGTCCGCGATCATGTCCTCAGACACGATCGTGCGCGATATGCGATCCTCAAGGCGTCTGTTCGTCACAAGCCGCTCAAACACCTCGTCGAGCACCGTGTCAAAACGCTTTGCATCGCGGATATAATCAAGAAGTCCCGCCGCGCATCTAAGGTGCGACGCGACAGTCATAAGATTTGCGGTTGTAAGAGTTGCCGACTTATCGGCAGCATCACATATTTCAGAGATATCCTCAAGCTGACCGAATGAGGGCATTCCCTTTACGGTGAGCAGCCGTTTCGCGTCAGTCGTCGCGGTGAGCCTGCGCCGTATAACGGTCGGATCGGAGGACATTGTCAGCGCGAGCGCGCGGGCAGAAGCCGCCTTGATCGGGCACGCATCGGCGAGCAGACGCCGCACTTTGTCAAATTCAAGAGTTTTTTCCGAATCTATCATAAATTATTCCTTTATTATTTTTAATTCTTCCCTATACGAGTATTGATTTATAAAAATCAAGCGAATGAAAGCCATGACCGAGATGGTCGAGCAGATAGCGCTCGCACACAAAGGCAAGTCCCGGCAGCTCCTCCTCGGGTATGCGGAAGGACAGGAACCTCTTTTCATCCACAGACATGATATACCGAAGCACAGCCAGAACATGATCTGTCAGCGGAAGCTGTATCACTGCGGTTCCCGTATCCTCGGCGCTCTCCTCAAGTGCCGCCGCCCTTTTGCAGTCCGAGCAGACAAGTCCGCCGTTCATCACGTCGAGATTCATTCCGACTCCGTCGGTGATCCCGCATCGTCTGCAGCACGAAAGATCGGGACAAAAGCCCGCAAGATCGGCGATCTTGAACTCAAACGCCGCCTTGATCTTGCGAAGATCCATATCCTTTTTCTCGGAGATCGCAAAATAGGTATTCAGCCCGAGGCGCAGAATGTCGTCGTCCACCAGCTCCTCCGGCATGACGTCGCACAGAACATCGGCGACATACGCCGCAAGCGAAAGCCTGTCGAGATCGGAACGAAGCCCGAAAAACGGCTCGATAAGCTCGGACTCGGCGATATAGTAGTACCGCTTACCGCGTCGCAGGATGAACGAGCTGTACGCAAATATCTGCGTCGCCGCCATGTGCGGACTTCTCAGACTGCGCACGCCCTTCGCTGAAACGTTGATCCTGCCGACTCCGGCACAGATCAGCGTAAGGATCTTGTCCGCTTCACCGAGGCTCGTTTCGCGAACGACAAGTCCTGTTGTCCGCAGCTCCTTGTCCATCGGGAATTACACTTCCTTTTTGTCAAATCCGAAATTGCGGAGGTCGGAGTCGCTGTCGCGCCATCCTTCCTTTACTTTGACCCACAGATCGAGGAACACCTTTTTACCGAAGAAATTCTCCATATCCTCACGTGCAAATGTTCCGATTTTCTTGAGTGTTGCGCCGCCCTTGCCGATTATTATTCCCTTGTGAGACTCCTTCTCACAGAAGATCTCGGCACGTATTTTTATGATCTTCTCCTCGTCCTCAAACGCCTCGATCATAACCGCAGTACCGTGCGGGATCTCCTCGGAAAGTGTCCGCAGCAGCTTCTCGCGGATTATTTCCGCCGCGATCTGCCGTTCGGGCTGATCCGTGATCATGTCGCTGTCAAACATCCACGGCCCTTCTATCAGGAATTTCTCCGCTTCTTCGATGACGGCATCGGTGTTTTTGGCATTTGCCGCGCTTGTGGGAACCACGGCATCAAAATCCATAATATCGGCATATGCCTTAATTGACTCTGCGATTGCTTCGCGGTTCACAAGGTCGGTCTTGTTAAGCACCAGCATCGCGGGAAGCCCGCTTTTCTTTATCTTCTCCATGAGACCGAGCTCAATATCCCCCGGCTCGCGTCCCGCCTCGGCAATCATTATTACGGCATCGGACGAGCCGATCCCGGCTGAAGCCGCGCGGTTCATGTATGTCCCGAGCTTTGTTTTGGATTTATGCACGCCCGGTGTATCAAGGAACACGTACTGATCCTCGCCGCGCGTGAGGATTCCCGTGATGCGGGTACGCGTAGTCTGCGGCTTCTTCGAGACCATCGCGACCTTCTCGCCGAGAAGGCAGTTCATAAGCGTCGATTTGCCGACATTCGGTCTGCCGACAATTGTAATAAAAGCTGTTCTTGTCATGTATGTAATTAAACCTTTCTTCGTCCCAGGTTCGCGCGAACTCGCTTTCAGCTGCGCGGTATCCCTATCTCATTCATTATTTCATCCTGACGCGCGAACATCTCACGCTCGTCGGTCTCTCCGGTCTCGTGGTCGTACCCGAGCAGATGCAGCGTCGAGTGCACCGCAAGGAACGCGATCTCGCGCCTGAGGCTGTGCCCGTATTCCTCCGCCTGCGCACGCGCCCTGTCGATCGAGATCACTATATCTCCGAGCGTCAGCGGCTCGCCCTTTGGCGGCATATCGTCATCCGTAAAGGCGTACATGGGAAACGACAGGACATCCGTTGCACGGTCAACGCCCCGGAATTTCCTGTTCAGCTCATGGATTCCGAAATCGTCGGTAAACGTGACCGACACCTCCGCATCGCCTGTCACATTTTCATGTGCAAGAGCGCCCGCAATGGCAGCTCTCACCGTATCCCGATAGAACTCCTCACCCTCGGACGGCGCCATGTCAAACGAATAATCTATCAGAAGCTCGCTCATTTTGCGCCCTCCCGCTTGTTTGCCGCCGGTCGTTTTACGGTGTAGCGCCCGGCGCGTTTTTCGCTGCGTTTTTTGTCATTTGCCTCATATGCAAGGATTATTTTCTGCACAAGCCTATGACGCACGACATCTTTCTCGGTGAATGTATGGATCGCAATGTCTTCGATCCCGTCGAGTATTCGCACAGCCTGTTTGAGACCGCTCGTTTTCCCGTCAGGCAGGTCGGTCTGCGTGAGATCTCCGGTAATCACGACCTTTGAGCCGTTGCCGATTCGGGTCAGAAACATCTTCATCTGCTCAGGCGTGGTGTTCTGCGCCTCATCAAGAATTATGAACGAATCGTCAAGCGTGCGCCCGCGCATATACGCCAGCGGCGCTATCTCTATCGTCATTTTCTCCATCATGCGGGAGCAGTTCTCTGCCCCGAGCATCTCATAAAGCGCATCGTACAGCGGGCGCAGATAGGGGTCCACCTTGCTTTGCAGGTCGCCGGGCAGAAAGCCGAGCCGCTCGCCCGCCTCAACTGCGGGACGCGTGAGGATTATCCGTGAAACCCTCTTCTCCCGCAGGGCTTTTGTCGCCATCGCAACGGCAAGATACGTTTTTCCCGTTCCCGCAGGACCGATACCGAAAACCACAGTATTGCGTTCGATCGCGCGTACATACCGCTGCTGACCGACAGTCTTTGCTTTGATCGGCTTGCCGCGCAAGGTCAGGCATATGCAGCCGTCAAGCTCGGACAGCTCCTCGTATCTGCCGTCGCGCACCATGGAGACTGCGTAATCTATCCGTCTCTCGTCGATCTCCTCGCCGAGCTTCGCCGCCCGTTTAAGATAGGCGATTGCCGAAGCACACAGTTCCACATTATCGGCATCGCCCTCGATCGTTATCGCATCGCCTGTACCGTTCGGATCGGCACTGTTGTACACACGAACGCCGAATCTCTCCTCAAGCAAATGCACATTGCAGTCAAAGCTGCCGAATATTGCGCTTGTAATCGAAGAGTTATCGATCATTACCGTTTTCTTCATCTGCTGTTTTGTCCTCGCTGTATTCAGTATTTCCGCCGTCAGCGGAAAATCCGTAATTTGCCGCGATGTTTGCCACCGCATAGACTCTCAGTGTTACGGTGACTCCGTCCTCATCCTCCGTCACCGTTTCGTCAAGCGAAAGTATCTGCGCATCCGCTGCCATTTCGCGCAGCTTTGCAGACGCCTGCTCTCTTGCCTCCGCCGTCGCCCGCTCTGTATCAAAAGCTTCCCTTTCTTCGCGCTCCTCCGAATATGTGGTGCGCAGAATGAACATCGGAAGTTTGACCCCGCCCGGCAGTATGACTTGATTCTCCTCTGTTATTTTACCATAAACATTATATGCAATGCTACCCCTACTGCGAATATTTATCGTTTTTCCGAAAATTTTTACCGACAAATCGGAGGTTTTTCTGCCCGTATCGCATTTTTTCACGAAATCATACGGCACGTTTGCCTCGATCGTGCGCGCGACACGCGCGAGAACCTCCCCGTCGGCGCGCTCGTATCTCACCTCGCGCTCCTTCACGTCTATCACGCCGGAGATGAGAAGTTCGCCGCGCCTGACCACATCGCCGTTTTCGACAGATGCCTTTCCGTTTTTTACGAGGCAGCGTTCGATCACGCCGTCCTCCGCCGCCACAATATTTGCGGATAGTCCGTTCGACGGGACGTATTCCGACGGCACAACGCGCCGCTCCTTTACCTCCACCCGCGCCAGATTTCCGTCCATATTGACGGACAGCCATGCGAGCGTATTGTTTTCCAACAACACATCATTCTGCAGCTTATCAAAATCGATGTTCGGAATATAGGCGCCTGCCGAACACCCGAGCTTCTCAAGGCACTCTACCACACTTTGATCCGACACACTGACATTCCCGGTGACGTCAAAGTTCCAGATTATTTTGCCCGAAAAGTATATTATAAGAAAAAACAGCGCTGCGCCGATAAGTATTCCCGGACGATGGCGGTATCGCGCGATAAGATGCGGCAGCCCCAGCATTTGTGTCTTTGTCATCTCAACGCCGGCGCGCTCTCCGAGACGCATAAGCAGTCCTGCCGCACGATCGGGAACAATAACCGACGCTGTATCGTCGTGACGCAGCTTTATCGGCTCCGTACTGATACGCGCCTCACTCAGCAGGCGGTAGACTGTCGGCACATCTTCCGCCGAAAATGATATTTTGCTTGTGCCGAAAATCAGTCCGTATAGCAGTCTTAGCATCTATACCTCCCTGTTTATCTCTATATTTGAGACCTTTCCCGAGACCTTTACAACGTCATCGGCAAACGACGAAAGTTCAAACTGCTCTCCGATCACGCTGATTCTCATTTTTGTACCGCACAGGATCACCTTTTCATCGGAATATTCCGATATCGCCGTACAGCCGCCGACTATCACATCAGAATCGCCGATTATCTCAAGGCTCATGTTTCCCGGCATTACGTCACACGGGACGTCGAGCGCCTGCATCAGCCGGTCAAATAATCTTCGTCTGCGTTTTCTTCTGTGCATATTTCACACCCGCCTTATACTATAATATCTCAGAACAATTCTATGACGGCAAATGCATAATATTCGACGTCGGAGGTGCCTGTGGCAGCTAATTTTGAAACAGTGCAAAGGAACAGACGGATTCTTCTCGTACTCACCGCAATCCTATTTCTTTCATCGGTGTTCACCCTTTCGGCAAAGTTTTGTTCGAGCGCGGCGCGAGAAGCACTCGATATCTGCGCAAGATCCGTCATCCCTTCGCTTTTCCCGTTCATGGTCTTATCGGCGATCGCATCAAGCGTGGCATCGAGAATCACCGCAAGCGGCAGACGAGTGAGCGTCCTCACCGCCGCCATTCTCGGCTCTCTCTGCGGGTTTCCGGTCGGCGCGTCCGTAACTGCAGCCATGTACCGAAACGGTATAATTCCGCGTCGCCGTGCGGAGTACATGGCAGGATTCTGCAACAACACCGGTCCCGCATTCGTAGTTGACGTGATCGGCCGATCGTTTTGGGGCAGCAGCATCGCCGGATGGATGTTTTACATATGTCAAATATCATCATCTCTCATTCTGTTCCTTTTGTGGCGGCTGCTTTTCCGCCGCAGGGCAGAAAAACAGTCCGTTACGTCTGCGCCATATTTCGACAAACGCAAAAGTTCCGCCATCTCCATAGATCAGCAGAACGCCGCCGACATTTTCTGCGGCGCTGTATCGTCAAGCTCAGCGGCAGTCATACGCATATGCGGCTACATCGTATTTTTTTACGTTACGCTTCGGCTGATCGAGGTTCCGCTTGCATTTCTCCGTGCGCCGCAGCTGGTCTTCGCGGGAATATCGGCAGTACTCGAATTCACCACGGGAACATCCGTCGCCGCGTCCGTCGGCGGGCACACCGGCGTTATGCTCTGCGCCTTTTCGCTCGGATTCTCGGGCATCTCAGTCATGGCGCAATCGTCGGGTATCCTTACATCGGTCGGTCTTTCTCCCTCTCCCATGTTTCGACTGAAGCTGTGTGAAGGGGTCATCTGCTCCCTGCTTTCGCTTGTCGCAGCAGACATTTTTGATATATCGTCGCCCGCGTCCGCCGGAGCTGTGTGCGCTTTTCCGCGTCAGGTATCCGTCATCCCCTCCGCCGTCTCGCTCACGCTTATATTCATTTGGGTTGCGGCACTGATCGTGCGACGCGTCACTTCCGCTCAAAACACTTGATTTTTCACAGGAAATACTGTATAATAATAGATGCACCGAACATATCGGTGTGCCCTGCTGTAAGCACGGCAAATCAATCGGGAGGCGGCTATGACAAAGAAAAAAAAGGCGGTCGAGTTTGACGTCATGTGTCACTACTGCGAGAACGCGATGCCGCTGCAGGATCGCGAGTTCATGCTCTGCAAGCGGAACGGTGTTGTCTCGTCATTCCACAAGTGCCGCCGTTTCTCATATGACCCGCTGAAGCGTGTCCCTCCCCCGCCGAAATCCGTCGAGGATGACGAGCTTCCGATCGCGTCGATGCTTGAGGGCTTGTAACACGGCGGCGAGCTTTTGAAAATACAAGTATAAAATATAAAAGAATGTTTTAAGTAAAATATCGGAGGATTTACACTTGATTATCGCTCTTGAAGAAGCAAAATACAAGCTTACCGGCTTTCGCGACAACATCAAAGAACTTGCAAGTGCTCTGAGGATCGACGAGCTTCGCGAGAAAGCCGACTCACTTGAAGAAACAACGCAGGATCCCGCATTTTGGTCCGATCAGGACCGCTCCGGCAAGGTTTTGCAGGAAATAAAGCAGCTCCGCTCAAAGATCGAGGCTTACGAGAATCTGTCTGCAAAGCTCGAGGACACGATCACCCTCACGGAAATGGCAATCGAGGAAAACGACGAAGGTATGACCGACGAGATCCTCGCAGAGGTTGCCGCGATCGAGTCCGAGGAGGAGCGCCAGCGCATTGAGGTTCTGCTCTCCGGCGAATACGACCGCAACAACGCGATCATCAGCTTCCACCCCGGCGCGGGCGGAACCGAGGCTCAGGATTGGGCGCTGATGCTTTACCGTATGTACACCCGTTGGGGTGAGAAGCACGGCTACAATGTCAAGCTCCTCGACTGGCTCGACGGCGAAGAAGCCGGCATTAAAAGCGCCACCATCATGGTCGAGGGAATCAACGCTTACGGATACCTCAAAAGCGAGAACGGCGTGCACCGTCTTGTGCGCGTATCGCCGTTTGACAGCTCGGGACGCCGCCACACGTCGTTTGCGTCCGTTGAGGTAATGCCGGAATTTGATGACGACAACACAATCGAGATACGCGATGAGGACCTCGAGATCACGGCACACCGTTCGAGCGGCGCCGGCGGTCAGCACATCAACAAAACCGACTCTGCGATCCGCATCACGCATATTCCGACCGGAATCGTGGTCGGCTGTCAGACTGAGCGCAGCCAGCTCCAGAACAAGGAAACCGCGATGAAGATGCTGAAATCCAAGCTCATGGAGATCAAGCAGCGCGAAAAGCTCGAGAAGATCGACGACATTAAGGGCGTCAAAACAAACATCGAGTGGGGTGCGCAGATACGCTCATATGTGTTCATGCCCTACACTCTTGCGAAGGACACACGCACCGGCTATGAGGACGGAAACATTCAGGCGGTGATGGACGGCGAGATCGACGGATTCATCAACGCATACCTCAAGATGAACGCAGGCAAATAACAATATATCCCCGCCTCGGCTGTGCTTTGGCGGGGAGAATTTTTCGGGGGATCTATGAAAAAGGAAGCTGAACGTCAGGCAGACTCGGTCATTTTCGAGGGGATGACCTCATTTCGCGCCGTGATACGCTCGTCGGTTCCGGATGCGCGCAAAATCACGCGGCTCATGTTTGACCGCGCGAAAGAACGCTCAAAGGCGCGAGAGCTGTCGTTCATCCGACGCATGAGCGCGGAGCGTGGATTTGAAGTAGTCATGTGCGGCGCCGACGAGATAAACGCACTCGCGACCGGAACGTCGCACGGCGGCATAATATTCGAGTGCACCGAGCGCACGATCCCGACTCTTTGCGCGGGAAACATCGTCGGACGCGACGACGGGATCAGCGACTTTTTCATAATGCTCGACGGGATAGAGGATCCGTATAATTTCGGGTACGCGCTGCGCTCGGTCTACGCGGCGGGAGCCGCAGGCGTGATCCTGCCCGGTCGAAACTGGATGAGCGCTGCCGGAGTCGTGTGCCGCTCGTCGGCCGGCGCGTCGGAGCTTCTGCCGATGTACACCGCCGATTCGGCGGATGCGTGCCGGATATTCCATGATGCGGGCTACCGCGTCGTGTGCGCCGGCATCCGCGATTCCGTGCCGGTGTGGGATGCGCCGCTCACGCCGCCTCTCCTGCTGATCGTCGGCGGAGAAAAGCGCGGCATATCCGCAGGCGTGCTCGAGATGGCGGACGAGATCGTCCGCCTCGACTACGGCCGCGACTTTTCCGGCTCCCTCTCGGCGGCATCTGCGGCATCAATAATAGCCTACGAAGTTCTGCGGCAGAACAGATGATCTCGGTGACAAACGAGCGTTGTTTCCGGGAAACCGGGTTACAACAGAGACCTCGCAGGAAATAAAACGTGGAAATACAGAAAGAAGGTAAAATAATGCTAAAGCATATCCCTCTGAGTTTTTATTTTGAAGAGCATTATACATATCAAGAGGTAATTGACGAACATACCAAGAAGCTTGAACAGTATTTTACCCGTAATGGAAAGAAATATCCTGATCGCTGCGTTAAAGGTTATATCGGCTATGAACTCGATTACAGCTTTGACGAGTGCGGCATGGAACGTCTTGTCATGCTGATAGCGGGTATATTGTTCTGCATTAAAAACGGCGGCATTCCCGAAGGTGATCCGGAAGGCCTTGCATACACCGCATGGTACGATCTGCAGGACTTCTGCACAGGCAACTATTATGATTTGTTTACTCCGGAGGATCTTGTTCAGATAAAGCAGGATGTCAAATTTCTCTTGGACTATTATGATGAGCACCCCGCTCTTAAGGGCGACTGAAAATTATTAATATGTTATTAACGTTTGAATTGCTTCAGTATGCAGAGAGAAACAGCGATGGGACGATTACTGTTTCGCGTGATGCTCCTGAATCAGTGGTTAAGAAATTTGAGACTCTGGCGGAATTATACGGTTCGGAAAACATCCGATTTTATTCTAATCTTGAACAAGAGGGTAAATAACAAAAAAACGCATCGGATCCTGATGATCGTTGCGGGAAAATGAAGAAAAGATCCCAAGAAAATTCTTGGGGTCTTTTTTCGTCTCTCCCGGTTGAGATAACGGCAGAGAGAAGGCTTGGCGGGAACAGAATGGACGTTAACGTACTGTCGTCCGCTTATCAGAAAAACGTCGGGAACCTCTTTGCCGAAGCCATTGCCCAGGAAAACGCGGGCGACGTAGGTATCTACTACGCCACAAAAAAGGCTACCATGCTGACAGGTGCTGGGGTCCAATTCCCCAAACAGCTTCAGCGGTTGATAGCCTCTACACCTATTATACACAAGTTCAGCGAAAAAGTCAACATGCAAATTTCGGATGTTACTCAGTCGCAGCAATTCAAGCGATGGTTCGGCGACTGGCAGAACCATCCCGAGGATGCGAGCAAGGTCGTAAACGACGACGGCACGCCGAAGGTGGTCTATCACGGGACGAATGCGGAGTTTTGGACTTTCGACATAGGGAAAAGCGGTAAAAACTTCGGCGATGTTTCCGAAGGACTGTTTTTCTTTACCAACAAGAAAAACGGATATCCGGACAGTGCATCGGACTATGCGAAAAACGCAGCGGTAAAAGGCGGTGATGAGCGAATTGTTGAGTGCTATCTCGATATAAAAAAGCCGCTTCAGCTTTATTCGGACGGTTATTACACACCGACAGCATACTTTGACAACAACTCAGAGGTCATCTATGACAAATATCTGCGCGGAAATTATGACGGAATCATCATTGAGAACAGCAATAAAAGCGTAGACGACAGTGTTATATACCTGTTGGATGACCCCACGCAGATCAAATCCGCGACGGACAACATCGGCACGTTTGACAGAAACAACCCCGACATACGATATCAGAAGCGCGGGGGGAATGGTACGGACAAAGGTACAGGCTATTTCCTTCGTAAAGGGGCTGAGGCGGATGTTGAATGCACTGACGGATCTGTCCCGAAGAGACGACGTATATCTGACAGAAAGCAGCCCGTCCATTATTGCAACTCAAAAAGGAGTCAGCAATCTGCCGATGCTCATGAAGGCATCCCACATACGAGAGAATGTGTACACTGAGGCGGAGGCGAAAAAACTCGGTCTGAAAGTCAACAAATACATAAACTATCACGGGCTCGGAAAAGAGCTGTTTCTGAAGATAATCGGCGGGCTTGACGACGTGACTCTTGCATACAGGGGGACGAAAAACGCGACCGATCCGAGCAGGGGCGAAAACTACTTCCTTCTGATCTCTCAGTACAAAGATGCTGACGGCAACACTGTAAATGTTCCGGTGTACATCAACGAGCGAGGGCAGTACAACAGGGTCTTTATTGACACGAACAAGATCGCGACCGTTTTCGGAAGGGATAATTTCAACGAATACATAAACAGAGAGCTGAAAAACGGAAATCTCGTAAGGATAAAAAATAAAAGCGCTCAAGCCAGTGAACGGACGGCACCAATTGCCGGCGGTTATAGCGGGAACGCTTTTACTGACACAACTATATCACAAAATGATCAGTCTGTCAATAGCAGTATATCCGAAAACGAGAAAAATGATACGCCTGTTTCCGACACGCAGCATCAGAAGCGAAGCGCGGGACGGCTTACCGATGCGGAAGCGACTGTTCTTGCGCTTGAGAGCGCAGCGAAAAGCAATGTTGAAGAAAAGACGGTACGCGAGATGCGGGAGAAGCTTGATGCGATGAAGGAGCACAAGGAACGTGCGAAGGAGCTTCTTTTGAAGATACGCGACGCCGAAGAGGCGGAGAACATAAGCAGCGAAGACCGCCGCCGCATCCGCGAGATGAAGGAAGAACGGAAAGCGGAGGTAAATCGCGCGGACAATGCACGGACGGCGATCGAACGGCTTGCGACGGGCAAGATCGGACAGAGCCTTATTACGCGCAAGCTGACAGCTCTCAGACGCGCGAAGAACTACGAACGCGACTCGGCTGTGGCTCGTGCTGTATCAGACGAAAGGAAAAAGACCGATGCTGCAGTAGAAGAGCTGAGAAGCATGACGACGACGGCTGCGCGCTACAAAGCAGAAGCGAGCACGGCGCAGTCTGCGAATGAAAAGCTGCGCACGGTCATAGAGGCGTACAAGGCTGAGATATCGTCCGCGAAGGCAGACGCAAAAGCCACTGCCGACTGGTACAGGGCTGAGCGTGACCGTGATGTAGCGGCGACGCGGGAAAAATATCTGAGCCGTGCCGAGGCGGCGCGTGAGACGAGAGAGCGCACGGAGCTGAAACGCAAGATTGTGGGGGTTGCGAAAGAACTGAGCGGGATGCTGCTCAAAAACGATCGCCGGAGGAACATCAAGATCGATCTTCAGGCGCCTGTGGCGGAAGCTCTTTCGATCCTTGACATTTACGACACCGGCAGCGCCGGCAAGATCGCAAAGATCAACGCGGAGCTTGAGCAGCTTTACGCAAAGCCCGAGACGGTTTCGGTAAAAAACAGGATATCCGAGCTTCTTGCATACCGCGACAGGCTTGAAGCGTCCGGCGAGAGCACGGCGGCGACGATGTCGGCGCTGCTTGAGACATACAAGGCGATCGGCCGTTCCGGTGACGATGCGGTAAGGACGGAATACTCCGAGGACGTATACAACCTGATCGACTCCATACGCGACAGGATCGGCGACACTCCGCTGTATCAGATGGACGCGGAAATGCTTCGTGACGTATATGATGTATACGGTGCGATCCTGCACGCGGTACGTGAATCGAACAAGGATTTTGCAAGGAGTGCTGCGGCGCGGACGGCGAAGAACGGAGAGGCGGCGATCGCGGAGCTTCGTCTGAGGAGACACAGGACGGGGCGGTACACTGCGCTTGATTCCATAAAGAGCGCGGCTGTGGAAACGCTCAAGCCGATATACTTTTTCGACTGGCTTGACTCCGGCACGCTCTCGAAGCTATACGATGACATTCAACGCGGAGAGGGCAACTGGGGACACATGATAGCCGACGCACGCACATATCTTTCCGGCATAAAGGAAAAGCACGGGGCGGACGGATGGGACTTCAACAAAGAGATAAGCTTCGGGACGCTCGGCGGGCAGAAGATGACTCTCGGTCAGGTCATGTCGCTTTACGCGCTTTGGCAGAGAGAGGCTGCGAAGGCGCATCTTACCGTGGGAGGCGTTGTTATTGCCGAGAAGCCAACGGGGCCTTTCGGCAAGACATCCGGGACAAGTCAGCGGTATGTACTCGGCGAAGAAGATATCCCGGCGATTCTCGGGGAGCTGACAGACGAGCAGCGGGGCTTTGTGCGTGACGCTGTCGGATATCTCACGGACACGCTCGGGCAGGAAGGAAACAAGGTTTCGCGCGAGCAATGGGGAATAGATCTGTTCCGGGAGAAGTGGTACTTCCCTATTCAGACATCGGATATGTTCCGGCACACGGAGATCGAGAACACCGACCTTATACCGAGCATATCGAATCCGGGCTTTTCACGGGCGACGAATCCCAAGTCAAACAATCCCGTTGTACTTCGCGATTTTCTCGAGGTATGGGGCGGGCACGTGAACGACATGTCTCAATACTGCTCTTTTGCGATACCGGTCGAAGGACTCAAGAGAGTTCTGAACTACCAATCGGCGGACACCTCGGTAAAGCAGGCGCTTGAAGAGGGCACGAACGGCAGGATGGCTCAGGACTACATATTCGGGCTTATCCGCGATCTTTCAAAGGGGGCGAGAAAAGACCCGCGCGACGCGCTTGCGGCAAAGCTGATGTCCGGATTCAAGAAGGGCGCCACACTTGCATCTCTTTCGGTTGTGATTCAGCAGCCGTCGTCAATCGGGCGCGCATTTGCCGTCATCCCGGCGTACTACTTCCATCCCGGTGACAACGCATCCGATGCGAAGGGGCATCGCGCGAAGTGGGAGGAACTCAAAAAATACAGCGGTATTGCGGTCATAAAGGAGATGGGACAGTTTGACGTAAACAACGGCAGGAGCACAAGCGAATGGCTGCTTGATCGCGGTCCGGACGGTATTATCGGCGCGATAGACGAAAAGCTCGGCTCGCTTCCCGGATACGCAGACGAGGTCACGTGGGTGGCGATATGGAATGCGGCGAAGCGGATGGTTCGCGACCGGATGCCCGGCATTGAAGCCGGGAGCGAGAAGTTTTACACGTAAGCTGCGAAGATCTTTGACGACTGCATTATACGGACGCAGGTTTACGATTCGACTCTGTCGCGTTCGGGGCTGATGCGCTCGAAAAACGGGTTTGCACAGATGATGACGGCATTCATGGCGGAGCCTATCACGCAGATCAACATGCAATACTCGGCGCTGCGGCGCGGCCGGCGCGGGGATCATCGCGGGGCGGGCAGAATCTGGGCGTCTGTTGCGACGGCGCAGATTCTCAACTCTGCTTTTGCGGCGCTCATATACGCACTGAGAGATGACGACGAGGACGACGAGACATATCTAGAGCGATATCTCGGAAGCTTTGCGGGTGAGCTTATTGACAGCATAAACCCGCTGACGGCGATACCGATTGCAAAAGACATATACTCGCTCATGCAGGGGTATGACGTAAGCCGGAGCGACATGACTCTCATATCGCAGCTATGGAAATCGACCGAGAATCTTTACAAGATGGCAAGCCGCGAAGATGCGACGGTAGAGGACTGGGTCACTGCGAGTGCTGAGCTTGCAGGAAACATAGTCAACATATTCGGAATTCCTGCGCGGAACATTGTACGTGAAGGAAAATCGATATGGAACACGTCGAAGACATTCATTCGCGGGAACAAGACGATGGGGTCAGCCATTTCCGACAAAGTGCTTGACGAGATCATAGCACAGATACCTATTGCAAACGATCTTCTGAAGCGCAGCAATGCTGACAAGATGTACAGCGCGATGGTAAAGGGAGACGACGACTACCTCAAGCGCTTATTCGGGCGGTACAAGAAGGAGGAGACTGCGAGATCTCAGCTTCGTGGGGCGATCGAAGAGCGGTACATAAAAGGCAAGCTGTCGCGCGAAGAGGCGGAGGGGTATCTTCTCCGATACGTTGTGACGGAGGAGAACAAAAAGAAGACGAGCTCCACCTCCGAAGAGAAGAAGAAGCGTGATCTGAACCGCGATGCGGTATACTGGATAATTGACAAGTGGGACGCAAAGAAGGAATCTCCGACGGGAGAATACGACAAGTATGATGATTTCTACACTGCTGTGGAAACGGGAGAGGGTATGCGGAAGGCGATAAAGAAATACCTTGACGGCGGACACACGGCGGAGAGTCTCAGTGCGCGGATCACGAGTCACTACAAAGAGAGGTACATTGCGGCGACGAAGGCGGAGCGGACACGGCTGAAGGGATATCTTCTGAACGCTTACACTGCACTCGGCTACGATCGGGACGAGAAGGCAGACGACATTGACGGATGGCTGGACGAGGAGGACTGAGAGGCGAGCGGGGGGATTAACATTCCCCCGCTTTTCCTGTATGATTGACAAAAAAGGAGGCTGCGCATGGATAAAATAAAACACTGCATAACGCTTGACATGCACGCCGCAACGGCGCAGACGGCTCTTTCGGTGAAGAAAGGCGACACGGCGCGGAAGCTTATCATATCTCTTTATGCCGACGGGAAGCCGTACAGGCCTGCCGAGGGATGCACGGCGGTACTTACGGCGAAAAAGCCGGACGGAAACATTCTTTACAACGCCTGCACGATCTCTGACGGGAAGATCGCATACACATTCACTCCGCAGACGACCTCGGCGGCGGGAGATGCGGAATGCGAGGTTCGGGTTTACGATCCGGACGAACAGCTTATAACAAGCCCGCGCTTTTTACTGAGGGTCGATCCTACCGTATACAACGACGGTGATGCAGTTGAATCGGCGACAGAGGTTTCGGCTCTGACGGCGCTTGTATCCGAGACCACTGTGCTGAAAAACGAAGTGGAGCGGAAGCTTGCTGACGGTGAGTTCGTCGGTGCGAAAGGCGACAAGGGCGATCCGGGGGAGAAAGGGGACACAGGTGCTGCGGGTGCTGTGGGGGCTGCGGGGCGCGGAATCAGCTCGTTTGCGAAGACGGGGGTTGAAGCGGCATCCGTTACGTCGCCGGCACAGGTAAGCGATATTTGGCGGATGCAGTACGATGATCGCACGGGGGTGAATGTGAAGATCCCTCGCGGGGCGAGGTGGTTCACGTGCGCGGCGCTTGAGGCGCTTGCGGACTCCGAGACGGTAGCGGACTACGCCGTAGGGGCTGTGATGGGGGATTATCTCCTATCGACGGTCACGGGCAACGTATGGCGCAAGGCTGCGGACACGGGCAACTTATGGAACGCCATAGGGTGCATCAAGGGTGCAGCGGGTGCGAAAGGCGACACGGGAGCTGCCGGAACACCCGGAGCCAAGGGCGACAAGGGTGACACCGGAGCTGACGGGGCGCCGGGAGCTAAGGGCGACAAGGGCGATCCCGGCGAGCCTGGGACGGACGCAGAGGTGACGCTTGCCAAGCTTGCCGAGCTGTATGATGGTGCGGTAGCTCAGCGAGCATTGCAGATTACAGATGCGGTACCGCTCAAGCAGCGCAGCGGGAGCGTGATGGCGAAAGTGACGCTGCAGGTGCTGCGGTCGTTTGTTCTTGATTCTGTAAAGGCGATTTACAACGATGAAGGATACAGCGCGGCGCTGCCTGATGAGATGGGCGCGGACGGGGTGCTCGCGCTTGCGAGCGACATTCCGGAAGACTTCACGGCGGATGAGATCACGGCGCTGTGGGATGCGAATTGAGGTGAAAACATGGACATACTTACGGACACGCTCGGGCGGGTATACGTATCCGCCGACGGCAAGGCGCTTGTGGGCAAGCCGCTATACTCAAGCGGCAGCTTCATCGGACAGGTTACAGGCACGGTGACGATCACGCACAATCTCGGCTGCAAGAGTGTGGCGGTACTTTGTCAGGCGGTGGATGCGGACGGTAATGTGATACAGAGCACAAAAACGCCATACAAAACGGTGGCATTCGGATTCTGCCACATTGATAATTTTCCAATGCAGCCGCAGAAATATCAGAAACAGGACGGCTGGGCAACGATCAACACGGATTTTGCGGCACAGTACAAATGTTTCGGAATCAGGCACTATTTTCCTGTGGCTGAGGCTGCGGCAGCTATGAACAATGCGACACTGACGTGCCCGACTGCCGTGATTGAAGAAAATTCGATCACAGTAACGCTATCTTATCAGTTTCTTGCCGGGGTGAAATACATTTGGCACGCATACGCGATACCGGGTGCGGAGATAGGAGGATGATCTGATGGGAAAAGCTATTGGAGAGAGCGGGCTTTCGGCGCTGATCGCGAAGATCAAGGCGTGGGGATCTGCGGCATTTCTCGCCAAGTCTGATGTGGAGGAGGTGAGCGTGATCGCCGTTGACACGGTGCCTACTGCCAACAGCGGGAATCTTATCACGAGCGGAGGTGTACGCGCGGCGATTGACGGGGCGGGATATCTTACGCTTGAAACGCTGCCGAAATACGACGGAGGTGTGGAATAAATGGCTGCGACGATAAAATACAAGGGCAGCACGATCGCGACGGTGGACGCAGACGCGACGAAGGTGCTCAAGACGGGCGGCAAATACTGCGAGGGTGATATTACCGTGGAGAATGTGCGGGATAGCGAGCACGGATACAAGGAATGGACGGTAACGATATCCGAGAAGGTGACGTCCGGCAAAGTTGTATTTGCTACGGATGGCGATATAGCGGCGCACTACGCGGATGATACTGCGATCGGGGCGTTTGAATACTTGGGAGATACGAGCACGCTCGTGTACCATGATACAGTAAGCCAATTCTCACACAATCGCAGCCTCGGCAAAATAATATCGTCCGGCGAACAATATGATAGATTCTCCACGCTGTGTTACATCTCGTCCGGGGGCATAGCGACGGCTGCAGTTTCGCCGAGTAAACTTTGCCATGGATCCACGTCGTGGCCGTTGCAAGCAAATGCGGCGGGCGAGCTGTATACTCACGCGGATACCTATCTGATCCCTGCGGGGGATTACAGAGTAAGCTTTTGGTGGTAGAAAATCAAAAAAAGGAGATAGAAATATGAAAAACTACATATGCACGGCTGCGGGGATGATCGGCGCGGCTATCGCAAATATTTTCGGAGGGTGGAGTGCCGCGATGACAACGCTCATCATATTTATGGCGATCGATTATGTCACGGGGCTGCTTGTGGCGGGGGTGTTCCAGGCATCGCTCAAGAGCGCTTCAGGCGGACTTGAGTCCCGCGCGGGATTCAAAGGGCTTTGCCGCAAGGGCGTGATCCTGCTCTTTGTGCTGATCGGGGCGCGTATTGATCTGCTCCTCGGTACGAGCTACCTGAAGGATGCGATCTGCATCGGATTCATATGCAATGAGCTATTGTCGATCGTGGAGAACGCGGGACTTATGGGCATCCCGCTTCCGTCGCCGGTAGAGCAGGCCGTAGAGCTGCTCCGGCAGAAGAGCGGCGAGGGCAAGCATGAGAATGATGAGGAGGAGAAGTGATGAAAAAATACAAAGGCATCGACGTATCGCTGTTTCAGGGGGACATTGATTTCGCGGCGGTGAAGCGCGCGGGCATTGATTTTGTGATGATCAAGGC
>CAKSDP010000011.1 GCA_934446065.1 uncultured Eubacteriales bacterium
AAGTAAACAGCCTTTGACCCGTCCGAGATCCCGCTGTCACGCAGCCGACCGAGCTGAGCCTCACTCTTCTTGTGCTCCCCCTTCTGATATTTCGTCACACGCGCACGTGCCTCTGCGATCATATCAGCGTTGCGAATTCTAATCCGACAAGAATTTCAGACAATACAGTGTACTGTAATGTACCTACTGCAATACTTGTATCACAGTGCGGCGGAAGTCATATCTGCAATAACACCCTTTCCAGATTTACCGAAAACGGTATCAAGCTTGTCGGCAGTTCGGCGTCTGTGATTGTCGGTAATATGCTGAAAGGAGGCGGCAGTTCCGATCGCCGCGGTATTTATTCCGACGCAAACTGCGGACGTATGGATATTCACGGGAACACACTGTATTCCTTCGGTCGGGAGAACGCTGTTGTATTCACTTCTGCCGGACCTATGTACGTTGAGAACAATGCGATTTTTGAGTCCAATTACACACTCTCAAATCCTAAGGATCCTATGGTTGTCGATACAACGATGCCTGCACTCGGGGTTGTCAAAATACCGGATACCGCAGAAATCAATGACGGTGATGTCATTATGCTTCATATGCCGAAGGATTTCCGCGCTCCGACTGGTGCAAGCATATCGTTCTGCGATGTGACAGGCAGTTTCTGCAAAGAGTCCGATGGTGAGACAATGAATCCGGATTCAAGTTACGCGGGAAGCTTCATCAAGGTGAAGTACACCGAAACCGCAAATTCAGACGGAAGCGTTAACTTCAAGATCACCGTCCTCGGCAAATAATCAGCTGCCGAAAAGGGACAGATTACTCTGTCCCTTTATGTTTACCTTATTCCTCTTTTGCTGCCGCGTCGATTATCTTCTGAGCGATGGCTGCGGGGACTTCGTCGTAACGCTTGACCTTGAATGTGAAGCTGCCGCGTCCCTGCGACATTGCGCGAAGCGCGATCACGTAATCGCTCATCTCCGCCTTCGGCGCCTCGGCTTCGATTACCGTGTACTCGGAGCGCTTTTCGTCCGGATTCATGCCGAGCACCTGTCCGCGTCTCTTATTGAGGTCGCCGATGACGTCGCCGACAAGATTGTTCGGCACGCTGACGAACAGGTCGCCGACCGGCTCAAGCAGTACGGGATTTGCCTTCGGCAATCCCTCTTTATACGCGAGCTTTGCCGCGAGCTTGAACGAGATCTCGTTTGAATCGACGGGGTGGTACGATCCGTCGTACAGGTCTGCCGCGAGGTTTACTACGGGATATCCGGCAAGGACACCCTTCTGCATCGCCTCAAGCAGTCCTTTTTCAACTGCGGGGTAGTAGCCCTTCGGCACATTTCCGCCGACGACGCTCTGCGTGAATGTAAGACCGTCTGCCTCGCCGGGCGAGAACGTGATCTTGACGTGACCGTACTGACCGGAGCCACCGGACTGTTTCTTGTGCTTGCCCTCGACCTGCACGGACTTCTTGATCGTCTCGCGGTACGCGAGCTTCGGCTCGCAGAGCTTGACTGATACACCGTATCTGTTCTTCAGCCTTGCAACAAGCACGTCAAGGTGCATATCGCCTGCTCCGTAAATGAGCATCTGCTTCGTTTCGGAGTCGTTTTCGTATCTGTACGTCGGATCCTCCTCGATGAGCTTGAAGATACCGCTCGTGACCTTATCCTCATCGCCCTTGCCGTCAACCGCTATCGCACGGCACATATACGATTCGTGGAATTTTATGCGGCTGTACTCGACGTTTCCGGAGACGCTGAGCGTGTCACCGGTCGCTGCGGACGAGAGCTTTGAGATAACGCCGATGTCGCCCGTGTGCAGGACCGGCGCTTCGTTCTGCTTCTTTCCGAACGGGCAGGCAAGCTTTGCGATCTTTTCGGTTCCGCCGCGGCTGTTCTTCAGCACCGTGTCGGCGTGAAGCTCACCGTTCATTACCTTGTAGTACGACTGGCGTCCGAACTGATCGGATACGGTCTTGAATATGTATACGGCGCACTCGCCCGTGGGGTCGATCGCGATCTCACTGCCGTCCTCGGCGGTTTCGTGTCCGCGAGCGGTAAAGCGCGGGAACGAGTCCTCGACGGAGTTGAGGAAGCTGCGGACGCCCCAGAGTTTTTCGGAGGAGCCGCAGTATACCGGCACGATCGCACCGGAGATTATGCCCTCATGGATCGCGAGAACGGTCTCCTCGATCGTGATCTCCTCGCCGGAGAAGTATTTGTCGAGCATTTCTTCGCTCGTCTCGGCGACAGCCTCGTTCAGCGCGTCCTTGTATTTCGCAGCGATGCCGAGAAGCTCCTCGTCCATCTCAACTTCCTCGCGGTGACCGCCCTCGATGAACGAGTATGCTTTCATCTCAACGAGATTTATGAGTTTGAATGAGCCGTCGCGCTTAACTGGAACGCAGACCGGGCAGACCGCCGGACCGAATTTTTCCTTGAGCTGTGCGAACACGCGTCCGAATCCCGCCTCGGGATCGTCATAGTTCGTGATGAAGAACGCACGCGGGATCCCAGCCTCAACGGCGTTGTTCCATGCAAGCTCTGTTCCGACCTCAAGTCCCGCCTTGCCGTCGACGGTGATGACTGCGGCGTCTGCGGCGCGAAGCCCGCTCTTTACTTCACCCTCAAAATCAAGGAAGCCGGGGGTGTCGATGACGTTGATCTTTACGCTTTTCCACTGGAAGCTTGCAACGGAGAGGGAGAGCGAAAAGCCGCGCTTCGTCTCCTCGGGATCAAAATCACATACCGTGTTGCGATCTCCGATCTTTCCCATTCTGTCAGTTGCACCTGCACAGAACAGCATAGCCTCGGCAAGAGAAGTCTTACCGCTGCCGCCGTGCCCGAGCAGGCAAATATTTCTAATCGCTTTGGTGTTGAATTCAGCCATGAGTATCGCTCCTTTTGTATGTATTGTTATATTTTTTCACCGATTACAGTGTTTTTTTGGCTATCTGTCTACCATTATACTACACTATTGTGCTTTTTGCAATAGCAAATCGCTGTTTTTTGCCCGAATCATGTGTAAATTACCCACGCGCATTTTAGTGCAAACTGCACAAAGGTTCATGAAATATCTTACATTGGGGTAAAAATCGCGTGCGGCGGTTGACCTTGCGCGGCGGATGTATTATAATACTATTATGTAGTGATGTGCGTATATGCGCCGAAGATCAAGTACAAACGAAAGGTACGGTATTAAAAATGATGAAGAAGAAGCTTCTTTCGATGCTCCTCGCTTTTTCGATGCTCGTGTCGGTATTCGGACTTCAGGTCTTTGCCGACGGAGAGACCGAGGACCCGAAATTTGCGGCTCTCCGCGCGAATATCAACGGACTTGCGGCGGTGGTCGAGGCTTACGGAGACAGATACGATCTTGACACGAAGATAAGCTATGAAGACATGACCCTGATGATGAGCGCATTCTACAACGAAAATCCGCAGTTTTCGTATCTCTCGAATACATATACATACCAACTGGACGGTGATATGGTCACGGCTATTTTTCCGAGATATACGGTGTCCGTGGCTGAAGCCGAGCAGATGAAGAGAGCGATCTCGGACTGGGTCACCGGCGTTGTCGACGACATACCCGAGGGGGCGGATGATCTCGAGCGCGCCGTTTATCTGCACGATTATATAATCGAAAACTTCGATTACGACACCACATACGAGCACCGCACGCTGTATGATTTTATTACGCTCGGTGTCGGCGTATGCCAGGCGTACACGTATGCGTACACCATGCTTCTGAACGCCGTCGGGATCGGAGTGTCGTGGGCATCGAGCAGCGAGATGAACCATGTGTGGAATCTCGTGAAGCTTGACGGCAAATGGTATCACGCCGACCTTACGTGGGATGACCCCGTCAACGGTGTCGTCGGAAAAGTGCCTCATAGCTATTTTCTTCTGAGCGATACGCTTATGATGACCTCATACAACCATTACGGCTGGGTGTCGCCTTACACCTGCACGGACGAAAAATACGATCCCTCATATATAAGAAAAATCACGTCCGCATTCAACCGGGTCGGCGACAGTGTATACTATTTCGGGAAGGAAGGTATCTACAAGACGGAGGATATCTCAGTTCCGGGACAGCTGTTTTATACATACAGTATGAGGTGGAACGTGTGGGGCAGCCAGAACGTTTACACTGACAATTACTCGACCCTTACTGCCGTCGGAAGTAAGCTCTACTTCAACTCGAGCACAGCCGTGATGTCGCTTGATACCTCAGACAACGCACTTGAGACCGTCTACACCTACAACGGCGGCGACGGATATATCTACGGTTTCAGGCACAGCAATATTCACAGCGGAAAGGTCGATCTCAACATATCAAAGTCGCCCGATTCCTCGGGAAAATATGTGAGCACACAGATATTCTCAACGTCTCCGAGCACGCTTCGCGGCGACGCGGACGGCGACGGCAGAGTTACCGTCGGAGACGCAATACTCATACTGAAGCGCGTTGCGGGATGGAGCGGCATAGTAATGCGCGACGACCTCGCAGATGCGGACGGCAACGGCTCGATCGGCGTAAATGACGCGATCGTCGTTCTGAAGATAGTCGCGGGTTGGGATATCTGAAGCCGTGAGAAAAAGTATTAAACGCGCGGCAGCGTTATTTGCCGCAGCAGTGCTCCTCGTGCCGCAGTCGGCTTCGTTTGCCGCGACCGACGGCGCGGGTGAGCTTGACGCCGCCGTCTCTGCGGCGATGAAATACGAAAAAAGAGACGACTATATCACGGCGCACGCCTACTACGCGGATGCGTGCCGCATTGCAAAGGAGCTTTGCTCGGCGGGCGAATATGACGCGGACGATTACGCCGGACTGTGCGCACTGCGCGACAGCCTCGATTTTTCGCTGACGCTGATGTATGTAACGCAGTCTGATGCGGACGGCATATTCTGCGGCAGCGACGATCCGAGCGAGCGCGGCGCGTCCGCGTACAAGCTGTCGGTCCCGTTCGGTATTATGACCGTGAGCGATCTCTCGTATCTTCTGCCGTCCTCGGCAAAGGACGTGACCGTTCTCGTCAGTCTCGAGTGCGACGGAACGGAGCGGAAGCTTCGCGCGGTCGCAAGCGGCGAGTACGACTCGTACCTTGCGAAAAATCTGCGCGATGCGTGCAGGATCGAGGGACGCGTCATGATCTCGTTCTGCCCGGCTGTCAACACGTGGCGCGAAACGAATACGCTCAGCGCCAGCTTTATCTCGGCGTACCGTCATGTATCCGAGCTTGCGCGCAGATATGCGCCTTCGGCGAAGATGGTGTTCACCCTTGCCGATATCCATACGACGGTGTCGGCGGCTGAAAAATTCTTTCCCGGAGAAAAGTACGTCGATGTGCTCGGCGTAGCGCTTGCCCATACATACAATAAGAAAACGGCGTGCGACGCCGCGTCCGCGCTCGATTGCCGTGGACTGTACTACGATCCCGTCCGCTCCACCGTTCTTAGTGCAGCGGAGATGCGCGCCGTCGCGGGTGATCTGCCGGTCATTATTGAGAGTGCGTCGTTCCCGTGGGCGGGAAAGGCAGCCGTTGTCGATGCCGACGGCGTCCCGTCGGAGGAGCTGTCAGCATACGTCCTCGAGCGGTATTTCGCGCTGCTGCCGACCGAGCTTTCGGGAATCGCGGCAGTGTTCTATTCAAACAAAAGCTCATCATACGGGATCACAAACCTGCGCCAAAGCGCACTTGTGAGCGATTCATACGCCGCATCGCGCACGCTCCCGTTTTACAGAGACAATGCGTCATCCCCGGACGGTGCCGCCGTCGCGGATGAGCTTGCACGACTCGCTCAGGTGCCGGAGTCCGGAGAGATCCGCCTTGCGGTACGTGTCGGCGGAGCATACTCCACCGCTTATCCCACATACGTGATAGACGGGCAGAGATCGGGCGGAGCCGTGTCCGATGCCGTATCGCTTACCGACGGCGATCATGCGATCACGGTCTACCTCCGCGATTCCGGCGTGACCGCCGCGCGGATCGACGGCACGATCACGGTGAAAAACGGCTCCGTTTCCGTGGCGTATGACTCACCCGATTTCGACTACAATCAGAACGGCATCCTCGATTTCGGCGATACGCAGCGTATACTCGAAAAATACGCCAAGGTCGATGACAGAACAAACGGTATCTCCTGCGACGTCAACGGCGACGGAAAATTTACGATGTCGGACGTACTCGCGCTCATGCGTATAATCAGTCCGGAGTACGCGGACAACTGAATCAAAAAGGCACGGTATAATAATGAAAAAAATCTTTAAGCGTTATCTTGCGATTATAGTTTCGGCGGCGCTTGTGCTCGTGAGTGTCTCGCTCCCCGTGTGCGCGATACGCGGCACGTGGGACGGCATTTCGTGGGAGCTTTCCGGCGGAACTCTCACCGTCACGGGCGACAGTATCCCGGACTGTACGCAGTCCGAGTTTGCGCCGTGGCGCAAGTTTGCGAGCGAGATCGGCTCGCTGAAGCTGGTCGGCGTCAAAACGGTCGGCAGCTATGCATTTGCGGGACTTTCCGCACTGAGAGAGGCTGACATTTCCGGTGCGGAGAAAATCGGCAGCTACGCGTTTTCCGGCAGCTCTGCGCTTGCGAGCGTGCAGGTGCCGGACGGAGCCTTGTCGCTCGGCGACTTTGCGTTTGCCGAGTGCACGGCGCTTGCGAGTGCATCGCTCCCGGCATCCCTTGCCTCGATCGGCGAGGGCGTGTTTGAGAGCTGCCCTGCGCTCGCGCGGATCACGTGCTCGGGTGGGCGTTATCAGAACTCCGGCGCAGCCGTGATCGACACGGCGAACATTGCCATCGTGCGCTATCCTTCAAATGCCGGCGGAGCAGAGTACACTGTCCCGTCGGGGATCGTCGGGATCCTCGCGGGTGCGTTCCGCGATTGCGTTAATCTGAAAAAGGTGTCCTTTGCGGACGTGACTGCGGTCGGAGAGGGCGCGTTCTACGGCTGCTCGTCGCTCACCGAGGTGCATTTCGGCGCTGTCCGGTCGATCGGCAGAGCGGCGTTTTACGGCTGCTCGTCGCTCGGTTCGGCAGAGCTTCCGCAAACTCTTGCGTTTGTCGGAGATAACGCGTTTACCGACAGCAGCTCGCTTGCGCGGGCAAGCTTCGGCGGAGATGCGCCCGAAACGTTCGGCGACGGCGTGTTCGACGGATGCGCACCCACGTTTACCGTGATCGTTAAGGCTTCCGCTGAAGGATTCGGCAGCGGCACCCTCTGGAACGGCTACCCGATCATGCGCCACGGAATATATTCCGGCGCGATCGACGGCAGCGATATCACATGGTCGATCGACACCGCAGCAGGCGTGCTTACGCTGTCCGGCAGCGGCGCAATGCCCGATTTTGCAGAGGCAAGCGACGCCCCGTGGCACGAGTATCGCCGCGCGGCAACCTCACTTTCGGTGAGCGACGGCATCACGAAGATCGGCGACAACGCGTTCAGGTTCATGCCGCTCGTATCGGTCGTTCTGCCCGCGAGCGTAGAGTCGATCGGCAGGTTTGCGTTCTCCGGTGAGGCGCAGCTGAGATCGGTGTCGGCGGCGGGAGTCCGCTCGGTCGGAGCCGGCGCATTTTACAACGACGGAGCGCTCGTGATATGCAGTTTTCCCGCGATCGCTGAGCTTGGCGCACAGTCGTTCTCCGGCGCGGAGTCGCTCAGATGGGTGATGACCGGCGGGACGGCGCCGTCCGTCGGTGAGTATGCGTTTGACGGCGCGGATGACGTATTGCTTCTGTACCCGCGCGGCGTCGATGGATACGGCGATGTCGGGGTACCGTCGCGCAGCTATTTCTCCGGTGATGCGGATTCCGACGGACGATGCAGCGTCGGCGACGCGATAGTCGTGCTGAAGGTGGTTGCCAATTGGGACAACATTTCGGTAGATGAATTTGCTGCGGACACGGATCTGAACGGCGCGGTATCCATCACGGACGCGATAAACATTCTGAAATACGTTGCCGGTTGGGACATAAAGATCGGCGTGTACAGATACTTCTGATAAAAACAAATAATTCGGACGGGGGAGCCTTTTATAAAAAGGTTCCCCCGTCCCCGTTCCGATGAGCTTTCGGCTGATAAAACGGATCAGACAGACCGCGCATCCCCCGTGCCCTCTTGCGTAAATGAAGCCTTTTTCCCGAAAAAAGCGGAAAAACAAGGTTTGGTGAAAAAAGATATTGATTTCGGGGTAAATGTGTTATATAATAAAGAGTGGAAAGAAACCGGCAACGGTCAAAAATGAATAAAGGAGCTAAAAGGATGAGCAATATTTCATATTCTCATGAAGTTGAAAGAATGTGCCCGATAGCCAAGGGACCGCATCACGGTCCGGCTCCCATTCCCGAAGAGGGCAGATGGGTAAAGGCATACGAGATCAAGGATATTTCGGGACTGTCGCACGGCATCGGCTGGTGCGCACCTCAGCAGGGCGCCTGCAAGCTGACGCTGAACGTTAAGGACGGTATCATCGAGGAGGCACTGGTCGAGACTATCGGATGTTCCGGTATGACTCACTCCGCTGCAATGGCAGCAGAGATCCTCCAGGGCAAAACGATCCTCGAGGCGCTCAACACCGACCTCGTCTGCGACGCTATCAACGTCGCTATGCGCGAGATCTTCAAGCAGCTCGTATACGGACGTACTCAGACCGCTTTCTCCGAGGACGGACTGCCGGTAGGCGCGTCTCTCGAGGACCTCGGTAAGGGACTCCGCTCGCAGGTCGGCACCATGTTCGGCACAAAGGCGAAGGGCGTCCGCTACCTCGAGATGGCTGAGGGCTATGTCCTCTCCATCGGCCTCGACGCAAACAGCGAGGTTATCGGCTACAAGTTCGTGCACCTCGGCAAGATGATGGAGGCGATCCGCCACGGCACCGCTCCCGCAGAGGCATACGAGGCAAATGTCAAGAGCTACGGCAGATACGACGACGCAGTGAAGTACATAGATCCCAGAGAAGAGTAAGAAAGGAGGAGTTACAATGTCTAACAACGTAAAATTCGAAGGCTTCGAGAGAAGAATTGATAAGATCAAGGTCGCAATGGCTGAGTACGGCATCGCAGACCTCGAGGACGCTAAGGCTATCTGCGACAAGGCAGGCATCGACGTTGACGCTATCGTCAAGGGTGTGCAGGCTATCGCATTCGATAACGCAAGCTGGGCTTACACCCTTGGATGTGCGATCGCACTGAAGAAGGGCGTAAAGAACGCTGCTGACGCCGCTGAGGCGATCGGTATCGGCCTCCAGGCATTCTGCATCCCCGGCTCCGTTGCAGAGAACCGTAAGGTCGGTCTCGGCCACGGTAACCTCGCAGCAATGCTCCTCCGCGAGGAGACCAAGTGCTTCTGCTTCCTCGCAGGACACGAGTCCTTTGCAGCAGCTGAGGGCGCTATCGGTATCGCGCGTACCGCAAACAAGGTTCGCCGCGAGCCCCTCCGCGTTATCCTGAACGGTCTCGGCAAGGACGCAGCATATATCATCTCCAGAATCAACGGCTTTACCTACGTAAAGACTGATTATGACTTCTACGCAGACGAGCTCAAGGTGGTCTCCGAGACCGCATACTCCGATGGCGAGAAGGCGAAGGTCAAGTGCTACGGTGCAAACGACGTCCTCGAGGGCGTTGCCATCATGAAGCACGAGGGTGTTGACGTTTCCATCACCGGTAACTCCACCAACCCCACCAGATTCCAGCACCTCGTCGCAGGCACCTACAAGAAGTGGGCGCTTGAGAACGGCAAGAAATACTTCTCCGTCGCTTCCGGCGGCGGTACCGGACGTACTCTGCATCCCGATAACATGGGTGCAGGCCCCGCTTCCTACGGTCTGACCGACTCCATGGGACGTATGCACGGCGACGCACAGTTCGCAGGCTCGTCCTCCGTCCCGGCTCACGTCGAGATGATGGGCCTGATCGGCGCCGGCAACAACCCGATGGTTGGTATGACCGTCGCTTGCGCCGTCGCAGTCGAAGAGGCACAGAAGTAATAGTCTCCGGACGTCAAAGCAAACCTCACGTCGGGGCTGCCGCATATCGCGGCAGTCCCGATTTTTTGCGTTGCGGAATATTTGCCGCGTGCGGCCTCTCTCGTCAATATTCTTCTTTACAAACGAATGAACATTTGATATAATGTAAGGTAGTATTGTATACTTGCCGGGATCGGCGATCGGAGGGGATGAAATGGACGGAGTGAACGAAAAAGCAGAGCGACCGGGTACGGCGTTCCTGTTTGTGATCACGCTTGTTTCGCTTGCTGCGGCCATGCTTGTTCCGGAGCTCGGAGTATTCGGCGTGATCGCTGCCGCCGGCGGCGTAATGTACGTCGCGTCTTCGCGGGCAAATGTTTTCCTGATTGCACTTGCATCGTCGGGCATGATCCTGTGCAGCCTCAGAGGGGACGGAATTGCTTACGTCGGCGCATCTGCCATTGTCGGATGTGCTCTTGTCGCCGGCATAGCACTCGGACTTGGAAAATCGTTTCACGTCGCGCTTATGGCGTTTGTCGCATCGGCTGCGTTTATGGCGATCGGCGGAGCCGCATTCGTTTTCGGACCCGGCGGGGTAAACCTGTCGGATGTGCCGCCGTTAGTTGAGCATAAGCTTTTGGTCTTTGTTCAGACTGTCATCTCTGCGTCGCCGAACGCCCTGACCGAGGATCAGGCGACAGCACTCATAAATATGTACAAGAATCTTTCCGGCTATATCGTGCTGTATATTCCGGCGATGGTCGGAATTGCAGCGGGAGTTTTCGGCGTGATCACGCTCCGCCTTTGCGGACTTATCCACACGATCTCCGGTGACGGGCTGTACCCGATGTACCGCAGGCGCGCCGTCGTCAGCCGGACGTTCGCTGTCTTTTACCTTATCGCGACATTTCTGTTTGTAGCCGGAGGCGACGGGATCGTCGGTATTGCCGCCGGAAATATCGTGATATTCCTGCTTGTGCCGGCTGCCGCCGCAGGCGTTACCGCGTTCAGACGCGATCTTGCGCCGGGCGCAAGGCTCAGCCGCTTCAGAGCATTATTTATCCTGTTGTCCGTTATTTTTGTATTCGTATCTCCGGTACTTATAGTGATTTTGCTTTCGCTTCTCGGCGTGTTTGCCGCGTTCGGAAAAGCGCCCGGCGAAGATGGGAAAGAGGGGTCTGCTGGTGAATAAAAATTCAAAGAATCCGCCTCCGCAAACAGCCTTTGTGTGGGCGATGTGCGTCGCCGGATGCATGGCGCTCGTTATCTGTGCCGCTGCGGTGGTGCTCGACGTAACTTCTCCGATCATTTGCGTGGCAATAGCCGCAGCCGTGTATGCGGCAGCAGCGGTGCTTATCGCGTACTATATGCGCGCCGCGGCAAAGAAAAACAGCACCGCCGGGGGCAACGTCCCCGACAGTATACTCCGCGACAGCGTGCTCAATATGAATATTCCGATGCTCATATGCGAGCGCACAAGCGAGAAGATTATCTGGTACAATAAGGCGGCAGGCCTTCTCGGCGACGGCAATCCGCTCTTCGGCGAGAAGTTTGCAAAGCTGTTCGGGATATCCCTCGACGACGCTTCGGCAGACCCGGAAAACGGTATCGAGGCAGAGTGCGGCGCACGCAGATTCCGCGTGTGCGGCAGAAACGTCGGCTCTGGCGAGAAGCTGTTCTGCATCCTCACGCTCGAGGATGTGACCGAGCTTCGCGCGGCGTATGACAGAGCAGCCGCGCGCGATACGGCTATCGCATATATTATCGCAGATAATATCGACGAGCTGGCGGAATACGAAAAGGAGAAATACCGCAAGGCGTCGGCTAAAATATCGTCCATCCTCACCGAGTGGGCGCAGGGATGCGGCGCGATCCTGAAGGAATACGAGCACGACAAGTACCTCTGCCTGATCGAGGCGGAAAAGCTTGACGAAAATATAGGCAGAAAGTTCGATCTGCTCGACCGCATACGCGATATCCGCGTCGGCGAGAGCGCGGTTCCGATCACGGTGTCCGCCGGTATCGCAAACCTCGGCGAGAGCGCGTCTCTCCTTGAAAAGGAAAAGGCGGCGCGCCTTGCGCTCGAAATGGCGCTACAGCGCGGCGGCGATCAGGTCGTCGTAAAGGGAGAGGCGTCGATCGAATTCTACGGCGGCAGAACGCGGACTCCGCAGAAGCGTACAAAGGTGCGTGCACGCGTGTTTGCAAACGAGATGCTCATGCATATGTCGCGCTCGTCGTCCGTCATGGTCATGGGTCACCGCTTTGCCGATTTTGACTGCTTCGGCGCGGCTGTCGGCATCGCGCGTCTCGCGATGTTCTGCGGCGTCCCCGTCCACATAATCACGGATTTCACGGACAGCGGAATGGACGTGTGCCGCGATATCGTCTCGAAAGAGAAGGATTTCGAGGGCGTGTTCGTCAGCGCTACCGACGCGCTTGACATGATGGAATCGGATATGCTGCTCGTCATTGTGGACGTCAATAACATGGCGCTTGTCGAGTCGCGCGAGATCGCAAAGGAGTGCACCTCCACCGTGATAATCGACCATCACCGCAAGATCGCCGAGTTTGAGCGCGAGCCGCTCATGACGTATATCGAGCCGGCGGCGTCTGCGGCGTGCGAGCTTGTCGCCGAAATGCTCGAGCAGTGCCTGCCCGACGGTATGCTTACCGCGTGTGAGGCGAATATGCTCCTTGCGGGCATAATTCTCGATACAAAGCAGTTCACCCGCAATACGGGAACCCGCACATTCAGCGCGGCGCTGTATCTGCGCGGCTGCGGAGCCGAGCCGTCCGATGTGCAGGAGCTGTTCAAAACAACGCTCGATGAGTTCACGAACGAGGGCAAGTTCCGCTCGAACGTCGTTATATACCGCTCAATGTTCGCGGTAGCGCTCGGCGACGGAGAGGGCGAGAGCCTTGACCGCATCGCGGCGGCAAAGACCGCCGATAAGCTGTTGTCGGTCGAGGGAGTCCGCGCGTCGTTCGCACTCATAAAGATCGGTACTACGGTCCATATTTCCGCCCGCTCGAGCGGTCAGGTGAATGTACAGCTCATCCTTGAGCAGCTTCGCGGCGGCGGTCATTACGATTCCGCCGGAGCGCAGGTCGAGGCGGCGGATATCTCAGAGGCGCTGACGCTGCTCAAGCACGCGATCGACAGCTATATCGACGGCGACGGCGTTCGCATGGGTCAGTCCTGATGATTGAAAATTTAAAATTCCGACAGAGAAAGGTCAGGGTATATAAAAATGAAAGTTATTCTTTTACAGGATGTTAAAGGTAAGGGCAAAAAGGATCAGATCATAAATGTTTCCGACGGATATGCGCGCAACTTCCTCTTCCCGAAGAAGCTTGCGGCAGAGGCTGACGCAAAGGCTATCGGAGATGCGAAGAATAAGGAAGAGGCACAGCGCCATAAGATCGAGCTTGAGCGCGCCGCAGCCAAAGAGACTGCCGAGCGCCTGCTCGCCGTTGTGGTGAAGATCACCTCAAAGGCGGGAGTTGACGGAAAGATATACGGTTCCGTCACGTCCTCCGATGTTGCAGACGCGCTGAAGGCGCAGGCAGGCATCGAGATCGACCGCCGCAAGATAGTCATGGACAAGCCGATCAAGGCGTTCGGAAAATACGAGTATGACGTGAAGCTCTACCCGGAGATAGTCGGTAAGCTGAACGTCATCGTGACCGAGTAAGCCATGAACGACCAAATTCAGAGAAAACTGCCGTTCTCTCTTGAGGCGGAGCAGTCCGTGCTCGGCGCGGTGCTTATCGACCCGAACGTCATGGATGCGCTCACCGGCATCATAACCGCCGATGATTTCATGCTTGAGGAGCATCGCGAGATATTCGGCGTTATGCAGGATATGTATAAGGAGAGCCGGAACATCGACCTGGTTCTTCTTATAGATTCGCTTGTCCGGAGCGGCGTTTATGACGAGGCGGGCGGCAGGGAATACATAAAGCTGATCGCCGAGACGGTGCCGAGCGCGGCAAACGCGCGCGACTATGCAAAGATCGTCCGCGATAAGGCGAAAGTCCGCGAGCTGATCGCGGCTTGCGAGAGCATACTCGAATCGTCTTATGCGGAAGAGGATACGGCTGACGCTCTCGTCGAGCTTGCCGAGTCCAAAATATATGCGATCGCCGACAGCCGCGACAACCGCGGCTTTGTCCACATTAAAGAAGCGATCATGATGACGTACGAGCGCCTGCAAAAGCTGCGTACCGCACCCGAGGAGGTCCTCGGAATGCCGACCGGCTTTACGGGGCTTGACAACGTGCTCGTCGGTCTCGGAAACAGCGACCTCGTGCTCGTCGGCGCGCGACCCGGTATGGGTAAAACAAGCTTTGCGATGAACCTCGCGACCGCCGCCGCAAAGCGGACGAAAAAAGCGGTGTGCGTGTTCTCGCTCGAGATGTCGGCGGAGCAGCTTACCTCGAGGATACTCTCGAGCGAGGCGCTGATCGACAGCTATGCGCTCAGGCGTGGCGATCTCGGCGACGACGACTGGACGCACCTCGCCCATGCGGCGTCGGAGCTGTCCGAGTGCGATATTCTTATCGACGATACGACGGGCATCACCGTTTCCGGCATGAAGTCAAAGCTCCGCCGGGTAAAGAACCTCGGCATGGTCGTCATCGACTATCTCCAGCTTATGCAGAGCGAGCGCCGGATCGACAACCGCGTACAGGAGGTCGCCGATATTTCGCGAAGCCTCAAGCTTATGGCGAAGGAGTTCAACGTCCCGATAATCACGTGTGCGCAGCTCTCGCGCGGGCCCGAGTCGAGAACGGACAAGCGCCCGATGCTGTCCGACCTGCGTGACTCCGGTGCGATCGAGCAGGATGCCGATATCGTTATGTTCCTCTACCGCGATGAGTATTATTCGCAGCAGCAGGACGAAATGTCCGTTGCGGAGGTCATCGTCGCGAAGAACCGTCACGGAAGCGTCGGCAAGGTCGAGATGGGCTGGGACGGCAAATACACCCGATTCAGAACGATCGACAGAGATGAGGGACATCCGGGCGCATAAAAACGCCAGTCGCACAAATAATTATAGTATGTTTGCCGGGATCCCGGCATAGGAAAGGATAATTCGCAGAATGCAGATCGGTATTACGGATAAGGCGGCGCGGTTTCTGCCGGACGGCGGGCATACGGAGCTTCGCGTCCAGGAAAACTCGACCCGAAAGATGAGCATGATAAACGGCAGCATCGCCGGGAATTCGGCATCGACCGTCTCCGGCGTGTGCGCACGTTCGGAGATGCGCGGCGTGTGGGGATACTCCTCAATGGCGGAGTGCTCGGAGGACGCCGCAGCGGCGGCAATACGCGCCGCAGTTGACAATGCGCACTTCATGGCGCACCGCGCAGGCCGCGACGGAGCGGGAATTGCCGACGTCCCGCGCAAGGGCTTGATCGTGCCGAAGAGTTGCTTCTATACAGGCGAGGAGAGAGATACCGCAGCGTTCCTGCGGGAGCTTGACGCGCTCATCCTCAAGATCTGCCCGAAGATTTGCGGCAGATCGCTCGTCGTGATCGAGGAATCGATCGAAAAAGAGCTTGCCGTGACCGACGGCGTGCCGGGACATACCGCCATGCGCCGCAGCTACGTTTACGTTTTCCTCACCGCCGAGGGAAATTCCGGACAGCCGCTCGAGCTGTTCCGCGCGTTCGGCGGACTCGGCGCATTCTCGGAGAATTTCTCCGATCCCGCGCTGCTTGAGAGCGGTATTGCCGAGCTTTATTCAATGCTTATGGACAAATGCTCCGGCGTTTACGCTGAGGCGGGCGAAAAGACCGTCATCCTCGACGGCGCCCTCGCGGGGATGCTCGCGCATGAGGCGGTCGGACACACAGTCGAGGCTGACCTCGTCCTCGGCGGCTCCGTGGCATCTCACAGCCTAAACTGTCGCGTCGGATCCGAGCTTGTGAACATGGTCGATTTTGCGCATACTGCATTCGGCGAAACGGCGCCGCTGCCGGTATACCTCGACGATGAGGGCACCCCCGCCGAGGACGCTGTCCTGATCCGCGACGGAATACTTGTAGGCTATATGAACAGCCGCGAGAGCGCCGCTCATTTTGGAATGAAGCCGCAGGGCAACGCGAGAGCGTTCTCGTTCTCCGACGAGCCGCTAATCCGTATGAGGAACACCGCAGTCCTGCCCGGACACGATAAGCTGTCCGATATGATCGCATCGGTCGACGACGGGTATTACCTCGTCAGTACGATGAACGGTCAGGCTGATACCACGGGCGAGTTCATGTTCGGTATCTCGATGGGCTACGAGATAAAGCACGGCCGCCTCGGTCGCGCAATACTTGATACAACAATATCCGGCGTCGCGTTTGAGATGCTGAAGACCGTCGATATGGTGTCCGACACCATGAAGTGGGAGAGCAGCGGCTACTGCGGAAAAAAACAGCCGATGCCCGTCGGACTCGGCGGACCCGATCTGCGCTGCCGCGTAACGATCGGCGGAAGATAAGGAGGAAAGTTATGCACGATCTGTCGAAAATTTGTGATACTGTGCTCACCGCCGCGAAGGCAGCGGGAGCAGACAAGGCATACGTTTCCGCTTCCGAGAGCGAAAAGCGTGAGTTCAACGCCGACGGCGGCAGGTTTTCGCTTATGCGCACCCTGTTCGACAATGCGCTGTCGCTTACGGTGATCGCCGACGGCAGACGCGGCTCGTTCGGGCTGAACAGGCTTGACGACGCAGCCGTCGAAGAGATCGTCCCGCGTGCAATGGAGATCGCACGCGCCGGCGAGAGCGATCCGGCGTTTGACATCTGCCGCGAAAAATATAATGAGAGCTTCACGGACGGCTGTCCCGACTGCGATACCGAGCGTCTCTTTGACCGCACGGAGGAGCTGTTCTCGCACATAAGCGAGGATTATCCGAAGATCGTGGTCGAGCAGATGATCGTCGAGCACGACCGCGTCCGCCGCGTGTACAAAAACACCTCCGGAACCGTGTTCGAGTCGCTCAGAGGAGCGTATTCGTTCGACGTTATGTTTTCGGCGCACGATGGAACGGAGGCAACGTCATTCTTCAGCACCGGCGCCGTGACCGATTCTCTCGAGCGTCCGTTCTGCGAGCTTGGCTCGGTCGAGCGCGACCTCTCCGACGTTGAAGCGCAGCTTCACCCGATAACGCCGGAGGGCAAGTTTGTCGGAACGGTCATCATGCCGCCCGCCTGCCTCGGTTCGTTCGTCTCCGACATTATCGGAAATTTTGCGTCCGACACGGCGCTTCTCGACGGCACGAGCATCTGGAAGGATTCGCTCGGTCAGACCGTCGCCGACGAGAGACTGACGATATCGCTTTGCCCGCGCGATCCCGAGATAATCTGCGGCGAGCGCTATTCCGGCGACGGGTTCCTGTCCGAGAATTACGACTTCATCCGCAGCGGCGTGCTTGAGAGCTTTGCGCTCTCGCTTTACGCCGCCAATAAGACCGGCAACAGCAGAGCGAAGAACGCTTCGGGTGCGCTCGTGATCGCGCCCGGTGACGCGGATCTCGATTCAATGATAAAGGGGATCGAGCGCGGACTTATCGTCGGACGTTTTTCCGGCGGCGAGCCGGGCGCATCGGGTGATTTTTCGGGCGTTGCAAAGAACAGCTTCCTCATCGAGAACGGCAAGATCACAGGCCCCGTGAGCGAGGTCATGATCTCCGGCAATCTCGCGCAGATACTGAAGAGCGTGCGCGATATCTCGCGTGAGCGCATAGCTGACGGCGGCTCTGTTCTGCCGTATATCTCGTTTGACGGGATCACCGTCTCCGGAAAGTGAGATCTTATGGGATATAAAACCGAGCTTCACTGTCATTCAAAGGAGTTCAGCTGGTGCGCAAGCCACGCGGCGCAGGATATAGTCGCCCAGTACAGATCGTGCGGGTATACGACGATAGTCCTTACAAACCACCTGTCTCCGAGCTATTTTGATATATACAAGGGACTTTCATGGGAGCAGCTCATACGCAAGCACTTTGCGGCGGTCGAGACTATGCGCGAGTGCGCGGGCGATTCCATGAACGTCATCGCGGGAACCGAGATACGCTTCCGCGAGAACGGCAACGATTACCTCGTGTTCGGTATGGATGAGGAGGCTTTTCTCGCGGTGCCGGACGCGCTCGAGATGAGTATATCCGAGTTCTACGGCGAGGCTGCTTCCAAAGGAGCGCTGGTGATACAGGCTCACCCGTTCCGCCCCGGCATGACCGTCATCGACTATAAGGATGTTGACGGGGTCGAGGTATACAACGGCTCGCATACGAACCCGCTTTATAACAAGCAGGCGCTCTCTCTTGCGGAAAACTGCACCGATAAGGTGCTTATACGCACGTCCGGTTCGGATCACCATCACGCAAGTCAGATGCCGTCCGGCGGAATAATTACGGATCAGCCGACCACCTGCACCGCAGAGCTGCTTCGGCACCTCAGATGCGGCGACTATACGCTGATCTGAGACTGAAGCGATCTTTGCAAAAGATCTACGGAGGATACACAGCACAATGTCATTCAAAACGGAGCTTCACTGCCATACATCCGATTTCAGCTCCTGCGCCCATATAAACGGCGCCGATACTGCGGAAAAATACGTAAACGCGGGATACAGAACGCTTGTCATTACAAATCATTTCGTGAAGGGATATCACGGTATAGAGGATCACGCCGAGTTTTGTCATAAGCTCTTTGATGCTGCCGATATCGTGCGGAAAGCCGCAGGCGACAGACTTCACGTCCTCACCGGCTTTGAGCTGAACTTTGCCGATCCGGGCAATCCGAACGACTATCTCGTGTACGGGCTCACCCTTGAGGATATAGTATCAATGCCCGATATCTTTGACATGAGTCCCGCCGAATTTCATGAGGAAACGAAAAAGCGCGGCGCTCTTGTGATACAGGCTCACCCGTTCCGTTTCGGAATGAGGATCGTGCACCCGTCGTTTACCGACGGCGTGGAGGTGTTCAACGGCCATCCCGGACACGATTCACACAATGAGATCGCGAAGATGTGGGGCGCGTACTGGATGGAGCAGCATGACCGCGATTATATACTGACCTCCGGTACGGATCACCACGACCCGCACCATGTCCCCGACGGCGGTATTGAGAGCGAGGAGGAGATCGTGACAATGGACGACCTCATCCGAGTGCTCAAAAGTCATAAATACTTCCGCATCGGAAACATCATGCAGAGAGCGGAGTTCTGATCAAAGCCACAATATACCGCTTGCCACGGCGGCTGCCTCATGATAAAATTATTATGTGATCTTATCATGAGGAGAACATAAAAATTGAAAAAATCAAAAATTTTACATATAACGCTCATCGTGCTCAAGCTGTCGTTTATGGCTGTGTTCGCCGAAACCGCGTATATCGCGAGTATCGCGGGGCGCGCACCGCAGACCATAGCCGAGCTGGGACTGTCTTCAGCCGTGCCGGAGATGATCCGGCTTATGCTGCTCAGCGTCGCGATCATCACCGCGTTCGGCGCTGCGGCGGCGTATGTCTGCGGCGAGATGGGCGAAAACTAAAAAGGGTGTGACCCGGGACGGAGAAATTCTGATGGATGAAAGGCATTTGGCGCGTCTGACGGCAAGTGTGCGGGAGCTTGATCTTTTGGATGAGCTTCGCTCTGCTGCGGCTGTGATCGTCGGGTACTCCGGCGGTGCCGATTCCTCGCTCCTTCTCGAGTACCTTTTTGAAATGTCGCACGATCCCGAGTATCCGCACGTGATCGCCGTCCACGTGAATCATATGCTTCGCGGCGAGGATGCCGATTCGGACGAGCGCTTTTGCCGCGAACGGTGCGCGGCGGCGGGAATACCGTTTTGCGCTGCTTTGGCGGATGTTCCGGCGATGATGGAGCAGAGCGGCAAGGGCGCCGAGGAGTGTGCCCGCGCGGCGAGATACAGGATCCTCAACGCTGTCCGCAGCACTGTCGAATCGGGCGAAATTCCGCAGGGGCTTGACGGAGATCCCGACGTGATCCGACGAGTCGGCGAGCGTGGCGGGCGAGTCCTCATCGCGACCGCTCACAACGCGGACGACAACCTCGAAACGGTGATATTCAACCTCGCACGCGGCGGCGGAGCCTCTGGGCTTTCGGGAATTCCTCCGATGCGTCCGGACGGAGTTATCCGACCGATCCTCGGCGTAACCTCGGAGGAGGTGCGCACGATGTGCCGCGAGTGCGGAATAGATTATGTGTTCGATCGAACCAACGCCGACACGGCGTACACACGTAACTTTATCAGGCGCGAGATAATCCCGTCCGTGAGACGGCTCAGCCCGAGCGTTTACAGCGCCGCCCTCCGTGCGGGAGCGATACTGCGTGAGGACGAGGCGTACTTCAGAAACGCAGCAAGGCGGGCGCTCGGTGATGCCGCCGACGGAACCTGCGCTCCGCGCGATACCATGGCGGCGCTCGAGACACCGATACTCGCACGCGCCCTCGTTATCCTCATGGCGAATCTTACGGATACGGCGATGGGCGAGCACCACATCTCCGAGGCGTGCCGCCTTATAAAGAGAGACGGCACCGGACGGCTGTCAATGCCGGATGGCGTGACCCTCGAGGTTTCAAAGAATTCGGTGTCGTTCTACCGCGCGACGCGCACGGTAGAGCCGTTCTCGTTTGATGCAAGACTGCCGGATGACGGCGAGTGCCTGAAATATGAATGTCCCGAGGCGGGTTTTGATCTGTATTTTTACAAAAACGGAGCCGCCCCGCCGTGTGATATTCAAAATATTTACAAATTATTTATACACACCGAGACTGATTTTGATACAATATACGGAAGGATATATGTACGCGCAAAACAGCCCGGCGACAGGCTGCAGCTCGGTCCCACCCACCGCCGCATAAAGAAAATGCTCTGCGACAGGGGCGTGCCCGTCAGTATGCGCGACAGGATACCGGCGCTCTGTGACAGAGACGGCATATTCTGCGTTCCGTACCTGCCGCCGCGAACGACGGCGAGAGGTGCCGAAAACGTCCTTCATGTGCTGTACTGCGTGTACACGGATTTCTGAACTTAATTTTGACAATACTTAGACTGCCGCACTGCGGCGGAATGGAGATTACTATGAGACACCCGCAACTTGACTGTGACATTGAAAGAGTCCTTTTGTCTCCCGAGAGACTTGATGAGATCGTGGCGGATATCGCCGAGAGGATCGACGATACGTATTCCGTTCCCGGAACGCGCCTGATCCTTCTGTGCATACTTAAGGGAAGCGTCGTATTCATGGGCGACCTTATGAAGAAGCTCACGATCCCAGTAGAGATCGATTTCATGAAGGTATCGTCCTACGGAAACTCCGATGTTTCCAGCGGCCGCGTAAATATCATCCTCGACCTCAACCGCAAGGACCTCTCCGAGTGCGATATTCTCGTGATCGAGGACATCATCGACAGCGGACGTACGCTTGCGTATCTCTCGAAATATCTGAAGCTCAACGGAGCAAAGAGCGTCCGCACCTGCACGCTGCTTGATAAGCCGTCGCGCAGAGAGGTGGAGTTCACCCCCGATTTTGTCGGAGCGGAGATCCCCGATGAGTTCGTCGTCGGATACGGCCTCGACTATGCGGAGAAGTACCGCGCACTGCCGTACGTCGGAATACTGAAGCCGTCTGTCTACCGGAAATAAGCGTTTCCGGATAAATATATATTTGAGAAAGGCGCTGCCGCACTGCGGCTCTGAATTATTAAATGAAAAATGTTTTTAAGGTCGGCATATTCTATGTGCTGCTGTTCGCAGTGATAATATTTGCCGTGTCCTCCCTGTGGAACAGTATGCCGAAGGAGGAGCTGCTTTACAGCGACATCCGGAGCTACTTCACCGAGGAGAGAGTCAAGAACTTCGTCATCGAGAAGGATGTTCTGAAGCTTGAGGTCAGGGATGAGAAGGATCCGTCAAAAACGGAGGTCGTCGAGTACGAGCTGCGCGACGTTTCGTTCTTTGTCTCCGAGTTCAAGGATATCATCGCCGAGCAGTACGACCAGGGCATCATCGAGTCGTTCGACTACCCGAAGCCGTATGAGCTGCCCGTGTGGGTGAGCTTCCTTCCGTATATACTCGTGATCGTGCTGTTCGCCGTGATCTGGTATTTTGCAATGAATCAGATGACCGGCGGCAAGGGCGCGAAGCCCGGCTCGTTCGGTAAATCGCGCGCACGCGTCCATACACCCGATAAGAATAAGGTGTTCTTTAAGGACGTCGCCGGAGCGGATGAGGAAAAGGCAGAGCTTGAGGAGATAGTTGAGTTCCTGAAGGATCCCGGATACTTCACAAAGCTCGGCGCAAAGATCCCGCACGGCGTCCTGCTCATGGGCCCTCCCGGTACCGGTAAGACCTTGCTTGCAAAGGCAGTCGCAGGAGAGGCGGGCGTGCCGTTCTACTCGATCTCCGGATCGGATTTTGTTGAGATGTACGTCGGTGTCGGCGCATCGCGTGTACGCGACCTGTTTGAAACGGCGAGAAAATCTCCCGCATCGATCATATTCATCGACGAGATAGACGCGGTCGGACGCCACAGAGGCGCAGGACTCGGCGGTGGTCACGACGAGCGCGAGCAGACGCTGAACCAGCTCCTCGTCGAGATGGACGGCTTCTCCGCAAACGAGGGAATCATCGTTATGGCGGCGACGAACCGCCCCGATATTCTCGACCCGGCACTGCTTCGTCCGGGACGCTTTGACCGTCAGATCACCGTGAACTACCCCGATCTCAAGGGACGTCTTGACATCCTCAAGGTCCATGCAAAGAATAAGCCGTTCGAGGAAAATGTTGACCTTGAGCGTATCGCACAGACGACAGTCGGATTCACCGGCGCCGATCTCGCGAACCTCCTGAATGAGGCTGCTCTGACAGCCGCAAGAAAGGGCAAGGCGCTCATCGGTATGAACGATATCGAGGAGGCATCGCTCAAGGTGATCGTCGGCGTGCCGAAGAAGAACCGCATGAAGGAGCGCGAGAAGAAGAATACCGCGTACCACGAGGCGGGTCACGCGATCCTTGCGCACATCCTGCCGACGCAGGATCCGGTGCGTCAGATCTCGATCATCCCGAGCGGACGCGCTCTCGGATTCACCCTGAATCCTCCGGTAGACGACAAGTATTCGGAGTATAAGCACGAGCTTGAGGAGAATATCTGTATGCTTCTCGGCGGTCGTGTCGCAGAAAAGATCATATTCGACGACGTTTCCGGCGGCGCATCCAACGATATTCAGCGTGCAACCGCGATCGCCCGCAAGATGGTGATGAAGTACGGCATGAGTGACGAGCTCGGCGCGATCTCGTACGGCGGCGAGCACAGTCAGGACGAGGTGTTCCTCGGCCGTGACTTCAACAATACGAAAAACTATTCGGAGGAGACGGCAGCGCTGATCGATTCCGAGGTGAAGAAGATCATATCCGAGGCATACGCCCTCGCGGAGAAGCTTCTGCGCGAGAATATCGAAAAGCTGCACTTTATCGCAGAGTATCTCGTGAAGAACGAGACTATGGATGATGAGCAGTTTACCGCAGTCATGAACGGAACCCCGACGTTTGAGGAGCTTGATGCAATGGTCGCCGACCGCAAGCGCCGCAGCGAGGAGGAAAACCGCATCCGTGCCGAGCATATCCGTCAGAAGGAAGCCGAAAGAGAGGCAGCGCGCGCCCGCGAGGAGCAGGAGCGCGGAAATCACGGCGAGCGTCCGACAATGTAATGGACTTCAGCCGTGCGGCGCAAACTAATCTATAAAAAAGATCAAGTGCAGATTCTGCACTTGATCTTTTTTTGCAGTCGAAGCTCATTTGGCGGCGGTGCCGCAGATCTGATCCATGAAAATCGGGAAGCCTTCCTGCGAAAGCTTCCCGATCTGTTTATACTATTATTATTATGCCTTCCGATCCGGTGTCGGCCACCACGGAGTCAGCTCGCTGCCTTCTTCAAGGTATTTTTCGCTGTCTCTGTAAAGCTCTGCCGGGTTCTTTTCGATGCTGAACTTATCTTTCATCGTTGCAACGTTTACCGTTGTCGAGCCGTATGACGAGTCAAACGGATATTTGTATTTCACACCGCGCTCCATGAATCTGTTGTAGTATTCCTCGTAAAGAGCACGCGATTCGTCATTGCCTTCGAGATACCAGTCCGTGTGGCTCGCAACAAGCCCCGTGAAGTACATCGAAAGTGAGAGCCTCTCAAGGAATTCCTGCTCTGCCGTGCTGCCTGCGAGAGCGATCGCACGCTCGAACAGCTCAACATCGTACATGAATCCTTCTCTTACGCGGTCAAAATCAATGCGCACTGACGGGTTGGTCCAGTTCATGATGCTCCAGCAGTTTCCGCGTGCATAGGTGTTAAGGCTCTGCGTCATGTACTCGTATATGTACTCGTATCCTTCGCCGCCCATGGCTCTGTAATAGTCACAGATGAGCTTCTCGTATTCCTCGTCGCTCATGTCTGCATCCCATGCAAGATGCGACAGGAGATACGGGATTATCTTCTCATCCGGCATATCATAGCTCGCAACGCAGTTGTAGATGCCGTAGATATTGTCGTAAGACGAGAGGAATTTGAGATCCTCGCGGATCGTCTCGTACATCGGGGATATCATGGAGCCCCAATACCAATAACCGGGGTAGTACCATACGGTCACCATGTCCGCGATCTCGACCCATCCGCGAAGCTCCTCACCGTATTGCTTGTTTGAGACGATGGTGCCGCCGTGACCTGTTATTCCATCGCACGACAGACCGTCAATGCAGTGGTTGTAGCACACGTTCTTGCCAATGTCATTGTAGAAGCAGTAGGACGCGTTGACGTTGTGGCGCGGGCGCGTTACCTTCGGAACGCTTGTCGTTCCCCAGTATACGAGCATCGACGCGTAAATGCCTTCGCCGAACTCCTCCTCGAGCGCCTCTGCCATGGTGTTCGTGAATGTGAGAACGGGACCGATGTATCCGCCGTCGAGCTGCATTGCCTTCTGGCAGCTCCTGCACATACAGAAATTCATGAAGTCCATCTGTGCAACATCGACCGTGATGATCTCGCGTCCGACCTTCTCGCCTGCGTCAATGCGTGCGCGCGTCTGCGAGATGAAGAAATTCTTTGATATTTCGATCACATCCGGATCGGTGAAACAGGGCTGTGTACTGTTACTAAAGTTAAAGTCTTCAAATTGAGAGTAGAGCGCCTGATTCTGCAAGCCATGGCAGGCAGCGGTAATCGCACCGTAGCCGTAGCCGTTGTATTTTCTCGAGCGACGTATTGACGAGCCGCTGTTGCGCGACTTGATACCGTATTCCTGACATCCGTAGGCGCTGCTGCGATTGAAGTTGTCGCGGTAGATGAATGACGGTACTGTCGTGTCGCGGAGCCCTGCGGGAATGTCAATGTGGTCCGCCTCGAACACATAGTCGATCATGCCGTCGTCTCTGTTTGTGTATGACGAGGCGTTCTCAAAGTCGTACAGGAAACGGTATCCGACGTATTCCTCAAGAAGCGTGAATACTCCGTACATACAGCCGCGGTAGTATCCGCCGCGTATCGTCAGATCGCCCGCCTCGTCAACGATGAAGGTGAATCCATCCTCGCCGAGTGTTTCAAAATCGTCCTCATTCTCCGTCACCTGATGGAGAATGATTGTGTGGAGTGCGCCGTCTGCGGTGTCAGTGATCGCAAGCTCTGCACCGCACGCCTGCTTTATGTATTTCTGTAGGCTTTCTGCGGCGTATCTGTGACACTCGTCCGCGTTCTTCGGCTGAACGATCGTGTACTCGGAGATGTCGCGTCCGGCGATAGTAAGACTCTTTACCAGAGCGCTCTCGCCGTAGGCGTAGCTCCCAGCGTAAACGTCAGCCATGTTGTTCGCGTAGTAGCGAACGGCGCGGTCAAGCCCGTCTTCGGTCTTGCCGATAATAACGGCGTTGCCGGATTCCTTCTTTATTACATAGCCTTCGTCGCGGAATCCGTCGAGATCGACGCCGTACTCATCGGATTTGTCGGCGAGCGCAAGCGTGATCGTGCCGTCCACGTCATCGCCGAGCCGGGTTTTAAGGAATTCGACATACTTCTCAGCGGATGACGACGCCGAAATGTATGCATCGGCAGAATCATCCGTGCTTCCGCAGGCGACCGTGCCGAGAATCGTCATTCCGGCAAGCAGTGCTGCAAGAATTTTTGTTTTTTTCATGATACATCCCTTTCGTTTAAATATTATATTGTTCAGACGGCGGCGATAGCTCAGTCGCGTCCGTGAAGTTCGTCCATCTTGTCGGAGTAGTCGTTGAAGATCTTCTCGACCTCGCGCCAGTCCTCGCCGGAGAAGTTGATGACCCAGTCGTTGGAGAACTGATAGATGTCGGGAATACCAAGCTCGGGCGCGTGGCGGTAGAAGCGCATCGCGTCGTCGTGATCTGCGAGGTTTACCGAGTCGGTGTCGATCGAGATTCCGGGCATCGCGGCATCAAAGAGCTTTGCGCGCAGACGCATGGTCTCGGTCTCGTTGCGGCAGGTCCAAGCGTAGTCGTGAAGTCTCGCCTGGTCGCACACCTCAGCAAAGTAAGGATGGCAGGGGGAAGCGTTGATGAGCGCATCCGGCTTTACTTCCTTCGCGGTCTCGTAAATGAGCTTGTACAACTCCTTTGTCATCTGCGTGCCGTACTTGCCGCCCGCAGATTTTGCGCACTTGCCGTAAGGCATTACGAGCGAGTAGTCAAGCTTGAAGCCGTCGCAGTTCATGCAGCCCTCGTCGGACGAGAGAAGCGTGTAGATGATCTTCTTCAGATGCGTGCGGTACTTTTCGTTTGTCGGATCGGCATAGGGACGATAGTCAAGGCGAACGCGCTCCATGTTGTACGGAACACCGTCGCCGTCCATTACCTCATCCTCGGGAAGTCCCTCGCCGCCCCACAGTCTGAACCACAGAAGCGTGTGGATTCCGCGCGAGTGCATCTCATCGGTGAACGCACGCATATCGGGCCATCTCTCGGGATCGGGCAGGCACTCGCCGTAGGTCTTCTGCCACTTGTCGTCGATTATGAGGATCGTCGGGCGAATGCCGTGATCCTGTATCATGCCGGCGATCTTCGTGTATACCTTCTGATTTGCACGACCCTGCTGCGACCAGCCTTCGTCCTCCTGAACCTCTTGCTCGTTCCATCCGCAGACGATCGGACCGTACCACCAACGCGGTGCGCCCGAATAGTCTCTGCGCCGGCAAAGACCGGACGAGTAGTTGTATTCGCAGTATTTGCGGACAACGTCAATGTCGTCGCAGCCGAAGAATCCGCGGATCATCGGCAGCTCAAATTCACCGTCCACCTTGGTGTGTCCCTCAAGATCGGTTGATACGTGGAACGTTGATTTTTTGCCGAAGCTGCGCAGATTGTAGTCGTAGTGAATGAAGTTGTATTCGCCGTCTTTTGCGAAAAGTCCGAGTCCGAAGCGTCCCGAAAGCTCCTCCGTGCGGAACGAGAAGCAGTACGGCGGCGGAATCAGAAGCTCGAAGAACGAGCGGTATTCGACTCCTGCCGGGCGATTGAGATATCTCTCGGGCGAGCAGCCGGGGCACGGCACGAAATATTCGCAGAACTGATACGAGGATGAGTGTGCGCCGCCCTCGTCGTTCTCGCCGCCGCTGAAATATTCGACACGACCGACGTTTCCGCAACCGATCAGCTTCGCCTTGTAGTTGAAGCCGCTAACGTCGCACGTGAGCGTGTATTCCTTTTTCCAGAGACCGCCCTCGGCAGTCCAACGGTAGTTCTGATAGTCGATCTTCTCAAACGACGTGATGTGCTCGCCGCTGTCAGCCGTCTCGGTGAATTCGCCGTCCTTTTCGGTGACGGTTTTTGCCATAGTCATGACGGAGAGCGATGCAATGCGTCTGCCGTCCTTCTTCACACCGATGAAATCCTGTGAAATGTCGAGCGAATAGCCCGCGCCGTAATAGGTGTAGTTTTCCTGTGCCATGTCTGTACCTTTCCTGTGCCGCGCCGTCTCAGACCGCGCAAATCAAATAAAATATTAACAATATTATTATAAGGTGTAAACGGGACGATGTCAAGGAATAGCAGAAATTTGCACTAAAAATTGCGCGGAACGCGCACGATTTTGGAGCATATGTTTTCTGCGGGAATAAATTTCATAAAAATCGGCTCCGGTATTGCAATCCAATTGTGCATTTGCTATAATAACAGTAAAGTAGGGTATTTTTACCCAAATTCAGAGAGGTACTTTCTTATGAATAAGAAAATTCTGTCTGCAATTCTTGCGTGCGCGATGCTTTTTGCGGCATCTCCCGCCGTTATCGCGGAGGACTCCGGACTTGCGCTTAAGGCGGAATCACACCTGAAGCTCGACCGCGAGACGGGCTACATGCACGGTATCGACGGTATCCCCACGGTCGCAGAGCTTGCGAAGAATTTTGAGAGCCCGATCACCGTCAAATCGGCATCCGGAGAGTCAAAGGCGGACGACAAGCTCGTTGCCTGCGACGATGTTATATCGAGCGGAAACGATTCTCTGAAGGCGCTCATCTACGGCGATGTTAACCGCGACGGCAAGGTCAGCATCGGTGACGCAATCGATGTTCTGAAGATCATTGCCGGATGGGATACGACCGTGAACAAGGATGCAGCCGACGTCGAGAAGGACGGCAAGGTCAACGTTTCCGACGCGATCAAGCTGCTCAAGTACGTCGCCAATTGGAGCGATATCTCGCTCGGCAACGTCCGCATGGTGCTTGATAACTCGAAGCAGACCGCTCCGTCCGAGGACAGTCGGATCAATATGTACTTCGCATCGATGATGAAGAAGATCGCACGCGAAAACACCACGCCCACCGGCAATAACGCGTTCAAGATGAGCCTTGCGCGAAACGAGTCCGAGTCGTGCCAGGTGATCCTTGCGGCATCGGAGGATAAAGAGGGGCTTTCGGCGGAGATATCCGATTTCGAGTACGAGTACGGCGGCCATTCCCTTAAAGCTCATCTGAACTGGGAGCACTACTATAAAATATACGTCACAGACAAGGTGTCGGGAATGAAGCGCGAGCAACTGAACGACCTGCTCCTCGCCGGAGAGGGATATTATCCCGAAGCCCTGCCCGAGATGGCGGAAACGTTTGAGCTTGCGGCGAATAAGTCTCAGGGTATACAGATCACCGCCACGGCGGATAAGGATTCGCCTGCCGGAATGTACCGCGCGGCGCTTAATATCAAAAACGCAGCGGGCGATGTAGTCAAGACCGCATACGTCTATGCGTATGTCTGGGATTTCACCCTCCCCGATACTCCGTACAGCGCGTCCGCGTTCAGCCTGTGCAGATACGATCTTTATGCCTATACAAGAGAATACGACAACATTGATTTGTATAAAGAATTCTACGATTTTCTGCTCGACTACAATCTTTCGGCGTACAATCTGCCGTATGATGTCACAACTCCCGAGGGAGAGGCGTATATGAACGATCCGCGCGTGTCCGCGTTTGTCATATCCGGCATGGAGGAGGCGTATGCCGGCGAGATGCACCACAGCGACGAGTATATCGTCGAGGCTTACAACAAGATCATAAATAATCCGGAGTGGGAGAAAAAGGGATACTTCTACTATACGGATGAGCCTTACGAGACCGGACTCTATAACGTCAAGACAAGATGGGAGTACCTCCGCGATCTGCTCGGCACCGACAATTTCCGCAATCTTACGCCGCTTGCGTCAAATACGTCATACCCCGACAAGGAATGCCAGCGCAACGGCATTGACCCCGTCGAGTATATAAAACCGTATATCAACCTGTGGTGCCCGCAGTCTGGTGCGTTCCTTGATTACGCCGACGGCGGCAAATGGAGCTCGGCGCGAAGCGTGCAGGATTACGGCAATTTCAGTACGCGATCAAAGGAGTTCCGCGACCGCGGCGACGAGATGTGGTGGTACGTCTGCTGCGCTCCCGAGTTCCCGTATGCAAATCTGTTCTTCTGGTATCAGGGCATCGTGATCCGCGATCTTCTGTGGCAGCAGTATATGTGCGATATTGACGGACTCCTCTACTACGGAACCTCCGTCGGTTGGGATAAGGTCTCCTCCCGCAGATATGACTCGGAGAACGGCGACGGTCTGCTTCTCTACTACGGTCAACTCTACGGACAGAGAGGACCCGTCGCATCGTGGAGACTCGTGCAGCTCCGCGACGCGTTTGACGACTTCGATTACCTCCGCATGGCAGAGGAGCTTTGCGGCAGAGAGACGGTCATGAAGGTCGTCGGCAGAGTGACCACGAATCTTCTCAAATTCACAGAGGACGTGAACGTTCTCGAGGCGTGCCGCGCCGAGATCGCCGAAATGATCGTTGCGGCACAGGCAAAATAAGAACTCCGTGTTGCGTAGATTTTAACAATTTTTATTTGCAAACGTTTCTTTCATAATCCTCTTGCACTTTTCGTCCCGCTTTGTTATAATGACTACAAGGCGGGGCGATTTTGCCCCAATACATTTTCTGAAAGGTACAAAAGTCATGGCAAAAAAAATATTGTCCGGCATACTTGTGTGTGCAATGCTGCTTTGTGCGGCAACGGCATCGTTTGCTGACAGCGTTCCCGGCTTTGATATTGACGCAGGGGATGATAGCGGCGATACCGGCGGCGACGGAACCGGACTTGCGCTTAAGGCGGAATCACACCTAAAGCTCGACCGCGAGACGGGCTACGTGGACGGGATCGACGGTATCCCCACGGTCGCAGAGCTTGCGAAGAATTTTGAGGGTCCGATCACCGTCAAATCGGCATCCGGAGAGTCAAAGGCGGACGACAAGCTCGTTGCCTGCGACGATGTTATATCGAGCGGAAACGATTCTCTGAAGGCGCTCATCTACGGCGATGTTAACCGCGACGGCAAGGTCAGCATCGGTGACGCAATCGATGTTCTGAAGATCATTGCCGGATGGGATACGACCGTGAACAAGGATGCAGCCGACGTCGAGAAGGACGGCAAGGTCAACGTTTCCGACGCGATCAAGCTGCTCAAGTACGTCGCCAATTGGAGCGGTATCTCGCTCGGCAACGTCCGCATGGTCCCCGATTATTCAAAGCAGATCGCTCCCGCAGAGGATCGCGATATCGAGATCTCGTTCGCGATGATGATGAAGTCGATCGACCGCGCTCAGACAAAGAACATCGGTGATCCTGCGTTCAAGATGAGCCTTGCCCGCAACGAGTACGAGTCGTGCCAGGCGATCCTCGTCTCTTCCGCCGCAAAGGAAGGGCTTTCGGCTGAGCTTTCCGATTTTGAGTACGAGTACGGCGGAGCTACCCTCAAGGGTCAGCTTAACTGGGCTGTCTATTACGATTACTACAAGTTCTACGATCTCAAGAGCGCAAACGTAGATAACCATGGCGGCGATGCGTTCCCCGAGGCTATGCTGAAGATGGCGTCTTCGTTCGAGCTCACTGCAAATAAGTCGCAGTGTATCCAGGTCACGGCAAAATCCGAGAAGGATTCGCCTGCCGGAATGTACCGCGCAACGCTGAATATCAAAAACGCAGCCGGTGAGGTAGTCAAGACCGCATACGTCTACGCGTATGTTTGGGATTTCACCCTTCCCGATACTCCGTACAGCGCATCGCTGATCGGTCTGTCTGCGTACACGCTCTACTCGACGACGAAGAAGTATTACGACAATACCATGTATCAGGAGTATTACGAGTTCCTGCTCGAGCACAACCTTTCCGCATACCTTCTTCCCGATATGCTCAATACCGAGCTTGGTGAGCAGTACATGAGCGACCCCCGCGTCACTGCGTTTGTCATCGCGGGAATGTCTGACAAGTACGGCGCAATGATGAGCCGCGACGATGAGTATATCGCAGAGGTATATCCGAAGGTCGCAGCAAATCCCGAGTGGAAGAAAAAAGGCCTGTTCTATATGACGGATGAGCCGTGGGGCGCTAACCTCGAAGATGTAAAGAACGGTTACGAGCGTATCAAGCGCGTTACCGGAACGGACGACTTCCGTAACATGACTCCCTTCGGATTCAGCTGGTACGGTGAGCGTCAAAACCTGATCGATTCATTCGAGTACATGAAGCCGTATATCAATGTCTGGTGTCCTATTTCGTCGGCGTATACCGATTGGGAAAAGGGTAATTTGCTTACCCGTAAAATGCTGAATTATGGTATGGGAAGTTACCAGTGGGGCGACGGATATGCAAATCAGAAGCTCGGACCGTTTGTGGATCGCATGAATGAAATGCGCGAAAGAGGAGACGAGGCATGGTGGTACATCTGCATCGGTCCTTGGTATCCGATGCCGAATATCTTTGCAAGCTATGACGGAGCTCCGATCCATGACGTAATGTGGCAGCAGTTTCTCTACGATATTGACGGATTCCTGTATTATTCAACTCAGAATCATTGGGATACAGTCAACAGATACCGCTTTGATATCGGTGACGGCGACGGAACGCTTCTCTATGCGGGCGAAATGCTCGGTTCCGAGGGACCCGTTGCATCGTGGAGACTTGTACAGCTCCGTGACGCATTCGACGAGTTCGACTATATGCGTATGGCTGAAGAGCTGTGCGGCAGAGACGCGGTTCTCGAGGTCGTATATAAGGTTACGACCGGCATGACCGAGTTCACCGAGGATCCCATGGTGATCGACGCTTGCCGTACAGAGCTTGCTCAGATGATAATTGACGCACAGGCAAATATGTCCTGAAAACGTTGAAGAAGACTGATCTCTCGGTCTTTTCATAAACCTCCTAAAGAAGGAGCCGGTTCGCCGTCGCGCGCCGGCTCCTCTTCTTGCTTGCGGAGTCCGTAATGCCGAAGATCATCGCAGGATAAAGCTTAAAAAATACATTTTTCTCCTTGCGGGATGAAGATAAATAGGTTATAATAATATAAAAGTTCAGAACAAACGCTCCTGTCCGACACGGATTGGGGCTTTTGGCTGTTTCAGGTACACGGCGAAAGGATCTTTTACACATGGCTGACATATTCGAGTTGTTCCGTAAAATTGCAAAAAAGGACGACGACGCGCTCGGCGCACCCGAGTATATTATTGCAGGCCTCGGCAATCCCGGGGCAAAATACGCCGCGACCCGCCACAACGCGGGCTTTATGGCGATGGATTATCTGTCGGAGAAGATCGGAGCGGACGTCTCAAAGCTGCGCTTCAAAGCGCTTACCGCGATCACTTCGATCGAAGGACACAAGGTGCTGCTCATGAAACCGCAGACGTTTATGAATCTCTCCGGAGACAGCGTGCGCGAGGCGGCGGACTTTTACAACATCCCGCCGGAGCGGGTGATCGTGATCTCCGACGACGTCAGCCTCCCCGTAGGCCGTGTCCGCGTCCGCGGGAAAGGCTCGTCCGGCGGACAGAAGGGGCTTGAGAACATCATCCTCCGCATGGATTCCGAGAATATACCGCGCGTGCGGATCGGCGTTGGAGCACGCCCCGCTGAGTACGATATGAAGGACTGGGTGCTCGGGAAGATCCCGGAGTCCGACCGCGAGCCGTTCTTCGCGTCGCTCGGATTCGCATACGATGCAATACCGCTCATCCTTGCCGGCGACATCGACGGCGCGATGGGCAAAACCAACGGCAGAAATGCCGCAAACGGCTAAGCTCGGGGGAATTATGCCAAACGATAACTCAAGTATGAATTTCATCTGTGACCTCATTCGCGGCAGCGCCGATATGAAGGAGCTTGCGTCTACGCTCGCTCTGGGCAAGCCCGCCGCAGTTTCGGGAGTCACCGAATCGGCTGTGCCGGCGTTTCTCTCCGTCCTCACCGATCTTGCGGGACGCGACGGATCGCCGTTAATCGTCGTCAAGGACGACCGCGACGCGCGACGCGCAAAAGCGGCGCTCGACGCTGTCGGCACGGCGTGCGAGATATATCCCGCAAAGGACTACAATTTCAATAATATTACCGCATCACGCGAGTTTGAGCACGAGCGCATACGCATCCTCTCCGCGCTCGCCGGCGGCAAAAGCTTCGCCGTGATCACAACGCCGCCTGCGATATTGCAGCCCGTCGTGCCGAAAGACACCCTGCTCGCGGGCGAGCTTTTCCTCGAAATATCGTCCGAGATACCGATGAGCGACGCCGTGGCAATACTCGAATCGGGCGGCTATACGCGCGCCGATTTCATTGAGGGAGTCGGGCAGTACGCAGTGCGCGGCGGAATCCTTGATGTGTATTCGCCGTCGGGCGCGTATCGCGCGGAGTTTTTCGGTGATGAGATAGACCGCCTCGGCGAGATCGACCCCGCGACGCAGCGCCTTACGGATGAGGCGGTGACGTCCGTCGTGATCTCGCCCGCGCGGGAGATCGTTTGTACGAAGGCTGACACCGATCGCGTGATCGCTGCGGTGAAGAAGCAGCTTCGCGCCGCCGCGGGTACGACCGCCGAGGATATGCTGAAATCCGAGATCGCCGCGCTCGAGCTTGGGGATGCGCCGTTCCTCGATAAATATATCCCGTGGATCCTCACCGAGCACGAGACCCTGCTCGACTACACGTGCGGCGGCGTCGTGCTTGAGGATACGGTTCGCCTGATCGAGCGCGCGGATGCGTCGCAGAACCTCATAGTCCAGAGTATTACGGCGATGACCGAGTCAGGCGAGATCGGTCAGATCCCGAAGGGCGTGCCGTATATGCTCGAGTGGAGCGATTTTTGGAACCTCCTATCCGGCAGACGGGTCGTTTCGCTTGACGCCTTCGGCTCAAGACAGGTGAGCGCCAAGGGCGGCGAGTTCGGATTTTCCACAAGGCATATCACGCCGTTCGGCGGCGATGCCGCAAGACTTCGCGAGGAGCTTGCGGTCTATTCCGCACGCGGGATCAAGTGCATGGTCGTCACCTCGAGCGAAAAAGAGAGCGCCGAGCTTTCGGCAATGCTTTCGGACGAGGGCTATTCCGTTACGCGCGACCCGAACGTTTTTGCCGAAGCGAGCTTTGCGAAGCCGCCGGTCCTGTTCTGTGAAATGGATATCGAGGCGGGGTTTGAGCTTGTGTTTGCGCGCTTCGCGGTTCTGCCGTTTTCTGCAAAGATGCAGAAGCGCCGCGCCACCGTCCGCCGCCGTGAATCCAAGGTGAAACAAGGCTCGCGTGAGCGGCTGATGTCGTTCACCGATCTCTCCCCCGGCGATTTCGTCGTGCATACAGTCTACGGTATCGGCCAGTTCATGGGCATCGAGACGCTCGAGGCGGCAGGAAGCGTGCGCGACTACGTGCACATAAAGTACGCCGGTACGGATAAGCTGTTCCTGCCGGTCGATCAGATCGAGCTTCTTTCAAAATATATAGGCGCAGGCTCCGATGACGGCACGGTAAAGCTGTCGAAAATGGGCGGCGCAGACTGGAACCGCGCAAAGTCGAAGGCGAAAGCCGCGGCAAAGGATATGGCGGCGGAGCTTATCGACCTGTACGCGCGGCGCAGACGGACAAAGGGTATCGCCTTTGACCCCGATGACGATATGTCGAGCGAGTTTGCGGATGCGTTCATCTACGAGGAAACGGACGGACAGCTCACGGCGGTCGAGGATATCTCCCGCGATATGGAGGCGGAATGGCCGATGGACCGACTGCTCTGCGGCGATGTCGGCTACGGCAAGACCGAGGTCGCGCTGAGAGCGGCGTTCAAGGCCGTGCGCAGCGGGTATCAGGTCGCGATCCTTGTCCCAACGACGATACTCGCGTTCCAGCATTATCAGACGATACTCAGCCGTATGCGCGGATTTCCCGTCAAGGTCGATATGGTCTCGAGATTCCGCACAAAGAGCGAGCAGGAGGCTTCCCTCCGCGCACTCAGACGCGGCGAGACCGACATAATCGTCGGAACGCACCGCCTTATCTCGGCTGACGTGCAGTTCTATAAGCTCGGACTTCTCATAATCGACGAAGAGCAGCGTTTCGGCGTTGCGCAGAAGGAGAAGATAAAAAAAGCACATCCGGGCGTTGATGTGCTTACGCTGTCTGCAACGCCTATCCCGCGCACACTCAATATGGCGATGGGACAGCTGCTCGACATGAGCATCCTCGAGGAGGCGCCGGGAATGCGCAGCCCGGTGCAGACATACGTGATGGAGTATGACCGCGCGGTTATCGCCGAGGCGCTCAGACGCGAGCTGCGGCGCGGCGGGCAGGCATTCTACCTGCATAACAGGGTGGAGTCGGTGTACTCCGTCGCGGCAAGGCTGCGAGAGGATCTCCCAGATGCACGCATTGCGGTCGGCCACGGCAAGATGGAGCGCGAGGAGCTTGAGGACATCTGGGAGGAGCTTGTGCGCGGCGAGATTGACATTCTCGTCTCGACGACCATAATCGAGACGGGCGTTGACGTGCCGAATGCGAATACGCTTATAATCGACGACGCCGACAGGTACGGGCTGTCACAGCTTCATCAGCTTCGCGGACGTGTCGGACGGAGCGCGCGCCGCGCATACGCCTACTTTACGTATAAGCCGATGAAAAATCTTTCAGAGGTCGCCGAGAGACGCCTCGGCGCGATCAAGGAATACGCGGAGTTCGGCGCCGGCTTCAAGATAGCCATGCGCGACCTCGAAATCCGCGGTGCGGGCAATATGCTCGGCGCGGAGCAGCACGGACACCTCGACGCGGTCGGATACGATATGTATATAAAGCTGCTCGAGGAGGCGGTGCTTGAGGAACAGGGCGGCGTAAAGGAGGAGCGGCCGGAATGCGCGGCGGATATCGACGCCGACGCGTACCTGCCGAAGTCGTATATTACGGCACCGCACCTCAGAATGGAGATGTACAAGAAGATCGCGCGGATCGAGTGCGACGCGGACTATATGGACATCACGGACGAGATGTGCGACCGCTTCGGCGAGATGCCGCCGGCGGCTGAGAATCTGTGCAGGATCGCGGTGATCCGTGCGATGGCGGCATCGCTCGGAATATCGCAGATACGCGGCAGCGGCAGCGAGGTGCAGATGACGCTGCGGACGCTCGATCCCGCCGCTTGGATCGCCGCAGAGAAGGAGTACCCGCGCGGGTATCTCCGCATGATCCCCGGCAAAAATCCCGTGGCGCACCTGAGACTCCAGAAAGGCGAGAGGGCGATCGACGGGGCAGAGGGGATCGTGCGCTGCCTTGACCGCGTGACGCGCGAGCTTGCCAAAAAGGCTGAGCCGTAATATGCCGCCATCATGCGGCTTTTCCCTGAAAAAAGATCAGGCGCAGTACCCCAAACCCGGGATACTGCGCCTCGTTTATTTTACTGATATCGGTTTACTTCAGATAAACCTTGCGACCCGTCTCGGCGGACTCAAATCCTGCCATGATGACGCGGAGAAGAGCACGCATCTGATCGTGAGTTACGAACTGCTCGGCTTTGCCGTCGATAGCATCGCAGATGTTGCGGTAGTAATCGTGAACATCGGATACCGGACGCGGTGCGTCGTATTCGTCAACGGTCACGCTGTCGCGCGGAGCCATCGTCTTGGTAAGTCCTGCCGCGGTCTGTACGGGAAGCACGTCGCTCTCGTGCCAGTACTTGCACTTTACAACGTGTGCATTCTCGCGCCAGTCGCGGATCATAGCGGTTCCGTGCTTTGCACGAAGATAGAATCTCGGCATTGCGATGAAGTTGTATGTTGCAACCTCAACAAGTGCGCGCTGACCGTTCTCGAACTCGATGTTCATGTAAAAGCCGTCGTCAACTTCAAAGTTGGTCGTGTGCTCAAAACGGCAGTCAACAGCCTTAACGGTGTCAAAGCCGAAGATCATCAGCATCTGATCGATCAGGTGAATACCCCAGTCGTACAGCATACCGCCTCCGTGGATCTTTTCGCCTCTCCAGTCGGAGGGGATGCCGCGCGAGCCGTGAATACGGGACTCGATGTTTATAACATCTCCGATCTCGCCGCTGTCGTGCAGCGCCTTCATTGCCAGGTAGTCAACATCCCAGCGTCTGTTCTGGTGAACGCTGAAGATCTTGCCGGACTTGTCGGATGCCGCGATCATGCGCTCGAGCGATTCCATCGAGAGCGTGACCGGCTTCTCGCAGATAACATTCTTTCCGCCCTCAAGCAGACGGATGACCGTCTCCTCGTGGGAGTCATTCGGGATAGCAACGGTGACAAGCTCAACGGATTTGTCCGCGATAAGCTCGTCAAGAGAAGCGTAGGAGTGGATGCCTCTTGACTCGGCAAGCTCTCCGCGCTCTTTTTTAATATCGTAAATTCCGGCGAGCGAGACAACGTCACTGTTCTTGATGTGCTCGGTGTGCCATCCGCCCATACCGCCGTAACCGACTACAGCCGCATTCTTTTTCATAAAAACCTCCGCGCCGCAGATTCGCGGCAAAGAAAACATATTCATTAATAAATTATAACATCTTTTGAGGGGTTGTCAATAAGTTTCGGCGGAGTTTTTCGGGGAATCGGCGATTTTTTTGCCCGACTTTTCACCGTAGCCGCCAAGTGCGAGGATTTTTGCGCCGAATGCCCGCAGCACGGGATAAAAAATGGGTAAAATTTTTTTGAAGGGGTTGACAAATCAAATGCGCGAGGTTATACTGTATGTAAGTAACAGTATGTTGCGGCTTTTATAATAAAAGGAAATAGGAGATTGAAAAATGAAAAAGATACTTGCGATGCTTATGGCAGTAGTATGCGTGTTCAGTATGTTTGCTGTGTCCGCCTCTGCTTTGACTAAATCGGATCTTCTCGCCGAGGCTGCGAAATCGCCTGTCTATAAGTATGTGAAGGTTTCCGTCGAGAATGCGGCGAGAACAGTTGAGATCACCGAGGAGCAGGCAGACCAGATCATGCCTATCGTCAAGGAGCTTGTTGCGATCCTGAACGTGGATAAGGGTGAGCCCGGTGTTCACAACATCAAAGAGGACAAGATGTACTACACTCAGGCTGAGGTTGACGCAGTTATGGACTGCATCAACAGAATTGCAGCTATCCTCGGATACACCGCGAAGATTGAGACTATCGGATACAAAAACAGTATCCTCCGCGTATACGACCAGAACGGCAAGCTCGTGTTTGAGTACGACGGCGATGCAGTTGCTGATACCGCAGCAGCTACTACCGTAAATACCGAGATGGTTGCATTCGGCGCAGTTGCTCTCCTCGTCGCAGGAGCAGCGGCACTCGTTGTGTCGAAGAAGCGTGTTGCGTCTGTTGCAGCATAAGCGGCTATGACCGGAAAGGACCGAATTATCGGTGCAGTAAGAAGGGCGCTTCTCGTAAGCGCCCCTTTTTTGCTCATATCGGCAGCAATATGGCTGTTTGCGGTGTGGGGCGTCGAGAGCTTTGTGGAGGGCAATGTATACTATAACCTCATCTCGATGGCGCCGCCGTCCTCGGATGATGCCGATACGGCGCTCGTCCTTGATGAAGCAAAGAAGGATGCACTGAAGAATAACAACAACGGCGATGCGTTCACCGTCAGCAAGGATTTCCCTGCAATTGCGCTTGGCGAGCAGTGGGCGACGATCACGATCGAGTCCGCAGGCGTTGACGCACAGCCCGTGCTTCACGGCGACAATGACGAAAACCTTTGGCGCGGCATCGGACACTATTCAAATTCAAGATTTCCCGGACAGGGCGGCAAGGTCGTCCTCGCGGGACACGTAGGAATACAGAATTTCTTTCAGCGTCTCGAAACCGTAGTTGAGGGCGATACGGTCGTGCTCGATACGATATACGGCAGGTACGAGTACCGCGTCACCTCGACTGCGATCTTTGACGAAAACGATCAGTCGCTGCTTCTTCCCGACGCGGTGGATTCCGGCGACCGCCTTATCTGCTATACGTGCTATCCGTACCATACAACGTCTGTGAGAACTCAGCGCTTCGCCATAATCTGCGAGAAAGTGTCCGGCAAGGATTGGACCAAGGCCGCAGCTGATACGGCAGAGATAACGACCGCAGCGGAGGAGGCAAAATGAAGATCGCAAAAAATATCGTGACAGTCCTCCTCGCGGTGCTTATAGGACTCTCCGTGCCGCTCGGTATAATAGTGTTTTCCGTTCGCTCGGAGATCGGGAATACGTCCCTGCTTACAGTGAAAATTGCAGAGGATGATTACTTCGAGCTTGTCTCCGACAGAGTTTCGGAGACGGTCAAACGCAAGCTTGCGCTTGTCGTGATCACTCCCGAGCAGCTCTCCGAATTCTTTACGGCACAGGCGCTGCGGGACGACGCGCTGGATGCGCTCTCCGCAACGATACGATGCGCCTTCGGCAAGGATTATGAGGCGTATTCTTACGAGAACGACAACCTCCGTGCCGAGATCGAGCGTATCCTACTCGAATATTCCGAAGAGAACGGTGTTGAGTTTGCCGACGGTTCAACTGATAAGGTGTACAGTATGCTCTGCGATGCCGTAACAGAGGAGCTTCGCGTCGTGCCGGAAAAATACGCAACTCAGGCGGCGAAGCTGTCCGTTCGCGTGGAAAAGCTTTGTTCCTTCTATTACATCTTCCCGGCGATCTACGTTGTCGCAGCGGCGGCGATCGTAGTCCTCGGCCGAAAGAAGATCGCAAACGCTCTGTACAACGTTTTTCTTCCGTCGTATCTCGGTGCATTCGCCGCATATGCCGTCTCGGCAATAATGCTCGGCAAGGATTACCTTGCAAATACCATACTTAAAAACGAAGCGTTCCAGTATATACTGCATAATCTGTACCGTTTTGTGTTCAGCGATATGAGACAGGGCGCCGCGACGCTTGCGATAACCTTTGCCGCCGCGTCTCTCGTCGTGATCGCGAGGATCGCCGTCGGCACCAAACACAGGCATAGCCACAGCACAAAGGAATAAAAATTGAGAATCATTATAAACAGAGTGTCAACAGACCCGTACTTCAACCTCGCGTCCGAGGAGTATCTCCTTGAGCATTCGAGCGGCGATGTATTTATGCTTTGGCAGAACGGCAAGTCTGTCATCATCGGCAAGAATCAGAATGCGTGGGCTGAGGTCAATACCGATTTTGCGGAAAGCGCCGGTATAAAGGTCGTCCGACGCCTTACCGGGGGCGGCGCCGTGTTCCATGACCCGGGAAATGTTAATTTCACGTTCATCACGGACGCCGACGATGCAACAAGGATAGATTTCGCGCGATTTGCGTCGCCGATCATCCGCGCGCTCGCAAAGCTCGGAGTCACAGCCGCACTCGACGGCAGAAACGATATTATCGCCGACGGCTGCAAGATCTCCGGCAACGCCCAGTGCGTCTACCGCAGAGCGGACGGCACGCGCAGACTCATGCACCACGGCACACTCCTCTACGACGCCGATATGTCGAGTATGGCGGGGGTTCTGCGCCCGCATGACGACAAACTTCGTTCAAAGGGAATAAAGAGCGTCCGCAGCAGAGTCGGCAATATACGCGCCATCGGCTCACTTGAGCAGGACTGCAGCGGATTTGTCGAGCACCTGAGCCGCTTCGCCTGCGAGGAGTACGGCGCAAACGCCACAGGCTTCACCGAGGCGGAGACTGCCGGCATAGCTCAGATCGCGCGGGAGAAATACTCCACGTGGGAGTGGAATTTCGGCAGATCGCCGGAATACGGCGAAACGAAGCGCGAAAGATTCCCGTTCGGCACAGTCGAGGTCAGCTATACTCTGAGGGACGGACGGATCGCCGAATGCTCCGTCAAAGGCGACTTCTTCGGAACGGAGGATGTCTCCGCCGTAACATCGGCGCTGATCGGAGTCCGCCTCGAGCGCGGGGATGTTCTCGCAGCGCTTGCTTCCGCGAATGTCGGAGCGGCTATATCGGGCGCCGAGCCCGATGCGATCGCCTCGCTCATCTGCGGGGAGACGGCGAAATCGTAACGTGCTTTTTGCAATCATTCATATTTGGGGGATACTATGGCTCGCAAGAGAATCACCGACGATAAGGATTTTCTTTTCAGGTGTATAAGACTCCTGAAAAGTACGGAGGAGTGCTACGACTTTTTCGAGGACCTTTGCACCGCAAAGGAGCTTGAGGAAATGTCGCGCAGAGCCGTTGCGGCAAAGCTCCTCTACGATAAGCACAGCTATAACGATGTCAAGGATCGGACGGGTCTCAGCACGGCTACCATTAGCCGCGTCAGCCGCTGTATCCAGGACAACGATGACGGCTACGTCCGCATACTCGAGCGCATAGCCGAGGAGGATTCCTCGGGCGGCGCGGAGAAGTAAGATGAACGGCTACGACGCAATCGCATCGCTCTACGACGCGGTGAACGCGGACGTCGATTACGACGGCTATGCCGCGCGGATCGCCAGATATCTGTCGTCGCACGGCATAGCTCCGGGCGCACTCGTGGTGGAGCTTGGCTGCGGCACCGGAAGGATCACACGCGCGCTGTCGGTTCTCGGCTATGACATGATCGGCATTGACAATTCCGAGGGGATGCTCGACGCGGCGACGGCTCAGGGAACCGACGGCGGCAGGATTTTGTACCTGCTGCAGGATATGTGCGAGTTCGAGCTGTACGGCACCGTCGCGGCTGTCGTGTGCACCCTCGACGGAGTGAATCACCTGACCGAGGACGGCGACCTCGAGCAGTGCTTCTCCCTCGTGCATAACTACCTCGATCCCGACGGACTGTTCGTCTTTGACCTCAATACACCGCTCAAGTTTGAGACCGAGTACGCATCAAGGGATTACATAATCGACGGCGACGATTCCGTGATACTGTGGCGCAACAGCTACGACGTGGAGACATCACTCTGCGACTTCGATATTACCGTGATGACGCGCGAGGAGGACGACCGCTATTCGCGTGACGACGCGTGGTGGTGCGAGCGTGCCTATGACCGCGAAACCGTCACAGCCTTGCTTGCACGGTGCGGCTTTGACGATATCGTGTTTGCCGGAGAGGATTTTGTATCCGCGCCGGAGAAAACGGCTCACCGGTGGTATGTCAGCGCCCGCGCGGTGAAGTGATGACGCGATTTTCTGCCCGGTAAATTAAATGCAATTTTATCAAAAAACTTTCAAAAAAGTGTTGACAAACGAGACGCGTAGTGATATAATATCATCGTTGACGGCGCAGGAATGCGGTGTCACCCGCCAAACGGAGGATGCGGAAGCATAGCTCAGTTGGGAGAGCATCTGCCTTACAAGCAGAGGGTCATAGGTTCGAGCCCTATTGTTTCCACCATCCGTAAGGCGGTCTAAGTTGGCCTGGTAGCTCAGTTGGTTAGAGCGCTAGCCTGTCACGCTAGAGGTCGTGGGTTCGAGCCCCATCCGGGTCGCCAATTTTTCTTGCAGCCGAGAAGATCATCACCGACGGTTGCTTATGCCTCTGTAGCTCAGTTGGTAGAGCAGGGGACTGAAAATCCCCGTGTCGTTGGTTCGATTCCGACCGGAGGCACCATTCGCGGATTTAGCTCATTTGGTAGAGCGCGACCTTGCCAAGGTCGAGGTGGCGGGTTCGAGACCCGTAATCCGCTCCATCGGTTCACCGCAAGGTGGACCGGAATATGAAAAACACGGACACAGCGCAACGCCGTGTCCGTTATTTAACGGCGTCATAGCCAAGTGGTAAGGCAGAGGTCTGCAAAACCTTCATTCCCCGGTTCAAATCCGGGTGACGCCTCCATGAAAAAGCCCGTTTGCGTAAGCAAACGGGCTTTTTCAGTGAAGTGGATCCCTTGCGGATTTTGCAAAATACCCCCGGCGCGTGCGAGGGTATTTTACAATATAAAACCACCGCCGACAGTCTTTGTCCGGCGGTTATTCTTTATCTTCAATATACTGCATCACATCTTCAACATTGCATTTAAGAATTTTACAAAAGGTTTCTATCGTGTGTGTGCTTACACTTTCGTTCCTCTTCAGACGAGTGATCTGCCCCGGACTTACGTGATATTGGGTTATCAGCTTATACTGTGTAACCCCTTTTTTGCTCATTGTTTTCCAAAGATTTTCATATGAGATCATAAAATATCAAACCTCCCTATTGACATATTAACCGATTTCAGTGTATAATACTATTAACCAATATCGGTTAATATATTTGAAGGGAGGAAGTCATTATGGAAAGATCCGAAAAGGATTGGCTGACAACATTGCTATTATCCATTTTTGTGGGAGGCTTGGGGATCCATCGCTTCTATGTCGGTAAGATAGGAACCGGTATTCTTTGGCTGTTTACAGCAGGTTGTTTCGGAATTGGGGCGTTGGTGGATTTGATACTGATTGTCTGTGGAAAATTTACTGACGAAGAAGGAAAACTAATAATCAAGGATTGATTTTTTAGCTTTCAAAAACCATGAAAAAAACAAAGCACTGGCACCATTTAAGGGCGCCAGTGCTTTGCACAAACGCGATTTTGAAATGTTGTAAAATGAGAACAGTTATACTTTTCCTATTTCGATAACTTCCCCCGTTTTCCGACTCTATTGCAAAAGAATTCCCTTCCTGCACATCGTGCGGAGGGGGATTTGTGTATTTACCATCTGAGTGCCGATGCCGCGACGGGTATCGCCTCGGCTTTTGTCATTCCGACCGACAGCGCGGGCGAGTAGAGCAGCTCTACGACCGCAATATCAAGCGACGACGGTCGTTTATACAGGCACGTTCCCTGAAAGAAAACACTGTTCTGATACGACATCGAATCGTTGCCGATACCCATTGACTGGAGTATCTCCTCGCATATCGTCGACTCGCGCTCGTACGTCTCCTCGCAGTCGATCGCCGCACGCGCCTCGAATATCTCGCACGTCTCTGTCCGCCAGCTGTATTCCGACATTCCGGTGCAGTCCTCGTTTGCGTATTCAAACATTTCGCAAAGCTCGTCGCGCGTGACAAAGTATATCTTGAAATTGACGCGCTCGCCGAAGCGTGCTGCGCGTATCCCGGGGAATCCGTCGATCGAGTTCAGCGTCTCGAAAAGATAGTCCATAAGCTCGCGGTCCGATTCGGTGCAGTCTCCGATGATCTCGTAGTGTATCTCGCTGACCCAGCGGCACAGCCTGTCAGAGGACGTTCCGTATTCGCTTCCGAACGCTACCTCAAAAAAGTAGTCCATTATCTCCCCCGGACTGTATGCGTCCGAGTATATCCCGACATCTGCCGGAACAGCTGTTACTTCGCCGCTTGCGGTATCGTCTGTTATCGGTTTGCCGCGATCGTCGCCTGCGCACCCTGTAATGCACAGAAGCGCGAGAAGCGCAGATATAGCATTACGAATCCGCTTCGTCATGCCTGACGTCTGATAGCGTCGGTATCTTCTGAAATGTTTCACCGAAATCCTCCCATAGAGTTACAGCCCGCAGCGCAAAATTTGCCGCCGACATAAGGCTCGCGCCGCGTATGTATTCCGAGATCATCGCCGGAGCGAATACGTCGCAGAATGCGCGTCCGCGCGAGTTGCGGTCGAGAATGCGCCCCATGCGTCCGTCGTATATGTATATGCTGCCGCCGCTCATCCGGAATACGGTACATTCGCACTTTATGCGTTCCGCAAGGGCGAATACCGCCTTGAGCGATGCGTCCGGAGTTGACGGGTTGATCCCCGTGATCGCACGGATCGCCGCCGCGTCTCCTATAAAGAATTTTGCCGATTTGGGCAGGAACGGGCGCTCGCCGCCGCATATCATGTCCGATGCGCTCACGTACAGCGGGATCTCGCGACCGCGCGCGAATACTTCGACCGCCGCCGCAGCGGATGCGGGAGTGTCAAGCCGCAGCAGAACTCCGTCCGGGTAGCAGTTGAACGCTTCCTCGACCGCAGATTCCGACATGAATTCGGATGCACCGGGATAAATGATCGTCCGCTCCCCCGCCTCGGTCTCACGCAGCGTGACCGAGAGGGAGGTCGTCCTCTGCGGGACCCGCACCATGAAGCGCGTGTCAACCCCGCCGTCCGACAGCATGGATATCAGCTTTGTGCCGTTCGAGTCGCTGCCGACGCTCGACAGGAGCACGGAGTCTACACCGAGCCTCGAGAGCGCAAGAGCCGCCGCCGCACCGCGCAGATCGGGTGAGTACGAGTACGACTCGCCGAGCGCGCTCTCGCCGGAGTACGGCAGCCTGTCGCACGACAGGGTCAGACGGACTCCCGCGCATCCGGTAACAAGAATTCTTTTTTTCATAGACGACAGCCCCCTTTAGATTAAAGATCGCGACTGTTTTTCCTACAGCATATATTATATACCTCTATTATACGACGAATTTTTCGATCCGTCAAGACGGGGATCGCATACGCCGTGCTCTGGCTTTCGTCAGTTGTAATAATATAGCAATACGGAGCGGAAAATTTTTGACACATCAGGAGAAATTGCAGGATAAATCTTGACAAGCGTCATTTTCATGTGTATCATATATTTATATATTTTCTTTATACTCAGGGAAATTATATCGTCGGCTCCGGCGTCCTTCAGGGGCAAATTCCACCGTGAAAGGAATAAGTACAAATGAAAAAAGTAATCTCAGCCATCATTGCCGCAGTAATGATCGTGTGCTCCCTCGCAGCTTGCGGAGGATCTGCCGATAAGGACAAGGACACCGGTGTAAAGGATCTCGATAAGATCAAGGCGGCAGGCGTTATCCGCGTCGGCATGGAGTGCAACTATGCTCCGTTCAACTGGACGCAGGCTGCTGCAAGCGATACCACCGCTGAAATCACGAGCGGCGGCTACGCTGACGGATATGATATCCAGATCGCAAAGAAGCTCGCCGATTCGCTCGGCGTAAAGCTTGAGGTCGTCAAGACCGAGTGGGACGGACTTTCGCAGTCCCTCGTCTCCGGAGAGATCGACGCGATCATCGCCGGAATGAGCCCCACGGCAGAGAGAAAGGCGACCATCGACTTCTCCGATAACTACTACAAGAGCAACCTTGTTATCGTCGTAAAGAAGGACGGCGCGTTCACCGGCGCTAAGTCCATCAACGATTTTGAAGGCGCAAAGATCACCGGTCAGCTCAACACCTTCCACTACACTGTTATCAGCCAGATGAAGGGCGTATCAAAGCAGACCGCTCTCGCAGATTTCCCCGCAATGATCGTTGCTCTGCAGAGCGGAACGATCGACGGCTACGTCTCCGAGAAGCCCGGAGCAGTATCTGCCGTTGCAGCTAACCCCGACCTCACGTTTGTCGAGTTTGAGGGTGATAACGGATTTGTTACGTCTGACGACGATACCGCAATTGCGGTCGGCGTGAGAAAGGGAAGCGACCTCAGAGAGGCGCTCAATGAGGCTCTCGCAAAGATCTCCGACGACGAGAGAGAGCAGCTCATGCTCGACGCCGTAGCACGTCAGCCTCTGAGCGACGACAGCTCCGCAGAATAACATAAACCGAACAGAGTAGATGCTTCAAGGCAGCCCCCGAGCTGATATTGCGCTTGGTGCGCTGCCTTGAATTTTTCGTTTTTCATACACTGATAAAAAGGATTGGTAATATTATGCCGCAGTCATTTTTCGAGTGGATCGTGTTCCTCGTGAAGGAATATTACCCCCTGTTTCTGAGGGGGGTCGGCGTCACACTCGCCGTTTCGATCACCGGTACCGTGATCGGATTTATAATAGGTCTCGGCGTGGCGCTGCTGCGCACGATCCCGAACGAGGGCAAGAGATACGGCGTCGTCAGACGTGCGCTTGTCGGCGCAGCCAAGTTTATCTGCACCGTGTACGTCGAGGTGTTCCGCGGCACGCCTATGATGGTTCAGGCGATGGTCATGTATTACGGATGGCTTGCGGCTGCCCTGTCCGGCCTCGGCGACGTCGGTAAGGGTATCGTCTCCGCGATCATCATAATCTCGATAAATACCGGTGCGTATATGGCTGAGATCGTGCGCGGCGGCATCATCTCCGTCGACCGCGGACAGACCGAGGGCGCAATGTCGGTCGGTATGACGCATTGGCAGACGATGGTCGGCGTTATCTTCCCGCAGGCAGTGCGGAATATCATGCCCGCTATCGGCAACGAGTTCGTCGTAAACATCAAGGACAGCTCGGTTTTGAACGTCATCGCTGTCGCCGAGCTGTTCTTCAACGCGAAATCCGCTGCCGGAACATACCTCAGATATTTTGAGGTTTTCACGATCGTCGGACTCATCTATTTCGTGCTTACATTCACCGTGACAAGACTTCTCCGCGTCGTGGAGAAGCATATGGACGGACCGGATCATTACGTGATCCTCGGCTCGCAGAGCGATGTGGCTCCGCTTGAGAAAAAGACTCATGCGTGACTTGGCGGAAAGGATATGGTGAAATAAATGAGCGTAGTATTTTCAGTTGAGGGACTCGAAAAGAGTTTCGGCGAAAACCACGTCCTCAAGGGGATCGACATGACCGTCTCGGACGGCGAAGTCGTTTCCGTTATCGGTTCGTCCGGTTCGGGAAAATCGACCCTGCTCAGGTGCATCAACCTGCTCGAGACGCCGACTGCCGGACGCATCCTCTTCCGCGGCAAGGATATCGAGCGCGAGTTCAAGGCTCCGCATATCTACCGCGCAAAGGTCGGAATGGTGTTCCAGCAGTTCAACCTGTTCAACAACATGACCGTTCTGCAAAACTGCATCGCAGGGCAGGTCAAGGTCCTGCATCGTAGCCGCGCCGAGGCGGAGGAGACGGCAAAGAAGTACCTCGACCGCGTCGGAATGCTTAAATTCAGCAACGCAAAGCCGTCGCAGATATCGGGCGGTCAGAAGCAGCGCGTAGCGATCGCACGCAGCCTGTCGATGAATCCCGAGGCGATACTGTTTGATGAGCCGACGTCGGCTCTCGACCCCGAGATGGTCGGAGAGGTGCTCTCCGTTATGCGCGACCTTGCCGATTCGGGACTTACGATGATCGTAGTAACGCACGAGATGGGATTCGCACGCGATGTCTCGTCGAGAGTGCTGTTCATGGATAAAGGCGTGATCGAGGAGGACGGCGCCCCGTCCGAAATATTCGGTAATCCGAAGAAGGAGCGCACGAAGGAGTTCCTGTCGCGCGTTCTCTGATATATAAGAAAGAAGGATTTGCAAATGTCGAATGCAGCCGAAATAAAAGTTAAAAAGCTCCGCGATGACGCAAAGCTTCCCGTGCGCGGCAGCGCGGCAGCTGCCGGAGCGGATCTCTGCGCGTGCTCCGACGGCGAGACTATCATTATTGCTGCCGGCGAGACTGTGTTTATTCATACCGGAATTGCAGTTGAGATACCGGACGGATTTGTCGGACTTATATTTGCGCGTAGCGGACTCAGCACGAAGCGCGGACTTGCACCGGCGAACAAGGTCGGCGTGATCGACTCCGACTACCGCGGCGAGATAATCGTTGCACTGCACAACCACGGCGCGGCAGAGCAGGTGATTGAGCGCGGCGAGAGGATCGCACAGCTTGTCATCATGCCGTATGCGGCAGCGGATTACAACTGGGCGGAGGAGCTTTCCGATACCTCTCGCGGAGAGGGCGGATTCGGTTCTACCGGCCGCAAGTGAGATAAATAAAACAAAAGAGGACGATATAAAATATCGTCCTCTTTTTATGTCGTCTTTCCTTACGCCATTTCCTCGGAAATAGCTTCAATGATGCGGTCGATTGCCGTTGACAGAAGCGCCATGTCGATGTTGAGCGGCGGGAGCAGTCTGAGCTTCGTCTTTGCGGTGAGAGCAAGAACGCCTTTCGCCTGAAGACGCGCAAGAAGCGCCGCTGCATTGCATTCGACTTCAACGCCGACCATGAGCCCCATTCCTGTCACGCGGACAACTCCCGGTACACCGGCAAGCTTCGCGCGAATAAGATCGCCGCGCTCGCGAACTCCCACGAGGAGATCGTCGTCAATGCGCGAGAGGATCGACAGCGCACCTGCCGCCGCTACGGGGTTTCCGCCGAACGTCGAGCCGTTTGAGCCGGGTGTGAACAGATCCGCAACACGCTCGCCGAGGATCGTTGCACCCATCGGCAGACCGCCCGCGATACCCTTTGCGGTCGTCACCACGTCAGGGTGAACATCGTAGTTCATGTAGGCGTAAAGCTCACCCGTGCGGCCGTTACCCGACTGTACCTCGTCAACGATAAATACCATGTCGCGCTCGCGGCACAGTTTCTCTACCGCTTGAACAAATTCTGCCTCAAGTGCGCACACGCCGCCCTCGCCCTGCACGACCTCGATCATCACCGCCGCGCATTTCACGCTGTCCGCGAGGAATTTTACCGATTCAATGTCGTCGGCATCTGCGTAAACGAATCCCGGCGTCATCGGACGGAAATCCTTGTGGAATACATCCTGCCCCGTCGCTGACAGCGTCGTGATCGTCCGCCCGTGGAAGCTGTTTTTCAGCGTGATTATCGTGAACGTGTCGCGTCCGTGATGTACCTCCGCGTATTTGCGTGCCGCCTTGATCGCGCACTCGTTTGCCTCTGCGCCCGAGTTTGAGAAGAACACGCGGCTCATCCCCGTTCTCTCGCAGAGCATCGCCGCAAGGCGAGCGCTCGGCTCAGTGTAGTACAGGTTTGACGCGTGCTGCAATTTTGCCGCCTGTGCCGATACCGCCGCGACCCACTCCGGGTCGCACGATCCGAACGCGCTCACTCCGATACCGCAGCCGAGATCAATGTATTCCTTGCCGTCGGCATCGTACAAAAGCGCACCGCAGCCGTGATCAAGCGCGATCGGAAAGCGTGCGTATGTGTTCGCCGCGTGCTCGTGGTCAAGCTCCATTATTTCCTGTGAATTCATGTGTCTACCTCCGTGTAGCGGGACTTGCCCGATACTCATATAACGAATTTACGGGCTGCCGCGTGTGCGGCAACCCTGCGTTTGTCTGTCAGTCGTAAGTCGTCAGTCCGGCGTGAACATCGTTCCGATGCCCTCGTTCGTCAGCGTCTCCATAAGGATCGCGTGCGGTACGCGACCGTCGATGATGAATACCTTTTTCACCCCGCGGCGTATCGCGTCGATGCAGCATTCGACCTTTGGGATCATTCCGCCTGAAATGATTCCGCGTCCGACAAGCTCGGGCGCCTCGCTCATCTTTACGACCGGAATGAGCGTCGTCGGATCGTCACGATCCTCAAGAATTCCCGCGATGTCCGTCATCGAAATGAGGCACTCCGCGCCGAGCGCCCCGGCAATGTGCGACGCCGCCGTGTCGGCGTTGACATTGTACGTGTTGCCCTCGCTGTCACAGCCGACCGTCGCGATCACGGGAATGTACCCCTTCTCGATCACGTCGATGATGGGCGCGGCGTTGATCTTCGTGATCTCGCCGACGTAGCCGAGCCGCTCGTCCATCATCTTCGCCTCGATCATGTGACCGTCCATTCCGGAAAGACCGACGGCGCTGCCGCCCTTGTTCTGAAGCAGATTCACAAGATTCTTGTTTATCTTGCCGCACAGTACCATCTGAACGATCTCGGCACATTCGCTGTCGGTCACGCGAAGCCCGTCCACAAATTCTGTCTTCTTGCCGACGCGTGAGAGCATCTGAGTGATCTCGGGACCGCCGCCGTGAACGAGCACGACCTTGACTCCGATCAGCGACAGAAGAACAATATCGCGCATTACCGCGTCCTTCAGCTTGTCGCTGACCATGGCGTTTCCGCCGTATTTTACAACAACGATCTTGCCGTTGTATTCCTGAATATACGGGAGCGCGTGACAGAGTACCTTTGCGCGCTCGGCGTTTGTCATGCTCTTGTCCATTGGGTTATGACCATTCCTTTCTTTTGTCTGTGCTTGTATGCGAAAAAGGCACAGGCAGAGCCTCAAAAGCGTACCTTCGGTCCGAAGGCTTTTCTTCAATCTTTCCTGTCAGGTGCGGTAGTCGCCGTTTATCTTTACGTAGTCGTAAGTGAGATCGCAGCCGCGCGCGAGTGCGGACTCGCCGCCGTCGTGCAGACCCACGAGAATCTCGATCTCGCTCTCAGACAGGATTTTCTTTGCGTCCTCCTCGGAGAACGGCACACCCGCGCCGTCGCGGCAAACTTCGATCTCGCCTGCGGGAGATGCAAACGAAACTGATACCTTTGTTACATCAACGTCGGCTCCGCTGTAACCGATCGCGCAGAGAACTCTGCCCCAGTTTGCGTCGGCTCCGAACATCGCCGCCTTGAGCAGCGACGAGCATATAACGGACTTTGCTACCTTGCGTGCAATCTCCTTCGTCGAAGCACCTGCAACCTTGCATTCGAGCAGCTTCGTCGCACCTTCGCCGTCTGCCGCGAGCATACGGCAAAGATCGTCCATTATCGCCTTCAGCGCACACTTGAATGAGTCAAAATCCGCGCCCTCGCAGATGATCTCCGGATTTCCGGCAAGACCGTTCGCGATGACGAGCGTCATGTCGTTCGTTGACGTGTCACCGTCAATGCTCAGCATATTGAACGTGTCGCAGACGCCGCTCTTCAGCGCTTTCCTCAGCATCTCGGGAGAGATCGCAGCGTCGGTCGTGATGAAGCAGAGCATCGTCGCCATGTTCGGGTGGATCATACCCGAGCCTTTCGCGATGCCGCCGATACGGCATTCAACACCGCCGCACTCAAAAGAGTATGAGACTTCCTTTTTTACCGTGTCGGTCGTCATGATCGCCTCTGCCGCGTCGGAACCGTTGTCACCGAGAACCTTTGACGCCTCGGGTATGCCGGTCTTGAACGGCGCGATGCTCAGCGGCATACCGATCACGCCGGTCGAAGCGACCGCAACGTCGGATGCCGGAATCCCGAGCACATCGGCGGCAATGCCGCACATCTCCTCGGCGATCTGAACGCCGTCGGCATTGCAAGTGTTTGCGTTGCCGCTGTTGGCGATGATGGCAGAGGCGTAGCCGTTGGATATGTGATCGCGCGTGACGTACAGAGGCGCGCCCTTCACAAGATTTGTTGTATATACTGCCGCGGCACTTCCGCGAACGTCACTTACGATCAGTGCAAGATCGCGCTTTGTGCGGTTTTTACGTACTCCGCAGTGAACGCCCGCCGCGCGGAATCCCTTTGCGGCACAAACGCCGCCGCTAATCTTTTTCATAATCTGTCCTCCGTGTGTGAATTACAGCCTGTCACGTACGTATTTTATCTGAGCTTGAACGGACTCCGGCGACGTGCCGCCCTCGGACAGCCGCCTTTTCACGCATTCCGTAAGATCAATCGCCGTGTACAGCCCGTCGTCAAACACATCCGAATATTTTTTGTATTCCGAAAGCTCCAGCTCCTCAAGCACGCATCCGCGCTCAATGCAGTGTGCCACAAGCTCGCCGACGAGCTTGTACGCTGTGCGGAACGCCATTCCGCGCCCGACAAGGTAGTCCGCGAGATCCGTCGCGTTGATGAACCCGCGGCGCGCGGCGGAGAGCATTGCCTCCGGCTTTGCCTTCATCGTCTCAAGCATCGGCGCGTATACGCTCAGACAGTGCTTGACCGTATCGGTCGCGTCGAATATCGCTTCCTTGTCCTCCTGCATATCCTTGTTGTATGCAAGGGGCAGTCCCTTCATCGCCGTCAGAAGAGCCGAAAGATCGCCGTAGACACGGCCGGTCTTGCCGCGCACAAGCTCCGCGATGTCGGAGTTCTTTTTCTGCGGCATGATCGACGAGCCGGTCGTGAAAGCGTCCGACAGCTCGACAAATCCGAACTCCCAGCTTGACCAGAGGATGATCTCCTCCGACAGACGGGAGAGATGCATCATCATGATGGAGAATGCCGAGAGCAGCTCAAGCGCAAAATCTCTGTCGGATACACCGTCAAGGCTGTTCATCGCGATTTCGGAAAATCCGAGAAGCTCCGCTTCGTACCTGCGGTCCGTCTTGTATGTCGTCCCCGCGAGAGCGCAGCACCCGATCGGCGACACGTCCATTCTCGCTGCGGCTTCCTCGATCCTCGAGATGTCGCGCAGAAGCATCATCGCGTATGCCATCAGATGATGACCGAACGTTATCGGCTGCGCGCGCTGAAGATGGGTGTACCCCGGCATGATCGTCTCGGCATACGTTTCTGCCTTGTCGCACAGAACTGCTGCGAGTTTTTTCGCGAGTGACGCGATCTCAGCCGCTTCGCGCCGCATATACATCCGCAGATCAAGCGCGACCTGATCGTTGCGGCTGCGCGCCGTGTGAAGCTTTTTTCCCGCTTCTCCGATCCGCTCGGTCAGCACCTTCTCGACAAACATATGAATGTCCTCGCACTCCATGTCGATCTCAAGCGCCCCGCTCTCAATATCGGAGAGGATCCCCTCAAGTCCGGAAACTATCGCATCACGGTCCCCGTCGCTGATGATCCCCGCGCGTGCGAGCATCTTCGCGTGCGCCACAGAGCCGGTGATGTCCTCTTTGTACATACGGCAGTCAAAATGAATAGACGAGTTGAAATCGTCTGCCTCGCGGTCAAGCGCGACGCTGAAGCGTCCTGCCCACATTTTATCCGACATATCTATCTCCATTCCGCCGCCGCGGCGGCACATGCGTATAATTTATGCTATCCGGAATGCGTCACGCATTCCGGATAAGCTTTTTTGTGATTATTTTGTATGCTTTGCGTCGGCTTTTGCCTTGACCTTGACCGGCAGACCGAACAGATTGATGAATCCTGCGGCGTCAGCCTGGTTGTACACGTGATCCTCGTCGAAGGTCGCAATCTCGGGATCGTACAGGGAGTACGGCGAGGTCGTGCCTGCGTTGATGATGTTGCCCTTGTACAGCTTCAGCTTGACCGAGCCGGTGACGTGCTCCTGAGTCTTGTCAACGAATGCGGAGAGCGCCTCGCGCAGGGGAGTGAACCACTGACCGTAGTAAACAAGCTCCGCAAACTTTGCTGCAACAAGCTCCTTGTAGTGCTGAGTGTCGCGGTCGAGGCAGAGAGTCTCAAGTGCGGCGTGAGCCTTGTAGAGGATCGTTCCGCCGGGAGTCTCGTAAACTCCGCGCGACTTCATTCCAACGAGACGGTTCTCAACGAGATCGGCAAGACCGATTCCGTTCGCGCCGCCGAGCTTGTTCAGCGCCTCGATCATCTCGACTGCACCGAGCTTCTTTCCGTCGAGCGCTACGGGTATGCCGCTCTCGAAATCTATCGTGATGTAGGTCGGGCAGTCGGGAGCCATCTCGGGAGATACGCCCATCTCGAGGAAGCCGGGCTTGTTGTACTGCGGCTCGTTTGCGGGATCCTCAAGATCGAGTCCCTCGTGCGACAGATGCCACAGGTTCTTGTCCTTGGAGTAGTTGGTCTCGCGGTTGATCTTCAGCGGGATCTTGTGAGCCTCGGCGTACTCGATCTCCTCCTCACGCGACTTGATGTCCCACTCCCTCCACGGAGCGATGATGTACATATCGGGTGCGAATGCCTTGATCGTAAGCTCGAAACGAACCTGATCGTTGCCCTTGCCGGTGCAGCCGTGGCAGATCGCGTCAGCGCCTTCGGCCTTTGCGATCTCAACGATCCTCTTTGCGATCACCGGACGTGCGAACGATGTGCCGAGCAGATAGTCGCCCTCGTAGACCGCGCCCGCCTTGACCGTCGGATAAATGTAGTCCTCGATGAACTTTTTCTTCAGATCCTCGATGTAGAGCTTCGATGCGCCGGTGGCGATCGCCTTTTCCTCGAGTCCGTCAAGCTCGCTCTCCTGACCGACGTCGGCGGATACCGCAATAACTTCGCAGTTGTTGTAGTTTTCCTTCAGCCACGGAATAATGATCGACGTGTCAAGTCCGCCCGAGTAAGCAAGTACAACCTTTTTGATATCAGCCTTATTCATGATTTATCCTCTTTCCATGCACTTGGTGCATATTTATTCATTTCTTGTGCATTATTATACATCAACTTCCGCGCTAAATCAAGCGGTTTTTCAAAAAATACAGTCGGAATTTTTCACAAATATTCGCGCCGAACGCGGGAATTTTATATCAATAGCGCAATTTTGCACAAAAATCGGCTTTGTGCGGCGGATATGCATAAATATTCATGCGGCTATGCCGATTTATGCATATTTATAAATTGCGCGGATGCTGCAGACGTTTTTCGAAACACATTGCAGCCGACGATACCTCGCGCGAAAGAGCATGATTACACTGCAAAACCGTAAATAAAATATAAATTTTGAAAAAAAGTCGCTTTGACTATGGAATTTGAAAAATATATATGGTATAATAACAGTTGCGGTACTGTCGGATCATGTATCCCGATGTATCTTCCACTGAGTAGTTCAGCGCGCGGAGAGGGCCACGCCCTGAATTATTCAGTGGATACAGGATATATGTATGCGGCTGAAGAATCGCGTCAAAAAATTCATGCATAATATAAAATGGAGGATTTCCAAAATGGCAAACAAGTATGTATACCTGTTTTCCGAGGGTAACGCCAATATGCGCGAGCTTCTCGGCGGTAAGGGCGCAAACCTTGCTGAAATGACCAATATCGGTCTTCCCGTGCCTCAGGGCTTCACCATCACGACCGAGGCCTGCACCAAGTACTATGAGGACGGCAGAAAGATCAATGCTGAGATCCAGGGTCAGATCATGGATTACATCGTAAAGATGGAGGCTATCACCGGCAAGAAGTTCGGCGACCATGAGAACCCGCTTCTCGTTTCCGTCCGTTCCGGTGCAAGAGCATCCATGCCCGGCATGATGGACACCATCCTTAACCTCGGTCTGAATGAGGACGTTGTTAAGGTTATTTCCGAGAAGAGCGGCAATCCCCGTTGGGCTTGGGACTGCTACAGAAGATTTATCCAGATGTACTCCGACGTCGTTATGGAGGTCGGTAAGAAGTACTTCGAGCAGCTCATCGACGAGATGAAGGAAAAGAAGGGCGTAACTCAGGATATCGAACTTGACGCATACGACCTCGAGACTCTCGCTGGTCAGTTCAAGGCTGAGTACAAGTCCAAGATCGGACGTGACTTCCCGAACGATCCCAAGGAGCAGCTCATGGGCGCGATCGAGGCAGTGTTCCGTTCCTGGGACAACCCCCGCGCAAACGTTTACCGTCGTGACAACGATATCCCCTATTCTTGGGGTACTGCCGTCAACGTACAGGCAATGGCATTCGGTAACATGGGTGACGACTGCGGTACCGGCGTTGCATTTACCCGTGACCCCGCAACCGGCGCTAAGGGCCTTATGGGTGAGTTCCTCACCAACGCACAGGGCGAGGACGTCGTTGCAGGCGTTCGTACTCCTATGCCGATCGCAGAGATGGCAGAGAAGTTCCCGGAGGCATTCGAGCAGTTCAATAAGGTCTGCGCTATCCTCGAGGACCATTACAGGGATATGCAGGACATGGAGTTCACCGTTGAGCACGGCAAGCTCTATATGCTTCAGACCCGTAACGGTAAGAGAACCGCTAAGGCTGCTCTCAAGATCGCGTGCGACCTCGTTGACGAGGGCATGATCACCGAAGAGAAGGCTGTCGCAATGATCGACCCCCGTAACCTCGACACACTGCTTCACCCGCAGTTCGACGCTAAGGCGCTCAAGGCTGCAAAGCCGATCGGCAAGGCTCTTCCCGCATCTCCCGGAGCTGCTTGCGGTAAGATCGTGTTCACTGCCGATGACGCGGTAGCATGGCATGACCGTGGAGAGAAGGTCGTTCTCGTTCGTCTCGAGACTTCTCCCGAGGATATCACCGGTATGAAGGCCGCTCAGGGTATTCTTACCGTTCGCGGCGGTATGACCTCCCATGCAGCAGTCGTTGCACGTGGTATGGGTACCTGCTGCGTATCCGGCTGCACCGAGATCAAGATGGATGAGGAGAACAAGAAGTTCGAGCTTGACGGTAAGGTTTACCACGAGGGCGACTTCATCTCCATCGACGGTTCTACTGGTAACATCTACGACGGAATCATCCCGACCGTTGACGCCGAGATCGCAGGCGAGTTCGGCCGCATCATGGCTTGGGCTGATAAGTTCAGAAAGCTTTCCGTCCGCACTAACGCTGATACTCCCGCAGACGCTAAGAGAGCTCGTGAGCTCGGCGCTGAGGGTATCGGTCTCTGCCGTACAGAGCATATGTTCTTCGAGGCAGACAGAATCGCTGCATTCCGCAGAATGATCTGCGCTGACACTGTTGAGCAGAGAGAGGCTGCTCTCGATGAGATCCTGCCGTATCAGCAGGGCGATTTCGAGAAGCTGTACGAGGCTCTCGAGGGTAACCCTGTTACCATCCGTTTCCTCGATCCCCCGCTGCATGAGTTCGTTCCCACCGAGGAGGCTGACATTAAGGCTCTCGCTGATTCTCAGGGCAAGTCCGTTGAGGATATCAAGGCTCTGATCGCATCCCTCCACGAGTTCAACCCCATGATGGGTCACCGTGGATGCCGTCTGACCGTCACCTACCCCGAGATCGCAAAGATGCAGACCAAGGCTGTTATCCGTGCAGCTATCAACGTTAAGAAGGCTCATCCCGATTGGAAGATCGTTCCCGAGATCATGA
>CAKSDP010000012.1 GCA_934446065.1 uncultured Eubacteriales bacterium
TCTCGTCGTTTCCAAAGCACTCAAAAATCCTTTGGAGAGAAAAGCAGGAGAGAAAGCTAAAAAATATTCGATTTGAAATTTTGAAAACCCGGAATTAGCAGGGGGTTTTGAGGGGACGAAATTCGCAGATCCCGCCGAAATTTCGAGTCAGCCCCGTTATGACCACTTCGATACCTCTCCGTATGGACGTCAATCGACGTTACCCGCATATTATACCACACATTTTGCTCGATTTCAATACCTTAATCGCTTTTCCGCAAATAAAATTTCGTTTATTTACACTTGGGCGGGGCAAGCATCACCGAAGCATCGGTCAAAAGCACAGGTTTGCCTGCATCATATGCTGCTCTTTTCTCCCTATACATTGACCGAAGCAGCTCAAACGTCTGCTCATCCACAGAATCCGCGTTGGCGCAAACATAGTCGAGCTTATATTTTGCGCAAAGCATATCCGCCCTCGCGATATCGTACCCGACCGGAACTACTGTCAGATACTCCTTTGTATCGCCGAAGCCGTTTCTTTTATCATAGCGGAATCTGAACATATTTTTCATATAATATGCATTCTGCTCCGCCATCTCAGAGGTGACTGATTCACTTTCTCCGGAAAGAAAGAGTGCCGATTTACGCGAAGTGAAAAATCGTCTGTCGGCGATAAGCTCCCTTGTTTCCGCGACGCCAAGAGGAGATTCGTTTTCATCGACCAGGCAGCAATCGGTCGTCGGATCGAGCGCGAGCCACTTCCCGCGCTCACGGTCGTACACCTCGCATATCACATGACTGTCAGGGTCATACGGAGAGTACGGCAGCATCCACACCCGACGGGCACAGATTCCCGCGGAAAGCAGACACTCCGTGAGTATTTTTGCCTTTGTAAGGCAATTGATGCCGTGCTCCGGCTCGTCAAGGCTGTATTCGAGAAGGTGAAGTGCGTCAGCCGTTATTCTGTTGTCGTAAAAGCTGTTATGCGTAAGGCGCGGAGCAAAATTATGCATAAGTCTGAGCACACGCTCAAAGTCGCCGCCATCGCCCATTATATCCGAAATACCGTACTTCTCACGAAGGGTGATAAGCTCCGGTGACGCGAGATCGTACTCCTGCACGCAGCTATCACCCGGTGCGAAATCACGGTTCATTGCGATTATGCCGGAATATATGTCCGAGAGTGTCTCGCCAAGCTCTCCGAACCACTCCGATCGTGCCATAGAAATCCTCCTTCACGTCACGCCTGCGGCATTTTACCGAGGCAGAAACTCGTCAAAAACTCAAAGAAATCCTCTACTGTGCTGTGGTCAAGCTTGTTTTTCCGATAATGGAACTGTATCTCCCTGACGCACACCGGCTCCACGATCTCGATCAGGCGAACGCCGTCGCTGTCAAGCTCGCCCCATGTAAATTCGGGCCAGAAGCCCACGCCCATTCCGGCGGCGATCATGTTTTTGACCGTCGCGGGGTTATCGCTCTCGAATATTATATTCGGCGCAAATCCGGCGTCTGCGCAAAGTCCGTCGCATATCGTGCGGAACTGCCTTGATCCCATGAGGCTTATGAAGCCCTCGCCCTGCACCTCGATCAGCTTCACTCTGTCGCTCAGAGCGAGGCGGTGTGACAGAGGGACCGCAAGGTAGATACGCTCGATCATCACGGCTTCGCCCGCCGGAACATCGACGGAGCTGTCCACATCGCTCGCCTCATCAATGCTTTGCGTGGTAACGCCGATATCGTAAAGCTCGCTTTCCGCATTCTGCATAAGCTCAAAGTTGACGGCGGCGTGCGTTTTCTTGTACTCGATGACCGCCTCGGTAACGAGCGACGACGCGGCAAGCACATTCAGATGCACCGTATGATTCTCGAGCTTCGCCATACTGTGAAGCTCGTCCGGCAGACGGTCGAGTCTTGCGACGATCGGCGACAGCTTTTTTTGCAGATAGCGGCCGTACTCGCTCAGTATTATTCCCCGCCCCCGCCTTATGAACAGCGGAACCTCAAGCTCCTCTTCGAGACGGTGTATCGCCTTGGTCAGCGCCGGCTGCGCAATATGAAGCCGCTCGGCGCTCTTCGTGATATGCTGGCTTTGTGCCGCGTCGAGAAAATACCTGATCTGTGAGAGTTCCATCGCGCCTCCGTTATATATCCGAAAGTTATTATTTCTATATATATTATATATTGGACAGTATCGTTTGTCAATGATATACTATTCAAGAATTTAAGAAAACGAGGTATATTCCCGTGGCACATTTTTTAGAGGCTGCAATGCTTGTCTGCTTTGGCTTTTCGTGGCCGATGAACGTTTATAAGAACTACAAAGCCGGAACGGCAAAGTCAATGAGCATCCAGTTCATCCTTCTCATTATAACGGGTTATGTTGCGGGAATCACCGCAAAGCTTTGGTCACACACCATAAATTACGTACTTGCGGTATACATCATAAATCTTGCGATTGTATCGGTCAATGTGTTCGTATACATCAGAAACCGCCGTCTTGACAGACTTGCGGAAGGCGATGTTGTAAAAGCCGAGGAATCGGGCGCGGCGACCATCGAGGAGATCGACGACAAGCTGCTTTGCGACATAAAGAAATACGAAAACATGAACATGAACGCACAGACCGGCGGTGTCGTATTTTTCGGAAGCGATTCATTTGACGGTGTTGCATTCAGCGAGCTTGCGCAAAGCTCGGAAATCGACGTCCCCGTGTATAACCGCAGTTTCTCCGGACTCCACATCGGCGCAGCTGTTTCGGCAGCCGATCAGACAGTTGCCGATCTTGCACCGTCTAAAATATTCATAAATCTCGGCGAGGTTGACATATCGGATGAGAATTTCTCGCAGGACAAATTCATCGAGAGTTACCGCGGACTCTTGTCCGCACTCCACGAAGTAAGCGACGCCGCGATCTATGTTGTATCCATAATCTCCGATTCTCCCGTAGCAGTAAAGGTAAATGCACGTCTGAAGAAGCTTGCACGCGAATGCGAATGTGAATTTGCCGATATTTCGAGCGTGGCAGCGGATGAGAAGAGCCGTGCCGATGTTGACGTGTTCAACCGTCTGCGCGTACTTCTGAGATCGCACCCGATCTCGTTCGGCGAGGCAATGGCAATATAAATTATATAAATAAAGAAGCATAAGAGGACATATCTATCGGGTTTGATATGTCCTCTTTATTTCATGACTCTGCTGTACAGCTCGGCAAAGCTTTCGCATATCGCCTCCTCGGTATATTCCGGGAAAAGTCGGCGTACTTCGTCGAACGGGATGCGAAAACCGCTGCACTCGCGGCAGAACTTTTCAAACCGCTCGCACTCATCCTTCCCCGCTCCGCACAGGACGAGAGCATTCGGATAACGCTTGAGGAGCGGCACTGCGGGATCATCAGCGGCACACTTAAAATGCACTATCGGCAAGCCAGATGAGATGTACTCGAAAAGCTTGCTGGGGATCTGGTTCTCTGCCCTGTTTCCGATATTCAGAAGAATATCCGATCCTCCGACAAGGCTTATACATTCGTCGTGGGAGATTCGGCCGCTCAGCGTCACCGCAGGATTCCCGCGCAAAAGCTTGTCATACAGCGCACGGCACTCGTCCGAAAACGCGCTGACAACGAGCGTTGCGTTCACGCCCTTCGCGGCGGCGAGAATGCGGAACATATTTTCGGGATTGCGCACCGCAATGTTTTGCAGACTGCCGATATAGGCACAGCGGGCAGTGTCGGATGCGCTCCGCGCCGCCGTCGGCAATTCACGTATGGCGGACACGGGGATCGCCACGGTGGGACATCCGAGCGAGTCGCAAAGCTCACGCGTCCTTGCAATATACATCTCCGGCGTGAGCGAGATCCCGTCGGCGTATGCGAGCACGCGACGCATATCGGCATACAGCTCATCCGACGCCGCAGAATTCCCTATATATCCGGCATACGGATCCTCAAACACGGCAAGCCAGCGACAGCCGTCAAGCCGTCCCCGCCGTTTCAGCTCCGACACCGTATACACCGTATCGATCGGCGCGGATACAGTGACGATAAGGTCAAAATGCATCTCCGCATGACGCGCAGCGATAACGCTGGCGGCATTATTCCCGCGAACGGTGAGCGCGAGCCGTGACATTGGTCGTAGGAATGAGAGAGCCGCACGCTTTGCTCCGCGCTTGTCGGACAGCGGGGCGTGCGCCCAGATGAACGCCTTGTTTACGGGCGTCGGATCCGGTTTTATCCAGCTTACCCGCATACCGTCGTACTCGCCTGCGGCTGGCATACGCCCCTCGCGGTCGAACGCGGCGATCTCAACGTCGAAGTCCTGTCGCAAGCGCTGTATCAGGGGCATTGTGGCTACGGTATTTGCGTCCTCATACGGAAAGAACGAGTACAGATACACAAGCGCACGCTTCATCGTGTCACCTCCGTGTCCTGCTCCCGCAGACGCGATATAGCCGAGAGTATCTCATCCGCGACATATTCCGGTGTACATCTGCCGAACGTCCGGCGTACCGTCTCAAACGACACCCGCTCATCTAAACTTGTGAGAATCCACCTCTCAACATCGTGCGCCGACTCATCCGTAACGGGCAGCGATGCCTGCACATTCAGCGCAAGCGGATAATCCTTGGTGTAATCGAGCGTCGGGCAGTCCGGAAGGGTGTGAATATTGAGTATCACGCCGCCGCGGCTCATGTACGAAAACAGCTTGCTCGGAAGCTGATTTGGCACGAGATTTCCGACATTCACAAAAACGTCCGCGCTCTCGAGTATTTTTTCGCACTCGCGCTCGCCCACATGGCCGACAACATTCAGCCGTCCGGCGAGCGCGCCGTTTTCGTACGGGATGAATCGCTCGCGCTCCCTGCCGCTCAGCACGCAGAGTTTTATGCGCGGATCGGTAAATCTTGCGAACAGCTCGAGCATAAACTCGGGCTCGCGTATTCCGGAAAAGAAGTCGCCCGAATAGACACAGAGTATCTCATCCTTATGCTCGGAATGAGCGGCGCACCGCTTTTCCGTCAGCGCCGGAAGCTCTGCCGCCTGAACCTTTTCCCTTATATCATCGGGTATGAATCGCCTGATAAACGGCGGCGCAAAGACGAGATCACACCCCTCCACGAGCCGTCGCTCGTACTGTGCAAGCATTTCGGGATCCTTTGCCCTGTAAGACACATTCCCGCTCAGCGGATCGAACTGGAACAGGATAGTCGCGGTGTCGGTATCTCCGACTGCGCGAAGCATCGCGGCAGCGGTATCATAGCAGGAGCAAACGGCAATCACCGCATCGGCGTCCGCGATAAGGCTGCGCAGCTTGCGGCTGAGACGGCGGACAAGCAGCGGGTCAAACGCGCTCTTCTTCACCCGACGGCTTCTCACCGCGCGGCGCACTGTATGTACAAGATCGCGCACAGGCATACGTCCGTGCCGCAATCCGTCAATATAGTTCACGTGATGCAGAACAGCGCCCCGATACTCCGTCACATCGGCATCGCAAAGGCTGCGTTTGACCGTCAGGCATGAGACGCCGACCCCTCTCCCGCGAAGGGCGTCTATCAGATTTCCGATCAGCACTCCGGAGGCTGATCCGTCGGTCGCAAGCGCCGTCGATACTATTACGATGTTCATATAAGCCTCCGTTTCTGATTTTTTCTTTAGTATATCACATCCGCCTCACAAGCGCAACCTCGCCGTCCGAATTTGCGTCTTTGCGATGGATTATTCCGCGAATATGTGGTAAAATATAAAAAACAATTTTTTTGCGAAAATGCGCGACCGATCCGAAATTTCGCTGTCATTATATATGACGGCACATATGAAATAGGGATCTGTCGTCCGACCGAAAGGAACGGCCAATGAACGACGATCAGATAATAGACCTGTATTTCAGCCGTGACGAAAGTGCGATCGGGGCAACCGACGAAAAATACGGCTCGTACTGCATGAAAATATCGCATAACATTCTCGCTTCACTCCACGACAGCGAAGAAAATGTGAGCGATACATACCTCAAGGCGTGGCAGTCGATCCCGCCGACACGACCGCGTATACTCAAGGCATATCTCGGACGCATAGCACGCAATCTTGCACTTAATCGGGCAAATATGTCTCACGCCGCAAAGCGCGCAGCGGCGGAGTTCACGATGTCGCTCGATGAAGTGGACGAGTGCACACCGTCAAACGTTTCTGTCGAGGACGGCGCCGCCATGCGCGAGCTGTCACAGAAGATCAGCGATTTTCTGAGGGGTGAGAATGATACTGCGGCGCGAATGTTCGTCTGCCGCTACTTTTACTCGGAATCCGTAAAGGAAATCGCAGAGCGCTTCGGCTCAGGTGAGAGCCGCGTGAAATCAAGTCTCATGCGCACAAGGCAAAGGCTTGCAAAGCATCTCGCAAAGGAGGGGTATTCTTTTGAAAAATGAAGTATTTTTCCGCGCAATGAGCGACATTGACGATGATCTTATCGTCGCATCTCAGAGTGCGCCCGCAATATCCCGCCGCGCGGTGCTGCGCAAAATCGGCAGCATCGCCGCGTGCTTTGCGTTCGTCTGCGTGGTGCTCGTATTTGCGCTCATCGGGCGCGGAGTTGATGTAACGTTCTACGGTGAGAAACTTTCGTCGCATCCTATCCCGTTGGATCTTGCAGCCCCATTTTCGGAGGATCATCCCCGCACAGTCACGCAATCCCTCTCAATACCGCTTGAGATCACATCGGGCGGAAAAGTTTCAGCAGCCGTCTCTGACGGTGTGATCTCTGCCGTCGGCGACGATGGGGAGGCTCTATGCTCCGGTCGGAGCATAGAGGTCACGGCACCCGTGTCACTTGAATGGACACTCGGCACGCCGGACATCAGCAAAACTTATACTGTTTTGCTGAACAAAAAGACATTTACTCTCGCTTTTGACGGCGCGAGTGAATGTTGGACTATGAGAAAATAAGCTAAGCAGAACGAAAGGAAATTTATAAAATGAAAAAGTATCTTTCACTCATCATCGCGGCAGCGCTCATGCTTTCAGTCGCAGCATGCGGCAAAAAGGATGACAATAAGGACAACAAAAATTCAGATGCTCCGGAGAGCGCAGTCTCGCTTCTTGAAACAGTGTGGAACACCTACGGCGAGGACGAGAAATTCGCCGCTGCCGGCGGAGACAGCAACGAGGCAAACGCACGCGAGGATGCACCCGGAGTGTTCGGCATCGACGACACGGACGCGCTTGACTCAATGCTCGGTTTTCCGGCAGCCGCCGTTGACAAGATCGACGGTGCAGCATCCCTCATGCACATGATGAATCAGAACACATTCACCTGCGGCGCATATCACGTTCGGAACTCATCCGATGTTGAGTCCCTCGCGGGCGAGCTTAAGGGCAACATTCTCGCGCGTCACTGGATGTGCGGTTTTCCCGAAAAGCTCATGATTGTTTCCGTCGGCGACTATCTCGTATCTTACTTCGGTGACGGTGAGCTTGTCGATCTCTTCACATCGAAGCTGACCGGTACATTCTCCGACGCAAAGCAGATAAGCGAGACCCCGATCGAATAATCGTTTGTCATGCTGTTTTCAAGCATACCGTATATCTACTATTTTCTGCCGTGCGTTCTGATCCTCTACTTTGCTGTGCCCGACCGGATGAAAAACGCCGTGCTTCTTCTGTCAAGCCTGTTTTTCTACGGATGGGGGGAGCCGCGATACCTCGTATTCATGATCTTTTCCATAGTTCAGGGGTACTTTTCGGCGAGGCTCGCGGAGAAACACCGCGGTGACGGGCGCGGACGCGCTGCGTGCGCAATATCGGTCGCGCTCAGTCTTGCGCTGCTCGCATACTGCAAATACGCCGATTTCTTCATAGGAAGCTTTTCGGCGCTGACGGGACTTTCGATCCCGCTTCTCGGAATCGCACTGCCGATCGGAATCAGCTTCTACACGTTTCAGGTACTGAGCTACGTCATCGACGTATATCGCGGCGATGTTCCCGCACAGAGAAATCTCATAAATCTTGCGACATATATCGCGATGTTCCCGCAGCTAATTGCGGGACCGATCGTCCGCTATTCCGACATTGCTCCCGAGCTTGAGAGCCGCCGTCACACTCTCAATGGTGCTGCCGCAGGCGCCGGACGCTTTACCGTCGGGCTTGCGAAAAAGATTCTCATTGCAAACGTCATGGCAGAGCTTGTCTCCGCGATCAAGGGATCAAACGAGAAAACAATGCTGTTTTACTGGATATATGCCGTGGCGTATATGCTCCAAGTGTATTTTGATTTTTCGGGTTACTCAGATATGGCAATAGGGCTTGGCAGGATATTCGGGTTTACGTTTTCCGAAAACTTCAACTATCCGTATATCTCAAAAAGCATTACCGAGTTTTGGCGCAGATGGCACATATCGCTCGGCTCATGGTTCCGCGATTACCTGTACATCCCGCTCGGCGGCAACAGGGTGTCCGTTCCGCGACATATACTGAATATTCTGATCGTGTGGATGGCGACGGGGCTTTGGCACGGTGCGGCATGGAACTTCGTTCTGTGGGGACTGTTTTTCGCAATCATGCTTATTATCGAAAAACACTTTCTTGCAAAACCACTCAAAGCGCTCGGCGGATCGTCACACGTATATGTGCTATTTTTCGTCATGCTCAGCTTTGTCCTGTTTGACGCATCAAGCGTCGGCGACGCATTCTCATATTTCCGTGCGATGTTCGGCGGCGCCGGTATCGCCGGAACGGGAGAGGTCACGATGTATTATCTGCGAAGCTATGCGATTCCGACAGCAATAGCGATCATCGGCGCAACGCCGCTGCCAAAGCATCTGTATCAGAGGTTCGCAGAAACGAAGATCGGCGGAAATGTGCTCACATTTGTCGAGCCGATCGGCGTTGTAGTGCTGCTCGCCGTATGCACGGCATATCTCATCGACGGATCGTTCAATCCGTTCCTTTATTTCAGATTCTGAGGAGGAGACATGGGAAAACTGAAAAACATACTGACCCTCGTCCTCTCTGCGGGATTTATTGCGGTATTCACTGTGTGGAGCATTGCGTCCCCCGACAAAGCTGAATCTCTGAGCGAGCGCCGACTCCTTACAAAATTCCCGACGCTGTCCGCGCAAACCGTCGCCGACGGAACTTTCATGAGCGGATTTGAGAAATACTCGCTCGATCAGTTCCCGCTGCGCGACAGCTTCCGCACGCTCAAGGCGTACACCGCCCTCGGGGTATTCCGAGAGCGCGACAACGGCGGAATTTATCTTGCGGACGGTCACGTGTCAAAGCTCGATTTTCAGACAAACACAGACTCCGCCAAGTATGCGGCTCGCCGGTTCTCATATGTCTATGACAAATATCTGAAGGACTCGGGCGCCGAGGTTTATCTGTCGCTGATACCCGACAAGAACTATTTTCTTGCAAAGAAAAACGGCTATCCCGCAACCGATTACGCTGCCCTGACAGATACACTCACCGGTGCGTTCTATCAGGCGAAATATATCGACATCACAGGCACGCTCGCAATCGACGACTACTACCGTACAGACTCGCACTGGCGGCAGGAAAGGATCATACGTACGGCAGATGCGCTTGCGCGCGGCATGGGTACCGCGATCTCCGGAGAATACGACGTGATCGACACGGCTGCAAAATTTCGCGGAGTCTATTACGGACAGTCGGCACTTCCGCTCGAGCCCGACACACTTCTCTATCTCGAGAATGATGCGATCCGATCCATCAGCGCCTACGATCACGAATCGGACTCTGCGATCCTGGTGTACAACACAGACGCGACGGACGGGCGTGATCCGTATGAGATGTTCCTCGGCGGCGCGAAATCAATCGTCACTGTCGATAACCCGACATCAGTCGGCGGGCGCGAGCTTATACTGTTCCGTGATTCGTTCGGCAGCAGTATTGCTCCTCTTCTTGCCGAGGGATATTCGCGTGTGACGCTTGTTGACATCAGGTACATCGCGCCCGCATCCATCGGAAGATTCATAAACGCAGATGAAAACACGGACGTTCTCTTCCTTTACAGCACCTCCGTAATAAACAACAGCGAGACGATAAAATAGCAACAGGCTGTAAAAACCTTGAGTTTTTACAGCCTGTTTTCTGTGATAACAGAGTAAATTATTCCTCGGTGGAACCCTCGTCGGGCTTATCCTCGGACTTTTCCTCAGCGTCACCGCCGCAGCAGCATGAGCAACCGCAGTCGGAATCGCCGTCGTCGTGGTGATCGTGACGCTCCTGCTTTGCACCGCAAACGGGGCAGAAGCACATGGATGCGTCGATCTTCGCTCCGCAGGACTGGCAGATCGCATCATTCTGGAGACGGGCGATCTCCTCCTTCATGCAGGCGATATTCGTCTTGACAAGATCAGCCTCCGAAATGAGCGCCGCGATCTCGGAGATGTAATCGGTACCCTCACGCTGATATGCGTAGTAGAGCTTTCCGATCTCCTCGAAGCACTCGCTGAGCTTCGACTCCTCGGAGTGCAGAGAGTATTTCATCTTTGCGAGAGTTGTAAGCTCACCGGTTTTCTTTGCGGTGTACGATGCGGCGTCGGACACGCCTTTTGCAATATTATCCCAAATAGACATAACAGATCTCCTTTCAGATCCATAGTTTCAGTATTTCTACATAAACAGTATACAATATTTCAGACGAAATGTCAAATGCAGGTGTTAAATATTGTTTCTTTTCAGGTGAATTTTCCGTAAATATTCCAATGCACCTTGAAAGAGGGGGGAAAGCATGGTATACTTAGCGCATACGGAGGAGTTATGGTCTATCTGTACTTACTTCATGACAGCAATATATCAAAGAAGGAGCACTCGGCACTCGGGCGTCGTCTGCTTTTTCACGCTCTCTCGGAGCACGGTTATATGTACACTGATGACGACATTGCAATAAATGAGTTCGGGCGTCCGTACATCCCCGGGGGACCGGAATTCAGCATATCGCACTCTGGCAGGACCGTCGCCTGTGCCCTGTCGGATTCATGCGCTGTCGGCGTCGATGTCGAGGAGATCTCACACCCGCGTCCCGGAGTCGCAGATCGCTTTTTCACACCTGCGGAACACAGCTACGCCGCAAACGGTATTTACAGAAGCTTTTACGAAATATGGACGAGAAAAGAAAGCTTCATAAAAATGCTCGGCACGGGATTTGCCACTCCGCTGCCATCGTTTGACACCGTGACCGGATATGGCACAAACGGCGCGCATTTCTTCACCTTCACGTTCGGCGGAACTGCGGGATGCGTCTGCACAGACTCAGACTCCGCAGTGCAAACGGCAGTAGTAAAAGAATGACCTCCGGATATACCGGAGGTCATTCGCAAGGTTAGTCATTAATTATTGCAATATTCAAGTCATTTGTCTCCGCAAAGTAATATGCAGGGGTATCCTTCTTGCAATGCATGGTAAAGTTTTGCGGTGTACCGGTAAACATAGTGTTCCTCAGAGTAAGAGTTGTTGAACGAATGTAAAGGTCGCAAAGTGTGGATGACGCACCGCCGACAAAGGCATTCGTACCTATTGTAGTTACAGTCTCGGGGAGATCAATACCGCCGAACTGATGACTGCTGAACTCGTTGCTCACTATTTCCGTCACTTTGAACTTTCCTACTTTATCGGGGACACGAAGAAGCTTCAAATCTTCATTCGCACCGCTCGCGAAAGTGTTAAGCTTGCAGGTAGTGCTCGTTTTCTGCGAACAGGTCACGTAATTTGCGTTGATCGAAGCTGCATACTCTGCGGCATAAGAGCCTTCCATACAGAATATATATACTTTGCTGTCACCGTCAACGATCGTACTGCTCATACTGTTTGAAATATAATTCACGGAACTCGGAATTGACAGTGTCACAAGGTCACTGCAATCCTTGAACGCTTTATAACTTATATTTACCACAGTCTCCGGAACCGTGATCACTTCCAGTCCGCTTACGCCTTCAAAAGCATGTCCGTATATATGGGTAATATTGTCACCGAAAAGAGTGGAGGGGATGTAAACTTCAGTTACTGTGCAATTAGTACCCTTATTGAACCGAACAATTCTTCCCGGATCAACAGTGCAGTGAGTAATTTCGTTAGTATCCAATAACAACTGGGTATCAGAGCTGCAATTTACATAAATAACTGCCTTTGTTGAACCAGCAAAAGTGTATGTTGTAAGCTCTGTAATATTATCCGGAAGTTCAATAGTTCTCAGACTTGTACAGTTGCTCAGTGCATAGCGTCCCAATGATGTAACCGCTGACGGTATAGATATTGATTTCAGAGATGAACAGTTTCTGAAAGCAGCTGTCCCGATTTTCGTAACCCCGGCAGGAATGGTTATACTCGCCAATGATCTGCAACTCATAAAGCAGTTATAGCCGATTTCCTGCAATCCGGAAGGAAGCGAAACCGATGCAAGATTTGTACATGCCATAAATGCGGAATCATCGATATTTGTCACACTGTTCGGAACAGCTATTCTGCGGAGCTCTTTACATGCCCAGAACGCATGATCACCAATAGTGGTAAGAGTTGACGGAAGCGTAATGTTCTGCATTGCACACTTTGAAAATGCATAATCTCCGATCGCCGTCACGGCATTACCTATATGCACATAAGAAAGAGATGTACATCCGGAAAACGTATACGGTTTTATCTCTGTCACGGCATTCGGCAGGGAAATCGATTCAAGCGAAGAACAGTTTTTGAATGCAGACCGGTTGATCCCGGTAAGTCCGAGACCGCCGGTAACGCTTTCAAGTGCAGTACATCCTTCAAACACTGAGGTTCCTATGCCCTCAAGTGTACTCGGAAGAGCGACCGACTCAAGTGAAGTACATCCCCTGAAATTAGCCCCTCCGAGAACTGCGACTGATCCGAGATTTGCCGACTTGAGAGCAGTACATCCCTCAAAGACCGAGGCCATAAGTATTGTCATTGAGCTTGGCAACGATATGCTTGTAAGACTTGTATCATCCTTAAACGACTTTGAAAGCAGCGCCGTGCTTCCTTCATTCAATGTTACAGACGCAAGACTTGTACATCCCTCAAACGCTGATGCAGATATCATCTGAACACTTCCGGGGATGTTTATTGAAGTAAGCGCCGTTGCGCCCATGAAGGCAGCCTTCTCTATTTGGCTTACGGATGACGGCAAATTAATGCTTGTAAGCTTGACGCATCCTTCAAACGCCGACTCTCCGATATGAGTTATGCTGCTCGGAAGCGTTACTTTTGTGATCTTCTTTGTATTGGAATCGGCGCTGTCAGAGGAGAATGCTCTTTTACCGATCTTCTGGACGGTAACGCCGTTAATTGTCCGAGGAATCGTTATCTGTGTATATGTGGATTTGCCGCTGTATCCCTCTATCGTTTTGTTCTGTGCGTCAAACAGGAACTCATTGTTGGTTGAATTCTTGGCGGCAGTTACAGCCGCTGCGGCATTCACACGGCCTCCGCTGACACACTTTCCTATGTATTCGCTCGAACGCGTAACGGTGTTGAGCAGTATCGCCTTTGCCGATATCGCGTCAAGATTTGTATTTGCCGTCATCATAAGTCCCAAGATTCCGGCTACATACGGTGCAGCCATTGATGTTCCGGTAGCACCTCCATAGCCACCGTTTATATTTACCGTATATACGTTTTGTGCAGGTGCAAACAGATCCACTGTTTTAGCTCCGTAGTTACTGCCGCTCCATTTTGTATCGGATGCAGTACAGCCGCCGACCGCAATCACATTTTTACACGAAAGGTCTGACGGAATTCTTGTTCCACTTGCGGTATCATTATTGACATTCTCATTTCCCGCAGAGCAAACAAGAAGTCCTTTGTAATCCGAAACAGCTGATTCAAAAGCGTCAATGATCGTCTTTTCTGTCACCGATGTTGTTGAACTGCAGCTTGCAATTTTTATATCATTATCATTGAGATATTTGAAAAATGCTTTAAAGCTTTCCGATGAAAAATCCTTCAGATTAAACGGAATAATTGATACGTCCCAGCAAACACCCGCAACACCTATTCCGTTATTTCCTTTTGCACCTACAACACCGGCGCAAACATATCCATGACCATTTGTAAAACTGTTGTTCACGGTTATGGTGTTGCCCGTAGCAAAGTCCTTACCGTTTGAGAAGTTCGCATTCAGATCCGCGTGACTTCCGAACGGCTCAGTCATAGCAATCTTTGTACTGCGTGATCCTTTGGTGATATTCCACGCCGTAGGAAGACCGACAAGATTTGCGTATGCACTCTGGTTTGCGGAATAAAGCGTATCATTAGGGACAGCGCATACCTCGACCTCAATATCGCTCATATCACAGTCCGGCATGACTGAGTATATGTCGAGCGTAGAACGGGCTTCAAGCTTCTCTATTGCACTTCTTACGTTTGCGTCGCTCTTGTCGATCAGTGTGATCTCAACTGTATTTCGGAATTCTTCCCAACGTCCCGCAAAGTCCTCTCTTGTACTGTTTGTCTCGTCTGCACCGGAGACATTGCGAACGGATTCAACATCAAGCTCGGGAAAATCATCCGGGTAGAAATCCTTGCCGATATCGCTGTACTCATGATGCATGATAACAAACAGCTTACCGGTGCCCGTAAGGGCGCGGTCGGGACTTATGTTTTCCGAAAAATCTTCAAACTCATGCTCAGGTTCAATTTCCGCTGCTTCAAGGATACTTCCGTCAAGCAGACTTTGGTATATCTCAGAACCGAACTTGTCCTCAACGCTTTCGCCGAGTCTTGCCTCAATGGTATCGATTATGCTCCCTGACAGAGCAGGTCTCTCAATATCCTCCGAACTTACCGTTTCTTCAATTTCTATGTACCCATCATCAGGCGGCGCATACAGAGTATCGTCCGCGAAAACCGAAGGAATACACGAGACGGCGATCACAGCCGACATAATTGCTGAAAAAACTCTTTTCATTTTCAACGCTCCTTTGAAATAATATCGTAATTTTCGGGAATTCCCATTAACATAGTACCATATTTTCCATAATGTGTCAATACCCGCGTCTGATCTTTACCATTTTATTTATCCCGCAAAATAGGTTTTTTCGACCAATTTATCACTCTGTTCATGATCTGATGGGGAATTATGTCGATAAGAAAGCGCAAATTATATAACGCTTTAGTTGACAGCATATTCCAGCAATGCTATAATAAAAAAGCGCTTACAACAAATAACAATTATAGCGCAGAAAGGAATTAGCACTATGCTACGCAGAAAACTATCTCTTTTACTGGCCGTACTGACTGTCATGTCAGTATGCATTCTTCCCTCCACTGCCGAGGCGGATGACTGGTGTGATATATGCAAGGTCATGGACTGTCAAACTCACCCGGTATACCGCTATTACGGCGAAAAGGGCGTTGTAAAACTTTATATGTGTGTCGAAATGTTTAACGAGCAATGGACAGCCGAATATCATTTCGACAAGGACGGTGACTTTCATCACCTCCTCAACAGTACACCTGAAGAGTTTGAAGCCGCCGTCAAGGAAAGGTACGACTATATCAGTAATCAGGAAAAACGCTCAATGTGGGGGTACGAAGAGGATCTGTACCGTGATCCGTTATACTATTTCATGAAGTACAAGGATTATTATAACGGAACAGGCGATCCCATTTACACCGCAAAGGATTTCCCCGGCATAGAACTTGAGGAGGTGAGAGTGCTCACCAGTTCTGTCGAGCTTGTTCTCGCGGACAAATCGGACGAGTACAGCGAGGAAGTAGCAGCAATGCTCCGAGAGAGAATGGAAACAGACGAGGAATTCGGAAATGTTTTCAAGCTTGTTGTTCCCCAGTACAATTACGTCCTTGTCGTTAAAACCGATTCTGACGAGTATGCACCGTACTACGGAGTAATTGATGCCATAAATGTGCTCAAATACGTTGCAGGATGGGATGTAGAGAGGCGTGATGATTTTGACGCTGATCACAACGGAAAGATCGAAATATACGACGCCATCACTATTCTGAAAACAATCGCAAACAGATGACCCGCTTGGCTCGGAGCCGAAGAGGTGCAGGATACATCCTGCACCTCTTTCTATTCCGAAGCGATCCGTCATTTCCCGCTTTATTTCTTGGGCTTGCTTTTGAATATCAGTGCTGCGATGAGCGAGAAGCAAAGCGCCGCAGATATTCCCGCGGCGGAGGCCTCGAGTCCGCCGGTAAGTGCCCCGAGAAGCCCGCGCTCCTCTACTCCTTTTTTCGCTCCGTTTGCGATGACGTAGCCGAATCCCGTAAGCGGTGTTGTAGCCCCGCCTCCCGCAAATTTCACGATCGGCTCGTAAAGTCCCACCGCCGTCAGGAATACACCCGCGCATACGTACAGGACAAGTATTCGAGCCGGAGTAAGCTTGGTCTTGTCGATCAGTATCTGCGCGACGACGCAGAATGCGCCTCCGATGACAAACGCCCAAAAATATTCCATAAACATCACCCCATCTGCCTTTCTTCCGCCACGATATGAACGAGGTGCCCGATCCCCGGAATACTCTCCCCCTGATTCAACATCACCGGATTCATGAGCGCTCCGCTTCCGACGAACAGAACGTTTTTCCACTCGCCGCGACGCATACGCTCCATTATGCACGCTGCCACAACGACAGCCGAGCATCCGCAGCCCGATCCGCCTGCATGCTTGTCAGAGGATTCGTCGTATATCATAAGGCCGCAATCGTCGTGCATATCGTCGATGCTTTTGCCCTCGATCCTCATAAGGTCGCACAATATTGCGCTTCCCTCCCGACCGAGGTCACCCGTGACGATAAGGTCATAGCTCTCACCCGTTGTTTTCGTTGAATCGAAATATCGCAAAAGAGTATCCGCGACGGCAGGCGCCATTGCCGCGCCCATATTATTGATATCCGTAATACCGCGGTCGATAGCGATCCCCGGCATTACATCTGCGATGCGGAGGTACATACCGTCGTGCTTTGTTTCACTCTTATCCGCACCGACGGCAAATGCACCGGCGCCCGTGACAGTCCACTGAGATGTCGGCGTCCGCTGACCGCCGTACTCCATGGGAAATCGGAACTGCCTTTCGGCAGAGCAGTTGTGCGACGATGACACCGCAGCGCAGCGCATACCGGTCGAGCCGCACATAAGCGCCGAGAGGATCAGCCCTTCGGCGGCGGTTGAGCACGCCCCGTACAGACCGAGATACGGAATCTTGAAATTGAGCAGCCCGTAGTTTGAGCCTGCACACTGGTTGAGCAGATCCCCGGCAAACAGGAATCCGACATCAGCTTCACCGAATTTTGCCCCGGCAAAAACACCGTTGAGCGCAAGGCGCTGCATCTCCGACTCCGCGCGCTCCCACGATTTCATTCCGAAGCTGTCGTCCTTGTTGTCGCGCACCTCAAAATATTCTCTCAGCGGGCCTTTATACTCCTCGCGTCCGACGACGGCACTGCTTGCAAGCACATATACGGGGCGCATCGGTTTAATGATCCCGCGAAGCGCCGACTTTTCTTCCGAATTGTTCATTTCAAACCTCACTTGAACAGAGTGCAGATGTACAGGATCACGCCGTACAGCACCCCCGATGATATTCCGTAAAGTATCACAGGTCCCGCAATAGAGAATATTTTGGCTCCGACGCCTAGCACGAAGCCCTCGGTTTTGGAATCAATGGCAGGTGACGAGACGGCATTTGCGAATCCCGTTATCGGTACAAGAGTTCCCGCGCCGGCGAAAGATGCGATCCTGTCGAACACGCCGAGCCCTGTCAGAAGCACCGCGATAAATATAAGGCTGACGGATACGAGCGCTCCGGCGTCATCCTTCTCAAAGCCGCAGTGATCCATATACACACCGCGCAGAATGTGTCCGAGCGTACAGATCGCGCCGCCTACGACAAACGCCGCAGCGCAGTTCTTGAATATAGGCGACTTTTTCGCCCGCGCCTCGGCATATTTCTTATAGCTTTCGTTATCCATATTCATAAGATATTTCCCGATTTCCTTTCGCACTGTCTTTTATTTCAATTATGCGACGTTTTTTCCGGTTTATGCAAATGCGCTCCCATTTTCAAAAAATGATGTTCCGCGCACAAAAAAATTCAAAAAAACTATTGACACGGAAAACAATTGCGAATATAATACGTATATAAGCTTTAGCGCATTAATACACATAATGCATTGATCGGAAAGAAGTAGCGAACCGTTATTCCGTACAGAAAGTTGCCGGGTGATGCGAGGCATCGGTAAGGCGGGCGTGAATACATTCCGTTAGCAGCGTGCGAAAAACGCACGACGGTGCGGCGCTCCGTTATCGGCGCACGACATTTATGCCTATTGAGGCTGCACCCGTAAGGCTGCGGCAAAAGCAGAGTGGTATCACGGATCTCACGTCTCTGTATCCTTTTTCGGATACGGAGATTTTTTATTTGTAAAACGGCGGCGATGCCGCTTAATCTATAAAGAAAAGAAGGAATATGAAAATGAAAAAGAAAATCATTGCGACACTTCTTGCCGCACTGACAGTTGCGTCATCCATCTCCATGACGTCCTGCGGCAGCACCGACAACAGTGGCAGCGGGGACAACGGCGGCAGCGCTGACAAAAAGTACGTGGTAGGAATTTGTCAGCTTGCAGTTCACCAGGCACTTGATGCCGCAACGGCAGGCTTCAAGGAAGCACTCACCGAGAAGCTCGGCGACAAAGTTGAGTTCAAGGAGCAGAACGCTGCCGGCGATGCAAACACCTGCAACACCATCTGCACACAGCTTGTCTCCGACAAGGTTGACCTCATTCTCGCAAACGCGACCGGTGCTCTTCAGGCAGCGTCCGCAGCAACATCCGAAATTCCGATCATCGGAACGTCCGTTACTGATTACGCTACCGCGCTTGCCATCTCCGACTGGACCGGCAAGACCGGCAAGAACATCACCGGAACAAGCGACCTTGCTCCCCTTGATGAGCAGGCAAACGCTGTTGCTGAGCTGTTCCCTGCTTCTGAGAACAAGAATCTCGGCATAATCTACTGCTCCGGCGAGCCGAACTCCCTCTATCAGGTCAACACCATCACCCCTATGTTTGAGAAGCTCGGCTACACGGTCACTCCCTTCTCCTTCTCCGACTCAAACGATGTTGCAGCCGTAACTCAGAGCGCTTGCTCGAACAGCGATGTCATCTACATTCCGACCGATAACACCGCCGCTTCCTGCACCGAAGCTATCCGCAACGTTGCAGTTCCCGCAAAGACCCCGATCTTCGCAGGTGAGGAGAACATCTGCAAGGGCTGCGGTGTTGCGACCCTTTCCATCAGCTACCACGACATCGGCTACAAGGCAGGTGAGATGGCATACGAGATCCTTGTAAACGGTGCAGACATCACCACCATGGAGATCGCCACTGCCGCAAAGTTCACCAAGGAGTACAACAAGTCTGTTGCGGATGAGCTTGGCTTCACCGCTCCCGCAGACTACACTCCCATCGCAGACTAACACGACTAACAAGCATTTCCGCGCTGCGCCGGTCAGTACACTCTGTCCGGCGCTTCGCCTCATTTCTCAGTGCTAAATTTACAGAATATTCGGAGTTTTTATGATTGCATATCTGTCATCACTTGACTCGCTGAAGCTCCTTCAGAGCTTTCCCGGAGGCATAGCTCAGGGAATCCTTTGGGGAATAATGGCGCTCGGCGTGTACATCACTTTCCGTCTGCTCGACATTGCCGATCTTACGGTTGACGGATCGTTCGCGACAGGCGGCGCGGTAACCGTCATGCTCGTTATTGCCGGCATTCCCGCGCCGATAGCGCTTCTCATTGCGACCGCCGCAGGTATTGCCGCAGGTGCGCTGACCGGCGTACTTCACACCGTTTTCGGTATTCCGGCGATCCTCTCGGGAATCCTCACGCAGTTTGCGCTGTACTCCATAAACCTGCACATAATGGGCATGGCTGCAAACAAGGCGCTGAACGTAGACAAGTACAACCTGATCCTCACCTCGAGAAAGATCACCATGGCGATACTCGTCGGACTCGGCATCGCGTTCGTTATTATCATGATCCTCTACTGGTTCTTCGGCACGGAGCTTGGCTGTGCCGTCCGTGCAACGGGAAACAACCTCTCCATGAGCAAAGCGCAGGGTATTAACGTTAATTCCATCAAGGTGCTCGGACTTGCGCTCTCGAACGGACTTGTAGCTCTCTCCGGCGGTCTTATCGCGCAGTATCAGGGATACGCCGACATCAAGATGGGACAGGGCGCGATCGTTATCGGGCTTGCTGCAGTCATCATCGGCGAGGTTCTCGGCGAAGCGATCGTCGGACGTCACCTCAATTTCTTCGGCAGACTTACGTTTGTGGTCATCGGCGGCGTGATATACTATCTCGTAGTAAACCTCGTGCTGTGGCTGCGACTCAACTCAAACGATCTGAAGCTCTTCACGGCGATCGTCGTGGCGCTGTTCCTTGCCGTTCCGAACCTTCAGACGGCGAGAAAAAGTTCGTTCAGGCGTGCCGGAAAGATCTCGCTCAAACGGAGCACCGAGGATACCGCAAAGAAGGAGGAGCAGGACAATGCTTGAGATCTCAAACATTCACAAGACGTTCAACCCCGGAACGATCAACGAAAAGCACGCGCTGAACGGCGTGAACCTGCATCTCGCTCCCGGTGATTTCGTTACGATCATCGGCGGTAACGGAGCCGGAAAGTCCACGACGCTCAACGCGGTCGCCGGCGTATGGCCGGTAGACTCCGGAGCGATCGTGATCGACGGAGTAAACGTCACCGGTATTCCGGAGCACAAACGCGCGTCATATCTCGGCCGCGTATTCCAGGATCCCATGACCGGCACGGCTGCTAATATGCAGATCGAAGAAAATCTTGCGCTTGCAGCAAGGCGCGGGCACGCGAGAACGCTCCGCTGGGGCATAACAAAAGCCGAGCGTGAACGCTATCACGAGCTTCTGAAGATGCTCGGACTCGGGCTTGAAGACCGCATGACCGCAAAGGTTGGTCTTCTCTCCGGCGGTCAGCGTCAGGCGCTGACGCTCCTCATGGCGACGCTGAAGCAGCCGAAGCTTCTGCTGCTCGACGAGCACACTGCGGCACTCGATCCCAAGACCGCAGCAAAGGTTCTCGAGATCACCGACAAGCTCATAAGCGAGCAGAATCTCACGGCGATGATGGTCACACACAATATGCGCGATGCGATCGCACACGGCAACAGACTCATCATGATGAACGACGGGCGCGTCATTCTCGACATTTCCGGTGAAGAGAAGAAGAAGCTGACCGTTGAGATACTCCTCGAGAAATTCTCCGAATGCAGCGGCAAGGAATTTGCAAACGACCGCGCACTGCTTTAAGTTACAAAAAGATCCCGGCTATAAGCCGGGATCTTTTATTTTTTGCCTCACTGCATCATGGGAGCGGGAACTTCTGCCGCTGTGAGGCTGCATTTTATTATGTTCGGGATCGTTTCGCCGTCGATCTGGAGAGGTGTCGGACGGTCATATTCTACGGTGATGCTTCTTCCGGAGTGAACGACGACGTGCTTTTTATACTCCACGTGCTCGCCGGAGAACACCGATGGAAACATCTTGAGCGTGCGAAGCTTTCCTGCATTGTACATGACCATAACGGACACATTGCCGTCGCCGAGCCTGTTCTGATTCGGTGTCGGCATCATTCCGCCGCCGTAATAGCGGCCGTTCATCATCGGTGCGAGCCACACCTTTTCGTATGTATACCGAACGCCGTCAACCGTTATCACGGCGTTCGCCGGATGGTAGTAGAACAGCAGTCCCTTTATCGCAATGGAGGTGTAGTTTATCTTCTTTGCGCTCTCCTCGCGCATTCTGTCCCCCACCTCGCAGCAGTATCCGTCAATTCCGAAGCCGACACCGTTCAGCACCTTGAACTGCTCGCCGTTCACTTCAGCTGTCGGGAGATTTTGTATGTATTTGTTCACGCAGACCGGACCGTCGCCTTTCTTTCGTCCGAGATCGTGCCAGAATTCGTTGCCGCTGCCCGCCGCATAATAATAAACATCGCACGGGAACAATAGCTTATCCGTGTCGTTTATAAAACGATTCAGCGTGCCGTCGCCGCCCGCAACGAGCAGCCGCTCGTCCGGTTCAAGCCCCGATACGAACTCCGCATAGTCTGATATCTTCGTCATATCGGTATACGACACCTCATCCCCCTTAAGGATGTCTCCGAGACGCTCCGCCTCTTCCTTGCCTCTGCCGTTTCCTGCGAGCGGATTATAGATAACGCTGTACTTTGCCATATTTTCTTTCATCCTTTCTCAGTTTTTCTCTTTTTTATCTTCATCCGATTCGGCGTGTCTGCGGTAAAGCGCCATAATGAGCAGGACCATGCTGCAAACGGTTCCTGCTACACACACGCCGATCAGGATATATCTGACAATACGGAATATCGCGAGCGGGCAGACGATAAGCAGAACCGCTGCCGCCGCGAAGATCACTGCGGCAATCGCCGATGTAAGTATACCGAATCACGTTATGAATTCAACGAATTTCTCGATCATGCCGCCTCTCCTTCGGATACATCCGCCGCGCTGTCCACGAACACCATGTTCGAGAATATCGCGGTCATTCTGTCGTTGCCGAATCGCTCGTCGAGCAGGCGATCGATACGGTTTTCGGCGAGACGCCCCTCAATTCTTCCCTGCCAGCGGAGAACCGCTGCTGCCGTCACGCAGAGATTCACCACCATAAACACGGTCGCGGCCGCACATATTACGCGCGCAACCTTCCCCTCGGGGACATCCTGCAATCTCACTATGATCGGGAAGAACAGCTTCACGAAAAGCACACCGAGGACGCCCCATATGAGCGTCATCTGAAGTGTTATTCTGCCGTGCAGATTCAGAAGATGATCGCTGTAATCCCACGAGCGCGAGCCGAACACGTACTCCTGAAACACGCTTGCGATATACTCCACGACCGAGCCGATCACGGCGTACACGCCGAACTGCACAAAAAACGGCTTTTTATCGATGAAGCAGGCGACCGTAAACATCGTAACTCCGCCGATCCCGTAGACTATGCAGAACGGTCCCCAGACGGTGGCGGAGTGATTCTCCCAATGACCCACGAGAATTATCCGCCAAAGTCCTTCGAGAACGAATCCCGCGATACTGCCGAGGAAGAACAGCCAAAAAAGCGTTGTATATCTCAGCCGTCTGTCAAGCTTGAACTCAAATTTGTCTGTATCTAAAAGTTTCATATTTACGACGCCTTTTCAAACTGGCTGTTATACAGCTCTGCATAGAATCCGCCGCGTGCAAGCAGCTCCTCGTGATCTCCCTGCTCTATGACGTTGCCGTCCTTCAGGACAAGGATCAGGTCGGCATTCTTGATAGTTGACAGCCTGTGCGCGATAACAAAGCTCGTTCGGTCGCTCGTGAGGCTGTCCATCGCCCGCTGTGCGGTAAGCTCGGTGCGAGTATCGACGGAGGATGTAGCCTCGTCGAGGATCAGCATCGGGCTGTTCTTTATCATGGCGCGGGCGATCGTAAAGAGCTGCTTCTGACCTGCGGAAATGCTCGTATTCTCGTCGAGCACGGTGTCAAGCCCGTGCGGCAGCGACAGCACGAAATCCTCGATACCGCAGGCGCGGCAGGCACGGAGAAGCTCGTCATCCGTGACGCTCTCCTTGTTGTACACAAGATTCTCGCGGACAGTGCCGCCGAACAGCCATGTGTCCTGAAGCACCATCGCAAACATATCGTGCAGATTTTCACGAGAAAGCTCGTCTGTCGGAACGCCGTCGATCGTGATCTTTCCGCCGTTCAGCTCATAAAAGCGCATAAGCAGATTTACAATTGTAGTCTTTCCGGCACCTGTGGGACCGACGATCGCAACCTTCTCGCCCGGCTTTATGTCGGCGGAGAAGTCTTTTATTACTATTTTATCGGGATCGTCGGAGTATCCGAACGACACGTGATCGAACTTCACTGCGCCGTGCACATCGCTGAGCGGAATTACGCGGTCGCCGCCGGGGTCAAGCTCGTCCTCGCTGAGAAAATCAAATATCCGCTTACCGGATGCCGCCGCCATCTGAACGTTCGTCATTCCCTGCGCGATCTGTGTGAGCGGCGAGGTAAACAGGCGCACGTACATTATGAACGCGACGATCACGGAAAACTCAATCTTGCCGCTTATCGCGAGAGAGGAGCCGTACACGCATACCGCCACGTATCCGAGGTTTCCGACAAACGTCATGAGCGGCTGCATTATTCCGGACAGGAACTGCGCACGCTTATTCGCTCTGTAAACGTCCTCGTTCATGCGGCTGAAATTCTCCTTCATGCCGCGCTCGGCACGGGATATACGCACGACCGCGTGACCGGTGTACATCTCCTCGATATATCCGTTGAGCGTACCGAGGGTTGACTGCTGTGCGGTGAAATAGCGCTGCGAGCGTCCCATGATCACCGCCATGAGCGCAAAGCCGACAAGAGTCGAAAGGATCGCCATGACACTCATACGCCACTCTGTCGCAAACATCATTATAATACAGCCGACAAACTGCGCGACCGCCGAGATGATCGTCGGCAGGCTGTTCGAGAGCGCCTGCGAGAGCGTCTGAACGTCGTTTGTCATACGGCTGAGTATATCGCCGGAGCTTTTGCCGTCGTATGCCTTCAGCGGGACATTGTTGATCTTGCGGCTCATGTCGCTGCGCAGATCCTTTGCGACGCGAAGCGTTACGCTGCACATTATAAAATGCTGCAGGAATCCGCAGACGGCGCTCGCCGCGAATATCGCGATCAGCCGCACGCCGATCCGTCCGACCTCTGCCATATCTATCTCGGTCATGATACCGGCGGTGATCACGCTGACTATCTCTGATATTCTGTTTGGGCTGATGATCGTAAATATCGCGCTCAGCGCTGCAAGCACAAGCGCCACTATCGCCGGGATCATTGTTTTTCCGGAGTGATTAAGCAGCTTTTTTGTCGTGTCGCCGACATTCGCCTTTTCGGCGGGAACGCCGCGTCCGCCGAATCCTCTTCCCATATGTCCGTTCATATTTACGCCAGTCCTTTCTCGCCTGCGGACTCTCCAAGCTCCGACTCGGAGAGCTGCGACAGCGCAATTTCTCGGTATACATCGCAGTTTTTCATAAGCTCGTCATGTGTGCCGATCCCGACAGCCTCGCCGTGATCGAGCACGACGATCCTGTCGGCGTGCCGTATCGTACCGATACGCTGTGCGACGATCACAAGCGTTGTGCCCGCAAGCTCATCGTGAAGTCCCGCGCGAAGCTGTGAATCCGTCTTATAGTCAAGCGCCGAGAACGAATCGTCAAACAGAAGGATCTCCGGCTTTCTTGCAAGTGCGCGGGCAATCGAAAGGCGCTGCTTCTGTCCTCCGGACACATTTGTTGCGCCCTGCTCGATGTTCTGACCAAGCCCGTCGGGCATATTCTCGACAAAATCGGACGCGCGGGCGAGCGAGAGCGCCTGCCATACATTTTCGTCCGAACGGACGGCATCGCTTTCGCCGAAATTCACGTTGTCGCGCACGCTTCCGGAAAAGAGCACGGCTCGCTGTGTAACGTAGCCGAGCTTGTCGTACAGTGCGTCAAAGGAATAATCCTTAACGTTGACACCGTCGACTAAAACCTCGCCAGCCGTAGCGTCGTAGAATCTCGCTATGAGCTGGACAAGAGTGGTTTTTCCGCATCCGGTAGCGCCGATAAACGCGATCGTTTCGCCGCGTCCTACCCTGAATGAGATGTTTTTAAGCGTGTCACTTGCGGCATCGGGATATCTGAATGAAACGTTACGGAACTCGACCGTACCGATCTCGGGAGCATCCGCAGCCGTTCCGGGAATGACGCTCGGCTTTGATGCGAGCACCTCGTTTATACGGTCCGCGGAGACCTGTGCCGCCGGCAGCATCATGAATATCATGACTATCATCATAAGCGACATAATGACATACGTCGCATACGTGCTGAACACAACGATATCGGAGAAAAGCGTCATACGCGACATCGCCTCCGCCGCAGGAATATTGCCGATGAGGCGCGTGCCGAGCCAGTATATCCCGAGCGACAAAACGTTCATCGCAAGTGTGAGCGACGGCATCATAACGGAAAACGTGCGCTGGTTGAACAGCTGCGTTCTGTACAGATCGGTATTTGCACGGTCGAACTTTTCGTTCTGATAGTCCTCGGCGTTATATGCATGAACGACTCTGATTCCGCTGATGTTCTCGCGGGCGAGACTGTTGATCTCGTCCATCATGCGCTGCACGCGCTTGAATCGCGGAAGCAGCAGAAACAGGATCGAGAGCATCATCACAAGCAGGAAAACGACGATCGCTCCGGTAAACAGCGAGAGCTGCCAGCTCTTCCCGATGATCTTCATGACCGCCCAAACCGCCATCACCGGCGCTTTCACGAGGATCTGAAGTCCCATCGCAATGAGCATCTGTATCTGTGTTACGTCGTTTGTCGTACGGACAATGAGGCTCGGCACGGAAAAGCGGTTCATCTCCTGCTCACCGAGGTCGGCTACGGTTCCGAAAATGCGGTCGCGCAGCGTATAGCTGAAGCCGGCGGCAACGCTCGACATGAGATAGCCGCAGATCACGGCAAGGCCCATGCTCGCAACTGCGCATCCGAGCATTTTGGCGCCGACGAGCCAGATCTCGGACGCGTCGCTGCCCGCCGTCTGCACGAGCATCGTAAGTCTGCTCATGAAATCCGGCAGCGTCAGGTCGAAATATATCTGCCCGAGTATCAGCACCACTGCCGCAAGCGCCATGAGCACTTCTTTTTTCCTCATATTTCTGATCAGCTTTAACATCTTGTATGCCTTCCGTTTTTTCTTTATGATTTCCAAGCATACACTATTATAAACTGCGATCTGCAACTCTTTGTCAACCGAACATCAACATTTGTTGATATTTGTCGAAACAGCTCGTAAAGGCATCAAAAAACTGCCGTGCGGAAGCACGACAGCTCTTTTTTCGTATTGTGTTATTACTCAACCATCGGGAGAGTAACGGTGAAGCGGCACCCGACCGTTAGATTTTCGACTGTAACGGTTCCGCCGTGCATCGCAACGATGCGGCGCACGAGGGCAAGCCCAAGCCCGTTTCCCTCCGTTTTGTGAGATGTATCGCCCTGATAGAATTTCCCGAATATCTTATCGGCATCGTCTTCGTTTATGCCGGGGCCGTTGTCGTCGATTGTAAAGACCGCCGCCCCGTCTTTGGTTTTCAGCCTCATGCGGACGATCCCGCCGACAGGCGCAAATTTCACGGCATTGTCGATAAGATTTGAAAAAACGTGGAGCATCAGCCCCTCGTGCCCGACGTACTCGATCTCCTCGAGATCGACGTCAAGCTCAGTCTCGCGTTCCGTCCATTTTCTCTCAAGCTCAACCACTGCCTGACGCACCTGCTCGTCAAGGCGATACGCCTCGCGTTTCATGGAGATGGACTGATTTGTGACCTTGGACAGCAAAAGAATATTGCCGACAAGATTTGAGAGACGTTCCGTGTTATACAGAATCTTGTCAACGCATCCCGCGCGCTCCTCCTCGCTCTGCGCCTTATCCTGAAGCAGCATTGCATAACCCTCGATCGCGCCGATCGGAGTTTTGAACTCATGCGACACGCTCGAAATGAAGTCGGTCTGCAAGGTCTCGGTCGCGTCAAGCTCCCGCACCATGGCGTTGAAATCGTCGTATATGCTCTGTATATCGGCGATGTGGCTGTTCGTTTCGGCAAAGACCTTGAAGTCTCCGCCTGCGACCTCGCCCATGGCACGTCTCAGCTTTGCGATCGGGTCAAAGAATATTTTTGTGATGCAAACGGTGAGGAACACGCCGAGAAATATACATATGATGATCGCCCAGACATACACCGGAACATCGCGTGCGGCAGGCATCCATCTCACGAGCGCCCATGCAGAGAGGTAGCCGATCGCAGAGACAAGGGCAAGTCCGACGAGGCACACAAGGAAAAACCAAAGCTTGAACGAGATAATATACGGTCTGTTCTTCTTCACGATTTCACCACCTTGTAGCCGACGCCGCGCATCGTAACGATGGAGAAATCGGGGTTATCGCGAAACCGTTCGCGCAGCCGTGCGATGTGGACATCAACGGTATGGGTGGTATCCGTATCGGAATCGTAGCCCCAAACCTCGTCCATAAGCTGCTTGCGGGTGAATATCCGTCCCGGATACGACGCCATTTTGTAGAGCAGCATGAATTCTTTCTGCGGCAGAACCTCGCTTTCGGCTCCGCGCGTGACAGTAAGAAGATCGCACTCGAGCACCGTTTCACCTATGACCTGCCGGCGCTCGTTTATCATCTGCGCCCGTCTGAGCAGCGCACCGACGCGCAGGACCATCTCGTTCACGTTGACCGGCTTCACCATGTAGTCGTCCGTACCGGACGCAAATCCGCGACGCATATCGTCAAACGCATCCTTTGCGGTGATCATCAGCACCGGCGTGGTGATGCCGTCCTCGCGGATCCGACGCACAAGCTCATAGCCGTCAACTTTCGGCATCATCACGTCCGAAATTATGAGGTCGAAGTACCCGCCGTCGATCGCGGCGAGAGCCTCTTCACCGTCGCAGACGCCGAGCGCCGTATAGCCGTTTTTGGTGAGAACGTGCGAGAAAAGCTGGCGCAGCTCGCGATCATCCTCGGCAATAAGAATCCTGAACATATGAGCCTCCGGCAATCAAGTTTATCATACACCGATTTTACCACAGGTTCCGGTAAAATTCAAGGATGAGGGGGAAGAAAAAAGCTCCGGCACGCAGCCGAAGCTTTTTCCGTATCGCTTTCACATGACTTCACGGGCAAGGTCGGGGAACGGTGAGAGCGAACGGGCGAGGATCCCGTGGATCTTCGCGATCGCGGTACCGTAGTTTGTAATCGGCACGCCTGCCGAGCGGGCGCGGGATATGCGCGATTTCATCTCACGCTCGCCGAGCATACACGCGCCGCAGTGAACGATGATGGCGTATTTTGAAAGCTCGTCCGGGAACTCTCCGCCGGAGGTGAAATCGTATTCAAGCTCTTTTCCCGTATATTCGCCGATCCAGCGCGGAAGCTTTACCGTACCGATATCGCCGCACTGTCTGTGATGCGTACATCCCTCGGATATGAGAACGCGGTCGCCGTCCGACAGTCGGTCAAGCGCCGCCGCGCCGCGAACCGCCTCGTCAAGCTCGCCCTTATAGCGTGCAAAGAGGATCGAAAACGACGTGAGCGTGATACTCTCCGGAACAATACGGCTCACCTTGCCGAACGCCTGCGAATCGGTTATAACCATTCTCGGCGGCTCTCTGAGTGATGCAAGCGCTGTGGCAAGCTCCGTTTCCTTTGTGACAATATTTATGGCGCCGTGATCGAGCACGTCGCGTATCATCTGCTGCTGTGGCAGGATCATACGCCCCTTGGGTGCCGATTCGTCGATCGGTGTGACGAGCACGACGACATCGCCCGGGTCGATCAAGTCGCCGACAAGGACACGGCGGCTCTCCGCCTTTCCCGCAATATGACCCAAAAGCTCGCGGAGGTCGTTTATACCATAGCCGCTCTCGGCGCTGACGTAGATCTCTCCCTCTCCTGCGGCGGGGATATTCTCAAGCAGGTCGGACTTATTGTACACGGTGACGTGCGGAATACCCCTCTCGGCAAATATTGCCGACAGCTCATCATCCGCCTTCTGCTTTCCGCGAACGGCGTCAACCACAAGCACCGCGACATCCGTTTTTGAAAGCACATCCTTCGTCCGGCGGACGCGCATCTCGCCAAGCTCGCCCTCATCATCGATGCCGGGAGTGTCAATGATGACGACGGGACCGAGCGGCAGTATTTCCATCGCTTTCTGCACGGGATCGGTGGTAGTTCCCTTCACGTCCGACACAAGCGACAGCTTTTGTCCAGTGACGGCGTTGACCACGCTCGATTTTCCCGCGTTGCGGACCCCGAAAAATCCGATATGCACACGCTCAGCCGACACTCTGTCGTTAAGTCCTGCCACAGTTTATCACACCTTTCAAGCTTTAGTTTTTTAAATCAGAATCGGAAATCGCGGCGGTTTGACGCCTTTATATCCTCGATATTCTTCCGCGCGATCTCGCGCACCTTTTCCTTCGGTATCTTACATAGCTCGCGCTCGATCAGCTCGAAGCCGATCTTCTTCGTCTCCTCCGACGCGTAATCGACGAGGTACTCAGTCAGCGTCATGAGCGCATTCGGATGGCAGCAGTTCAGTATCTGCCCGCTCTTACATAGGCTCATGAAACGGTCGCCGGTGCGTCCCTCTCTGTAACACGCGGTGCAGAACGACGGAATATGATCCATCTCCATAAGCCAACGCACGACCTCATCAAGGGTACGCTGATCCGAGACGTCAAACTGCTCGGAATCGTGCGGACGCTCGTCCTCGGTATATCCGCCGACAGAGGTGCGCGACGCTCCGCTGATCTGCGAGATGCCGTAATCGAGCACCTTTCCGCGGACGGCTTCGCTCTCTCTTGTGGAGATGATCATGCCGGTATACGGCACGGCAATGCGGATGCACGCGATGATCTTTGCAAACATATCGTCGCTGATGCCGTTGTCAAACACATCGGGATCAATATCATCGGCGTGCTTGACGCGCGGAACGCTTATCGTATGGGGACCGACGCCGTGCACAGCCTCAAGGTGCTCCGCGTGCATGAGCAGTCCGGCAAACTCATATCTGTATCCCTCAAGCCCGAAAAGGACACCGAGTCCGACATCGTCGATGCCGCCCTCCATCGCGCGATCCATTGCCTCCGTATGGTAATCGTAATCGTGCTTGGGTCCGGTCGGGTGCAGCTCGAGATAGCTCTTTTTGTTGTACGTCTCCTGGAACAGGATGTATGTACCGATCCCCGCCTCCTTGAGCTTGCGGTAATTCTCAACAGTGGTTGCCGCAATATTGACGTTGACGCGGCGGATATCGCCGTTCTTGTGATGGACGGAATAAATCGTGTTTATACATTCGAGTATGTACTCGATCGGGTTGTTCACGGGATCCTCTCCCGCCTCGATCGCAAGGCGCTTGTGTCCCATGTCCTGAAGAGCCGTTACTTCGGCGCGGATCTCGTCCTGTGTCAGTTTTTTTCTCGCGATATGCTTGTTTTTCGCGTGATACGGGCAATACACACATCCGTTGACACAGTAGTTCGAGAGATACAGCGGCGCGAACATGACGATTCTGTTTCCGTAAAACGCAAGCTTGATCTCATTTGCGAGAGCGTACATCTCCTCGATCTTCTCGGGAATGTCGCACGCAAGCAGGACCGACGCCTCTCTGTGCGTAAGTCCGGCGCACGTCACGCCGTTCTCGGTCTTTCTCGGACGTGCTTTCTCAAGCAGCTCGTCGATCAGCTCAACGTTGTGCTTGTTCTTTTCGGCATATTCAAGTGTTTCAAGAATTTCGGCGTCGTTTATGAACTCCTCCGCCTTCATTGATTTAGGATCGTAGATACTCATATTTTTCCTTTCATCCGGGTCATTTTCCCCGCAGATATATTTGAATTTTTATTATAATGCAGTCTCGTCCGCCGCACCGCAGATGCGGTCGCCGCGAGCAACGACGAGCCTGTAACCGATGGACTCCATCCGCGCGGAAAGACATCCGCAGCACTGTGCGGATTCCTCGCCCGTGCAGATCTTGTTGTCGTAAAGCTCGTATTTCTTGCGGACGGAAACGGGCGACAAATTCGGCATAACGACATTCGCTCCCGCAAGTATCCCCTTTTCGCGCCCGCGCGGATCGACCGTGCCGAGCGCTGTTGTCGCGGGCAGCAGGATCGTCGGCGAAATAAGACGTATGAGCGACAGAAGATAAACTGTCATCTCCGCAGTGCCCGCCGGATATTCGCCGAACGGCGTATCTTTTTGTGGGATGAACGGTCCGATCCCGCACATATCGGGCGAGAATTCCTCGATAAATTTCAGATCGCGCGCAATGTGCGCCGGTGTCTGGAACGGCGAGCCGACCATAAACCCGCAGCCGACCTGAAATCCGAGAGCCTTCAGGTCGCGAAGGCAGCGCATTCTGTTGTCAAACGACATCTGCGCAGGATGAAGCATTTCGTAATGCTCCTTTGTTGCCGTCTCATGGCGGAGCAGGTACCTGTCGGCGCCCGCATCGCGCATTCGCTTGTAATCGTCATACGAATACTCGCCGAGCGAGAGTGTGACTGCGCAGTCGGAGTGCGCCTCCTTCAGCGCTGCGACCGTGCGACATACGGAATCGACCGGGATGACTCCCTCTCCGCCCTGGATCACGAACGTGCGGAAGCCGAGCGCGTACCCCTCCTCGGCGCACGCCATGATCTCGTCGTGGGTGAGGATATAGCGATCGCACGCGGCGTTCGAGCGTCTGATGCCGCAGTAGTAGCAGTCGTTGCGGCAAACGTTGCCGACCTCGATCAATCCGCGCGTGTAGACGTCGCGGCCGTATATCTTCTGCCTGACCGAATCCGCAAGAGACGCCGCATACGCTGCCGTCTCATCATCCATTGTGCGCACAAGGAGCTCGTATTCCTCAAGTGTCAGACTGTGCTCGGCGCACAGCTTATCGATAAGCTGTTTCTGCGGTGTATTACTCATCGCCGATCACATTGGAGTACGCCGTCTTGACGCTCACTCCCGCAATATTGCCGATACGTCCGGCGAGGGTCGATATCGTATCCTGTGGCGCGTCAAGCGCGATAGATACAATATTTATCCCCTTCGCTCTGTACGGGATTCCCATTCTGCCGATGATATAGTCTCCGAACTCGTGAAGAACGGCGTTCAGCTTCTCAGCCGACTCCTTTTCTTCAACGATCACTGCCATAACCGCTACTCTTGTCTGCATAATTTTCCCCCAAATAACAAAAATAAGCTGCACCCGACAATACGGGTACAGCCGCAATCAACTGCTATAAGCTTGTACCTTTGAGTCAGAGCTGACGCTCTTTATGTCAGGTACAAGTATTATAGCACATAATGTTCGAAAATGCAAGCCGGTGGTGAAAATTGTCATGACCGGCAGCAGTGCCACTCAGAGCGAAGCCAAAAAATCCTCGACCACGTCGCAGAGGTGCGCAGGGTCCAGCTCGAGCGAATTGCACATTTCGGCGAGACGATCGACCGACATTTCATCGTCAGTGAGATCAGCGAACGATTCTATTACCGTCGTTTCATCCCCGTACTCCTCGAGTACCGCGATTCCGAATCCGTCATCATCAACATCTGTCATCGGAAGGTATCTGTATCTCATATGTAGTCTCCCAAAAGCATTATTTGAAGGCATATTACGCCCCCTCGCTTTCTGATTCCATTATATATCACAGAATATAATAATGTCGAATTTGGGATGATTACCGCACAAAAGGGATAAATGCAAAAGACGACCCGCAGGCCGCCCCGTACAAAATATTCCGTTCTGTCACGTGCCGTTCATCGGCAGGACTATCTGCACGATAAACATACCGCACGATTCCGAGTAGCTTATCATGCCGCCGAGCCGCTTGACCGTCTCCTCGACGATGATGTGACCGAGTCCGTGACGGTCGCGGTCATGCTTTGAGGTGTTCAGATTCTTGTTGTTTTCGAGAACCGAGCTTCCTATCGTATTCTTGCAGACTACGAGTCTGTTCTCGCCGTGGCGCGAAAACAAAAGCTCGATGCGCTTCTCCTCGAGATCCTTTATCGCCTCTATCGCGTTGTCGATGATGTTTCCGAAGATCGAAACAAGATCGCTGTCCGCGATATCCGAGAGATCGCCGACGACGCCGGACACGATGACCTGCGTGTTTTCAAGCGCACACAGCTTTGAGTTTATAAGGTAGTCGAGCACGGTGTTGTCGGATTTTATGATCTTGCCCATCTGATCCGTGCCGGGGATCAGTTCGCTTACGTACTTTTTGCACTCCTCGATCTCGCCGTCGTCAAGCTGCCCTTTGATTATGCACAGATGATGCTTTATATCGTGCTGGACCTTGCGGACGTTGTTCCATACGCCGATCGCCTCGGCATATTTGCCCTGCTGCATTTCGTACCGATCGTTCAGGCTTTTCAGCTCGTACTTCTGTTTTTCGAGCTTCCGCACTCGGTTGACGAGAATATACACTCCCGCGTTGACGAGGACGAACGCCGCAACGAGTATCAGCTCGACAAAGGTATTCGTGTCGGTCACGTCGCTCGTTATAATTATTATCACCGCGCCGAGTCCGATTATCGTCACAAGCGAGATCGAGAACACGACCACGCCCGTCAGAATATCGGTGATGCTCGTGTTCTTGAACAGCACGAGGATGAAGCTGAACAGCGCAATTATTATCACCTTGTGGAACGTGAGATAAACGCCGCGCAGAAGCGATCCCGAGCCTTGCATGAGAATCGCGAGATCCTTTATGAGCGACGACATCACGGTGAACATCACCGAGCTTGTCAGTATTATGACCATTTTATAGATGCAGCAGGCAATTACGGCTTTTACGTAATTTCTGCGGCAGATGATGAGCGCATACACAAGGCTGATAACCAAGAGGATGAAGGTGACAGCTATACTGAAGCCCGGCAAATACTTGTCGCAGACAAGCGTGACGAGAAAATAGAATATCGTGCCTGCGACACCGATCCACATTTTTCGACGTTCGACATTCAGAAACGACGAAATGAACCAATAGCATATGACCGCATCTACAAATGAGGCAAACACCTCTATCATTTTACAAATCTCCTGTTAGTGTAGTCCATATATGCAGCTTTGAATCCCGGCGACTTTCTGAAGCTTATGGGCAGATCCTCGCCGTTCGACATTATAACGGCAGCGCTGCCGTCGGTGCGCTTTATGTTTGCAAGATTTATGAGATACGCCTGATGGATACGGCAAAAATCAAAGTTTTTCATATCCTCGGTCAGATGCGTGAGCGTTCCTCTGAATCTGCATATCTCCCCGCCGGTCATATGCGCAACTATGTAGTTTCTGTCGCTCTCGAAATATATTATATCGGAGACGCGGATCTCAACGGGACCTTCAACAGAGTCGATCTCGACCGTTTTGTTCAGGATCATGATCTTGTCGATCGCGGCAAGAAGCGCAGGCTCAAGCTCCTCAGCCAGATGAGTTTTTCTCAAAAAACGGAAGGGGGCATACTGAAATGCGCTGTACACGTAGTTCTCATAAGCCGACACAAAAATTATGATCACATCCGGATACTTCTGATTGAGCTGTTCCGCAAGCTCAAAACCGTTCATCCCTTTCATTTCTATATCAAGAAACAGGATGTTGATACGGTGCTCCTCAAGAAATCTCATGACCTCCTCGGCTGAGCTGAAGCCGTTCGCTGCGCGGCAGTCGTACCTTTCCGGTACACGGACAGCACAAATCTTCCGTATTTTCTGCATCAGTCGCTTCATGTGAACCAGCTGATCGTCACACACGGCAATTTGAATCATAGGAAAATCCTTTTCATTTATATTTTTGATGATATGCATTTCTACCTTTACCCTATTATAGCAACTTTTTTCGACAAAATCAAGATAGAGATAAACGGGTAGGTCGCATTTTGCGTCCTACCCGCTCACCGCTATCACTTCTTTGCAATTGCCTTAAGCATTGCAGGCTCCTTCGGCTGATAGGTGTTCCAATCGGAAGCAGCACCAGCAGCAGACTTTGCGGCCTTGAGGACTACCTCTGCGGCCTTCTTTGCCATGATATTTCTCATTTTTGTTCTCCTTTCTGAAAGATGGTAATTATCATTAAGGCGATTACGGAAGCCCCTGAAAAGAACACCGTATTGCCTAATGGGCGGTAAATAAGGCTCAGCGCAGCGCCTGCCGAACAGAGAGCAGTGAAAAACAGGTGAGACAGACGCCGCAGTCTTAGCTTGTCCTCGGGTGTGAGCGGTTTGTTCGGATTCTCGACCGGTGCGAGCGTGTATATCACTGCGTTGCCGATGAGAGTCAGCAGAAGATATATGTACCATGCGACGTCTGCATACCTTGCTGCAAGCATGACCGAAAGGTACACGGCGATCGTTATGATCTTGCACCGGAGATACGTTTTAGCGTGATAGCCGCCGGTGAATCTTCTCAGCGCGATGAACACTGCGAGGTGCGCGAGCGTGGCAGGTATCATTCCCGCGATGATCCCGATTATCAGTATGATGCCGGTCGTCACGATGAACGAGAGCACAAGCTCGGCGCCGTAGACGTAGATGTCGAAGTATTCTTCCTCGATGATCTTATGTCTGCAAAGGTAATTGCTGAACGATCGCGCTAATACGTGTTCCATATCCATCCTTTCGTTTGTCGTTGTTTCTGTTTGCCTTTGATGGTTATATTATACCGCTTTTCCCACAAGATGGATAATGTTGGGATAACTAACATGGTTTTAGGGATATGTGTAGGAAAATCGCCCATTTTTGAATAAAATTCTCCGAATCATGTCGCAGCGAGGGACAAAAAAGTCAAAGCCGGAGCGGCAAAATTGTCGTCTCAGTTCGGCGGAAAACGAAAAAAGCCGCAGGCGGGACTGACCCGCGCCTGCGGCTTGCGATATTAAAACTTCGGATCAGACAAATCTCGATCCGTTTTTGCCGTGCTCCTTGACGAAATAGAGCGCTTTATCGGCGTCAACAAAAATCCCGTCGTTTGAGCGCGTTCCGTCGGAAAAAGCGATCCCGAAGCTCATCGTGACCTTCGGCAGATCGTCCGATGCATTGGCAAGCGCCTGTCTGAGCAGGGCGAGCTTCTCCTCGGCGACACTGCGGAGCTTCTCCGGCATATTTACCATAATCACGGCAAACTCGTCTCCGCCGATGCGGAAGATGTAGTCCGTACTGCGGAACGTGTTCTTGAGGCAGTTTGCGACCATGCGCAGAACGTCGTCGCCGACAGCGTGACCGTAGGTGTCGTTCACCGACTTGAACACATCTATATCTGCGAGGACGAGGGCATACGGCGTATCGCCCTGCTTATAGAGACTGAGGATCTTGTCAAACGAGCCTTTGTTGAGCAGATCGGTCAGCGCGTCGTGCTCGGCTTCGTGGCGGATGAGCTTCTGCGCCTCGCGGTTCTCCTCGAAAACGGTGTTGTACGTTTCGGCGAGCGACTGCAATTCCGCAGCTCCGATCACCGGCACGGTCTCGTCCTGCTTTATGCTCTCGTTGTAGCTGAGGAGCGGCGTGACGATCAGCTTCCGCACGATAACGCTGTCAACGATGAGGAAGATGACAAGCACTGCGAGCGAGAGCTGCAAAAGAATATAGAGAAGCGTGAACAGCCTCTCGCTCGAGGTCTGCTCGTTTTTCGTGCTCTCGATGAGCCCGTCCATACAGTGATCCACGCTACCCGTGATCTTATCCTTCGAATTCTGATAGACGCTGTCGCTGACGTAGGCGCGCGCCCTCTCCAGCTTTTCGGAAGCGGAAAGTGCGCTGTCGTCAGCCGTAAGTGCGATATCCGCGACCTCCGTCGGCATACGGTAAGGATCAAATCCGAGTGCCTCGCACTCGAGCCGCATTGCGTAGATCTCGCGCTCCATGAGCGTCACGGAATCCTACAATGCCTCCTCGAGATCGGAGATGATATCGGTGTCGGAGAAATACTCCTTCAGTTCCTCGACGGCTCTGTCGCGGCTTCTCTCGACATTCGCCTCGTTAAAATAGGCGTTCATGTACTCCTCTTTTCCGGTCAGGACAAAAAGGCGCACCTGATCGGTGAGAATATTGGAGCCGTTTTTGAGCTTCTGAGCAGAGCTCTCGCATCGGATATAGCGGTCTGTTGCCTCGCGCATTCCGTGGAATACGCGGATGCCCGTCACCGCGAGCGCGATGAACAGGACCGACAGCACCCCTGCAATAATCATACTTCCCGTGCTGAAACGTTTGATATGGATTTTTTGCATATGAAATCTCCGTTTTTTGCTGTTTTAATGCAAATTAGCGGGAAGGACATTGGGGGCTGTTCTTCTCACGGCCGCCGAAGCGGTCATATCGGTTGCAGATATTGTCGAACCGTTTTCTATAATTATAGTTTTCGGCGCCCGATTTGTCAAGTATTTCGACGCGCTCAAAATGCGGAATAATTAAATTATAGGTGCAGTATTCTTTGCATTTTTGCGATTATATGGTATAATATACACAGTAAAATTAGCGACGGTCTCGGCGGAATGATCGTGCAAGCACGTCATTCCTTTAACGGCTATTATTAAATTGTTAAGAGGTGATTTTGCCGGTGCATTTTCTCCACGATAGAAAAAAATTCATGCGTATTCTAAGACGCATACTTATCATCGCACTTGCAGTTTATGCCGTTTTGTCCGCATCTCACGGAATATACAGAGGTTTTGGCGATTTGAATTACAATCTGTTCATTTACAGAGTTGACGACAATTTCAGAAAATACAAAAAAGAGTTCGAGTCTCTCCTTCTCCGCCAAACAGACTATACAAAGACTACCCACAAAGTAGTGAATGTGTAGTCTGTTTTTCTTTTGTTTTCAGGCGTTTCAGCGATTTTTATATACTCTTTTCATACTCTTTTGTTCGTCAAAAAGTTGGTCAGAAATTGTATGTGATGAACATTTGACCAACTTTATACGGTACAATGTTGGTCAAAAGTTGGTCAGAATATTATCCAAATATGCCCCCCACAAAAAAGGCGCCGGAATAATCCGACGCCTTTTTACTTACTTTATGCCGAGATCCAGCTGTCGTGCATCCGCCCGAGTTGAGCCTGTCTCCGCCTGCACAGTATGCCTTGTTTTCATCAAGAGCCAACAATCCGAAAGCGCACCATATATTTGGTAGTTTCACGAGGCATATAGAAAATGTTTTCGCACAAATCACTGCCTTTTTATATTAATCAATCTCATTCGATTAATTACTGCCATGAGTTCCTGTTTCCGCGGAAGATCGAGGAAACGTTCGCAGGTCGTGAAATATGACGACCAAACAGTGTCCAGTCCTTCACTGTCTATGCCGTTGTCTCCAATCTTTTGATAGAGCTTATCAATCTCCGCAGGAAGATTAACTTCGTGGCTTTTGTTTGATATTTCCAGATATCTTAACATAAATCCAAGTGCGTCAAGCTGTGCGGTGGTGATGATATCGTGGAGTCCGCGAACGTCGATTTTCTCGTCACCAATCATGATAATACCCATGTCAGATACTTCTAACTTTTCGCTTCCGCTTCCATCAGGATATGATGAAAAGTGTTCGGAATAAAGCTTTCTTTGCTGTTCCCATTCTGTTTCCGGAGGCAGATCTTGCGTTATCCCGTAATTTCGGCAGATCCTTTTTGATTCCTCCGTTACATCGTGAATCAGGTAGTCGTCCATCATGTAGATTTTATCAGCGACGGAGAGATATTCTCCACTTCCGCCGATAACGAGAATTGTCGATACAGCCTGCGTTTTGCAAAGCTCACCCGCACGGTCGGTAAATGGCGTAATCGGTTCTTTTTTTATCAGTTCCTTCATCATACGGTCACGTATCATAAAGTTTGTTGCACTTCTGTCTTCATCGATCAGGAGAAGCTTAGCCCCACAGTCCACAGCTTCCATGATGTTTGCTGCCTGTGAGATTGATCCCGATGCGTGATCCGTTGAGAAATCTGACGTATCCCCCGCTGGGAATCCATTTGATAAACGGAGCGATGTTGACGTGCTTTACGCTTCTTCCGTCCTCGGCAGATACAGTAACGGCGCTGTTATCAGTTATACAAAGTTCACGTCCGTCGTTGGCGGTGTGATTGTATATTCCAGCGGAAATTGCATCAAGCAGGGTGGACTTTCCGGAATATCCGCCGCCGGTGATAACTGTTACTCCCTTTTTGATTCCCATTCCGCGTACACCGCAGACCTCGATTTCATCGTCGGGTGTTGATTTGAACGGTATAGCGTCAGTCATCGGAAGATCGGTTCCTTTTGCTCTCGGCAGAATACTTCCATTGGCGATAAACGTGCAGTAATCGCTGGTTTTCAGCCAGTTACGGATAGCAATTTGTTTTTCAGCCAGTTCCATAGATGTTTCAAGAGATGTTGGATCAAATTCCAAGATGAATCGGCCGACAGCATCCGGGAGATCGTGGCAGAGCATCCGAATCGTCTTGCGAAGTTTTCGTTTCGGGAGCTGTACCTGCATTCGTATGCACAGGCACATTTTCGGAAAACGTGTTACGCCATCGTTTAAAAGAATAACACTGTTTTTGTTTAAATATTCGTAATCCCGCTGCGGACATAACGCAAAGTATGCCGTATTTCGGTCAAGCACTTCGCCACCCAGATGATAAAGATAATACTTTCCGTTTTCATTGTCGGGACGACTTCGGTTATATAGTTCGGCGTTAAGTTCATCGATATACGGGGCAAATTTTCGCAGGCAGTGATCAGCTGCCGCTGTCATCAAAGCGTTAAATCGGGACGTATCGACTATTCCTAAACGTTCCAACGGGATATTGCATACAATGGTCGGCTTATCCTGCGCTAATTTGTGTGTTCCCGTTATTTTGGACCCGATATCACCATTATAGTATATGGGGTCTGAACATTTTTCGGGTTGAGCCCACGGTCGTTCGGGATCAACGACAAGAACTTCAGCGTTGTACATTTCCGAATAGGTTGTTGTGTTGTTTTCCATTGACAGCAAAAAAAATTTAAGCCTTTTCAAATTTATATATCACCTTTATAAATAATTATATCAGTGTACTCAATAAATACTTGTAATACACTTGGTTTGGTAAATATCTATTGTGTACAAAGCTTTTCTACAATATATCACATTTTTTGTACTATGTAAATACTTATCACAAAATTCAGCACAATCGCGCTGTACAGTACTGACAAGAAAAATTCATGCATTAAGACGCGATCGCATTTTTAGTAACACAAAATACACAATAGAACGCAGTAAGTCTTGCAATTTATATGATAATACGCACCCTCGAATCATTTGATCCGGTCACAGCATAAACGTTGCACCCCTGTTCTCCTCGCTTGACACGCGCGTGGTTTGCTGATATAATGCTGTATGATATACATCGGTGAATGTACATCATGCGATTTGACAGGAGGGTTGATTATGGCGCCGAAAAACAAGTTCACGAAAGACGAGATGGTATCTGCGGCACTGCAGATCGTGCGGGACGGCGGGATCGGACGGCTCACGGCACGCGCGATAGCCGACAGGCTCGGAATATCGACTCAGCCGGTATTCACCTGCTTTGCGACGATGGACGCGGTAAAGGATGAAGTGCGCATTGCCGCCGAAGGTATATTTGACGAATACTCGGTCAAGGGACTTCGCGAAAAAGTTCCGTTTTTCGGATACGGGATGCAGTACATACGGTTTGCAAAGGATGAACCGGAGCTGTATCGTCTGCTGTTTCTCTCGCCTGCGCCCGGTGGAGAAAGCGGAGCCATGGAGGAGATGCGCCGCGCTCAGGCGACGGTCCGTCCTTCCCTTATAAATATCTACGAAATAAGTGAGGCTGACGCCGACAGATATTTCCGTGATCTGTGGCTCGTTGTACACGGGATCGCGACGCTGATCGTGACGGGTGGATGCCCGTACACCGAGAAGGAGATCGGGCAGATCCTGACCGGATTCAGCCTGAGCCTGTGCCGGAGCATCAAAGATATCCCCGGCTTCACGGAGGGGGCTTTCGACCGCGATGCCGAATTTTCAAAACTGATCCGCAGATAACGCGGGCGGCGCACTGTCGGGTCTGCACGTGTCATCTCGGGTCATATACGTTATAATCGCCGTCGGATATGGCGTTTTCTATTGACAACCGCTTTGCGGTCAAATATAATTATTATGATAGCGGCTGCCCGTCGGGTCATGCCGCAAAACTTTCACAAAGGACAGAGTAATGGATCAGAATATTGAAAAAAGAATAAATGATATGCTCGCCGAGATGACCGTAAAGGAAAAGATCGGTCAGCTCAATCAGGAGTCATGTGCAGCCGAAGATCTTGATGAGCTTCTCGCGCGCTGCGCCGCAGGCGAGATCGGATCGTTCATGACGTCGGGCGGCACATATGCCTACGACAGCGATGTATCCGTAAGACTTCGCGAGCTTATGAACAAGGTACAGAAGGCTGCCGTTGAGGACAGCCGCATGGGTATTCCGATAATCTGCGCAAGAGACGTAATTCACGGGCATCACACGATGTATCCCGATCCGCTTGCGATGGCGGCATCGTTCTCGCCCGAGCTTGTTGAGCAGTCCTATCGCTGCATCGCAAAAGAAGCGGCAAACGACGGTCTTCACTGGAGCTTCTCTCCCATGATCGATATGTCGCACGATCCCCGTTGGGGCAGATGCGTTGAGGGTCCGGGTGAGGACCCGTACCTCGGATCGGCTATGGCTGCGGCGGCAGTTCGCGGCTTCCAGGGCGACGATCTTTCAAGGCGCGACGGTATCGCGGCTTGCGCCAAGCACTACGTCGGTTACGGCGCCGTAACCGCAGGCAGAGACTATCAGAACGCAGAGATCTCCGATCAGACTCTCCGCAACTACTACCTGCCCGCATTCCGCGCGGCAGTTGATGCAGGCTGCTGCACAGTCATGAACGCGTTCGTTGACATTGCGGGCGAGCCTGTCGCATCGAGCCACTATCTTCTGACCGACATTCTTCGCGGCGAGATGGGATTTGACGGTTTCGTCATCAGTGACGACCACGCGATCGAGCAGCTCGTGCGCCACGGTGTTGCCGAGGATGATGCCGAGGCAGGCGAGATGGCGATCACGGCAGGACTTGACATGGATATGCGCGACGGAGTATACAAGAATCATCTTGAGGAGCTTGTCGAGAGCGGCAGAGTTCCGATGGAGGTTCTCGACGAAGCGGTTCGCCGCGTACTCCGCATAAAGTTCCGTCTCGGTCTGTTCGATCATCCCTACGTTGAGTGCGTACCGGTCGACTACGACGAGCACAGCCGCGTTGCACGCGCGATCGCCGACGAGACTATCGTTCTGCTCAAGAACAACGGCGTGCTCCCGCTCGACAAGAAGTCCGGCGTATGCATCGTCGGCTCCATGATGAACGACACCGATCTGTCGCTCGGCTGCTGGGCAATGGACTACGCACGCCACAGAATAAAGAGCTTCCGCGACGCTATGCACGACGGTTATCCCGACACGCCGATCGCGGACATCGGCGGTACATACCCCGACGTCATGTTCGCATTCGCTCCGAGCGATGTTGAGACCATGCTTGTCGTGATCGGACAAAGCCCGTATATGTCCGGTGAGAACGCGAACGTTGCCGATCTCGAGCTTCCCGAGAATCAGAAGGATCTCATTCTCCGCGCGAAGAAGACAGGCAAGAAGGTGGTCGGTGTCGTGTTCTCCGGCAGACCCCTTGCGCTTGAGTCCGTCGAGATGTATTTCGACGCGATCATCTGGGGATGGCACAACGGCACCGAGGGAATGCCTGCAATGGCTGCGGCTCTGTTCGGCGACGTCAACCCGTCCGGCAAGCTGCCGATCACGTTCCCGCGTGTCACAGGTCAGGAGCCGATCTACTACAACCAGACCACCTCGTGCCGCAACAACGAGGGCTACTACGGCGGTCCGCACATCAGAAACTACCGCAACTGCGAGGACACGCCTCTCTACCCGTTCGGCTACGGTCTGTCGTACACCACGTTCGAGTATTCCGCAGCTTCGGCTGTACGCGAGAAGATCTCGCTCTCCGAGATCGAGAACGGCGACGAGTTTGAGATCAAGGTTCGCGTAAAGAACACGGGCGATGTTGCCGGCAAGGAGACAACGCAGTGCTACATTCACGACTGCGTCGCAAAGATCACCCGTCCGATCCGCGAGCTGAAGGGCTTCGTGAAGGAGTCCTATGCGCCGGGTGAGGAGCGCGAGCTTACGTTCCGTCTCGGTTACAAGGAGCTCGGATACTGGGGCACCGACAAGAAGTACATCGTCGAGCCGGGCAAATTCATCGTATTCGTCGGTACGTCGTGCCTGACCGACAACACTCTGACGATCGAGATCACGAAATAAAAGCTTCACTTTTGAGCCGTGCAGGTCGCAGGCACACACCTGCGGCCTGAGCTTTTTCGAAATTGCTCACGTGAGCCAAAAATTATCGCAAAAGTATTGCAAAAACCGCAAATGTGCAGTATAATAAAGTGAAAATGTATGCACGAATAAGAAAGGAGTTTCCTGCAAGAACTTTGCAGGAATACATGAATCATGGTTATTGCAGGATCTTTCAAGAACGGTGTCACGTTTGACATGGACGGTTCCGTAATGCAGGTCATCGAGTTCCAGCACGTTAAACCCGGCAAGGGCGCGGCTTTCGTCCGCACCAAGCTTCGCAACGTTATCACCGGTGCTGTTATCGAGACAACGTTCAACCCCACAGATAAGTTCCAGGATGCGCGCATCGACAGACGCGAGATGCAGTATCTTTACAACGACGGCGACCTCTACTACTTCATGGACATGGAGACCTACGAGCAGCTCCCGCTGAATGCGGACAAGCTCTCCGACAGCTTCAAGTTCGTTAAGGAAGAGATGATGTGCCGCGTCAACTCCTACAACGGAAACGTATTCTCCGTTGAGCCCCCGATGTTCGTTGAGCTTGAGGTGACCGACACCGAGCCCGGCATCCGCGGCGATACCGCTACCGGTGCTACCAAGAACGCGACCCTCGAGACAGGCGCCGTTGTTCGCGTACCGCTCTTCATCAACTCCGGCGAGGTAGTAAGAGTTGATACCCGTACCGGCGAGTACCTCGAGAGAGCATAAACAGATACCGTACTCACCACCTCATATAAAGAAAGGATAATACCATGGATATCAGAGAAAAAAGCGCATATCTCAAGGGCCTTGCAGAGGGCATGAAGCTCGACGCTTCCAAGGATGAGACAAAGCTTCTCGGCGCTATCATCGACCTTCTCTCCGACGTTGCCGAAAAGATCGACGAGCTTGACGGCGACCTTGAGACCGCAAACGATTACATCGAAGAGATCGACGAGGATCTCGGATCGCTCGAGGAGTACGTTCTCGGTGACGAGTGCGACTGCGACTGCTGCGATGACGATGACGACGATGATGACGACGACTGCGACTGTGACTGTTGCTGCGGAGAGAATGATTTCCGTATGCTGATGTGCCCGCACTGCAACGAGGAGATCTACTTCGACGACACGATCGAGCCGGACGAGCTGATCTGCCCTGCTTGCGGCAAGCCTGTTGCAGACAAGGCTGAAGACTGAGCAAAAAGAACAAGGGGTTGCCGCACGGCAGCCCCTCTTATTTTTTCGGAGGCTGTATGAAAAATATCAGATTCGGAACGATCGGCACAAACTTTATTTCGGACACATTCGCGGAAGCCGTGGCGCTGACGGACTATGCGGAGATCGTATCAGTATACTCCCGCTCGCACGAAACGGGATCGGCGTTCGCGGCAAAGCACGGTATCGCGTGCGACCGCGTGTTCACCGATTTTGAATCGTTTGCAGGGTCCGGCATCGACGCAGTGTACATCGCGTCGCCGAACTCACTGCACGCAAAGCAAAGTATATATTTTCTCGAGCGCGGGATCCATGTGCTCTGCGAGAAGCCGGAGGCGTCCGATCTCGCGGAATATCTGACCATGCACGAAGCATCGGTAAAAGGCGGCGCCGTGCTGCTCGAGGCGATGCGCCCGGCACACGATCCCTCGTGGCAGGTGATCTCTGACGCGCTGCCGCAGATCGGAAGGATACGCCACGCGGCATTTGAGTTCTGCCAATACTCATCGCGCTACGGGCGGCACATGGCGGGCGAGCACGTAAACACATTCGACCCGTCGTTCTCGAACGCGGCGCTGATGGACATTGGTGTGTACCCTCTCCACTGCATTGTAATGCTGTTCGGCGCACCCGACGAGGTGACGGCAAAATCCGTTTTCCTGCCGGACGGCTTTGAGGCATCCGGCGAGGCGCTCCTCCGCTACGGCTCCATGACCGCATCGGCACATTATTCAAAGATATACGGCTCAACGCGCCCGTCCGCGATATTCGGCGAGGACGGCGAGATCCTCATAGACAAGCTGTCGTTCCCGCACGCGGCAAAGCTCCGCCTGCGCACGGGCGAGGAGCGCACGCTGCCGATCGAGCCGGTGCCGAACAATCTCGTATGGGAGATACGCGATTTTTGCGAGCTTGTCGAGCGCGGCGACACAGATCACCGATTTGCGCGTGTCACGGAATCAGTGATGCGAGTGCTTGACCTTGCACGTGCGGAAACGGGCATTATTTGGGACAAGGATCGCATCTGAGCACAACGCATAAAAATAGAACCGACGCACGACACGTCGGTTCTATTTTTATTTTATTTTCCGTCCTGCGTCAAGCGCCTCATGGATCGCGCGCTTAGCCGCAAGCTCCCGTATCACGGCGCGGGTCCGTCTCTCGCCGAACTCGCACGTGAATGTTCGCACGCCGTCGGGCGAGGCAACGCCGAAGCACACATGGCCGCACGGCAGCGCCCCGTCCCCTCCGGGACCCGCAAGCCCCGTTACCGAAACGGCGACATCGCAGTCGAGCCTTGCACGAAGTTCCTCCGCCATCGCAGCCGCACACTCCTCGGACACGACCCCGTATTTTTCGATGAGGTCGGACGGCACTGACAAAAACTCCTGCTTTGCGCCCGGCGTATATGCGACAGCCCCGCCGAGCAGAACCGCCGACGCCCCCGCGATATCGGTAACCATTTTCGACGCAAGTCCGCCGGTGCAGCTCTCGGCAAATCCGACGGTTATGCCCCGCGCGGCGAATTCCTCGACAAGTGCGCGTGCAGCGGCACATCCGCTGTCGGGCATCACCCGACCGAACACGGCATATATGTAGCGTCCGGCTTCCGTCGCGCGGATGCGCTCGACCATCGCGTCACACTTTTTCGCCGCTGTCTCCTCGTCGTCCGCCATTGACGTAACGCGGATTCTCACCTCGCCCGTCTCGCAGTACGGCGCGACAGTCGGGTCTTTGCTGTCCATGAAATCAGAAAGCAGTTCATCCGCCGCCGATTCACCGATACCGTACATATAGATATTCCTGCTGACAAGCACCTGTCCCGCGTCACGCACGAGCCACGGGATCACAGACCGCTCGACCATCCGTTCAAACTCATTCGGGGGGCCGGGCAGAAGGATCGCCGTCTTTTCACTGCCGCCGATGTTTCCGTGGATTATCAGCCCCGGCGCCGTTCCGGCGTCATTTTTTATTATCTCGGCGCCCTCCGGAACGTATGCCTGGCGGCGATTGTTCGCGCTCATATGAGCACGCCCGATCATCGCAAGACGTGCCTCGATATCGCTCATCACTTCATCGGAAAAACGCAGCTCAAGCCCGAAGAACGCCGCCGCGGTCTCGCGCGTGATGTCATCACAGGTCGGACCGAGTCCGCCCGTCAGGAACACGGCATCCGATCGCGAAAACGCGGACTCAAGCTCCGACGACAGCCGCTCGGCGTTGTCGCCGACGACGCTCTGTCTGTAAACCGGGATTCCAAGCGCCGCAAGGGATCTCGCGAGAAACGATGCGTCCGTATTTATGATATCCCCGAGAAGAAGCTCAGTTCCGACGCTGATTATTTCAGCTGAACTTATCTTTGTCTCCATGTCATGACCCCCAAGACGTAATTATTTTTTCAGTCGCCCTATTTCGTGCATTAATTCTGCCGCACGTGAATATAATAGACGTAGCGCCGCAACAGCCGGAGCCGCTCACCCGTATGCCGGACCACGCCGGGGGCAGATCGGGCGCACGCCGCTCCCGCTGTCCGGTGCATTTTTTGTATTTACCGTATTTTGAGTGAGAAGCGCTCCGAGCATTTCGGGCACTTCACCGTATGCACTCCGCGCTCACGCGGAAGGCGAAGCACGGCCTTGCAGTGCGGGCATTTTCGGTAAACGTTTGTCTTGCGCTCCTTTATGCGGTTGCGGACCAGTCCGAACCACTCGCCGGCGCGGGACACTACCGCCGAAAATCGCCTGTTCTCCTCGCGTCTCTTATAAATATTCTTTGAAAAAACGCGGTACGACGCCAGAACGATCAGCACGATCGCCGTAAAATCAAGTATTTGTGCCACGAGCGTGAGACGAAGCAAAAGGAAAACCGCACGGAGCACCCAGATAACGAGGACTGCTCCGATCGACCAATAATACAGGCGGTCGGGGCCGTATCTGCCCTGCATGAACGCCGCAAACCTTTCTCTGAGCCTTGAAAACATCCGAACACCTCCGAATCTTTATGATAATATTATATTCCCACGGGGCACACAGATTCAAGGGCTGTCCGGCATTTTTGCGTAAAATAATTATGAATTTGTGATACTTTGTCTTTGTCGCAAATATAATTGTACAAACAAGTCTGAGTAGGGTGCCGCACGATCACGTGCCGTCGCACATTTGCAGTGCCCGTCTCATATATCGGAGATAATTATGCGTCGTTTGATCACTCTTGTTACAGCAGTATTTCTTATACTTACCGTCACGTCATGCACGCGCGACAGCGGCGGAGTTCTCTCATATCAAAGCTCGGTCACCGGAGCTGAGGTCCGTGTCAAAAGCGGCACTGCGGAATACTCGGCGATAGTGACGCTTGACCGCGACATTCCCGAAGACGACACCGTATACAGGAAATCGTCGATCGAGATCACCTCGCCCGCCGAGATCGCGGGGGTGCGTTTCTCATTCGAGGGGAACACGGCGCAGATACACTGCGGCGATACGTCGTCCCCTCTCGCTGATACTGCGGCGCGGGCAGTATACCGCATCATACGTTCGCTGTCGCTGAGAGACGGCGAGCTTTGCGGTGCGGGCGACGGGATCTCGGGCGGCGGCGACACGCGATCGTTCAGGTTCGAGTGTGCGGAGAAGGACGGTCAGGTTTCCTACGATCTGACGCTCGATGACGACGGACGTCCGACGTGCGCCGTGATCGACGGGGATGGTGAAGATCTGCGCGTGGATTTCGTAAAGCTGTACATGGAGAGCGCGGACGCAGGCACAACTTCACCTGACATTAACGAATAAAAGAGGGCGGGATCGGCACGGTGATGTCGGTCCCGCTTTATTTGCGCACCTCTTCCGGTTGCAATTTGTGCTGAAATGGTATATAATACACATATATCATGCGTAAAGGAATTCATGTATGCAGAAATACAGAATATGTGCGGGAATTGTTGCCGCTGCCGCAGTCGTATCAATGTGCGCCTGCTCTTCGGGAATGAAAAGCTCCAAGGCTGAGCTTCAGACAGTCATGACTGTTGACGGGATTGAGGTTCCGTATGAAATGTACCGTTATGCCGTTATGATGCACCTGCGTGATCGCTCGGAATTCGTATTGGCAGAGCGGCAGGCCGAAGCCGAAACGACGGACACTGTCGCAGAGACGGCGGAGAGCGGCACGGCTGCTTCCGATAAAGAGCCGCGCGAGATCATATCCGATGCCATCGAAGGCTTGTCCGACAGCGAAAAGGAGGCGATAGCCGCAGAGGTTCGCGGCTACTCTCTTGAGACCGTCGCCAAAATATACTCCATTTGGAGCGTGGCAAAGGAATGCGGTATTGATCCCGACAGCGACAATATCGAGAAAATGACTGACATGAAGCTTGAGGAACTTCGCGCGACATACGACAGTGACAAGGATTATCTGTCAACTCTGAAGCTTTATTTCATGAACAACAACGTATACAGGGCCCTTGTAAAATACGAGATCATATACGACGAGGTATACGAGGCGTACCTGAAGAACGGTACCATTGCCAAGACAGAGGATTTCGCCGTATCGTATATGCGAGCGGACACCGGCGCACGTGCAAAGCAGATACTCATTTCCTTTGAGCGCCACAATGACGCGGAAGCGCTTGCACTTGCCGAAGAGGTATACGCAGATGTGCTCTCACACGTATCTTCCGATGGTACGATCGACGAAGAAACGTTTGACTCGCTGTGCGACAAGTACGGCGAGGATCTGTACACATTCAAGAACCGTGACGGCTACTATCTCCCGCTCGGCTACTACGACGAGGCATTTGAAGAAGCGGCATTCGCGCTCGACATCGGTCACGTGAGCGATATCGTGCGGACAAGCTCCGGTTACAGCATCGTAATGCGGTGCGAAAAGGATGATTCCTACATCACCGAAAACGCTTCAAAGCTCGTTGACACCTGCGTCACGGGCGCATTCAACGTGATCCTGCGCGACGCTGCGGAATCGGCTGAGATCGTGACAAACGACGCATTCGACAAGATCGACATATTCAATATAAAGTAAAAGGGGTACACCTTTGAACTACTACAATCCTTACACGGGAAACAAAAAGAAGATTCTGTTCCGGATACTGTTCGTGCTGCTTATGGCGGTCATAATCATAGCCGCTACCGTGATCCTCGGGAATTACCTGCGCGGTAAGGTCGATCCGGCAGACACGAGCGGAGGTGTCGGACGCGAGGACATCAAGACCGAGACCGCAGAGCCGATAATCAGCATTCCGCCGTCCGAGGACGGTGCGGGCAGCTCCGTATCGGTAAAGGCGATGTGCATTCCACTTGACGATCCGAATCCCCCCGCCGCCGAGACAGGCGACGGCGAACCGACCCCGCGATCATTCTCCGACAGATGCACTGCCGAGGCGGAGGGGTACACCGGCGCGCTGATCCCGCTGACGGGAGAAGGCGGACGCATTCTTTACAGCTCTGCGCGGATAGCGGAATTCAGCCGCACGTCCGACAACCCGTCGCTCCTCTCCGTTGACGGTGTGCGCGAATGCGTCAGCTTTGCACGCTCGCTCGGACTCCGCACGACCGCAATGATAATTGCGGGAGCCGACACGACCTCCGCCGACAAGGCGTTCGAGCTTGCGCTCGAGACCGACAGCCGCATTGCCGCAGACGCTGCGGAGGCGGGATTTGACGAGATTATCATATGTTCGCTTGCGTCTGATCCGACGAGCTTCACCGGCGACGGTATGCACAGGATCCTACGGTACGTGAACCAGATCGTTCCCGCAGCGGGATCGACCGCCGTCGGCATCTCCCTTTCACCCGAGATATACATGACAGCGTCCCTCTCCCCTCAGATCGAGATGCTTGTCAGCAGATCCGTATTCCTCGCGATGACGGTAACCCCCGAGAACAGCACCGACGGATATCTGACAGAGCTCTGCGATACACTCTCGGGCACGCTCTCCGTATACAATATGCGCCTGATCCTCAGCCCCGATAATATGGAGGCAGCGCGCGCGATCGGCAGCAAGCTTGCTGCAGTCGGTCATGAGAACTACCAGTTTGCAAATGTGCCGACGCCCGATCCTGCCGCTCCCGTAACAGACGAACCCACAACGGATGCACCTGCGGCCGACCCTCCGGCAACTGACGCTCCCGCTGCGACGGACGACAATGGCTGAGCGGACGGGTGAGCTGTACCTCGTGTGCAATGCCGATGCACGAATAATCTTCCGCATCGGTAAAACGGGCAAGGTATCTGCGGCATATAACGACAGCGCCGCTCCGCTTTTCCTTGGCAGAAGCCGCGTGCACTTCGAGGATTTTTGCCGAGGTGCGGCAATCGACGCGGAAGGGTGCGACATCGCGGTATTCCCTGTCGATCCCGCAACCTCATTTGTATGCGCGGTATGTAAGAGAAAAAAATATTTTTCAAGACCCGTAACGGAAGTGCTGTTTCTCAGGCGCGCGGTTCCCGACATAAAAACCGCCGCCGAATACGCGTCATCCGCATTTGACGGCGACGCGTTTGTCAAGGCTTTGCCGAAGGACACACGCCGCCGCATTGCCGGTCTGATCTTCGCGACCGACGAGCTTTGCGAAAGGCAGGGCGGCGACACGGTTTTTGATGCAGCCGCGATCCTATCGCGCATTATTTCAAAAATAAAGGAGCACTTGCCGGACGGCTCCGCTGCAATCGACAGCGCACTCTTTGACACGTCCGTGCTGTGCTGCGCCGACCTCCCGAAATTCACAGCGATCGCGGCAATGTCTGCCGTAACGGCGCTGCGCCTATCATCGGACAACAGCTGTCACATGACGCTCGTATCCATCGGCGACACGGTTACACTTGACACTTCGTTTTCACCGAAAAAGAATATTCCCATATCCGACGGCACACTGTTTGAGCTGTGCAGCTTTGCACCGTCGTGCGCCGCTGAGATCGCGGTGCTGTCGAGCATATCCGACGGTGCGGGGCTTTACGGCGCGGTCACGCATTCGCCCAACGGCAGAATGCACATCTGCACGTCATTTTCGGCGACGACCGATCCGGATGCGCTGAAATACAGCGATCACGCAGCCGAAGCTGAAGCGCTCACTGAAGAATATATTGCAGAAGCCGAAAAGTATCTGTTTATCTGATCGCGAGGAGCAGCGCAAGCACAAGCACAATGTCCGCGCCCTCGCCTGACTCGCTGTCCGAGACGAGCATAAAGATCAGCGCGAACAGAAGCACATCTTCGTTTGATATCTCATCGCCAATACCGATTTTTTCAAGCAGTGCGCCGAGTCCGCCGGAATGAGGCTTTTCGGCACTCTCGCATTTATCGCACGGCACAGGCGGCATCTCGGGTGCACATTCCTCCTTGGGCATCGCCGGAGGGTCGGGCATTTCATGAATTTCAGGCGGTGCGGTGTGTTTCCGCGATCGCATCGGCACGGATGTGCTGACGATCCCGTTGCGTGACAGCTCCGCGCTACCGGCGGTATCGCTTGCATCATCGTGCGTGACAAACTCACTGTCGGGGATGACCACGATCTCGTCCTCGCCGCCGCGCCGACGCCGCGAGAACCGACTTCCGTCATACCCCGGCGGCAGGGTCTCGCCGAATCGTCTGCCTGCGTCTCTTGATCTGACATTCTTCGAGTACATGGTTATCCCCCTACATCAGTTTCAGAATATCGCCGAGGCCGGCGATGTTTACGATGCTGTCGATGGCTTCGCAGCGCCTGCGGCTGAGAAACGGTTTCAGCGCAAGAAGCAGCTTCTTGCGGTCTGCCATACACCCGCCTCCGCCGGACTTTGCGGCACTGCCGCCACCTGAGGCAGGAGCTCCGCTGATACCCGACAGTGTGCTCATCACCTGCGGAAGCTTTGCAAGCATCTCCGGCGACAGGCTGAATCCTGCAGAATCATCCTCCTTCGGGAGCACCTCACCTGCGGGTGCACTCTCCGTCTCCGTCTCGCTCTCGTCGCCGCCGTTCTTCATTGACGATATGAGCGCTCGCACCGAATCATCTTCCATCAGCTTTTTCACAAGCTCGGAAATATCGCGCTCGCCGTCCATCAGCCCCGCCTGCCTTCCTTGTATTTCTTGAAGATTTCGGTGGCTCTTGCGATATCACTGTCAGACAGGCTTCCCGCAGCCGACCTGAGCCCCGCCATGGTCTTCGGGTCCGGCTCGCCCTTCGGCAGCTTCACTCCCGATGCCGACGCAATGAGCGAAAGCATCTGCCACAGCTTATCATCCGGCAGAGCAGAAAGCATTTCCATCGTTTTTCTGTCGATTTTCATTATCCCAATTCTCCCTCTGATAGGATTTTTATCAGTATATGCCGCACAAATAATACTGCTACTGCGGCAAAGCTTTGGAGGCTGCAATGCACACTATTGCGCTTTTTTCCGACACCCACGGCAGCACATTCACAATGAACGCAGCTCTCGCTGAAATATCGGCGAAAGATCTTACCGTCATTCACCTCGGCGACGGTGCCGAGGAAGCCGGACGGCTTATGATGCACCATCCCGAGGCAGCGTACCTTGCCGTTCGCGGTAACTGCGACGGAGGATCAGAGCTTCCCCTGTCACGCACGGTCGAAATATGCGGCGTTCGCATCATGCTCGCGCACGGACACGAATTCGGGGTGAAATCCTCGCTCGCTCCCGCTGCACGCGCAGCCGCAAACGCAGGTGCATCGCTCTTCTTTTACGGACACACCCACATTCCCGCCGACGACACGATCGAGGTCGGCGGAAGGCCCGTGCGTCTTATAAACCCCGGCGCGGCGATGCTCGGAAAATGGGCTGAGATCGTCATCTGCGATGGCGATATTTCCGTAAAACTTCATCCATAGATCGAAAGGAACACGACAATGACTGAGAAGCTGTACGAACACGACCCGTATCTGTCGCGCCACAGCGCCACTGTTCTCTCGTGCGACGAGCGCGGCGGAAAATACGAGGTCGTTCTCGACCGTACTGCATTTTTTCCGGAGGGCGGCGGTCAGGCATATGACACTGGGACTATTGACAATGCACCCGTGATCGACGTTCAGATACAAAACGAAATAATAACGCACCTGTGCGACGAGCCGCTCACCGTCGGCGGATCGGTGATCTGCGAGGTCGATGCCGCCCAGCGACTCAGGCGGATGCAGTGCCACTCCGGCGAGCACATTGTCTCCGGGCTTATTCATCGTCTGCACGGTCTTGACAACGTTGGATTTCATCTCGGCTCCTCCGATGTAACGCTCGACACAAGCGGCACACTCTCCGACGACGAACTGCAAAGGATCGAATATCTCGCAAACGAAGCTGTGGCGAAAAATGTGCCGATCCGCGCGATATATCCGACGCCCGACGAGCTTTCACGATACGACTACCGCAGCAAGCTCGATCTCACCGATGGCGTGCGCCTGATCGAGATCCCCGGATACGATCTGTGCGCCTGCTGCGCACCGCACGTTCGCCGCACCGGCGAGATCGGTATGATCAAGCTGATTTCGCACATCAATTATAAAGGTGGGCTTCGGATCCATATGCTTTGCGGCGCTCGTGCGCTTGATGATTACTCGATGCGCTGCGCACAGACCTCCGCCATCGGCGAGCTTCTCTCGGTTAAGGATCACGAATGCGCCGATGCTGTTGCGTCCCTGCTCTCGCGGCTCGACGATTCAAAGAGGGAGCGGGATGAGCTTGTCCGTTCGATCATCGCACGCGAGGCTGAAGCTGCACGCCCGACCGACGGCAATCTTGTGTTCGTTTTGCCGCAGGCGTTTGCCCAGGGGCTGCGCGAGCTTGTGAATCTCGCCTTGCCGAAATGCGGCGGAATATGCGCGGCTTTCGCAGGATCGGACGGAACGTACACGTTCATCGCCGCGAGCACGGGCGTTGATCTTCGTGCGATATCAAAGGAAATGCTGTCCGCGCTCTCCGGCAAGGGCGGCGGCAGACCCGAGATGATCCATGGCAGTGTCACGTGCACCGCCGCCGATATTCACCGATATTTTGAAACCGAATAACGAAAAACACGGTTGGCGTCTCAGGCGTCAACCGTGTTTTGTTTTATATTTCGATAACTTTGCCCAGTGGGACCTCGCTCACCCTGCCGTTTGCAAATATCCAGACAGACATCGCGGAACCGTTGCGGACGTGAGTGCGCGAGAGATCGTAGTCAAGCGACGCAAACGCGTGCGCATAGCGGCTGTACTCGATGAACGTGCAATACCATGTATCTTCCATGTGGGCAAGCGCGTCCGCAAGCCGCTCAAGCTTGTCGTAGTTTTTGTTATACTCAAGCTCATACGAGTGGCCGAACACAGTGAAAAGCTTTGCCTCGGCTACCGGCATATAGATTCCGCTGTCGGGGGCAGCGGCGCGGAATTTCTCTGCAAGCGCCATCGCGTCCTCCAATGCATAGTGGCAGGTCGGACGCCACTGCATCAGGTCGTGCGGCAGCGCAAACGATCCCGACATCTCCGCCGTGCGGGCATACTCTATCCCTGCGCTGCGCAGGATATTTGCGATATGCTCGTTATACGCACCCTGCGGGTACGCAAATCCGCGCACGCTCTCTCCCGTAATGTGTTCAAGCTCGGCACGATCGCGCAGGACCTCCCACAGCACTCCCTCGTCGTCGAGACGAGTCAGCTCGGCGTGAAGATAGCCGTGTGAGGCAAGCTCCATGCCGCTGTCGGCGAACAGCTCGCAAATACGGCGTAGGCTGAGACGGCGCTGACAATAATCTCTCGCCGGGAACACCGCCGGGTCGAGCGCTGAGAAATCGAATCCGTCATCCGGGGGCAGCAGACCCATATTCAGGTTGAACGTTCCCTTCAGCCCGAGTCGGCGCAGAAGCCCTACGACCCACTCATCCTGCTCGCTTCCGTCGTCAAATGTAAATGAGACCGCCTTGTATCTGCCGCCGGGGAAGCGCATAAATACGTGGCTGTGCTTCATATTTGTCCGCCAATCTTCAGCACGTCGCCGTGGTACGCGATCGTGCTCGAGTAAAACGCTTCGGCGAATCGCACGAGGTACTCAACGTCATCCGCGCCGGCTGTTTCTACCGCCGAATGCATTGCGAGCTGCGACGCGCCGATATCGGCGAACAGGCACGGGAGCTTCGACATTGCGATAGCGCCGAGGGTCGAGCCGCCGACAAGATCGCCGCGGTTCTCGTAGTGCTGCATGGGAACTCCCGCGCGGGCGCAGATCTCCTGAACGATCGCTCCGCTGAGTCCGTCCGTCGTGTAGCTACGGCGGGCGCTGTGCTTCAGCGTAACTCCTCCGTTGAGACGCGGTGCTGCGGTCTTATCCGAAAACTCGGGATGATTCGGGTGGACAGCGTGTGCATTATCGGCTGAGATCACCATGCTCGAATTCATCAGCTGCGCGAAATCCGGGGTACCGGGGACTGCTGCGATGATCCGTCTCAGAAGCGACGGCAGCAGGTCGGACTCCGCGCCCTCGCGGATCGAGCTGCCGATCTCCTCACCGTCATAGAGGACATAGACCGGCACGGTTCCGGTACTCTCGTGTGCGCCCGATCGAACGAATCCGGCGAGCATTGTGTACGCGCACATCAGATCATCGAGTCGCTGCGAGACTATCATGCTCTCTCTTGCGCCGATCAGCTCCGGCTCGGCGGGAACGCTCAGAACTCCGTCGGTCGAGACGATCTGCTCCTCCGGCACGTCGAGCAGCCTCGCTATCTCGGATCGCACGGTCACGGCAACGTCACCCGTATCAATTATCGGCACGAGATCGACGGCGGGGTTGAGCGTCTGCTCCTTATTCGCCTTGGAATTAAGGTGAATCGCGACCGAAGGGATCACGCACATCCCCTTGCCGGAGCGGAACAGACGGAGTCGGTACTCGCCGCCCTCGCGCACAATCGCGCGACCGCACAGCTCGAGTGGTCGATCAAGCCATGAGGAATAATACATACCGCCATAGCGCTCGGCGGCAACATGAAAATATCCGTCCGAGGACCATCCGTCCGAGCTGCGCAGACGCAGCGCCGGTGAATCGCCGTGAGACGCAGTAATTCCAAATCCTTGAATCTTGCACGTCGGGACGCGGAAAGCTATCACTGCCGAACCGCCTCGTCTGCAATAATACTTTCCTCCGGGCTTGATGTCGAACTCGTCATCCTCGAAAAGCTCCGCATATCCGTTATCCGCAAGAATGCGGCAGGCGGACTCAGCCGTGTGGTATGGGCTTGGCGAACTCTTGATAAAATCAAAAAAATCTCTTACGAACGATGTCATACTTACACCTCCGATTTTAATATATTCTATCACAACTTCGGAAGAATCGCAAGAGAAAAGGAGCCGTGCGTAAACACGACTTGTAGGATTACAATAGATAAGTTACAGCGCAAAAAAAGAATAGCAAATGAGAGTCAAATGTGTTACAGTTAAGTCAC
>CAKSDP010000013.1 GCA_934446065.1 uncultured Eubacteriales bacterium
CTCACGGGCCGCCTTGTCAACCTTAGACGGGCGGCCTGTGCGGGGCTCCGCCGCTTTCTCCTTTTTCCCCGCAGACAGCGCAGCCTGCTCTTTTTGGGGACGGCCCCGGCGCTTTTTCGGCTGTTCCGCCTCCGGCGCTTTCTTTTCCGGGGCGGTAGTAGAAGCCTCCTTGCCGTCCTTATCAGCGGCCTGGATGTCCGAGAGGTTGATCACCTTGCCGGACGGGGCGGGTGTATCTTCGCCCATGCCGGGAAGAACAGTCTGCTGTGTGTGCTTGTCGGCAGACGGTGGATCGGGCTCCACATGATCGGGAGCCGTTTTATCTTCACCAGAAACAGCAGGAGCATTATTTTCCTCCAGCGGTGGCAGATCACCCTGGCCGGGCGGGGATAGGGTTTCCGGGGGCTTATTTTCCTCCGGGCCCATGTTTACTTTTTCATCGGCCATTTGCTAACCTCCTTTTTGATGGAATGAAAAAGGGCCAGACCTCCCGGCCTGGCCAGCAAAAATAACTCCCCCTTTCATTTTCAATTTGAAATCAGCACCACTCCTTTCCAAAACCAGGCCATAAAAAAACGTCGCTTTTCACAAAGAAACAGCGACGTTTTAGTGTAGGTTGGCTCGGTTTTTGTAGTGATTTATGATTATGCCTTTGTAAAGAAACCTAAAGTATTGATTGAGAAAAAAGGCAATAAACTCAGTTTGGAATTTAATGAAGAATCAACTCCTGTGTATAGGATGAAATCATATATTCAGGGAACTCTTTACAACCGAGATACTGCTATGGACAGCAAATGCACAAACATCTTTCACATTCTGATAACCAAATACAAAGACTTGGTAAATCAGGATATCTCCATTCAAAAGAAATTCAAGCTTAAGGAATTTTTCTACGGTTTTCTTGAGTCTGTTTCTCAATACGGTTCTTCGTTTGTAATAAGGACCATTGTTTGCAGTCTAATCCTCGTAGGTAAAGTCGGGGTCGGTAGCTTTGTTGCAATTCTCAATGCAGCGAACTCACTTTCGTGGAAGGTTCAGGGAATTGCAAAATATTATACCAACCTTGACAGTTCACGCTTGTACGGAAAAAAGATCAGGGAATTCCTGTCGCTCCCCTCAGTTATTGAAAACTGTCCTGACGCCGCTACCGAGGAGTGTTGCACTAATGAATCCGTAAAGCCGTATGATATTGAGCTTAGGAATGTGTCGTTTACATATGAGAACTCCGGATTTGGGTTGAAAAACATCAATATGAAAATTCCCGAAGGGAAGAAAATCGCAATTGTCGGAGAAAACGGCGGAGGGAAAACCACACTTACTAAATTGCTTCTCAGGTTGTATGATCCTGACGCAGGCAGTATTCTTATTGACGGAAAACCTTTGACGAAAATTGCACTCAGACATTACAGAAACAATGTGGGAATAGCTTTTCAGGAGTTTCCTCTTTACTCATTACCACTTAGAGACAATCTGTCCGTCTACGAACCTGCTAATGATAAAGAAATGAATATTATTTTCAAAAGTCTGTCACTTGATAAAGTCCTTGAAAAGAACAATGCTACCTTCGATACAGATTTAACAAGAAATTTTGATGAAAACGGTATCATGCTTTCAGGCGGTGAAAAACAAAAGCTGGCGGTCGCGCGTCTGATGACAAAGAAATTCGGTCTTCTCATTTTTGATGAGCCAACCGCTGCACTTGATCCTATAGCAGAAGCAGAACTGAATAAGATGATCTTAGATAAAGCTAACACGTCTACCACAATCCTCATTTCCCATAGATTATCCAATGTGGTCAACGCCGATTACATCTATGTTGTAAGGAACGGCGAAATTGCAGAGTGCGGAACACACAAGTCTCTTATGTCCGAGAAAGGATTCTATTATAAGATGTTTGAACTTCAGGCTGAAAATTACAAATGAAACATTTTAGAGGTGAACAAAAATGATTTACAAATGGTCACAATATAATTTAGCAACAGAATATGACGAGTGCGTTATCTTAACAAATCTTGTATATTTTAACAGTTTCAAAATAAAAAAGGATTCAAATATCTACACTGGTTTTTTGAGCAATAGTGTTGAAGGACTCAGCGATTCTGAAAAAGAGTATTTGTATAACAATTATTTCTTAACTGAAAGTAGTGTGGATGAAAAAATCTTATGTGATTATCTAAGAGCTAGATCGGTGTATTCTGATTCGTCATTGTATCTGACAATATTGCCAACTGACGCTTGTAATTTTCGTTGTGTATATTGCTATGAGTCTGCTACAAATACACATCTTTCGGATGAAAACTAAAAAAACATTATTAAGTTTATTTGTAATTATTTCAACAGGTTTTTCACCAACTTTTTTGCCGCTTCTGCGTGTAAATAAATGAAAGCAAAAAGGAGGAGGAAACGGTGGATGACAAAGCCTTAATTAAACGGTGTCAGCGCGGCGACAGGCAAGCGTTCGACGAGCTGATCCGGCTGTACTACGACTACGTTTCCGGATTCCTCCTGAAAGCGGCGAAAAACGAAACCCTTGCGGAAGATCTGACCCAGGAAACGTTTTTGAAAATGATACAAAACATCGAAAAATTTGATCCGGGCGGCAGCGCAGGGTTCGGCACGTGGCTTATCACCGTTGCAAAGAACTGCTATATCGACCATCTGCGCCGAAACCGAATCTATCCGGAGGACATTGAATCCCTGCCGATCGAAGACGAGCAAAACGTGGCGGATGAGGTGGAACGAAAATTGCAGTATGAGTAAATGCTTTCGGCAATGGATACGCTCCCACCGCAAGGACAATAAGTATTTTTACGCAACTCACAAAAGAAATTGATGAAAATTCTGACCTCAAAATTCCATTCAGTAAAAAACCTTTTGTCGCAGTTTTAGTTTTTGCAATCGTAGGGGTTATAACAGTAGTTATGTTTGCTTAAAGGTTAAAATGCAGTAATGGGTCGATACATTTGACGGTATCGCCATGTTCGCCGCTTTGGCGGCAGGTATACTGGTAGGCAATGTGTACCTGAAACACCTGTTTGCCCGCTACCCGCTCCAAAACCGCGTGTCCGGAGTTCGAGTCTTTGTGTCCCTGACAAGAGAAAAAGCATCCGTGACGGATGCTTTTTCTCTTGATACTGTAAAACTTCGCGCGGAAGTTTCACTTTGATTCGTATTCACGCACGATCCACGCCATCAGCAGACGCACGATCCGTGCTTGCTCGTCATCGGTCAGCGCACGTTCTTTCGGCACGCGATACCACTTGAACAGGCATCCGCGGCAGCAGCATGCGCAGGCGTGCTGTGCGACAAACACCGGATGCCCGCGCATCGGCGTTTGTCTGCCGTCATTCGGTATCACGGCGGGAGCGAGTCTGGTTCTCACGAAATCCTCGGCGTGGCGGCGCACGATATCAAGTCCGCGTTCCGATATATACGCCTTATCGGCTGCGCTCAAGTGAAATTTTGCTCTGAACGACGAGCGGCGAAGTTTCACGAGAGCTTCGTCTATCGTCTGCACAGCGTCACCTTTACCGCACGCTTGGGGCATCGGATCACTACACGGCAGCGCCGCTCTCTGCATATTCTCACATGGATCCGCCAATCGCCGAACAGCGCATATCTGAGTTTGCCGCCGCTGCGGCATTTCTTTTTTGCTATTTTGACCTTAATTTTCATCTGTTACCTCCACGGCAAACGGAAAATCTCCGTAGCCCGCCATTCCTATTTGTCCGTCAGCCCATCCGCGCTGTCCGTCCATCGTGATCTCGACCCACTGATGCGTATACAAATTTTCGTTCACGTGTCTCCACGAGTATCCCATGCACTCAAGAAGCATTCCGAGCGCACGCGTCGAACCCGCGCACGAATACTCGCCTTTAACAAAGACGCCGTATGCAGTCGCGTAATCCTCGCCGGACATCGTATAGCTCGCGCGGCTGCTGTAATCCGCAACGATCGCTGCGGCTGCGGCAACGCGATCAAGATCCGTCTCGCCCGTGATCCCCGCTGCAAGACTTTCCGCGACGGCTCTCGCCTGCTCCGTTTTCCAGTCGCCGTTGTCAGCGTTTTGCACCGGCTCCGGTTCAGGTTCCGGATCGGGCTGCGGTACAGGATCAGGCTCCGGAGGCAGAGCGATTTCCTGCTCTGTCTCCGGCAGCGGCTCGGGGACCGGGGTAGTCAAAGGAATCTCTTCAATCGGAGCAATTTCCGTTACAGTCTCGGGCTTCTCGGTTGTCGGAACCTCAGTTTCTATAGTGGTGTCGGTGGTCGATTCAGGCGCTGTCACCGCAGCGCTCACAGTCTGCGTCGGTGCAGACGTTCCGCTCGACGTCTGTGGCTGCCCGTCCGATTTTCCGGCACCCGCTGCGATCAAACCGATCGCGATTCCCGCAGCAATCACAGCCGCCACCGCAGCCGCAATGGCGATCTGCCGTTTTTGTAATTTCAGCTTCATTTCCGTTTTATCCTGCATTTACAATTTCTAAAACAATTATAATTCATACCGTCCCACAAAGCAATAGTTTGACAAAAAAACGCCGCAATATAAAAAAGCTGCCATGCTTTACATGACAGCTTTTTGCAATACTATATTACTTATGCGTACCGGGGAAGAAAAGCGCGACCGTACCGGGGCCAACATGCGCACCGGTGACAGGCTCATAACAAACGGTCAGGCACTCGCCCGCAAATCCGCGCAGCTTAAGCTCCTCAAGAAGGAGCGCAGCGTCAACGGGTGCATCGGCGTGCGCGATCCCTATCATCGCCTTGCGGTTACACGAGAGCTTCTCGTAATAATCGGCGAGCGCCATAAGCGACTGTTTACGACCGCGCGTTTTCGCGCACAGGACGATCTGTCCCTTCGCATCGCCCATAAGAATCGGTTTGATTTTCAGGACGGTACCGACGACCGTCGCAACACGCCCGAGTCTGCCGCCGCGCTTGAGATACTCAAGGTCATCGACGGTGAAATACTGGCACATGGTTTCGCGATCCTTCGATATCTCGGCAACTATACGGTCAAACGACGCTCCGTCGCGAAGCATTCTTGCAGCTTTCACCACAAGCAATCCCTCGCCGAGCGATGCCGCGTAAGTATCAATTGAAGCAATCTTGCGTTCCGGATAATCCGCGCGCAGTTCCTCCGCCGCGAGATGGGCGATCTGTGCCGTTCCGCTGATTCCGCCGGACATACCGATATAGATAACGTCGTCACCCGCGTCAAGGCTTTCACGCACCGCTTCCGTAAATGTTACGCCGTTGACCATGGAGGTCTTGACCTCCGCTCCAGAGCGCATCGCGTCATAGTATGCCTTGCCGTCGAAGTCGACGTTCGGATCGGGCTTTGCCTCGACCCCATCTACCGTATAAGAAAACGGAACAAGTCCGAGATTGTATTCCTTTATAACGTCAGCCGTAAGGTTTGCAGACGTATCGGTGAAAATTTTGATCATGTGAATCCTGCCTTTCTCCGGAAGCCCGGCTGCGGGATATGCCGCCTTATATATTGTACCCCGTCGCGGTGCAAAGCACAACCTATTTTGCCTGTCGGTCTCTCTACACCGCCGCAGACTGCATTCTACCGGATACTCCGTTCAGTAGAATTATCAAAACCGGCTCTATTTGCGGGAGATTTCGCAAAATTCCGCAATATTCGGCGCGGGTGACGATCAAAGGCTGTGCTCCATTATTACGTTTCCGTCAAAGTCGATCCAACGGAAACAACCGTCCTCAAGCGTCATATAGCCGTGGTGGCTGCCCTCCTTCGGGATGGAGACGGAGCCGGGGTTCATATACGTATATGTCTCATGCTCCGTGCATTTCGGCACATGAGTATGCCCGTGCAGGAGTATGTCACCGTCCCGCAGCGGCGGAAGCTTCGACTCATTGTAAACGTGCCCGTGCGTTGCATACACGAGCGTTTTGCCAAGGTCGATCACGGCATAGTCGGCGAGCACCGGAAACTCAAGCACCATCTGATCCACCTCTGTATCGCAATTGCCGCGGACGCAGAGAATGTCGTTCTTCATCTCGTTCAGCATCGCGATCACGCTCTTCGGGGAATATTCGTCCGGCAGGTCGTTTCTCGGTCCGTGATACAGCACATCTCCGAGCAGCAGCATACGATCGGCGTGCTCCTCGCCGTATTTTCGCACAAGCTCGCGGCACCACTTTGCGCTGCCGTGTATATCGGATGCGATCATCCATTTCATAATACAATACCCCCATCAAAAATCGTTACTGTAATTGTAGCACGAAATGCGGCAAATGTCCACCGCATTCGCGCCTCTCGTAAAACCTTTACAAATTATGCACAAAACAAAGGCTGACGCATAAGCGTCAGCCTTGTTTTTATTTAGTTATTGATCATTACTGGGGCTGGCCGAGAACTACGTCCCAACCTGCAACCTTCTTGAGGATCAGAACTGCGTCCATAGTGTCGATCTTGCTATCAACATTAACGTCAGCAGCATCGAGGTCGATATCAATACCGGTCCACTTAGCGATATGCTTAAGAACAACGATCGCGTCATTTACGCCGATAGAGCCGTTCTTGTCAGCATCGCCGGGGATGGAGAGAGAATGAGTCTCGCCGCAGAAGTGGCAGATAGAAACACGCTTGCCGTCAACAACTTCAGTCATGAAGAGGTGATCGTACAGAGAATCCTCGTTTGCCTTCTGGCACTCGCCCTTCTCTGTAGTGAAGCCCCAAGGAGTAACCTGGAGTCTGAGGTCACTGTGGTTGTAAGCATCATCGTTGGAGTCAAATGTAAACTTAGCGCGAACCTTATCTGCTTCTGCACCGGTCACAAGGTCGTATCCTGCTTCTGCATAAAGGAGATTGTCAAGATAGAAGTCACCCATGTTGTACAGAAGGATCTCGTATCCGCCGTTATCGCTTCTGCAAGCGTATCTGGAATCGGTGTCATCAAGAACGACCTTACCGTCGCAGAGGACCTTGACGTTAGTGCCATTAACCATTACACCGAGGTTGTGCCACTCGCCAACCTTCCAGTCAAACGTGTCGTTGGACTTGATGTACGGAGTGTCTCTTGTAATACCGCTGTCAAATATCTCTTCAGCGATGAAGAACTTCTTCTCGTAGCCGTCCCAACCTGCGGTGAAGCCGTAGCCCTCGCCGAGCTTGAAGCCGATAAGGGTCTTGGTTTCATCGGTAGGATGATCACCGACATATGCGATATCAACAGACGCGCTGTAACCGCCCGAGAATGTGTACTCGGGAGTAGAGGATAAGTAGTTTGCAACAAGTCCGAGACCGCCGATAACTCTGTACTCGACCTCACCTTCGGGAAGAGTGTTATCGGTAGCGTGCGGAAGATCTGCAACACTCTCGCCGGTAAGAGCGTTCTTATCGGTCAGGTGAACCGCCTGAGAACCACCGCAGGTGGCTCTCTCTGCCTCAACTTCCTGCTGAGATCCGCAGATACCGGAGCCCCAAGTAAGGTATCCATAGTAGCTGCCTCTTGCAGCATTTGCAAACAGAGTAACGATGGACATACCCCATACATAGTCAACAGCAGCCTGTCCGAGTCCCCACTGATCGAGGTAAGCCCAAGGCATTGCGATCTCGTATGTATTGGTGGTGCCGCCGTTTCCGGAAGGCTTGGAAGTCATAGCAAACTTGGTAGCCATGGTCTTGCCGTCTGCATACTGGTTTGCGATGGAAGAACCTGCACCGAGCTTTTTCTCGTCGTTGACCTTGATCTTTCTCTCAAGGTTTCCGCATCCGTTGTCAGCCATATCAAATGCCTGAAGTTCGCCGCCGACGGTACCGAAACCGATGTTGCAGATCTTGGTACGATATGCCCAAGGCATACGGTCAACGGAAACAGCCTTATCGGGGTTGAACGGAGTGGTCTTGTAATCGTAGGAAGAATCCTTGTAAGCAAGGTAGCTGTTCGGGCCCATCGGGTCAACTCTGAGTTGGAGAGCGTCGCCGTTCCAGATGCTCTCACGACCGCGCGCGAGATAGTAATCATCGGGATCGTTTACAACTGCACCGACGTAAAGGAACTCGGTGTCCCAACGGAGCCAGATGTCGTAGGACGCGCTCTTTACCTTGTCGCGAGCCTCGGTGTCCTCGACAGCCTCGGCAGTAGGGCTTGCTCTGTACGAGTCACTCCACCATGCAAAGGTGTTGTCAGCGCTCGGAGCGGTATCACCGCGAACGGCTGCGGTCGCACCGGATACGGTGAAGCTCTTCTCGCCCCACTCCTCAGCGGTGATCACGCCGTCAAATGTCGGAGCAGACACAAAATAAGGAGTGTCGATCTCCACGCTCGTTCCCTTTCCCTCTTCCGCAACGGAAGGCAGGGATGCGGCAGTCAGAAGGGTTGCAGCCGCAAGAACAGAAGATATAAACTTCTTCATTAAAAAGTCCTCCATGTTTTTTCATCAACCCCGGGCGCAATTTCGCCCGAATTTGTTGATATATTATGCACATATTATACCGCAGATCTTGGTATTTGTCAACAATGTGAAATATTTTATTTGCTTATTTTTTTCAATTATTGGTGAATTTCATTAATCGACAAAATTCGCGCCCTGATATCGTCCGGAACGCTCGCAACATCAGCTGCACCGGCGGCGGTAAGCACCTCCGGCGGACGATACCCCCACGACACGCCCATCGGATACATTCCGGCGTTATTCGCGGTCTTCATGTCGATATCGGAGTCGCCGACGAACATACACTCGCCCGGCTCGGCGCCAAGCTCACGCGCGACGGCAAGCGCCGCATCGGGGCACGGCTTCTCCGGATACTTTCCCTGCCCGAGCACAAAATCAAACATCCCGGGAAACAGCTTCTCCGCGATCATGCGGACAAACTCGTCCTGCTTGTTCGAGAGCACGCCGAGACGTATTCCGTCCGCCTTCAGCTCTGAGAGCAGCTGCGGGATGCCGTCAAACGGAGCGGTCTTGTCGTTGTAGCATTTTGAATATTTTTCGCTGTAAACGCCAAGCGCCTTTGTTACGATATCGTCGTTTATGTCGCTGTACACCTCATCCGGCATCGAGCGCGCGACAAACAGTCTTGCGCCTCGGTTTATACGCTCGATCAGTTCCTCTCTCGTGCGCTCCTTCCAGCCGAACTCACGGAGCATCCCGTTCATCGCCTGACCGAGATCGAGTATTGTGTCGGCAAGAGTGCCGTCAAGGTCAAAAATCGCTGCTTTTATCACGGTATAACCTCACTTCCGAAAAACATGGGAGCGCTGTGCGCGCCCCCAATCAGTATTAGACTCAGTCCTTGATGATTGTGCCGTAGCACTCGCCGAACGCCATAGCCGCGTTCGACTCATCGGTATCGATGTGCATTGCGGGAGCGAACTTCTCGCTTACGCGACATACGACATCGCCGAAGGTGAGCGAACGTCCGTCGGAATCGATCTTCACGGAGACGATCTCCTTGTCGGCAACGCCGAATTCTGCGGCAGCTTCGGGAGTAAGGTGGATGTGACGCTTTGCGGCGATAACGCCCTCTGCAAGATCAACCTCACCTGCGGGGCCGATGAGCTTGCACGCGCCGCTTCCGGCAACATCACCGCTCTCGCGGACGGGAGCTGCAATTCCGAGCGTTCTTGCATCGGTGAGGGATACCTCAACCTGAGATGCGGGGCGCTCCGGTCCGAGGATGATCACGTTCGCGATGGACTTTTTCGGTCCGACGACGGTGACTCTCTCCTCGCAAGCGAACTGACCGGGCTGACTCAGATCCTTCTTATGTGTAAGAGTTGCGCCTGCACCGAACAGCGCCTCGACGTGCTCACGGGTCAGATGCACGTGACGCGCGGAGGTCTCAACAAGAATTTTGTTTGACATGATATGTACTCCTTTATATTTTTTATTAAGTAGATCCCGGGGGACGCCGCACAGACGCCCCCGCGGGTCAAATTCTCACTCAACCTCGATCACGGATGCATCCCAGAAATCGGGAGCCTTGTAACCGAGAAGATTTGTTGCGGTCGCAGCAACATTCGACAGACCGAACTCGCCGTTATCCGCCTTCACCGTATACTTGCCGTCGGAGAAGTTGTCGTAAATGATCATCGGCACGGGATTGAGCGTATGGCTTGTCTTCGCCTTAAATCCGTGCTCGCCGCGCTTGGGTGCGCCGGTCTTCTTGTCGATCTCGTACATCTCGTCGGCATTGCCGTGGTCTGCACAAATGATCGCTGCGCCGTGAACCTCATCGACGACGGGCAGAATGCGTCCGAGCTGAAGATCGAGCGCCTCCATGCTGCATATAGTTGCGGGCAGGCTGCCGGTGTGACCGACCATATCGCCGTTCGGGAAGTTAACGCGGATCGAACGATATTTGCCGCTTCTGAGGCAGTCGATAAGCGTGTCAGCAATATCGGCGCACTTCATCCACGGGCGCTGCTCAAACGGCACAACGTCGGATTTGATCTCGATGTAAGTCTCGGTGTCCTCGGAGAACTTACCGCTGCGGTTGCCGTTCCAAAAGTAGGTTACGTGACCGAACTTCTGAGTTTCGGAGATCGCGAGCTGCGTGACACCGGTATTTGCGAGGTACTCGCCCATAGTTCCGGTGATCTCCGGCGGATTCACGAGGTAACGCGACGGAATATGCAGGTCGCCGTCGTACTCGAGCATTCCGGCAAACACGACCTTCGGTACGCGTACACGGTCAAACTTATCGAACGATGAGTCAGCCTCAAACGCGATCGAAATCTCGATCGCGCGGTCGCCGCGGAAATTGTAGAACACGACGCTGTCGCCGTCCTCGATCGTGCCGACGGGCTTGCCGTCCTCGGCAATAACGAACGCGGGCAGATCCTGGTCGATCACGCCGGTCTCCTCGCGGTAGGTCTTGATCGCTTCTTCGGCAGACGCGAACGTTCTTCCCTCGCCGAGCACGTGGGTGTGCCAGCCGCGCTCTACCATTGCCCAGTTTGCGCCGTATCTGTCCATCGTGATCTGCATACGGCCGCCGCCGGACGCGATCTTTATGTCGAAGTCGGGGCTTCTGAGACCTGCGAGGTACTCCTCAAACGGGCAAACGTAGTCGAGCGCCGACGTCTCGCCGACATCACGTCCGTCAAGCAGGATGTGGATGCGGACGCGCGGCAGTCCCTCGCGCTTCGCCTCGTCGATCATTGCCTTCAGGTGGTCGATGTGCGAGTGCACGTTTCCGTCGGAGAAAAGACCGATAAAGTGCAGCGTCGCGCCTTTCGCGTTGTCTGCGATCTCGTGCCATGCCTTCGACTCGAACATTTTGCCGCTCTCAATGGAGTTTGACACAAGCTTTGCGCCCTGCGCAAACACCTGACCGGAGCCAAGCGCATTGTGTCCGACCTCGGAGTTACCCATATCGTCGTCGGACGGAAGTCCCACGGCAGTACCGTGAGCCTTCAGCTTCACCATGGGGTACTCCTTCATAAGTCTGTCAAGATTGGGGGTCACAGCGCGCGAAACGGCGTTGCCCTCTCCCTCGGGAGCAAGTCCCACTCCGTCCATGACGATGGTCAGCACAGGACCCTCGACACCGGAAAATTTCTCAAGCTTTTCAAGGCTGTTCATAATTTGTCCTTTCTATATAAAAGCAGTATTTAACTTATTGTTACCTATATTATACCCCCGTTCGGGGAAAATAACAAGAGGCGTCAGCTTTTCTTTTCCGAAGTTGCGCACGATGCGTGGATGACGAGCGCGAGCGCAACGCCCGCAGCACGGATATACGCACTGACGTTGAAATATCCTCCCGATGCCGCGCCGGCGCACAGCTCCCCCGACATTATGAGCACGGCGGGCGTCAGAACCGACAGTGCAGTCCGCACAAATGCGGCGGGCGTGCCGAGCCTGTCCCCGAGCCACAGGAGAAGTGTCACGGCGGCAGTTGCGGGAGCTGCGATCTTCATATATCCCCAGAAGAAATCGCGCGCCCACCCGGCGACATTCTCGGACGCACTTGCGACCTTCACCGAAAACACGATCGCGCAGACGGCCGCAAGCACGACACCGAGCGCCGCTGCCGAAAGCCTGACGGCACAGGCAGCTTTGCGCGGCAGACGTCCTCCGATCGCAAGCATGATCGGGAACGAGAGAAAAACAACGATAGCGCAAACGACGGTCAAAGTTTCCGTAACATCCATCAGCCGAGTCCGTTCAGATATGCTTCCTGCTCTGGAGTGAGGCGGTCGATCGACGCGCCCATTGACGAAAGCTTCTCCCATGCGACGGAGCGGTCGATCTCCGGAGGAACTGCGTACACGCCGGGCGACAGCTTACGTCCGTGCTCCGCCATGTACTGCACGCTTCTCGCCTGTATCGCAAAGCTCATGTCCATGATCTCCGCCGGATGTCCCATTCCTGCGGCAAGGTTCACAAGTCTGCCCTCTGCGAGCAGGTTGAGGATACGCCCGTCCGGCAGGCGGTATCCGGTAATATTCGGCCGGCGCTCGAACACCTCGGTCGCCGCCATCTCAAGATCCTCTTTATTTATCTCGACATCGAAATGCCCGCTGTTTGCAAGGAGCGCGCCGTCCTTCATGTTCATGAAATGTCTGCCGCATATAACGTCGCGGCAGCCGGTCAGTGTAATGAACAAGTCGCCGATCTTTGCGGCATCGTCCATCGTCATCACGGTAAAGCCGTCCATGACCGCCTCGACCGCCTTGACGGGATCGATCTCGGTGACTACGACGACTGCGCCGAGTCCCTTCGCACGCATTGCCGCGCCTTTGCCGCACCATCCGTAGCCGGCGATAACGACAGTCTTCCCTGCGATGATGAGGTTTGTCGTACCCATAATGCCCTCGAGGGTGGACTGACCCGTGCCGTATCGGTTGTCGAAAAGATGCTTGCAATCCGCGTCATTTACGTCCATCATGGGGTATTTAAGCTCACCTGCGGCGGCACGCGCCTCAAGTCTGCGAACGCCTGTGGTCGTCTCCTCGCATCCGCCGATCATGTTTCTTCCGTAGCCTGCGGCGTCTCCGTGAAGGAGCGCGATAAGATCCCCGCCGTCATCGATTATCACGTTCGGGCAGAACTCGAGCGTTCTGATGAGGTCGTCCCTGTACTCGGCATCGCTCGCGCCGTGAACGCCGAACACTTCAATGCCGTCAACCGTATCGGCAGCGGCAGCAACGTCGTCCTGCGTCGAGAGCGGATTGCACCCGGTAAGCCTGACCTCGGCTCCGCCTGCGGCAAGAGTTTCCGCGAGGCACGCGGTCTTTGCTTCAAGATGGATCGACATCGCGATCTTTATTCCCTCAAGCGGGCGCTTCTCCTCAAACTCGCGGCGGATCCCGCCGAGCACGGGCATATAGGATTTGACCCACTCGATCTTATCTCTGCCCGACGGGGCAAGAGCGGCTGATTTTATATGTGACATATCTCTCTACCTTTCATCATCATTGCCGATGCAGTACGCCGCAGCGCACATAACTCCGTATCTCGCGGACTCGTATGTAAGTCCGCCCTGCATGAACGCGGTGTACGGCTCGCGCATCGGTCCGTCCGCCGAAAGCTCTATCGACGAGCCGCCGGTGAAAGCGCCTGCCGCCATCACGACCGGATCGTCATACCCCGGCATATCCCACGGCTCCGGTATCACATAGGAGTCGATCGGGGACGCGCACTGTATTCCGCGGCAGAAGCGCACCATTCCCTCGGGCGAGCCGAGCGTTACCGTCTGTATTATATCGTATCTGTCCTCGCCGGGAGCGGGAGACACCGCATATCCGAGAGAATCGAAGATGTACGCCGCGAGGTGCGCGGCTTTGAGTGCCTGCGCTGTTGTGTGCGGCGCGTAGAACAGCCCTTTCAGGATATTCCTCGTCTGACCGAGCGACGCTCCGACCTCAAGCCCGACTCCGGGGCAGACAAGCCTGTTCCCGGCAAGCTCGGCCGCGCGTTCAGTTCCGGCGATATAACCGCCGATGTCCGCCATGCCTCCGCCGGCGTTCTTTATGAGCGAGCCGATCATCATGTCCGCGCCGAGCGCCGCAGGCTCGACCGTTTCGGTGAACTCGCCGTAGCAGTTATCCACGACGACGAACGTGTCGGGCGAGATGCTCTTCACGAACCGCGCCGCCTCGCCGATCTCCTCGGCGCTGAGTGTGCGGCGGCAGATATATCCCTTCGAGCGCTGAATGAACGCGACCTTGACACGCGCGCCGTAATGTTCGAGCTTTGCGCGGACCGCATTGAGATCGATCCGCCCGTCCGGGGTCATATCGACCTCGTCGTACTCTATGCCGAAATCGGCAAGCGATCCGGAGCCGTCCGCACCCTTCATCCCGATGACGTCGTGCAGCGTGTCATACGGCGACATCGTGAGCGAGAGCATGACGTCGCCCGGGCGGAGCAGTCCGAACAGTCCGACCGTGATCGCGTGCGTGCCGCTGAGGATCGACGGGCGTATGAACGCCGCGTCCGCGCCGAATATTCTTGCGCACACACGATCGGCGGCATCGCGGCCGGCATCTCCGTAGCCGTAGCCCGTGGACGGGGCAAACATCGCCTCGCTTATGCGCTCCGCGCGGAAAGCGTCCAGCACCTTCCTCGTGCACTCGAACGAAATGCGGTCGATACGCGCGAACGCCGGCGCAAGCGACGCTTCCGCCTCGGCGGTCAGTTTTTCTATTTTCTCAGGAATCGTCGTCATGGCACACTCCCAGTACAGATCTGAAAATTTTACTTCATTTTATTGTACTACCGCAAAAATGAAATGTAAAGTATATTTTGTAAATTCATAGACCCGCAAAAAGAGAAAACCCGCGCCGTGGCGCGGGTTTTCAGGGGTGGGGGTAAATATACCGCTCATCGACGACATGCAGCTTAGTCGATGAGACCAAAGCTGTTACAATGTTCCGATATGGCACAGAACATATTGTAACCTTATAAAACGTTGCGGAGATGCGCTCATATGCACAGCGTCTCCGCAGCACCGTGCGAGCACTGTCTGTCATAACCGACAGACCGAAAGAGCAGACGGGATCATTTCCGCATGAAAGGCAGAAATGGCAAATAAGCGGGTCGTGAAGTCGTACCGACACCCAATTCCGTACGCAAGCTCTTCCGCATAATATTTTACTACATTCAAAAGAGAATTTCAACATTTTTCAGAGAATAATTTTCAAAAATTTGGAATTTTTTGAGTGCGGGATGAAAACGGGCACAGATATCGTCGAAATATGTCGATTTATAAATATTTCGGGCACATTTGTCCCACAAAACGCAGCCGAAAAAGAACGCCCCGTTTTTCACAGGGCGTCTGGCAGCGGATGAGAAAATGTGATATAAACTGCGTCAATGCTCAAACTCGTCCATATGTTCGGTGAAAAAGTCGTAATACACACGTACTCCTTCAAGTTCGGTCCAACGTTTCTGAACCACCGGCGCCGAATCAATATCATAAATTTTCGCTCCGCGAAGCGACAAAATAAAAGGCGAGTGCGTTGATATGACAAACTGGCAATCGTGATTGCGGACACAATCTTCAATAAAGTATTTCAGCATGATTTGATTTTTCGGTGAAAGACTGTTCTCCGGCTCGTCGAGCAGATACAAAGCTCCGTCTGCGATCGAATCAACAAAAAACGATAATGCACTTTCTCCGTTAGATCGTTCCTGCAGGCTGCGCATTACCTGCGATCTCAGATACTGGGACTGCGTTGTGCTTTTCTTTCTTGCGCTGCAAACGCTTTTCCAACGCTCGTAATCGTCAAGCCCCCGAAGTCGGTTCGGCTCCGAGCTGCTGCGTTCGTTAACATACTCCAACATCGTGTCTGCTTTTTTCTGATCGATTCCCTGGTTGATGCGGCGAATGTCAAGCACTCTTTCAAAGACATCATCACTCGTGATTATTCTGCTTGCCTTGGAGAGCGGTTCGGCAAGCTCGTAACGGCACAGTTCCACGTAATCGTCGAAATAATCACTTCTGTTATAAGGAGTGCCGCGGTCAAGCCCGAGCGTCTCCGCCATAACATTCAGAATTGTGCTTTTCCCGCTGCCATTGTTGCCGTAAAAGATAGTTATATCACTGAAATAAAAATCCGGAAGATCACGCTCGCGAAACAAAACAAACGGATAATCTGTCGTCTGGTATGTACTGAAGGTTTTTCTTTTGAATGCCGAAGATTTTGTGTTGAAAAAATTCTCGTCTTCCGCTTTGGAAAGCATATGAAATGAATTCAAAAATATCATTAGTAATACTCCTTAAATAATGTTAAAATATCAATTTCACCAGCCCGGTCAAGCTGTATATTATTTTTTGATATGGCATTGCACTTTTAAGATTATCTGGTATAATTTAATTAGAATAAATAATTCCAAGACAGTTCACAGATAGGTTCAATGGAAAGATTCATCACAAAACATAAAGAAACGGAGAATGTACACTATGAAAAAGTTGAAAGATAATTGGTATATGATCAGGTTTGTATTCAAATTTGCTCCGACTATGTTCATTTTGAAGATACTCACCATGTTTACATCGCTTGCTGTAAATATCGGGTTCAACATCTTCTTTTTGAAAAAAGTTGTGGATTCAATGCAATACGGCGGAAATTTCAAAGAGGTCTTATGGTATATATGTGTGATAGGTGCGCTGATAGTGTTTGACGGGATCCTGTCAAGTGCTTTTACCGAGAAAATCAATCCCGTCGGAACCCTTAAAATACACAAAGGTATGCAGAGACTCCTTATGGAGAAGATCAAGACTGTTGACCTCGAAAAATATGATGATCCCGATTTTTATAACAGCTATATTTTGGCTATCAGTGAAGCGGATAATTGTTCGATCAGATCGTTTAATATCCTCACTTCTTTTATTTCTAATATGATCTCCATGCTGTCATTTTCAGGTATTGCCATATTCTATGACCCAATGCTTATCGTATTTGCAATAATTCCGATCATAGTAAGCACCCTATGCGGAATCCGTCAGAGTCGGATCACAGTGGCTAAAAGAGAAGAAAGTGTTTTGTATGAAAGAAAAAGCGAATATTCCAAAAGAGTATTTTATTTGCAGCAGTATGCAAAAGAATTACGTATATATCCTTCCATGAATAACAAATTGATGGATGAGTTTAAGGAATCGGTTGACAGCAGAACCAAAATAATAAGCAAATATGCGCCGAAATTGATATTTATAAATTTCATCTCCAACAATTTTCAGGTGCTTTTCGGAGTTTTGCTTATGTCGGTTTATATTTCATGGCGTATAATTGTGCAAGGCTCTTTGTCGGCAGGTCTGTTTGTAGCAATGTTCACGGCAGTAAACAATTTCATGTACTCTGTTGGCGCTATATTCAATTCTGTTCCGCAAATAACCGAAAACGGATTATATGCTGAAAAGGTAATGAAAATATTAAATTATCAAAGTGAGATTAGCAAAAGCAGCACATTGGTCGTACCGGAAAACGAGTTGCAGGAGTCGTTCTGCGAGATTGAATGTGTTAATGTCAGCTTTAAGTATCCGGGCAGTGATAAGTATGTACTGAAAAATATAAACTTAAAACTTAAGAGCGGCGAGCGAATTGCACTTGTAGGCTTCAACGGTGCCGGCAAAACTACACTAATCAAGTTAATAATGCGCTTGTATGATCCGACCGAAGGTGAAATTTTAATCAACGGCGTTAATATCAAGAAATATGATGCGGGAACATACAGAAAGCTCTTTCAGGTCGTATTTCAGGATTTTCAGCTTTATGCATTTTCCCTTGCTTCTAATATCATGATGAGAAATACATCTGTCACAGATGATAATGTGATAGATGATGCTCTTGATAAAAGCGATTTGCCTGAATTCAAAGAACTGAAAGAAAGGAATTTAACCAAAGAATTCGACAGCGATGGACTTGTTCCCTCCGGAGGACAGGCTCAAAAGATAGCAATCGCAAGAGCGCTTGCCGCAAACAGCGGTAATATCGTTATTATGGATGAGGCGTCCAGCGCATTGGATCCGGCGTCGGAGTATGCTATCAATAAATCTGTTTTTGACAATTCATTGGGCAAAAGCATGATAATTATTTCTCATAGACTTTCGACGGTACAATACGCAGACAGGATATATTACTTAAACGAAGGTGAAGTAGCCGAATGCGGTACTCATGAAGAACTAATTGATCTTCAAGGAGAATACTATTCAATGTACGAGAAGCAAGCTGAAAGCTATCGCATATGATTTTGTAACAATCAATAATTCCATACATAATCTTGAAGTAAAAGACGGGGTATGCGTATGGCTAAAATAATATCGGAACAAGAAAGCAGTCGGCTTGTTTCTGCGTGCATTGCTAAATACCCTGATGCAATACGGCTGCCGTTCTCGAAATACTGGAACAGCTGCAAAATTGCGATTCACATTACGGTACTGTTATTCAGCGTGCTGCTGGGTATTGTTACGGCTCAAACTTATAAGGATGTCATTTCACCCGTCATAGAAACGATCTATTTCGGACGTCTGGTTGTGGCAGTGGCAGGATTTATAACGATCGTCGCAGCTGTGTTCCTGTGTGTTTGTATCCACGAATTCATACATATGCTGGGATATAAATTGTGCCGCTGCAAGAGTGTGCTTACGTATAGTAAAAAGCCGCCTACAATTTCCGCCATGGGATTAGAATGGTCAACAAAAAAACAATCGCTGCTCGTCACTGTACTTCCGTTTTTGGTTATTGGTGCTCTTTCGCTTTTCATTTTTCTTATAACAAAAAACGGTTTACTTTTAATGTGGCTGCTGCTTATTAACACAGCTCTTTCAGGCTCAGACCTTGTATGCTTTTTCGTTTTAACAAAAATCCCGAAAAGCGCCTTGACGTTCGGACATTATATGCGCCGAGAGTAACATAGTGTCAACATCCGATCCCAAGCCCATCATTCTCGAAAAATTGTTCTGCATATAACAAAAACTTACGAACGGCTGAATTCGTAAGTTTTTTATGGAGCGGATGACGGGAATCGAACCCGCGTATTCAGCTTGGGAAGCTGATGTTCTGCCATTGAACTACATCCGCACTTATCTACATGGGATATTATATTCCAAGAGTCAAGTTTTGTCAAGAGGGAATCCCGCCGCTGCGGCAGGATTCCCTCTTCAATATTCGCGGTTTATCGGGTGGTTTGCGCGGGGGCTGCGGTATACACGCGCACTGATGCGGCAGCGGTACCCGACGCAGAGCCCTCAGCCGCGGTCGTATTCGCAGAGGTCGCGGTCTCTGTCGCAGCAGCTGCTGCAGCCGCGCCAAGCTCTTTATAAATATTGATCGCGTCGAACACGGGTCCCCATTTGTCGGTCGAGCCTGCGGTCACAAGAATATACTTCGGCGCGCGGGCATAGATCTCGCTCTCCGGCTCGCCCGGAGTAAACGGGGTCGCAAATGTACAGAGGCAGTTTTTCGCCTCAAGAGTATATCCCGTCTTGCCGCCGAGGATGAACACACACTCGGACTCATTACCGTACATCCGGGAGAAAACGGTACTTGTAAGCTCGATCCCCTCCGGATGCTCGGCTGTTTTTGATGTTGTGTATTTATACGATGAGAGCACTGTGCGCATGAAGTCGTCCTTCACGGCGTACTCAAGAATCAGTGCAATATCGTGGCACGTGCTGTAATGGTTGTCGTCGTGCAGGCCGGTAGCGTTCATGAAATGCGTACCAACAAGGCCGAGCTCGGCGACCTTCTTATTCATCAGGGCAACAAACGCCTCCTCACTTCCGGCGATCTTCATCGCAAGACCCATCGCAGCGTCTCCACCAGACGGAAGGATCAGTCCGTAGATCATGTCGCGCACGGTGATGACCTCGCCGACGGCAAACCCTGCGACGGAGGCATTCTCCTTGAACAGCGGATCCGTGATCTCGGCAGTCATGGTAAAGGTATCGTCAAGGCTCACGGCATTTTCATATGCGACGATGAGCGTCATGACCTTGGTCATGGATGCGGGATACATCTTGGCGTCGCCGTCTCTGTCCTCGAGGATCGTACCGTTTTCGATATCAATGAGAATACCGTTGCGGAACGTGAGGTCAGACGAGAACGGGACCGTTGCGGTGTTCCTTTCGGCATAGCTGACCTCTGCCGTTTCCGGCGGTTCGGTCGTTGCCACCGTGGACGTATCCTCAGTCTGTTCGGCAAAAGCGCCGAGCGTATCATTATGATTTGCCACTCTCGGCTGTCCGCTTCGGGTCACGGCTATAACGATTATCACAATTATCATCGCGACGAGGACGCCTGCCCACACAAGAGGAAGTACCGTGCCGTGCCGCTTCGGAGCCGGAACATTCCTGCGAGGCACGGGATGTGCGCTGCGCGGGATCTGCCTCATGCGAGGCTCAGTCTCACCCGCTCTGTGGCGAGCGTTGAGCCTTTCCTGCACATTTCCGTGCAGGGGCGCCGCTCCGCTGCGTCGGCGATCGTCCGATGATCGCTCGGGCGGCCGTCTTCCGGAATTTCCGGTCGGGCACGGATTTTGTTTATCCGGAAATCGGTTTGGGTTATTGTTCATATGTAAATCCGTTCTTTTTGAAAGTGTAAATACAGCCGACGATAGCAGCCGGTGTATGCGCCGGAAAGAGATAACGCAAAGTCATTTTAACGCACGGGAAAGGCGAAGCCTTAAACATCGCCCCGCGATATTTACCGTGTGTTATTATACCACGAGGAAGGAATGACGTGCTTGCACGATCATTCCGCCGAGGCCGTCAATAGCACAGGCGCACGAAGTGCGCGGGAGCGTCAGCGACAAAGATTGGCACAGCCAATCTTTTCTGTGTGTTATTATACCACATATTCTCATGAATTTCAACCCAAAATGGGGACGATCGCCCCGCTATGGCGAACGCCCCCATTTTATGCTCCGTTATTCAAACGGCGACAGCTCGAAGCGTATGAAATTGCCCCTGTCGTGACGGCAGACCGGACACAGAGCAGGCGGCTCTTTCCCGCGATATATGTGTCCGCAGTTCAGGCAGATCCACAGCGTCTCCTCCGTCCCCGCAAACAGGCTGCGGTTCTCGATCGCCTCGGCAAATCTGCCGAACCGGTCGCCGTGTATCTTTTCGATGTCGGCAATCATATAAAACACAGCCGCGATCTCGGCAAAGCCCTCGTCCTTCGCGATCTCCGCAAACCCCTTGTACACGTGGTCGTGCTCCTGATACTCATTGTGCTGAGCCATGCGCAGAAGCTCCGCCGAGCTTTGGGCAATATCCACCGGATACGTTCCGTCAACCGCAACCGTTTCACCCGCAAGCACGGCAAGCTTGTCGTAAAACACCTTTGCATGCGCCCTCTCCTCATTCGCCGTATACATGAAAAGCTCCTCTATCAGCCGAAGCTTTTCCGCCTTTGCCTGCTTTGCCGCAAAGCTGTAACGCATATACGCCTGACACTCTCCCGCAAACGCACGCATCAGATTGTCCTTTGTCTTGCTTGTTCTGAAATCCAAGAAAAACACCCCCTTCTCAGCTGATTATTGCCAAAAACGGGGTGCCGTATTCGTCAGTCGTGTCTTGCCGTAAGTGCGATTATCATGTCGAGATCGTCCGGCTGCACCTTTGCCGTATGTGCCGCACGATTGCGGCGGATTGCCCCGCACTTCGTGCAGCGATGGGTAATGATGTACCCGCGCTTTGCGTCCGGCTCCGCCGAGATCGGCTCCATAAGCCCGCCGCAATCGGCGGCTCTGTCTCCCGGATTCACGTCAAGGTGAACCGACCACAGGCAGAACGGGCAGTGGTTCCGCGAGGACGAGCCGAGCCGCTCGACCGTTTTTCCGCAGTGCGCACAGACGAACGACTCGTCATTTTTCGTAAATCTTTTTGTCTCCATAGTTATACTTCCTTCTCGGGCGGCAGTACATCGCAGATGTAGAAATCCGCTCCGTCGCGGTGATCATCGGCACTGTCAAGCCCGACAGACCACAGCCCGAATCTTGTTTTCCTGCTGCGCAGGCGCTGAAGAACGCGCGCGGCGGCGCTGTCTGAGCGGTAGGAGATGAAATCCGCCTTTGAAAACGGCGAGAACAGAAGCTTCCCGTGCAGATACGGGAACACCCCGTCCGATACGGCATACGCCGCCGACAAAAGTCCGCATCTCACGGTACCGCCGGACATCCGCCTGAACCGCCTCAGCATGAGCGGATCGAACGACTGAACCGTAACGCCGTCCGTGCGTCCTTTTATCGCCTCCCATGTTTTGCGCGCGACCGTACCGGACGGTCCGGTGCTCTTTATCTCGATCAGGAGCGCGATGCGTCCGCCGAACTCGCTCATAACGCTCTCAAGCGTCGGAACGCTGCTTCCGTCCGGGAATCTGTAATTCTTCAGATCATCATACGGCATCTGCGAAATTCTGTCTCCGGAGAGGGTTTTCGGGTCGTGATGGATTACGGCGACGCCGTCCGAGGTAAGGCGCACGTCGATCTCCGCGCCGATCCCCATCTCGCCCGCAAGGCGTATCGCCGGCATGGTGTTTTCAAACACGGTTTTGTTATCGTGCACGCCGCGGTGGGCATACACTGCGATCTCGTCAAGCTTTTTCATCTTTACACATCCTTTAGGTATATTCTATCTCACACGGTCCGTTTTGTCAACGCCTGCCGCATTATTACAGTATAAGGTTGATAACGATGCACACAAGCGCTCCGACCGCCGTCGGCAGAAGTGCGCTTGCGAGAGCCGCCAAAGCGCTTCCCGTCTCCTTTTTTACTGTAATGATCGTTGTCGAGCAGGGCCAGTGCAAAAGCGAAAACACAAGCACACACACGGCGGTTTTGGCTGTCCATCCGCACCCGCCGAGGAGTGCCGCAAGCTCAGCCGTACCGCCGGTCTCGGCGAGAATTCCCGAGGCGCTGTAACTCATCACGGCGAGCGGAAGCATTATCTCGTTCGCGGGCAGCGCGAGGATGAACGCGGACAGGATCACGCCGTCCATACCGAGCACGCGCCCGATCGGGTCGAGCGTATGTGTCATATACGCAAGGAGCGTTGCATCCCCTGCTCTCACATTCGCAAGCACCCATATGATAAGCCCCGCCGGGGCGGCGACGGACACGGCGCGTCCGAGCACAAACAGAGTGCGGTCGAAAACAGAGCGGACTATCACCGATCCGACCTTCGGTACTCTGTACGGCGGAAGCTCGAGTGCGAACGACGATGGCGTACCACGCAGCACCGTTGAGCTGAGAAGCCGCGACACCGCAAGCGTCACGGCGATACCGAAGGCGATGATAACCGTAAGCCCGAGCGCGGCAGACAGCCCTCCCGCACCGGCGAAAAACACAGTTATCACCGCGATCATCGCCGGGAACCTGCCGTTGCACGGCACGAAGCTGTTCGTCAGTATTGCGATCATGCGCTCGCGCGGGGAATCTATGATCCTGCATCCGACGACTCCCGCCGCATTGCAGCCGAGTCCCATGCAGATCGTGAGCGCCTGCTTGCCGCACGAACCGCACGCTCCGAAAAATCGGTCAAGGTCAAACGCCACGCGCGGCAGGTACCCGAAATCCTCAAGCAGCGTGAACAGCGGGAAAAATATCATCATCGGCGGAAGCATAACCGAGATCACCCATGTACAGACAAGATATATTCCGTCGGCGACGGCGGACACAACAACAGGCGGAAGCTCGATATACATAAGGAACGCGCGAAGCTCCGTGCCGAGCGCGCCGAACGCGGACGAGAGAAGCTTCGACGGGTAGTTTGCTCCGCACACCGTCAGCCAAAGGACGCCTGCGAGCAGGAGCAGCATTGATACGGGACCCGTCACCTTGCCGGTGAATATGCGGTCGAGCCGTCGGTCGAGCGCATCGTGGCTGCCGCCGCGCCCGCTCACCTGTGCCGCGATCCGCTCCGCCTCCGACACCTTCAATTCAAAGCCGCAAGGCAGTTCGCGCGGTGCACTTGCGCACCCCTCATCCCCCACGACTGTCGCAAGAGCCGCAGGAATCTCGGAGATTCCGATTCCGCTGCGCGCGGCGGCGGGGATCACCGGAACCCCAAGCTCATCCGCAAGAGCGGCAGGGTCTACGGCAATGCCGCGCCTTTTCGCCTCATCCATGAGATTGAGGACAACGACGGTCGAGGGGCACAGCTCGATCACCTGAAGCGCGAGGATCAGGTTGCGTTCGAGGCACGAGGCATCGCACACGACGATAGCCGCATCGGCATCGCCGGAGAGGATGAAATCGCGCGTGATCTCCTCCTCGGGCGAGTGGGAGACGAGGGAATAGCAGCCGGGGAGATCTGTGATCTCAAGGACGGCACTGTCCGACACATGAGTGCCGGTGGCGACGCTGACGGTTTTCCCCGGCCAATTTCCCGTGTGCTGCCTCATGCCCGTCAGCGCGTTGAACACGGTGCTCTTTCCGACGTTCGGATTCCCGACGAGCGCCGCGCGGATATGTGGCGCCATAACCGTACTCATAATTTACCGCCCGCCCCTTCAAGTCTTGCGGTAACGCCCTTGCCGTCCGCTCTTCTCAGAGCTATAACAGCGCCGCGCACCATATACGCGGTGGGGTCTCCCATCGGAGCGCGGTGCAGGCACGCGATCTCGGTCCCGCCGATCAGCCCGAGATCGCGCAGTCTCTCCGACAGGTGCGACTCGCCCACGCACTCAACGAGCGCCCGCTCGCCCGGGTTCATCCTGTCGATCGAAAGCACTGCGCCTGCTTTATTTATATGTTTAACTTTATTTTTCATATTATGTTACCTTTGTCCTTTGCATTTGCGACACGCCCGACGCACGGAGGGTGCCGTTATCAGTATATGAGGGCTCATGGAATATGACATAGTGCGCACTTGGGATTGCAAAACGGGGCGATCGGTGTTATAATTATGTGGAATGCATTTGTGTAGGAGGTCGCGCGGTGGACGATTCACATCTTTCAGGATACAGATTTCTGCATTTTGACGAGATCGACTCCACAAACAACTACCTGAAAAGGCTCGGCTGCGACACCGACGGGGCGCTATGCGTCTTTGCCAACTCCCAATCCGGCGGCAGGGGGCGGCGCGGCAGAAATTTCGTCTCGCCGGACGGTGGGCTGTACATGAGCTTCACGACACCTGCGGGAGATGATCCGCTGTCCGACTGCGTTACGGCGCGGGCTGCCGTTGCGGTATGCCGCGCGGTAGAGGCGATGTGCGGCATCTCTGTACAGATCAAGTGGGTGAACGACATATTCTGCAACGAGAAGAAGCTCTGCGGCATACTGTGCGAAGCGATAGCGGACACGGACGGGCACATTCGCCGGATCGTAGTCGGGATCGGCATAAATCTCGCGGGAGAGCCTGCGCCGGAGCTGCGCGGGATCGCGACATCCGTCGGCGCCGAGGGCGGCAATATTCCGGACAGGCGTGCGCTATGCGAAAGGATATTATCTGAGTATCTTTCGGCGGGCGATTTCCGAGAGGAATATGCATCAAGGCAGCTTGCATTGGGCAGGCGGGTAAAGGTGATCGGCAGCGACGGCACGTATGAGGCTGTGGCCGAGGGGCTTGACGACAAATGCGCGCTCGTGGTCAGGGATGATCTCGGGCACAAGCATACACTTAACTCAGGAGAGGTATCACTAAGGCTATGAACACAGTAAAAAACAACGAAAGAATAAAAAAGATGACCGTTGCGGCTGTTGCTGCGGCGATGCTGTGCGTGATCGCGCCGCTGTCCATAAAGATCGGCGACATTCCGCTGTCGTTCTGCACGCTCGGGATCTACTTCATTGCGGCATTTCTCGGACCTGTTGCGGGCACCGCATCCGTTGCGGTATACATCATGCTCGGTGCGCTCGGTGTGCCCGTATTTGCGGGATTTTCCGGCGGGGTCGGTGTACTTGCGTCGTTCACCGGCGGCTACATCATCGGGTATTTGCCGCTCGCGTTCATAAGCGGACTTTCGCACAACAAGCGCTCGTCCCTGACGGCGGCAGCGCTGATGACGGCCGGCACGGCGGTACTTTATCTGCTCGGCACTGTTTGGTACACGCTCATGTCCGGGACGGCTTTCATACCGGCGCTCATGGTATGCGTTGTACCGTTCCTTCCCGGTGATGCGGTAAAGATCGCGGCAGCCGTGATCGGCACTCGCCGGATTCGCGCGAAGTAAAAGATCAAGACATATATTATGCGGGGAACCCCTTTTTGTAAAAAGGGGTTCCCCGCGCCCTTCCCCAAAAACTTTCACACACGGCAAAGGCAAAGTAAGTGCGTGACGTCAGTAATTACGGATTTAGTACGCGATAAGATTACGCATAAGAAAAAAGCAAGTGCAAGGCAACTTATTGCCTTGCACTTGCTTTTCTTATTATTTAGGATGCGCAATCGATTATCAATTCTTCGACATGATCATCTCGGCGAGCTTGACCTTAGCTGCCTCGATGACTGCGCTGTCGTTTGTATAATCGAGGATACCGGTAGTAACGGTGCGGAGCACCTCATTCACGGCGTCGCGGCCGAGGACGTTCTCAGCCATCTTCAGGTACTCGAAATCCTCGATACCGTCGCGCACGTACTCAAGTCGGATCGACTCGATCGGATAATCGGTTCCGTAGCGCTTTCCGGGATAGATGAGCAGGCCGTCGCCGCTTGCAAACGTGCCGTCAGCGTCGATCCACATTCTGCTGCCCTCCCACATGGTGACTGCGTAGTACAGGCATCCGGCGATATCGTAATCATACTGCTGCCAGAACAGAACGCGGGACATCTCGCCCTGATAGTTGAAGAAGAAGTTTGCATACGGATAGCCGGGAATAATGCAGACATACCACCAAAGCTCATTTCCGGCGTTCTTGTACGCCTCGTGGCGAGCCTCCGCTGCGCCGTATCTGTCAACGGTCGCCTTGGAGTAGGTAATATTCTCAAATCCGCTCTTTATCTGATCGTAAGGAGTATAGAAAGACGAGAGCGGGCAGAACAGTGTAGTATTGTCAAGGATAAACTGCGTCTGATCCATATCGAGGTCGATGCCGTATCTGCTCATGTTAAAATCGAAGCAGTTCGGTGCGACCTGTCTCGCGCCGGGGAACGCGCGGTCGAGAAGCTCTTTGTAAGACTTGATCTCGTTGAGCTGCTCGGCGGAACGCGGCTCGTCTACATAGTAGAAGTAGCCCTTCTTCATCCATTCCTCATTCTTCGAGAGCTTCTCATACATTGCGCGGACATCTTCCTCGGGAGATGCCGAGTTACCGCACTGTGTTCCGTCGATAATGAAGGAATTTACGCGGGGATTGTTCATGTACTCGTCAGCGTCATCGCTGAGCACACTCGACGGCAGATAGTACGCGCAGATGCGGTTCTCAAGCAGATAGTCGTAATAGTTCTTGTAGAGCTGACCGCCATCAGTGAAGTACGCGGAGCCGTAGCTCTGGTATATCGACTCACGGCTCATACCAAAAGCGGTCGTACACGAGGTCTCCTCGGGGAGCGCAAAATCCCAGACGTCAACGTAGACCTTGCAGACCTTGATCGCGCGGCCTGCGGAATCCTTGATAGTCACTGTGGACTCATAAAGTCCGGGTGCGGCGTCGATCGCTGCATTCGCCTTGAGCAAGAGGCACTGCGAATTTCCGGCTTTGATCTTGAAATCGGCATTCGGGATCATCGGATCGGCATAGTAGACTCTGGTGTCGGCACTCTCTATGGATCTTCCGTAGATGTACTTTCCGAGAGTCATCTCGGTCTTGAGCTTGCCGCCGTGTCCGTTGTAGAAATCAGTAAACTCCGCGGTAAGTCCGTCATACGCCTTATTGGATGCAAGGTAGATGAGGCACGACTCGATCTCGTTCTTCGCCATGTGCATTCTGATCGTCGTGCTGTCACCGATCGCGGTGTCTCTCTGATCGATCTTCTGCATATTGTCGAGCACGGAGAGCTTGAGTGCGCTGTCCTCGTAAGCCGCGTCGATCTTGGAATCATCGAAAACGACGCGGTACGGTGCAAGCGTTACGTCCCAGCCGGCAACGTACTTCAGGATCTGAATAACGTCGCTCACGCTCTTCTGAGAATCGGAGTTCACATCCATCGCAGGCTCACAGATGCTTATGTCCCAGCGAGCAACATATTTGAGCATACAGATCGCGTCGTCGATGCTGATCTTGCCGTCGCGGTTCACGTCGCCCATTACCGCGCACTTCAGCGTATCGTCTCCGTTCGTTACGACATAATCGGAAGCGATAGTCTTGTCTCCGGCAACTGTCGTATCTCCGTCCTTCACCGTAACGGAGGAGGGATCGGCGAACTCAGCCGCAAGCTCGGAGACGGTCATGGCAGTCGAGATACCCGAAACATAACCGCTGTCGCGGTCAAGCGTGAGGATCGACGATGCGGCAAGCTCAAGCTCGCCCGCTGCGGCCTTTCCGTAGCCCGCGCCCGCCGTGAAAACGCTTAGAGTCATCACGGCACTGAGCACAAATGATGTGATTTTCTTCATTTAAGAAATCCTTTCTGAATATTCATGAATATGTTCATGTTTAGGTAGCCATATTATATACCATTATTCATGTTTTTTCAAGAGCTTTGCCGCATTTCATGATCCCGCTTATTTTTGAGGTCACTTTCTGCAAAATCCATTGACGTATATATATACTTATGATATAATGAAAGGAATAAGAAAACATCTGTTTAGGAGCAGCAAATGAACGGTAACGGCAGAGACACGGATAAATTTGCAGACATCATCATAGATGACGGAAATTCGGCGTCTACGGGTTACGATATACCGCCGAAGGGCAGCGGAGATGCGCGGCAGCACAGCCGCTACGCAGGAATGGGTGCTTATCGCCGGCGCACGGAGACAGCAAAGCCGGAGGAGCAGGTGATCACCACCTATGACTCGGATCTTGCGCTGATCGGTCGCGTAGAGGTATTTTCGTGGGGCGCCAGACGCAGCTTCTACGAAAGATTCCGCGAGGACGCGGAGAAATACCGCAATACGCCGGGAAAACCCGCCGAATACGTGCCGTTTTTCTCATACATCCCGCAGTATTCGCAGATGAATCTGTATCAGCTCAACTATTATCTGTATTTCAGAGAGTGTGCGCGGCGGCGTGCCTATATCGAGGCCGATCTTGCGTACATCCTCCTGTACATCTACGAGATCATAAACCTGTCGGACACATCCGAACCGGAAAAAGATATCGAGATTCTCACCGGTTTATGGATGCACTACCGCGACACATACCCCGCGCTCGACAAATACATGGCTGAATGGGTGTGCGATTTCTGCCTTCTGTATCGGCTGAGCGTTCCGGAATGCACACTGTCGATACTTCCGAAGTTGTGCGAGAGCGCAACTCTCAAGGAGTTCTACATGAGTGCGGCGATACAGCGCGGCGGCGGGCTTATGCAGGGCGACGTTCTTGAGGCGTTCGCCGACTACAACTACCGAACGAGCCGCGTGGAGCTTCCGCCGGAGCTTGCGTGTCACTTTGCTCCCGCAATCGGACGCGCGGCAGCGGCGCTCGGACAGGAGAGCTTCGTGTCCGATGAGGCGGCGATCGTATCGCGTTTCGCCTTCTGCGGATCGCTGTGCTCGCACAACGTAAAGCGGCGGATCACCGTCGAATACTACCCGGCGTTCAAGCGGACGGGTGCAAGGCATATGCTCGGCGCGGCGGCAAAGTACACCGAAAACAAGCTCAGGCGCGCGGCGGGGATCAAATCGCGTCTGCACACGGACGGACTGCCGGACAGCGCAAGGCTTGAGATCGACCGATATTTCGAGGAGATCATGCCGGACATATTCACGAAAAAGTCCGCGCCGAAGCTCACTCCCGTTCCGGATTACGAGCGGCTGTACGATGCGCCCGATCTTCCGTTCTCGCCTGAGATGGCGGCGAAGATTGAGCTTGAATCCCGCGCGGCGGCGGAGCTGCTCGGCGGAGAAACAGACGATGATGCGGCATCTGCGATACAGGATGACGTTTCGGCGGCAAATAACGCAGAGGAGAGCAGCGCACCCGATAAGGCTGAGGACTCCGAGCCGACCGAAAACGGCGGTGCAGGCGAGACCGATACCGAACACCGTTCCGCAAGCTCCGGCACATCGGAAATAATAAAATTCATGCTTGAGGGCGGATCTCTTGAAGAGTTCTGCCGCGCACGCGGAATCCTGCCAGACACTGCCGCCGCAGAGGTAAACGAAGCCGCCGCAGACTTTTTCGGCGACGTACTTCTCGAATACTCCGACGGTGCATGGCAGATAATTGACGATTATCTTGAAGAGGCTGCCGAAATGGCGGTAGCCTGTGACTGACACACGAAAGGCACGGTAATATTATGGAGACAAACGATTTCAAAATACCGAAAAGAATACTCGGCTCGCTTCTGACATCGCTTTCGGCGGGCGTTGTGCCGCGCTCGGGCGCGTCGTATGTAGCGATCGGGCGGAACGCCGAGGTAACGGCTCTCGCGTCCGATCTTGATCGCACCGCCGACGGCGGAGCTGCGATGAGGTTCATCGTCGGACGCTACGGAAGCGGCAAAAGCTTTCTCATTCAGCTCGCGCGCAGTGCCGCGATGGAACGGGGATTTGTATGCGCGGACGCCGATCTCTCTCCGGAGAGACGGCTCTGCGGCTCCGACGGAGCGGGACTTGCGACGTATCGCGAGCTTGTCCGCAACCTCTCCTGCAAGGCATCTCCCGACGGCGGTGCCCTTCCCGTGATACTCTCAAAATGGATGTCCTCCGTATCGGCGGAGTGCGCCGCAGCGGGTCTTGCGGTCGGATCGCCGGAGTTCGACGACGCCGTGAGCCGCAGGATATACGACGCCTGCCGCACGCTTGAGGGCGGTGTCGGCGGCTTTGATTTCGCATACATCCTCTCGGAATATTTCAAGGCGTATTCCACCGGCAACGACGAAAGGTGCAGCGTCTGCATCCGCTGGCTTCGCGGCGAATACTCGACCCGCACGGAGGCGCGCGGCGCTCTCGGTGTGCGCACGCTGTCCGTGATCTCAGACGACAACTGGTACGATTATCTGAAGCTTATCGCATCATTCGTGCGGATCGCGGGATACTCGGGTCTTGCGGTGTTTATCGACGAAGGAGTGAACCTGTATAAGATCGTGAACCGCGTATCGCGCGAGCAGAATTACGAAAAGCTGCTCGCCATGTACAACGATGCGCTTCAGGGACGCGCCGAGGGGCTGATGATCGTCATCGGAGGAACGCCGCAGTTTCTTGAGGACACAAGGCGCGGGCTGTTCAGTTACGACGCACTGCGCAGCAGGCTTTCCGACAGCTCGGCTGACACGGGGCTTGTAAATCTGATGAGTCCTGTGCTGCGGCTGAAGCGCCTGTCCGACAGCGAGCTTTACGCTCTGATACTGCGGCTGTCGCTGCTGCACTCGAAATATTACAACTACACACCTAAACTCACGGACAGCGAGATGGAAAAGTTTCTCCGAGGCGAGCTGTCGCGTGCGGGCGCTGACGCGATGATAACCCCGCGTGAGATAATTCGCGATTTTCTCGGGCTTCTCGATCTCATTTATCAGAACCCCGACGAGTCGTTTGAAAACATTCTCGAAAAGACCGGGCGCGGAAACTATCTCTCCGATGGCGACGGCGCATCTGACGCAAAACCCGATCCAGCGTCGGCACCTGATACATCAGGCGCACAAAGCTCGGGAGAGCGCGTGATCACCGCCGACATGATAGAGTTTTAGCCGGACGGCAGCAAGGCATTTTGCACGCAATAACTCAAGGAAAGGACGGTCACGGATATGGCAAGCGGTGAAGAAATATTTGAAAGCTTTGCCCCGTTTATAAGAGACTACATTTACACGCGCGGCTGGCAGAGCCTGCACCCGATTCAGATCGGTGCCGCCGAGGCGATATTTTCCGGCGACGAAAACGTTCTGCTCACCTCATCCACCGCGTCAGGCAAGACCGAGGCGGCGCTGTTCCCCGCCCTCTCCGAAATATGGGAGGACGAGCCCGAATCGGTGGGAATACTGTACATAGCTCCGCTGAAATGCCTGATAAACGACCAGTTTGAGCGCGTCGAGGAGCTTTGCCGCGACACGGACATTCCCGTTTGCAGATGGCACGGCGATGTCGGCGCGGGGGCAAAGGCGCGTTATCTCAAAAATCCGCGCGGGATCCTCCAGATCACGCCGGAGTCGCTCGAAAGTATGCTCATACGGAGAGGCTCGGATATCCCGCGCATTTTCGGCGATCTTCGGTTCGTCGTGATCGACGAGATACACATCCTCACGGGAACGGACAGGGGAAATCAGATACTGTGCCAGCTTGTGCGGCTCGCCGAAAAGATCGGGCATTCGCCGCGCAGGATCGGCTTGTCGGCGACGGTCGGTGATCCCGAGAGCGCGGCAAGATGGCTCGGCGGCGGCTCCGGCAGAGATACAGTAGTTCCGTCGGTGCCGCGTGAAACGATCCGCTGGCGGCTTGCGGCAGAGCATTTCTACATCACGCGAAGCGTGAAGAACGCGCCTGTGCCGGATATTCCCGACGATGCTGCTGAAATTCTGTTTGACGCACCGAAGCCCGAGCCGAAATCCCCCGAATTTGCGCCGGATTTCGGCGAGGTCAAGGTCGGCGACGATCGCGGCGAGACTATAAACGACGCGCCGTCGGGCGACGAAGGGTACGAATACCTGTACGACTGCGTTCGTGACAAAAAATCCATTGTATTCTCAAACTCGCGCGAGGAGACGGAATACGTTTGCGCGACCCTGCGGCAGATTGCCGAAAGGCGGCACGAGCCGGACATTTTCCTCATACATCACGGCAATCTCTCCGCATCGATAAGAGAGGATGCCGAGCTGAAAATGAAGAACGACGAGCACCTTGCCGTCACCTGCGCCTCCGTCACGATGGAGCTGGGGATCGACATCGGCAGGCTCGAACGTGTCGTGCAGATGGGCGCGGCGACAAGCGTTTCAAGCTTTCTTCAGCGGCTCGGCCGCTCCGGCAGACGCGACGCTCCGCCGGAGATGATAATGATATTCCGCGAGGAGGAGGCGCTGCCGACCGCGACGCTGCCCGAGCTGATCCCGTGGGAGCTTATCCGCGCGATCGCGATAGTCGAGCTGTATCGCGAGGAACGGTTCATCGAACCGCCGTCGGTAAAAGCGCTCCCGTACAGCCTGCTTTTTCATCAGACGCTCTCTGTCCTCGCCGCGTCGGGCTCGCTCACCGCAGCAGAGCTTGCGGCAGCAGTGCTGTCACTTCCCCCGTTCGCAGGGGTGACAAAGGACGGCTACAAGGTGCTGCTTCTCTCGATGCTGCGCGACGATTATCTTGAACTGACCGAGGAGCGCGAGCTTCTTGTGGGACTGCGCGGAGAGGCGCTCGTCTCGTCGTTCAAGTTTTTTGCGGTGTTCAAGGACAGCGAAGATTACACCGTCCGCGCCGGCAGCGATGAGATCGGCACGATCTCGAAAGCTCCGCCGAAGGGCGATCGCTTTGCCCTTGCCGGGCGCGTGTGGGAGGTTGAGGAGATCGACGCCGCACGCCGTCTCGTTTTCGTGCATCTCGTACCCGGTAAAGCCGAGATATCGTGGCCCGGCGATTTCGGCGAGGTCAACACTCACATTCTCGAGCGGATGCGCCGCGTCCTCGAGGAGGACACCGAATACCCGTATCTGCGCGAGGGCGCGATAAAGCGGCTGCGCGAGGCGCGGGCTGTCGCCGACGCCGTCGGAATGACAAGGCACAACATTATTCCGCTCGGCGGAAGCACGTGGGCGTACTTCCCGTGGCTCGGGACAAGGTCGTTCCGCACGCTCCGGCGTTATCTCACGCGGCTTGCACCGGCAAAGCTGTCGGGCATGGATTTCGGCGGATGCTACTACATGACGTTCAAGCTTGAGGGCACCGACGGGGATGCGCTCATGCACGCCGTGCACGCTGATATCACGAAAAACGGACTGCCGCTCGTGGCTCTCGTCAGCGACAGCGAATCGCCGCTGTTTGACAAATTCGACCCGTGTCTGCCGCCGTCGCTTCTGAGGCAGGCGTTCGTCGCGGACCATCTCAGATCGGACGAGATCATCTCACGTGCGCGAGCCGGAATTTTGTGATTTTTGCCGTCTGTTTACATTAAACTGTGGAAATAGCGGGCAATATGTGCTAAAATAGGTTGTAAGTATTTTTGAAATTTTCCGGAGGTTTTTATGGCTGTTGTTTGGAAAGACAGGCGCCGCACTCTGTTCGGTCTGCCGCTCAGCTTTACCGTATATACACTTACAGGCGAGAAGCTTCTGACCGAGACCGGTTTTCTCAACAAGCGTGAGGAGGAGGTTCGCCTTTACCGCATAATGGACGTTACGCTGAAACGTTCGCTCGGCGAGCGCATCTTCGGACTCGGCACGATACACTGCTGCTCTGCCGACAAGTCCACCCCGGAGTTTGAGATATCGCGCATCAAGGATTCGGTCGCGGTCAAAGAAATGCTGTCCGACATGATCGAGGAGGAGAGAGAACGCCGCCGCGTTTCCGCGCGCGAGTTCATGACCGACTCGGACGACGACGGACTTGATCACGACGACTGCAACATCTGATAGGAGCAAAATATGGCTGAAAACAAAAACACCTCCTGCGATCTTTCGTGCAGGAGAAACAAGGTCGGCGGGCAAGCCGTTCTCGAGGGCGTTATGATGAAGAGCGGCGATCTCTGCGCACTCTCCGTCCGCACGAAGGACGAGATCGTCACCGAGACAAAGAATTTCACCTCGTGGCGCAAGAAATACAAGCCGCTCGGAATTCCGATAGTACGCGGAGCCGTGAACATGATCGAGATGCTGCGGCTCAGCTACTCAACGCTCGGCCGCTCGGCTGAGCTTGCCATGCCCGAAGGCGAGACGGAAGAGCCGGGCAAATTTGAGCGCTGGCTCACGGAAAAGCTCGGCGACAAGCTCATGAGCGTGCTTATGAGCATCGCGGGCGTGCTCGGCGTTGTGCTTGCGCTGTTTCTGTTCAAGGTCGTGCCGACATTCGTAACGATGCTCATAAACAATTACGTCATGCCACTCGGTTGGTTCTGCAACCTTGTTGAAGGTGTGATCAAGATCGCGATATTCGTCGGCTACATGGCTCTCGTCGCGCTCATGCCCGACATCAAGCGGACATTCGAGTACCACGGTGCGGAACACAAATCCATCGCCTGCTACGAGCGCGGACTTGAAATGACCCCGGCGAACGCAAAGACCTGCACCAGATTTCATCCCCGCTGCGGCACAAGCTTTATTTTCGTGATACTCATACTGAATATACTCATATTCTCGCTTCTGCCGTGGGGCAGCTTTTGGCTGAGAATACTGCTTCAGCTCGTTCTCCTGCCCGTTGTTGTGGGGCTCAGCTTTGAGTTTATAATGTACGCCGGACAGCACGACAACGTGCTGACGCGTGTGCTCTCCGCACCCGGTCTTGCAATGCAGCGCATCACGACGCGCGAGCCGGACGAGGATCAGCTGGCGGTCGCGATCGCCTCGTTGAAGGCGGCGCTTCCCGATGAGTTCCCGTCCGAAGAAGCCGCAGCAGCGGACGGCGCGTCGGATGAGTCCGACTCCGATAAGGCTGACGACAGCAATACAGATGACGATAAATGAAGCGGCGCATATTCTCGGAGAATCCGGGATCGAGGGTGCGCTGAGAGAGGCGCGTCTCCTCGCGGAAGAGGTGTGCGGCATCCCGCAGCATCTTCTGCCGATCGTCGGGGACGACCCGCAGGACACAGCATTTGAAGAAGCCGTAAGGCGGCGTGCGGCGCGCGAGCCGCTCCAATACATTCTCGGAAAATGGTGGTTCTACGGCCGCGAGTTCGAGGTGAACGAAAACTGCCTCATACCGCGCCCCGAAACTGAGCTTCTCGTTGACATCGCGGCAAAAGCACTCCGCCCCGGCGGACGGCTTCTTGATCTCTGCACCGGCTCCGGCTGTGTTGCGCTGTCGGTGCTCGCAGAGGTTCCGACCTCAACTGCCGCAGCGGTCGATATATCTCCTGCGGCACTTGAGGTCGCACGGCGCAACTGCGACAGGCTTGGGCTTGCGGAGCGCTGCCTTTTCATCGAGTCCGACGTGACAAGTACCCCTCCCCTTTCCGAAAAGTTTGACGTGATAACGGCAAATCCGCCGTACATAACCGAAGAGGAAATGAGCGGTCTTGCGCCCGAGCTTGCTTTTGAGCCGGAGATCGCACTGACCGACGGCGGCGACGGACTTCGTGTGATCCGCGGGATCGTTGAAAACTACACCGCACTTTTGTCGGACGACGGGTTAATGGCGATCGAGATCGGCTCCGGCGAGGGCAAAGCCGCAGCTGAAATTGCACAAAACGCGGGACTTCGCGTATCGCTCGTGCACGATCTTGCCGGGCTTGACCGCATAATAGTATGCAGGCGGGCATGATCCCGCCAATTCGCATAAGCTGTATTATCCTCACTTGAAAGGAAGAACACATGACTGAGACAAAACTGGCAATACTGTTCGGCGGAGCGTCAAGCGAGCATGAAATATCGCTTCTTTCCGCTCACGCAGTGCTTTCAAATATCGACCGAAGCATATTTGATATTATAATGATCGGCATTACGAAGGACGGCAAATGGTACCTTTTTGAGGGAGACATTTCGCTTATTCCCGACGGCAGATGGGAAAACGAAAAAGGGCTTCCGGTGGCGCTCATCCCGGGTGAGCACGCGGGACTTTTCACGCTGTCGGAGGACGGCGAGGCGTCGCCGCTCGACATTGATGTAGTATTTCCCGTTCTGCACGGCAAATTCGGCGAGGACGGCACGGTTCAGGGAATGCTTGAGCTGTGCGGTATTCCGGTAGTAGGCTGCGGATGCGCCTCCTCCGCCGTCTGTATGGACAAAGCCTTCACAAAGCGCACGCTTATGGCTGAGGGCATCCCTCAGGCGAGTGCCGCGATAATCTGCGACAGCCAATTCAAAATGGATCCCGACAAGTGCCTTGACATGGCGGAGAATGCCGCCGGAGGATACCCGATATTCGTGAAACCGGCGCGCGCCGGATCGTCTGTCGGAGTATCGAGGGCGAACGACCGCGCAGCGCTTCGTCTGTCGTTTTCCACCGCATTTGCCGAGGACGAAAAGCTGCTTGCGGAGCGCTGCATATTCGGGTGTGAGATCGAGGTTGCGGTACTGCGCCGCGAGGACGGCTCGCTTCTCGTATCGGAGTGCGGCGAGATTGACCCCGGCAGCGTATTCTACGATTACGAGACCAAATACGAGAAGGACACGGCAAGCTACTACATACCTGCCAGACTCACGGAGGCTGCGGCGCGTGAAGTACGCGATCTCGCCGCAAGGATCTTCGTTCTGCTCGACTGCAGAGGACTCTCGCGCGTTGACTTCTTTGTATCCGATGACGGAACGGTCACGTTCAACGAGATCAACACGATCCCCGGTTTTACTCAGATCAGTATGTATCCGAAGCTGATGGAACACTCGGGAATAGTCTTCGGCGAGCTTATAACAATGCTTGTGCGCGAAGCGCTCACAAGAAAAAACTGACTTTTACCAAGCCACAAAAAATTAAGGGATGTCATGTGACATCCCTTTTTATTATGCTTTATTTCACACATTCGGCGAGATTTTGCACCGCAACACCGTTTGCACGTGCATACTCGACCGTATAGAAGGTTCCGCCGGAGCGCTTTGTGCAGTACGCGATACAGAGCGAGCTGTGATCGACCATAAATCGATTGCGCTCGTGCATACAGCCGGCGGTATAGAAATCGCCCATATACTCTACCGAATCGGCGGCGCTCATGATCTGCTTATACAGCACGAGATCGTCCATGCGCTGCCATTTTTCGGTCTGATTGCGGCACGGAAGCGCAAGGTGAAGCTTCACCTCAGGCACCTTTTTTGAAGCGGCAATAACGCGGCACGCCGCGAGCGTGTCAAATCCGACGGCACCGCCCGTCCAAAAATTCACAAGTCCGCGCGACACCGCTGCGGCGATCACCGCATCAAGAGAGCGCACGATATCCTCGCGCGGCGAACCCGACGGCAGACTCCTGTGTCCGGTAAAGCACGCACACGCTTCCCTCGTCGGGATCATATAAACAGCTTTGCGCTGAACCATGCAAGGACGAGCAGTCCGAGCACGATCCTGTACCAGCCGAACACCTCAAAGCTGTGGCGGCGGACAAATCCGACGAGGAACTTGATCGCTGCGAGCGACACAAAGAATGCCGTGATCGTTCCGACGAGAAGCACGCCGATCTCGGTCGAGGTGAACACCCCGCCGCCGGCGAAAAATTTCACAAGCTTAAGAAGGCTCGCACCTGCCATAACGGGAAGCGCAAGAAAGAACGAGAACTCCGCTGCCGCAGTGCGGTTGACGCCCGTCAGCATAGCTCCGATGATCGTCGAGCCGGAGCGCGACGTTCCGGGAATGAGTGCGAGCATCTGAAATGCGCCGATCTTCAGCGCCGTACCGTATGTAATATCCTCGGCACTGCCGTCCTCACGCGGTCTGCCCTTGAATGCCCGCTCGATCACGATAAACGCGATGCCGTAGACGATCAAAGCACCCGCGACGACCCATGAATTGAAGAAATGGTCATTGATGAAGTCGTCGAACAGGACACCGACGATTCCCGCAGGGATCGCCGCGACAAGTATCTTCGACCAAAGCACCCACACGCTCTTGCGCTCGGCGGGAGTTTTCGAGGGGAAGAACGGCCACAGCCGCCCGAAATACAGCACAAGCACGGCAAGTATCGAGCCGAGCTGTATCACGACGAAAAACATCTCACGGAATTCGTCCGACACATTCATCTTGAAGAATTCGTCAAACAGGATCATATGACCCGTGCTGCTGATGGGAAGCCATTCGGTGATTCCCTGCACGATTCCAATGAAAAACGCTTTTATTAGTTCAAGCATAACAAAACCCATCCTTAAAAACAGTCGGATATAAAACAAGTTTGAAACGATCAGCTGCCGGCGCCGCGGATGATGTCACCCGCTTTTACCGGATACGGCAGCTTTATATAGAATTTCATTCCCGGATGCGGTGCCGCGTCTATCGGAGCCATGTCCTCGCCGTACATTTCCGACACGGTGAACGCGCGACCGACGGTGCCGGGCGAGAGCAGCTCGGCGTTATCGCCGACGCTGACCTTGTTCCGCTGCACGAACAACGCATTCTCGCCGGCAGCGGTATCGGCAACGGCAGTCGCAAAATACGCTTTCTCCCGTATGTAGCCGAGATTTTCAGTCACGTTCGCGTCGCCGTCGGCGCGTCCGAAGAAAAATCCCGTATCATACTCACGGTGGCTCACGCAGCACAGCTCGCGCATATACGCCGGATCGTAGACATACCCTGCCGGATCGGCGGCATACGCGTCCATCGCCAGTCTGTATGCATTGGTGACGGCGGCGGTATAATACGCGCTCTTCATGCGCCCTTCGATCTTGAACGACGCGATCCCCGCCTCCATAAGCTCCGGTATATGCTCGATCATGCACAGATCCTTTGAGCTCATGACAAACGTGCCCTCGTCGTACTCCTCGGCTGTGAGAACCTGCTCCGGGCGCTTGACCTCATGGAAAGCAAGGTGTCTCGCGCCGTCCGTGCGGTACTCCCACCTGCACGGCTGAGCGCACATTCCGCGATTCGCGTCGCGGCCGACGAAATACTGCGACAACAGACAGCGCCCACTGTAAGCGACGCACATTGAGCCGTGGATGAAGCACTCAAGCTCAACGTCTGGCGCCGCCGCATGAATTTCGCGGATATCGCTGAGCGCAAGCTCCCGCGCAAGGACTACGCGCGACGCGCCGAGCTTCTGCCACGCCTTCACCGCCTGAGCCGAAACGGCGCTCGCCTGCGTCGAAACGTGAAGCTCCATATCGGGGCACACATCGCGCACGAGCGAAAACACGCCGAGATCCGAGACGATCACCGCGTCGATCCCGATCTCGCCGAGAGCGCGAACATATTCCGCGAGCGCCGGATACTCCGACGTTCTCGGCATCGCGTTCAGCGTTACGTAGATCTTTACGCCGTGCGAATGAGCAAACTCCGTGCTCTCCTGCAGCTCGTCGAGATCAAAATTATCGGCGGCGGCGCGCATACCGAAGCGCTTGCCCGCAAGATAGACCGCGTCGGCTCCGTACTGCACTGCTGCGCGGAGCTTTTCCGGATTGCCCGCCGGAGACAGCAGCTCCGGCATTCCGTCAGCGCGTCTCATACCTCAAAATCAAGGCAGAGGCGAACGTCAACATTCGGGCGAACGTATGTGTCTGCCACATGGACGTGCGCCGGGTGATTCTTGTAGGTCTTCAGCGCGTCCTTGTCCATCAGCACTGACTCAAGCATAAGGTCGCACGTCGAGGACGGCAGTCCGTCAGTGTGAACCAAAAGGCTTTCAAGCCCCTCGATCACGGGAGGCAGCGCCTCGAGATGCTCCTTTATATCGGCTTTGACCGTATCAAGTTTATCTGCCGGAATATCGGATCTGAGTTTCCAAAGGATTATATGCCTTACCATTCTTTTTTATCTCCTGAAAATACTCTATTGCCATCGGCGCATAGCGCACCGATCACACATTCATGATGACCGGAAGGATCATCGGCTTGCGCTTTGTCCTCTGATACAGGAACTTTGACAGATCGTCCTTGACATTTGACTTGATCTGGTTCCACTCGATGACACCCTCGTTGAGAGTTTTCTCAAGCACGTTCTTCGCGATCGCGCGGACCTCGTCCATAAGCTCCTCAGACTCCCTGACATATACGAATCCGCGGGAAATAATGTCGGGACCGGATATGATCGTGCACTCACCGGAATCGACCGTTGCGACGACGACGATAAGTCCGTCCTGCGCGAGATGGCGGCGGTCGCGGAGCACGATGTTTCCGACATCTCCGACGCCGTAACCGTCAACAAGCACTCTGCCGGACGGCACGGTGCCGGCTTTCTTGCAGCTCTCTGAATCAAGCTCGAGCACCTGACCGATCTCGCACACGAAGATATCGGCGGGATCCTTGCCCATGAACTCGGCAAGCTCCTTGTGCTGCATGAGGTGACGGTATTCGCCGTGGATCGGCATGACAAACTTAGGCTTGCACAGCGCGTGCATGAGCTTTATCTCCTCCTGGCACGCGTGACCGGAGACGTGGACCTCCGCCTCCTCGTGATACACGTTCACGCCGCGGCGGTACATCTCGTTTATGATCTTGCCCACGAGCACCTCGTTTCCGGGGATCGCGTGTGACGAGAGCACCACGAGATCATTTGACGTAAGCTCGACCATGTTGTGGTCGGAAAACGCCATGCGGTAGAGAGCGGACATCGGCTCGCCCTGGGAGCCGGTCGTGATTATCGTTATCATTTCGGCGGGATAGCGCCCGATCTCACTTATATCTATCAGAAGTCCGGCGGGGACGTTCATATAACCGAGCTTGACTGCGGCGCCGACAACGTTCAGCATACTTCTGCCGGTGACGGCGACCTTGCGTCCGAATTTGGCGCTCGTATTGATGATCTGCTGTACGCGGTGAACGTTCGATGAAAACGTCGCGATTATTATACGCTTATCGGTGTTGCTCATGAAAATATTGTCGAGCTGACCGCCGACGCGGCGCTCCGACGGAGTATATCCGGGGCGCTCCACGTTTGTGGACTCGCACATGAGCATGAGCACGCCCTGTCTGCCGTACTCGCCGATCCTTGTGAGATCCATCATCTCGCCGTCGATCGGGGATACGTCAAGCTTGAAGTCGCCGCTGTGCATGATAACGCCGACCGGGGTCGTGATCGCGATGCAGCAGGCGTCGGCAATGGAGTGGTTGACGCGGATGAACTCTGCGGAGAACGCGCCGAGCTTTACGACGTCTCCGGCGCGAACGGTATTAAGCTTCACCTTGTCGAGCAGGCGATGCTCGGTGAGCTTGTTTTCAAGAATTCCAAGGGTCAGGCGGGTTCCGTATACCGGCACGTTTACCGAGCGGAGCACATACGGCAGAGCACCGATGTGATCCTCGTGCCCATGCGTGAGCAGTATTCCGCGCACCTTATCTATATTCTTCTCGAGATAGCTGACATCCGGTATCACGAGGTCGATGCCGAGCATATCCTCATCAGGGAATGCGAGACCGCAGTCCACAACTATAATATCATCCTCGTACTCGAGGACAGCCATATTTTTTCCGATTTCGTTCAGCCCTCCGAGCATCATTACGCGGAGCTTGCTCTGAGGTGTTTTATTCTTCTTATTGTTTCTTGCCATTAATAATTCCTTTCAATACTTTTATTTTCCGTCTCGATCAGCTGGCAAAGAAGCATGGGGACAGCACAAAAAGCCCCGTCAAATTCGCGCGAAGATCTCCGAGGGCGGCGGAGAGTGCTGCGCGAAGCGTGGATCTTGCGGTGTGCCGTAATACTTGTACTCAGCTTTTCTGTTGTATATACAAATGCACGGCGGGCGCCATGCAAAAACGGACAATTTACCACGTATATATTATACCTCAAAATCGCCGTTCTTGTATGAACGCTGTGTAAATTATAGACCTGTGTTCCTTGTGAAATCGGGCGTATAGGCGGCGCTTGCCGAGTCCGCGTCCTGCATATATCCCGAGTATCCCATATCGCGCGCCGCGTCAAGGACATAATCGTACTCGAAAGATGTAACGCGGCGGCAAAGCTCGTGCATATCGCGCGGCGCAAAATCAGGCGTGTACTGCCGCATGAGGCTGAGTATCATCTTTTCGGGAGGCACGGCATCCGCCGCAAGCTCAAGTGCACGGACGGAATCGCGCCGTCCTTCGGGAAGGACGAGATGGCGAAGTATCACGCCGCGCCGAAGGATCCCGTCATCCGAAAACACGGGATCCCCGACGAGCGAGTACATCTCGCGCAGCGCTGCCGAAGCGACCTCCGGATAGTCGGGCGCCGCCGAATACTTTCTCGCCGCGCTCTCCGTTCCGTATTTGAAATCCGTCAGGAACACGTCCGCGCGGTTCATGTATTTTCGCACGGTTTCCGGCAGCTCATATCCGCCGATATTGTAGACGACGGGAAGCGTCGGTGACGCCGCCTCAAGGGCGTGCTGCACCGGAACGGCAAAATGAGACGGGGTCACAAGGCTTATGCTGTGCGCGTCGGATGCAGCGAGAGACAAAAACAGCTCGCGAAGCGCATCGTCCGTGTACTCCTCGCCACCGGCGCCGCGGCTGATCTCTTTGTTCTGGCAATAGACGCAGCCGAGCGCACAACCGCAGAAGAACACCGCCGCAGACCCTCTCGTGCCGCTGATACACGGCTCCTCCCACATATGGCGCATCACCTTTGCGATGCGGACACGCGCGCCGCAGCCGCACACGCCTGTGCCGACTATGCGGTCCGCACCGCACATTCTCGGACACAGGTCACATTTTTCAGGATAACTCATAATAGCCTCGATAATATCTGATATGTCACGCACGCCGCCGCATATGCAGCGCCGAGCTGTGTTACGGCGCATTTCAATGCCCGTGCCCGCCCTGCCTCGGCTGCGATAGCGGAGAGCGCTGCGGCGCACGGCACGTAAAGCAGGACGAACACCATAAGCGAATAGGCGTTTGCCGCACCGAAGCCGTCGGCCGCCATTTGCGCGGCAAGCGCGATCCTGCCCGACGCGGACGCGGGGTTGAGTACCCCGTAAGCCATAGCGATGGCAGAGACAACAAGCTCTTTTGCGGCGACCCCGCAGAAAAGCGCGAGGGATGCCTGCCATATTCCGAGTCCCGTCGGGCGAAGAAGCGGCGAGAGTGCGCCGCCGAGCAGAGCGGCGAAGCTGTCCGCAGGCGTTTTTGCAGCTCCGTCTTTGCCGAAATTAAGAAGCACCCACATCACGACAGACGAAATAAAGATCACGCCGCCAGCTTTTGCGAGAAAGTCACGAACGCGCTCCCACACGGCGATGAGAGCATTCCTCAAGGACGGCAGGCGGTAATCTGGCAGCTCTATGAGAAGCGGCGGCGCATCAGCCTTTTCCGACATCGACGCAGCCGCTGCGGCAAATATCACACCGATGACGTACAGCCCGATCGTCACAGCCGCCGCGTGATCGCCGCAGAACATCTGCGACAGCATAAGATAGACCGGCAGTCTCGCGCTGCACGAGATATACGGAACAGCGACGATCGTGCGCACGCGGCCTCGGCCGTGCTCGAGCACGCGCGTCGCCATTATTGCGGGGACCGAGCAGCCAAGCCCGAGAAGAAGCGGTATCACTGCCCTGCCGGACAGTCCCGCGCACCTTGTTATCGGATCGAACAGGTACGCGGCACGCGCCATGTACCCACTGTCCTCAAGCAACGACAGGATCAGAAAAAGTACGGCGATCGTGGGCAGAAACGACACAACTGCGCCGACACCGGAGATCACGCCGCTCACGACGAGGGAGACTGCAGCATCCGACGCGCCGTGCGCACGAAGCCACTCCCCGACAAGCACGCCGAAGCGCTCGATTGCCTGTGCAAGCGGTAATTTTACCGCATCGCCGAGCGAAAACGCCGCAAGGAACACCACCGCCATAACGATCGCGAAGAAAGCAATTCCGATGATCGGGCGGCACAGCAACGAATCAATGCGGTCACTCACGGCGTCCGCTCGTCCGTGATCCCTCACGGATGCACGTGCTATTTCATCCGGGTGCCGAAGCCGAATGTCGCGCCCCCGACGTGAAAGTCCGCCGCGAGCCGCAGCATCCACCGCATCAAGAAGCTCCGTTATTCCGACACGGCGTCTCGCCGAGATCGGCACTACCGGCACGCCGAGCAGGCGCGAAAGCTCTGCCGTGTCGATCACAATCCCGCGCACACGCGCCGCGTCGATCATGTTGAGCGCGACAACGGCATTTGCTCCGCCCTCGATCACGGACACCGCGAAGCCGAGACTCCGTTCGAGATGTACAGCGTCTATCACCAGAATCGTTACGTCGGCACTGCCGCGAACGATGAAATCGCGCGTGACGCGCTCCTCATCGGTATACGGGTCGAGCGAATATGCACCCGGCAGGTCGATCGCGGTATACGCACGACCGCCGTGGACAAACGACCCTTCTTTTTTCTCCACGGTCACGCCCGGCCAATTTGCGCATTTGAGGTGAGCGTCGGTGATCGCATTGAACAGCGTCGTCTTGCCGCAGTTCGGATTTCCGGCAAGCGCGACTGTCACCGCCCCGCTCACGCATCGTCCTCCGCGACAACGATACTGCGGGCGATATCACGTCCGATCGCGTACCGCACCCCGCACGCCATGACGATAACATCGCCGCGTCGGCGACGGATCACGCTCATCCTCGCGCCTACCGATACGCCGAGCGCATCAAGGCGGCGTGTCACCTCCGCCGATGATCTCAGAGCCGAAACTCTCACATCGCGCCCCGGTACAACATCACACAGATCCATACAAAAGCTCACTTTCATCCGGAATCTGCGGAAAATACAAAATCAGACGGTGCAGAGTCCCGCCCGTCTGATTTACAAGTATCAGATACTTATTCTTCAGTGCCGTCTGCGCCGTCGTCACAGTCGCAGGTGCAGTCATCGTCGCATGTTCCGTCGCAAACGCTGCACTCCGGCTCGAAATCAGGATCGTCGCAGAAGCAGTCGTCATCGCAGAAATCGCAGTCGCCCGACTCAAATGTAACCTTGAAATGCTTCTTGAAGAACTTATAAGCGATCGCAAAAGCTGCAAGGATGAACAGAACGATGCTGACGGTCGTGAAGATTACACGGCAAAGGCTCATACTCTTTTCTTGCTTTTTGAACATAATTTATCTCCTGTCTTTACGGGTGACACCCCGATTTTACATATTATTTGATAGAGACGGCACGTTTATTCCTTCTGCCTCTCACAATTTTATTATATCATGTAAAATATGCCCCGTCAAGGCAGGAGTTCAAGTATTTTCCGCAGTTTTTGTTAAATTTCACCCGATTTTTCTTTGCTTTATTGCTTTTAACTCTGCATTGTGTTAACATATTGTATGCATGATGGCTGCGCGGTATTACGCGCGTCACACAACTCTGTTAATACGTTAGGGAGAAAACCATGAAACTCGGAATCATAAGACCGGTAGCACCGGAATCATTCGACTACGCAAAGGAAAAGGGGCTTGATTTCATCGAGATCTGCTCGAACTACGACAACGAGACGGAAAACTTTATCGCCTCCGCCGACGATATTCTGAGAAACATCGACCGCACCGGGATACCCGTGCTGTCCGTCGGGCGTTGGAACGCGGAGCCGCTCAAGGAAGGCAGGATCGACGAGGACGTTTTCGGCATGATCTGCCGTCAGATCGACGTCGTGGCAAAGATCGGCTGTCCCGTATTCAATCTCGGCGTAAACTACGACAATTCGCAGACGCGGTTTCGCAACTATGCGCTCGCGATCGAATATCTGCGCCGCATAGTCGAGTACGCAGGCGAAAGGAACGTCACCGCAGCGCTCTACAACTGCAGCTGGAACAACTTCATATACAGCGACCCGGCATGGGATATCATATGTGAGGAGATACCCGAGATAAAGATCAAGTACGACTGCTCGCACGCATTTGCACGCGGAGGCGACTACCTCTCCGAGATCGACAGCATCTGCGACAGGATCGCACACATACACATAAAAGGATCCTGCAAGATCAACGGCAGATACGTTGACGATCCCCCGGCAGGGCTGGACTTCATCGAGTGGAACAAGGTGTTTGCGATCCTTTACGCGCACGGCTACGACGGAAATCTCTCGATCGAGCCTCATTCCTCGGTATGGCAGGGCGAGATGGGCGAACGCGGCATCGACTACACGATCGGCTTCATACGTCCGAAGCTGATGAGATAATGGGCACAAACACAAACGACAAGCCGAGCGTGTTCTCGAAAACTCCGGTGCTGTGCGCAGGTGCGCTCATCTGCTGTGCCCTGTGGGGCAGCGCCTACTCGGTGATAAAGATCGGGGCGAAGCTGTTCGGCGTTGACAGCACGCATGCGCCGTCAATGATCCTTTTTGCGGGGATACGCTTCTTTCTCGCGGGCATACTCACGATCCTTATCGGAAACCTGATCGAACGGCGGTGGCTCGTGCTTCACCGGCACTCGGTCGGATCCGCCGTGAAGCTATCGCTCGCGCAGACCGTCGGGCAGTACATATGCTTCTACATCGGGCTTGGCATGACATCGGCTGTACGTTCGTCTATACTCGGCGGCGCGTCGTGCTTTGTAACGATGGTGCTCGCCTGTCTCGTATTCCGATCGGAGGCTCTGACATTCCGCAAGGCGGCGGGATCGCTCATCGCATTTGCGGGAGTGGTGGTCATAAACCTCAGCGCATCTGCCGCCGGCGGCTCACTCAAGGGAGACGTGATCCTCCTTGCGTCGTGCGTCGCCTACGCCTCCTCGATATCGCTGATGAAAAAATACTCCGAGACGGAGGATCCCGTGACGCTCTCCGGCTATCAGTTCGTGATCGGCGGCGCCGTGATGATCGCGATCGGAATACTTCTCGGAGGCAGGATCACCGCATTCTCCGGTGCGGCGGCGGGGCTAATGCTGTACCTCGGTATGCTGTCGGCTGTCGCGTACTCGCTGTGGGGAGTGCTTCTGAAGCACAATCCCGTATCGCGCGTATCGGTGTTCTATGCGGCGACGCCGCTTTTCGGCGTGCTCATCTCGGCGATAATCCCCGAGGAGCGCGGCACGATCCTGTCGTACACGAATCTTGCGGCGCTCGCGCTCGTCTGCATCGGTACCGCAACGGTCAACAGCGAAAAGCGCAAATAAGCCTTGCCGCCCGAACGGGTACACAGGTTTTGAAAAGCTGTCTTTGCGGCTGCATGACCGCGATAGTTTACGACCGGTCAAGACATCCCCGGTCGGGGACGCGGAATACAGATCATATAAAAAGCATAGCTTCTCCGGGAGAAGCTATGCTTTTTCGTTATTATATCTCTTTGCGGACGATCTCGCGGAAGCGCTCGCCGCGCTCCTCGAAATTCTTGAACGCATCAAAGCTCGCGCAGGCGGGCGAGAGCAGCACCACTCTCTGTCTGCCGGAATCCGGGTAAGCCGCAGCCTGCTCTGACGCGAGCAGCACGGCTTTCTTGAAATCAGGCTCGCGCAGGAGCCTTATTCCGGATGTCTCAAACCTCTCGTTCTTGTGCATTGCCGTCTCGATCTTGTCTGCGGTAGCGCCGGTCAGCACGACGGTGCGGACTGCGTCGCTGTCGGCGACAGCCTCTGCGAGCGGCTCAAACGGGATCTTTTTGTCGTATCCGCCGCAGATCAGGAAAATATCGCGTCCCGGCAGAGCGGATAGCGCAGCTGCGGTCCTCGTAGGGGACGAGTCGATCGAGCTGTTGTAATATTTGACCCCGCCGCACTCGCGGACAAGCTCAAGCCTGTGCTGAACACCGCCGAATGTGCGCGCAATATCGCATATACCTTTGGCGGAGACGATACCGAGTGTTGCGCCGATCGCAGCCATATAGTTTTCGGCATTGTGCAGTCCCGGCAAAAGGATATCGGACATGGGCAGTATCTGCTCCGGATCTCCGCCGTGGCGGTGGAGCGTTATGACGCCGTTTTCGGGGAATATTGCCATATCCTTTTCGGGGAAATCGGGAATGGGATCACGCGAAAACCAAACGACGGGCATTTCGCATTTCATACCGAGCGCACGTGTGACATCGCAGCCGTAGTTCAGCACCGCGCGGCGGCAATGGCGGAGCACTCGCGCCTTGGCGGCGATGTACTCATCCATACCGGTATGCCAGTTAAGGTGATTCGGAGAAATGTTCGTGATGATCGCGGCTTCGCACTCAAAATCGGCGTCCATAAGCTGAAAGCTCGACGTTTCGACCGCCGCAGCATCGGATGCGCTCATCTCGTCTATGCGGTGGAGCAGCGGCTCGCCGATATTTCCGCCGAGAAAGGCGTGACCGCCGGACTTTGCAAGTCCGCGCGCAAGGAGCATTGACGTTATGGTTGTTGTAGTTGACTTGCCGTCGCTGCCTGTCACGGCGTAGATTTTCGCCGGGCTCTCTCTGAGGAAAAGCCCGATCTCCGTCGTGATCACGCTTCCGCGTGTGCGCGCCTCCTCAAACGCCGGAATATCCGGGCGTATTCCCGGTGAACGGACGATAAGCTCCTCCGTCAGTGAGTCGAGATATCCCTCTCCGAGGACGAGCTTCGCACCGACGCTCTCGAAAGCCTTGCACCGCTCCTCACCGATATCCTCGCGTGACTTCATATCGCGCACACTGACGACGGCGCCGCGCTCCGCAAAGAATTTTGCGAGCGGCGTATTTGACACGCCCGCGCCGATCAGGGCAACAGTCTTACCGCTGAATTTATCACAAATCATGTTATTCCTCGATCCAAGAATTACTTTATGTAAATTATATATCACCGAAGCATTTTTGTAAAGGCAAATATTGCACGAACATCGGCTGTCTTTGTCAAAAACGGCAAGTGAAAAGGGAGCAGCGATACACGCCACTCCCACGATATTCATTTTGCAGGTTTACTTTGAAAGAGGCTCGACGATGGTAGCATCCTTGTTGTAGTATGCGAGCTTCTCAACGATCTTGTTGACAGCCTCGAATATTACAACGGTCTTGCCGCCCTCACCCGGGAATACGCCGAAGTAAACATCAGACACTGCCTTGGTGCTCGAACGGAAGTCGATCGTGCGGGTAACGTCTGCGGCAGCATACTTATCCTTGTACTCGGGCTTGTAGGGTGCGAAGCACTCGGCAGCCTTGATCTCGCTCTCGAAAACGACGTTGCGCTTATCGGGGTCTCTCTGTTTCTTGTCCTTGACGATCTCGAAAGAGATCATGGTGTGCGGAACGGTATCCATACCGGCGGTAGGGGTGAAGATCGAATACTTGCGGTCGAACGTGCAGATGTGGCGGGTCGCAAGATAAACGATATACACGAGGGTCGGGCCGAGGACACCGCCCATGATAACGCCGAGCACGGAGAACAGCTTCATAAACAGAACGAACACAGCCAGGAATGCAACGGCATAAAGAATATAGAGCAGGGTCTGTATTACAGCGTACTTGCCCTCTTTCTTTTGCGTTACGACATAATCAATTGAATTATTGCCGGAATTCATAATTATCTCCTTTTATGTAGACTTTATAATTCCCCGCGCCGCGGCGAGGATATTCTGTGACTTATCACATAATGACAGTATACCACACGAGTCCCGTGAATTCAAGAGAATTTGCAATATTTGAGAGAAAAAATCAGTGTCCGTGAGGAACAACGTCAAGCTTATCCTTTTCGCGGCCGCGGTCGGCGAGGATAAAGTCGATAAGCACTACGGCGAGCAGGATCTCCGCAAACCATATAGCCTTACCGCCGAAGAACGATCCGAGAAACGTTGCGGCAACGCCCGCCGTGACAAACGCGATGAGCATTATCACGTGCATTACGAGGCGCTCCTTTGCGTCCTCGTTCTTCTTGTGCAGCCATTTCACGAGGTTCACGCCGATCTGCCGGATATGATTCGTGCAGAAGGTCGTCGCCATCGGCACCTTTTTCGCCTGACGGAACGTATTGTACTGCATCGACGCGATGAAGTTGACCCAGACCTGACATATCTGCGGCGGAGCATCGTCGGGAATAAGCCCTATTGCAAACAGGCAGACCATCTCGAACGCGACAAATACCGTATCCCAGCGCAGGATCCCGAGTCGGTTGACTCGTCTCGGCAAAAACTCCGACAGGACGGCTCCGAGCAGATACGCACTGATAGGTATAAGGAAATACAGCGCGCGGCTCCAGTTTCCCTCTCCGAGCTGGACCGCAAGCATGACGAAGTTTGCGGTCTGTGCGTTGCAGAACACACCGCCCTTGAGGGTATATGTATACGCGCCGAGAAATCCGCCGACGGCGATCATCAGTATAAACGTGCGGAATTTTTCACACTCGAGGATTATCTCCTCCTCGATGGAAGGCGCGGCGTTCTTCATACGGGAATCTCTCCTTTCACGTGTAAGCTTAAACCAAAGCGAGTGCAGGACGATGTGCCCTGCACTCATTTCTCTCGATCAATACTGCACAAAGATCGTGCGGGTACCGTCCGATGACTCTGCCTTTTTAGTGGGATTGTTTCTCTCTGCAAGGAATTTTGACGCTACCTGCGGGAACAGTGCGTAGCTGAGAACATCCTCCTCGGAGCAAGCAAGCTCTCCTGCCTCGGCTTTGTATTTCTCAAGCTCAGGCTCAAGAAGATCGGCGGGACGGCAGGTGATAACCTCATCAGTTCCGATAGCCTTGCGGCGGACCTCCTCGTTTACGGGAGCAGGCAGTGCGCCGTACTCGCCTCGGAGAAGTCCCTTCGACTCCTTGGTGATCATCTTGTATCTCTCGCCGGCAAGCACGTTGAGCACTGCCTGGCTTCCGACGATCTGGCTTGTTGGGGTGACGAGCGGCGGGTAGCCGAAGTCCTTGCGGACGCGCGGCACCTCTTTCAGCACGTCGTAAAGCTTATCCTCTGCGCGCGCCTGCTTGAGCTGCGAGAGCAGGTTCGACAGCATTCCGCCGGGAACCTGATAGAGGAGCGTGTTTGTATCAACGTTCAGCACCTTCGGATCAAGTATGCCGTCCGCCTTCAGACGCTCGGCAACCTTGCGGAAATGCTTTGCGGCAACGCTCATCTTCGTCAGATCAAGTCCGGTATCGCGCTCGGTTCCGCGCAGAGTCGCGACAAGCGACTCGGTTGCGGGCTGAGATGTACCGTTTGCAAGGGGAGAGAGTGCGCAGTCAACGATATCGACGCCTGCCATGGTTGCCATGAGGTTGGTCATGTCGCCGGTACCGGAGGTGTTGTGCGTATGCAGGTGGATCGGCACGCCGACCTTGGCCTTCAGCGCCTTTACAAGGCTGTATGCATCATAGGGGAGAAGCAGGTTCGCCATATCCTTGATGCAGATGACGTCCGCACCCATCTCGGCGAGCGTCGTTGCGAGATTTACGAAATACTCCTCATTGTGCACGGGGGAAACGGTATAGGAGATCGCCGCCTCACAGGTGCCGCCGTAACGCTTTACGGAATCCATCGCGCACTTGAGGTTGCGGGGATCGTTCAGCGCATCGAACACACGGACTACGTTAATACCGTTCTTTATCGACATTTTGACGAACGCGTCAACCACGTCGTCGGCATAATGCTTGTATCCGAGGATATTCTGTCCGCGGAAAAGCATCTGCAGGGGCGTATTCGGCATTGCTTTCTTCAGCGTGCGCAGTCTCTCCCACGGATCCTCTCCGAGGAATCTCATGCACGCGTCAAACGTTGCGCCGCCCCAGCACTCGAGCGACCAGTACCCGATACTGTCGAGCACCTCGCACGCCGGGAGCATATCCTCGATCCGCATACGCGTTGCAGCCTGCGACTGGTGCGCGTCACGCAGGATCGTATCGGTTATATAGAGTTTGTTTGCCATAATAGCCTACCTTTCTTCCGTCGGATCAGCGGAACATGGCGATCAGCACGCCTGCCGCGATCGCGGAGCCGATAACTCCTGCAACATTCGGGCCCATTGCGTGCATGAGCAGGAAGTTCTTCGGGTTCTCCTTCTGACCGACGACCTGAGAAACACGCGCTGCCATAGGAACAGCGGACACTCCGGCGGAACCGATCAGCGGATTTATCTTGTTCTTGAGGAACAGGTTCATGAACTTTGCAAGGAGTACGCCGCCGGCTGTACCCATGCCGAACGCTACGACACCCATGACGATGATCTCAAGCGTTCTGAGACTGAGGAACGTTCCGGCAGTAGCGGTAGCTCCGACGGAGATTCCGAGAAACACCGTGACGATGTTCATAAGCTCGTTCTGGACAGTCTTGCTGAGACGTTCGACCACTCCGCTCTCACGCATGAGGTTTCCGAGCATGAGGCAAGCGACAAGCGGCGCCGCAGACGGCACGAGCAGCGACACGAACACGATAACGACGAACGGGAAGATGATCTTCTCGCGCTTGGAGACCGGGCGAAGCGCAGTCATAACGATCTGACGCTCCTTCTTGGTGGTCAGCGCTTTCATTATCGGGGGCTGGATGACCGGCACAAGTGCCATATATGAATACGCTGCGACCGCGATCGGGCCGAGCAGATGAGGTGCAAGAAGCGATGTAACGTAAATTGCGGTAGGACCGTCGGCACCGCCGATAATACCGATCGAGGAAGCCTCAAGCGGGTTGAAGCCGAGCGCTCTTGCGCAGGCAAACGTGATGAAGATACCGAGCTGAGCCGCCGCACCGAGAAGAAGGCTCTTCGGGTTTGCGATCAGCGGACCGAAGTCGGTCATCGCACCTACTCCGATGAAGATCAGACACGGATAGATACCGAGCTTTACACCGAGGTAGAGATAGTCAACAAGTCCTGCGGAAATGGTCTGACCGACGGTCAGTGTGGAGAGAATGTTCTCGCCGACGCCCGCCTTCGTGAACTCCGCGATCATTTCCTCGGTGACAGCAGCGCCGCCGAACAGATCCCAGTGAACGTGACCGCCCGCGAACAGCGCCTCGTGGAACATATCGGCGCCGGGAATGTTCGTGATCAGCATTCCGAACGCGATCGGCAGGAGCAGCAGAGGCTCAAACTTCTTCACGATCGCAAGGAACATCAGCACAAACGACACAAGGATCATTATAAGACACTTGGCGTTGTTGCCGTCAAAGAGCATGGAAAATCCCGTCTGCTTCAAGAAATTGACGATAGCCTCGCCGAAACCGACGGCCTCGTCGGAATCCGCGCTGTCATCGGCGGTGGCTGCAGCTTCTGCCGTTTCGTCAGCTGCGTCTTTTGTTTCTTCATTTGTTTCTTCCGGCTCGGCTGTGCTCACCGCACCGGACGTTACCTTATCGGTCGCATCGGTCGTACCGCCGGCGGCAAATACCGTTCCGGAGATCATCGTTGCGACGACTAAAAGCGATATTGCAAGGCACAGGAACTTGCGAAGCATCGAGGGACGCTTCTGCAGATCCTTCATGGCATTATTCTTATTCATTGCAAAACGTCCTTTCCGTCAGGGTCATGCAATGGTGCAGAGGACAGCGCCGGTATCAACGGCAGCACCCTTTGCTACGCCTACGGATGTGATCTTGCCGTCTGAGGGAGCCATGATCTCGTTTTCCATCTTCATTGCCTCAAGGATAAACAGCACCTGACCTGCCTTGACGCTGTCGCCGACATTGACGTTGACCGAAAGGATAGTGCCGGGCATAGGAGCGCTTACAGCCTCGCCGTCACCGGAAGCGGCAGGTGCCGGGGATGCTGCAGGGGCAGCTGCGGGAGCTGCTGCCGGAGCGGGAGCAGCCTTCGCCTCGCTCTCGCTTACAAGCTCGATCGCAACCTCATATGAGGTTCCGTTTACAACTACGTTATACTTTTTCATTTCATACTCCATTCTGCCGAAGGACGGCGTTTGATATTCAGATTTTTTTGATATGCAGGATACGGAATGCGGATGCGCTCTCACCGAGCTCCTCTGCGATCGTAGCAGAAATTGCCGCGGCGACCTCGGGCGCGGGACGCACATCAACAGGAGCTGCTGCGGGTGCGGCAAGCTTCACGGGCTGACCATGGCTTTCCGCATCGGGGGCAGCGCCGCCCTTTTCGGACATAAGCACAAGCTTGCTCATTACGGTGCAGAGCAGCACTATGCATAAAAGCCCGATGAACACGATTGCCATTCCCATAAGACAAACAAGACCGACGTTCATGGAACACTCTCCTTACTTGAAAATGAAATAAAATATATGGTTGTGCCGCAAGCGGCAATACAATATTAAGGCATACGGGAGGTATATTATCTCACCAAATTACCTCAGTTTACATTATAGCACAATATTTTTTGAGATGCCATACCTTTGCCGAAAAAATGCCGCGAAAATTAAAAATATTTTTTACTTAAAAATGTTCTTGACAAAGAAGCAGAATTTGTATATAATAGTATAGCACGGTATGAAACGGTCCCGTGTCACGGAGAAGTACTCAAGTAGGCCGAAGAGGCGCCCCTGCTAAGGGTGTAGGTCGGGTAACCGGCGCGAGAGTT
>CAKSDP010000014.1 GCA_934446065.1 uncultured Eubacteriales bacterium
TGACTTAACTGTAACACATTTGACTCTCATTTGCTATTCTTTTTTTGCGCTGTAACTTATCTATTGTAATCCTACACTGCGGCATTATATCGCGGCGGACTTGAACTTTCTTTCGTATGATGGTATAATGTATGATGTGGCAGTATATCACGCGCCGCAAATTTGATTTTTACGGACAGTATATGGAAAAAGAAAATAAAAAGGGCGTAAATCTTCTCGGCACAGCCGTGATGATGGGCGTAATTACGGTTTTTGCAAAATTTCTCGGGCTTCTGCGCGACATTCTCGTTGCGCGTGCCTACGGCACCGGAATCGAGGCGGTCGCCTACGACACGGCGAGCCGGCTCCCCGTTCTGTTGTTCGACTTCGTGATCGGAGGAGTCGTTTCGGCGGCACTCATCCCCGTTTTCAGCGAGCTTCTTGTAAAAAAAGGCAAGGATGAAGCCGTGCGCTTCTCCGTCGCGTATGTGAATCTCATGCTTATGATAACGACGGCGATAACTCTTATCGGCATCGTATTCGCAAAAGAGCTTGTAGGTTTTCTCGCGCCGGATATCGCGCCGGAAGCACAGGTACTCGCGGTAAAGCTCACGCGGATCATGTTCCCGATGATAATTTTCACCGGGCTCGCGTTCTCATTTGTCGGCATCCTGCAATCGCTCGGCGAATTCAACATTCCCGCGCTCATCAGCCTTGTGTCGAACTCGATCATGGTCATCTATCTGTTCACGCTCAACAGCGTTTTCGGCATCACCGGTCTTGCGGTCGCGATGCTGCTCGGATGGGCGTCACAGGCGATGATCCAGGCCCCGAAGCTGCACGCGCTCGGCTGGCGGTACAGCCTTCGCTGTGACCTGCGCTCCCCCTACATCAAAAAATCCATGAAAAACGCCGTGCCGATACTGCTCGGCACATGGACTCAGCCGGTGTGCTCGCTCATCAACACACGCTTCGCCTCGGGGCTTAACGGCGGCAGGGCGATCACCGCGCTCGGTTACGCAAACCGCCTGTACACGATCATCGCGGGCGTGTTCACGTTCGTCTGCACGAATCTGCTGTTCCCGTATATGTCACGCGCGGCAGCCTCCGGCAACAAGGACGAGAGCCGCAAGATGATGACAACGTCGATAAAGATTCTCGTGTTCATCATCGCTCCGATAACAGTCGGCATATTCATGCTTGCAACGCCGATCACCGCCCTCATCTACGAGCGCGGCGAGTTCAACGCATCAGATACGGCGCTCACCGCGACGGCGCTCTCGCGCTATGCGTTCGGAATGGTGTTCCTTGCGGCGAATGAGTTACTTGTAAAAGCATTCTTCGCCGACGGAGACACGAAGGTTCCGATGTTCTCCTCGATCGCGGCGATGGTCCTCAACATTGTGCTTGTGACGCTGACATCCGACAAGCTCGGCGTCGGCGGGATCGCACTTGCGTCCGGCATCGCGATGATACTCAACTTTACAATCAACTGCATCGTCAAATACCGCCGCGACGGCGCGCTGTTTTCGCTGTCCGACGTTGCCGATTTTGCCCGTTCCGTCGCGTCTGCGGCGATTATGGGAGTTGCGGTCTACTTTCTCCGCGGCATTTCGTCCTCTCCGATCGTCACGATCGCTATATGTGTTCCCTGCGGAGTTATAGTGTACGCGCTCTCAACACTTATTATGAGATCGGAAGAAACGAGGTACTTCACTGCAAAGCTCAGCCGACGCGGCTAAGCTTGCGGTCGATCCTTACACCATGAAAAAAACACGATTTTTGTCGCTTATGCTGTGCGCTCTGTGCACGATTGCGGCACTGATGCCGGGCGGAGCCGCCTACGCCGACGCGATCGGATCTGAAAACGCCGACATTAACGGAGCGCTTGTTCCGCTGTCGGAATATACAAATTCGGATACGCTCACGCCGGATTGGGAATGGACGACATCCGGCTCCGCCGAATCCGCCATATCGGAGGACGGCACGTCAGTAACGTTTTCCGGAATATCCGGCACGGTTTCGGCAGAATTCTCGGGGGACACCATATCACTTGACGGATACATGGAGGTCGGGTTCACCATACGCACCGTCGGCGGCGTCAAATGCTCCGTCTCACTTGAGGCGCAGTTCGGCGAAGCCGTAGTGCGCACGGCGGCAGAAGCACCCTCCGGAAGCGAGTCCTGCATATTTGTCCGTATACCGGACGGCGAATACTATCTGACGGGAATGTCGGTCAAACTCACGTTTGTCGGAAGCCAATCCTCCGGCGCATCGGCGACGGTGCGTGCCGTCACAGTCTCCCCCGACGATCACCTTAAACCGATACAGACATACTCCGCCGTAAGGCTTGCGGGTACCGAGCAGACATACATAGGCAAGAGCATAGTGTCGATCGCCGCAAACCACGACGAATACGCCGCACGGCTTCGTATAACGGCAAAGAACGGAGCGGTAACGTTCTCGTTGTCGCAGAACGGCAAGGATTTCGCCGTTATCGGCTCATCCGTTCTGAGTGAGAACCGCAATGAGTATCTTTTCAGCGTTTCCGGAATCCGCGCTCCGTCGGAATACAAGGTGGAATTCACCGGCTCCGGCGACACTCCGGTGCTTGAGGGCGTTGACTTCATCCCACTCTCATCAAGCAGCACGACCCCAAAGGAAGAGCTTGGAAAGATCACAAAATGCGCTGTCTCCGACGATTGGAAAACGCTCAGCGTCTCGGGCACAATCACGCGTGACGCGGCGATCAAATACATTGACGCCGAGATCTGCCTGTTCGGCGTAAGAATGTGGGACGGACGCGACACCGCGATGAGATCGGAGCCGCTCGCCACGCTTAAAATGTCCACAAGCTTCACGTTCACCGTATCGGATCCCGGAGATGCGATGCTCTTTTCCTCATATTTCATCGCGATCCGCTCCGACGGCAATTACACCGTCGCTTCCGGGCAGGAATACCCCGCATATCCAACGGTCCGTTCACAGATGCCCGCGCTTGCGGCATACGGGATCACCCCAGCGGAAGCGTTCTCGTATGGATTTGACGGGTACATTATCGACGTTGACGCGACCTCGCTGCTCGCGCCGAGCGCCAATTTCAACAGCCAGATCTTCACGATCGACACCTCATACTACTACCTGAACAATGAGCTTATAAGCGAGGTTGACCGCACGGCGGAATTCCTCTCGAAAGCCGGAATATCTCCGATAATCAGGCTTGACGTTTCGGCGTCGAAGTTCGGAAATTCCTCCGAGCGGGCGTGCAAAAGCGTCGCGGCAGCCGTATCGTTCCTCGCTGAGCGGTACTCGCCGTCCGGAATTATCCTTCGTTTTGCCGATGTGGGCTCGGTTTACTCCTCACGCAGCGCCGCAAACGCTGCAAATATGTTGCGGCTGTCCTATGCTGCGGCGGGAAGATTTGCAGTCTCGGGCGAAAGCGGCACCGCGATCATTGCAGAGGTACAGGCAGATCGGGACAAAAACCCCGAGACCGCAGCATGGCTGCTCTCCCGCGAAATCGCAGCAATAACAAAGTCGCCCATACGTATGGTATTCACCGGTGTGCAGCCGTCAGCCGCCTCGATTGCGCAGGCAAAGGCACTTGTCACAGCCGTCTCGGACGGCGGATCGTCTGCAGAGTTCACGCTGTGCTTTGACGTGACCGGAGACGAGCTTCAGGGGATAGGCGATGTTCTCGACTCTGCCGCTCTGAAGAATGCTGTGTTCAGCATATCCGACAGCTCCGCCATATCGCTTGAGTTCGACTCATACGAGGACACGCGCGCCGCGATATTCGGCGCCGAGGATGAGGGAGCTGTTCTGTGGGATTTCACGAGATCGTATGATTCTGCCGGATTCTCCGGCTCATGCGCCGACGCGCTTTTCACCACAGAATCACGCCTCATGGAAAGCTACACGGGGATACCCGCCTGCCGCGCGCTCACGGCGAATCTCGCGGGCGTATCCGACGTAATACTGGCAGAACCGGCGTCCCCGCTGAATCTGTCCGATACGAGCTGCGTAAGCTTTCTGCTCGCGGCGGAAAGCGACGGTCCGTTTTCCCTCGACATAATATTTATTTCCGGCAAAACGCGCACTCTTTTCACGGCATCGTTTGACGGAAGCGGCGTATTCTCGCCGGTGTGCGATCTCTCGTCGCTCGAATGTGCAAAAAAGGTTGACCGCATCGCGATCGTCTTGCGCGAGGGTACAGATGTGCGGCTCGGCATTGCACGCGTCACAGCCGGTGGCGGCGCCGATTCGATACGCGATCTGTATATAACGGAGACCACGGCGAAAGTCCCGGAACCCGTCAAAGATACGCACGTTATGACTCCCGATCCGGCAGTTCTTGCCGTCATAGGTGTAGTGATCGTAACGATCGTGATATTCGCACTGCTGAGCAGAAAACACGATGAATAGAAAAACGGTTGGCATTTCGCCAACCGTTTTTTGTTTAGCTTAAGACAGATCAGAAGCTGCCGCCGCCACCGCCGTGCGTTTCGCCCGACGATGATACGTGCGTGCTCGATCCGCCGCTGTCATTATCGTCATCCTGAGGACGCTCCGTCTGGCTGACGGTCGAATACAGGAAAATATCATGGCTGTCGTTCAGCACCATGCTATTCTCACGGACATAGCTTTCAGCCGAATTTCTCGGTCTGACGGTGCGCATCTTCGATCTGAGTATACCTGCACCGATGAAACCGCCTATGACTCCGACGATCAGCGACACAAAGGCGTAAAACCAAGAGAAGTAGAATCCGTCATCGTAGTCGTAAAAATCATCGTCCGAGCTGCTGTTCCTGTCAAACGGCTCGCCGTCTCTCGCAGATGTCACATATTTTTCGCCTATCTGCGCGAACAGATTAAGTGCCTCATAGTAATCCCCGTCCTTCAGATACGGCGTGATCTCGCTTCTGATTCTGTCGATACCGTAATCCGTAAACGCGGTGATTCCGTAGCCGTGGGTCGAGATATGCCACTGGCGCTCCTCCATGCAGAGGAGGAACAATGCGCCGTCCTTGTCGGGGCCGTAGCCATATCCGAGAAAATCGAAAATATCGTCCGCAAAATCCTGAATATCGTCGTAGCTGCCGGAATAGCTCGGCTCTATGTACACGACAAAATCAAAATTCAGCCGCGTGCTCATTTCCTCAAGCTTTGTTTTAAGCTCCGATATCTGATCATCGGTGAGCAGCTCCGCTTCATCGACAAGATACCCGAAAAGGCTCTTGCCGACATTTCCGAGGTCGATATCTTCGTCAAGATCGGAATCATTATCGTCGAGAACTGCGATCCCGTCGTCTCCTTCGGCGGCGTAAACGTCGTAGTCGTAATCCTGCGAGTCGGCGACCGCCGCGATTGGCAGCACCGCACACACAAGCAGCGCCGCAATAACTGAAATTATTCGTTTCTTCATCACGTCACCGCCTTACAGATTCATGAACGCCGTGAGTCCGCCAAGCGTTATGGCAGTGATTATGGCAGTATAGATGCCCCACCACTTCCAGTACGCGCCGCGATCCACGGGCAGGTCGCCGACAAACTTGCCGGTCTGACCGTTCATGGCAAATGTGTACTTCTGTTCATTCCACGTCGTTGTGAGCATCCACACCGGATAAAGCGCATACTTTGCGCGGCCGTTGTGCGCGTTGATACTGCTCGCCTCGGTATTTACGGTATCGTAGCCGTCAACCGTTCTCGCAAACGCAGCCTCGGTGCTGTTCTTTATGCGCTCATTCGCGCGGTCGATGCTCTCGTCTGCGGTCACGTCGTACTTATCCGCAAGGTATCCCGCGAGATATGCAGTCTTGAAATCGACAGCCTCCGAAAAATCGAACGGCTCGATAGATTCCATAAGGTCGTCCGCCATCTTTGACGAGCCGTCCACGGGAACGTTGTCAAAGCCGATCGAACCCTCGCGGAACAACGAATAGTGGCTTGTTTCGGTATAGTCGTACTTGCTGTCGGACCATGTTTTCGTCGTCGTCGCGTGATATCTGACGGCGGCATCGACATCGGTATCGAACAGCCAGAACGGGACGTACACGCCGCGGATCTCGTCGATGTGGTTCTGACTCTTAAAGACCTTCGGCAGAAGGCGTTTCTTCGAGATATGCTTGAGGAAAGCATCCTTTGCTGCCTTCTTGTCAAGCTTGAACGGTATTACATAATCCGGTTTGAGCGTACCGCTGAGTCTGTCGGACATAACTACCGGGTTCCCGCAGAACGGGCAGGACGTTGCGGCTGTGTTCTCGTCACAGACTATCTCGCCTCCGCAGGAATTGCAGATGAACGAGCGAAGCTCGCCCTCCTCGCCGGACTGCCACTCGCCGCCGGCCTTGCTGTCCCACGAAAACGTATCGGGGCGCTCGCGCTTCAGGTCATCACCGAATTTCTCGATGGTATCCGTGTCAAACTCAGTGTCGCAGTACGGGCACTTGAGCTTCTGTACACCGCTGTCAAATGCAAGTGCGCCGCCGCAGCACGGGCATTTATAGTCAAGTATTGCTGCTATTGTTTCCAACTCCTTTGCAATTTAGTAGGTAAGAGTAAGGGCGTCAGGTTCTGTCGTTCTCGTCAAACGGGTCGCCGCACTCGGGACAGAACTTCGGCGGATGCGCGGGATCTTCCGGCTCCCAGCCGCACTTGTCACAGCGGTATGTATACGCGTCGGCAGGCTTTTTCGCCCCGCACTCGGAGCAGAACTTGCCCTTGTTTACCGCACCGCATGAGCATTTCCATCCGTCGGCGGTATTCGTCTCAGGCTTCTTTGCACCGCACTCGGGGCAGAATTTGCCGGTAGCCACAGCTCCGCAGGAGCACTTCCAGCCTTCTGCTGCGGGTGCTGCCGCAGATGCGCCGGGCTGCGCCTGCTGTCCCATGGCGAACAGGTTCTGTGCGTTCATTCCGCCGCCTGCGTTCATCGCCATGCCCATACCCATAAAGCCGGTAGTTGCGCCGTTTTCGTTTGCTGCCGCAGCTTTCATGGCATCAGCCTGTGCTCCGACGAGAGTTGCCGCCGCCATAGTCGGGTCGCGCATTATCGCTGTCCGCTGTGCCTGCTTGATCATCTCGGCGTCTTCCTCCGGCAGCGTGACGGAACCGAGAGCGATGCTGACGACCTTGAGTCCGCGCAGCTCACCCCACTTTGCGGAGAGCGCAGTGTTCATTGCTTCCTCAAGCTCGGTGTTGTGGCTGACGATCTGATTCGGGCGCAGCTCGAGGTCGGACAGCTTGCCGAACGCGGGCTGAAGTGCACTGATGAACTCTGTTTTCAGCTGACTGTCAAGCTCATCGCGGGTATACTCTCTCTCCACATTACCGCACACATTGGTGTAGAACAGCATGGGATCCGCAATCTTGTACGAATACACGCCGGAGCAGCGCACGGATACGTCTACATCAAGTCCGATCTTGGAATCCACCACGCGGAACGGGATGGGATTCGGTGTGCCGAACTTGTTGTCGATCAGCTCCTTGGTGTTGAAGTAGTACACGCGCTGATCCTTGCCGGTGTCGCCGCCGTAGGTAAAGCGCTTGCCGATGGTCTTGAATGTCTCCTTCACGCTCTCGCCGAGACTGCCGCAGAAGATCGACGGCTCGCTTGACGTATCGAACGTATATTCGCCCGGCTCTGCGCAAAGCTCGATGACCTCGCCCTGATCGACGATCATCATGCACTGACCGTCTGCGACGGCAATGCCCGATCCGTTGGAGATGACGTTGTCGCTGCCTTTGGTGTTGGAGGAACGACCGCTTACGCGCTTCTGTCCTTTGGTGACAAGCACCTCCTTCGGCATGGATTCACAATAGAAAAATTCCTTCCACTGATCCGCCAATGTGCTGCCGAGAGCACCCACTCCTGCTCTGATTAGTCCCATTTATAAAACTCCTTTCGGGATTTGAAGTCGTATCATGTTCGGTTCGCCTTTCTTATGGCAAAACTTCACATCTGTATTGTATCATAATTTCCGAAGAAAAGCAAGAAATATCGACCTATGCCACATATTTCTCGGGCATAAAAAATATTCCGAAAAAGCGTCCGTTTTTCCGAAAAAAGTATTGCAATCGCGCCGCATTTGTGATATAATCTGTAAATGTATGAAGTATACATCGGGGGTACCCTCTCAGACGCCCGTGTAACATATAATTGAACGAAGGAGGGAAAAATATGCCGAACATTAAGTCTGCAAAGAAGCGTGTAAAGGTAGCTGAGGCAAAGAACCTTCGCAACAGAATGTTCAAAACTCAGATGAAGACCATCATTAAGAAATATAACGCTTGTGTTGAGGCCGGCGACAAGGCTGCCGCTGAGGCTGCATACAAGGCTGCGGTCAAGAAGGTTGACCAGGCTGTAAGCCACGGTATCATTCACAAGAACGCTGCCGCTCACAAGAAGAGCCAGTTCACCAAGAAGTTCAACGAGATGGGTGCGTAAATCCCGCTCAGATAAAAACCTCGTCATGCTCCGACGGGGTTTTTTATTTTTCCGGCGCAGTATTGTATTGCATCCGCAAATATGATATACTATCGTATATAACTATATGGAAGAATTACGGTCGGAGGGGAATGTTTTGAAGCGCCTTTACATTATCACAAATCCGATCCCGACGCACAACGCCTCCCCGGTCGTAAGCCTCGGCAAATTTGCCGCAGAGGTTACGACGGCGGGATTTGACGCTTATGTCATCGGCGCACGCCTGCCGCGCGATATTTCCGATATTTCGGATATGCCGAACTCGGTGAAAACGCATTCATTCTCATACGGCGGACGCGGGATCGCAAAAGCTCTGTCGTATGTCCTGCTTCAGCTTCGGCTGTTCTTCTTCTGTCTCGTGCGGCTGCGCACCGACACGCCCGTGTTTTTCTGGCTCGGCGACAAAATGGTCGGCGCATTTCTTGCGGCAAAGTGCCGCAGGAGCGACATAAGCTACTTCGTGTACGGCAGAACCGACAGCGACCGTTCACCGGGATGGGCAAAAAAGCTTTTGCGCTTCATGATGCGTCACGCGGATCACGTCTGTGCAGAGGCTCCGTCGGTGCTGTCAGATTGGGGTGTCGAACACGGCGACGTTATTCCGCTGTACTGCCCCGCACCGTCGGGGGTGGTTCCGTACAGTGAGCGCGGACACCGCATCTGTATGCTGTGCCGTCTCGTGCCGGAAAAGCATCCGCTTGAGGCGATACGCGCAGCAATACGGGTACTTCGCGACTTTCCCGATTGGTCGCTGACCGTAATAGGCGGCGGTCTGCTCGAGGACGAATGCAGGGCGCTCGCCGACTCTGCAGAACGCATAAGCGTCACGGGATGGCTTACATCCGACAAGGTTCGGCAGATGCTTACGGAATTTCGCATACTTCTCTACCCCACCGACACCGAAGGTGTACCCGGCGGAGTTCTCGAGGCGATGTCAGCGGGCGTTGTGCCGCTTGTCTCACCGGTCGGGGGGATCCCCGATGTGGTACGCGGCATCGGCGACGTATATCTTTCCGGCACAAGTGAGGATGCCATTGCCGACTCGCTTCGCGCGGCAATTTTGCGCGACGATCTCGCAGACATTTCACAAAGGGCGGAAAGCCGCATACGCGAGCGCTACTCCATCGAAGGAGCAGCGCGGAATTTCAAGGACATAATGGATGGGAGGACGCACAGATGAAGAAAAAGATTCTCGTGTGCGAAACGCTCTCGGACCTAAAGGGTGGGCAGATGATAACTCTTGCGGCGGAGCGACTCTGCCGCGATGAGTATGAGTTCGTATTTATGATCCCCGGTGAGGGCGAACTTGCAGCGGAGCTGCGGCGGCGAAAGATAAAGTATTATCTGCTCGGTGACTGTACGATGAAAACAGGCGTGAAGGGCGCGAGCGTAATTCCGAAATACGCCGCAATGAGCCTTCGCGCAATATCGCGGATAAGGCGTGCTGCGGCAGCGGAATCTGTCAGTCTTATATATGCGCCGGGGCCTGCCGCTATGCCGTGGGCGGCGGTGGCAGGGGCAATGTCCGGACTCGGTGTGGTCTGGCATCTGCATCACGTATTTGAGGACAGGATCACGGGAAAACTGCTCCGCATATGTGCAAAATTTGCGTCTGTCAGACGGATCGCAGCGATATCGGAAATAACGCGCGATCAGTTCCCGCTCCCGCCGGAAAAATGCGCCGTTGTGCCGAACCCGATAGATCCCGAAAAATACTCCTCAGGTGACGGCGGAAAGATCCGTGCGGAACTCTCGATCCCGGACGGCAGCGCCGTCATATGCCAGATCGGATATCTGTCGCACATCAAGCGGCAGGACATAACGCTCGGCGCGGCGGAGATTTTAGCTGCGTCGGGACTTGACGTATACGTTATCCTCTGCGGGGGGGAGAGCGACGGCGAGTACGCCGCAAAGCTCCGCAGTGCGGCTGAGTCCGAATCTCTCGCCGGGCAGGTGAAGTTTCTCGGCGAAAGGCACGATGTGCCGGACATACTCGCCGCATCGGACGTGTGCGTCGTGCCGTCAATGGAGGGATTCTCAATGGCGGCGCTCGAAGCGCTGTGCGCCGAGGTTCCGGTCGTATGCCCCGATGGCACCGGCTGCACGGCGATCGTCCGTGACAGCGGATTTGGAGTAATATCGCCGAGCGACGCTTGTTCGGCGTTTGCGGAGTCGATACGCTCGGCGCTCACAATGGACAGGCAGTCCGCACGAGAGCGTGCCCGTGCGTTTATCAACTCTCATTCTGAAGAAAATTTCAGCCGCGCGATGTGCGAAATATTCGCTGCGGCGGCAAAGAAACAGTAATACTCAAGGAGAAAAATGAAAAAGCTGTTTGTACGCAAACTGTCGGTCGTCCTTATTTTGATGCTGACTCTGCTTGCCGGGTGTGCATCCTACGGCAAAGATCAGACATATTCCCTTCGCGTAGTGTGCACGGTCTTTCCGGAATACGACGCGGTACGCGCGATCGTCGGTGAGCGAAGCGATGTTGAAGTGACGCTGCTCCTCGGTCCGGGTCAGGACAGCCACAGCTACGATCCGACTTCCCACGATATTATTTCCGTACATTCCTGCGATATTTTCGTATATGTCGGCGGCGAATCCGACGTGTGGGTACGCGATATGCTCGGGTCCGTGGATACGTCGGACAAGACGGTGATATCGCTCATGGATACGGTCGACGTTCTCGAAGAAGATCACGTAGGCGAAGATGAGGACGATCATCACGATCACAGTCATACCGTCGGGGACGACGGCGTGATCGAAGACGTCGAGTACGACGAACACGTATGGACGTCGCCCGTGAACATGATCGAGATCACGGACGCGCTCTGTTCTGCAATGTCGGACAAATACCCGGCGGCTTCAGCCGAGTTCGCGGCAAACGCCGCATCGTACAAGGCTGAGCTTGAGTCGCTTGACAGCGACTTTCGCCGTGTAGTATCGGTTACCGCCGATCCGGTGATCGTTGTCGCCGACCGCTTCCCTCTCCGCTATTTCTGCGAGGAATACGGCATCGGATACTATGCGGCATTCTCCGGATGCGCGGCATCCACCGAACCGTCAAGCGCGACGGTGGATTTTCTCATTGACCGCGTCCGCGAGCTGTCGCTTCCCGTCGTATTCAAGACCGATATGTCATCGGGAAATGTAGCCGAGGCTGTCGCCGCTGCTGCGGGCGCAGAGGTTCGCACGTTCTACTCCTGCCACACGATAACACAAGGCGATTTCGACGCGGGCGAAGGATACGTCTCGCTCATGAGAAAGAACCTTGACTCGCTCAGTCTCGCACTCTCTCACAAGGCGGACACAAACTAACAGTAAAGAAGATATCATATGTCACAGATCAATACAGAAAACCTAACTCTTGCTTATGACGGGCGCGTTGTGCTGTCCGATCTGTCGTTTTCCGTTGAACGCGGAGACTATGTCTGCATCATCGGAGAAAACGGATCGGGAAAATCGACGCTTGTCCGCGCACTGCTCGGGCTGAAGCACCCGCTTTCGGGAAAGATCACCTTCGACGACGGTCTCTGCCGCCGCGACATAGGCTACATTCCCCAGAAGACCGATGTTGAACGAGATTTCCCCGCGACCGTCCGAGAGGTGGTCATGAGCGGGCTTGTCGGCGAGCACGTCTTTCCCTCGCTCTCCAAGGACTGCCGCGCAAGAGCCGCAGCCGCGATGGACAGGCTCGGGATCACCGACATAAAGGATCGCCCGATCACCGCCCTCTCCGGCGGGCAGAGGCAGCGTGTGCTTTTAGCGCGCGCAATGTGCGCCTCGGGAAAGCTGCTTGTACTCGATGAGCCGGCGACTGGGCTTGACGTTCTTATAACGGCTCAGCTATACGACATACTGAGCGAGCTGAACCGTGATGACTCACTCACGGTCATCATGGTATCGCACGATATTCCCGCGGCGATGAAGTACGCGACAAAAATACTCCATCTCGGCACTCCCGGATACTTCTTCGGAACGACGGCGGAGTACCGCGAGAGCGAGATCGGCAGAAAGTTCCTTGAAAGCGGGAGGTGCTCTCATGAACGCGATAACTGAAATTGCCCGTTTTCTCTCGTACCCGTTCGCCGTCCGCGCCATTGTTGTGGGCGGTGCCGTATCGCTGTGCGCGGCGCTTCTCGGAGTGACGCTTGTCCTTAAGCGCTACTCGATGGTCGGCGACGGTCTCTCGCACGTCGGATTTGCCATATTCGCCGTATCTGCGGCACTCGGCACCACCGGCGCCGAGCTTTATATCGCGATACCGCTCGTTATCGCTGCGGCGATCGGACTTCTCCGCCTGACCGAAAGCAGCAATGTGCGCGGAGACGCGGCGATCGCCATTCTCTCGACGCTTTCGCTTGCGGTCGGCTACATCATAATGTACAAGGCGGGCACCAATGTTGACGTCAACAGCTATATGTTCGGCAGTATGTTCACGATAAAGCCGCTCGACGCATACGTCAGCGTTGCGGTATCGGCTGCAGTGATGATCCTGTTCGTCGTATTTTTCCCGAAGATATTCGCCGTCACCTTTGACGAGGATTTCGCGCGCGGTATCGGAGTTCACGCCGGAGCCTACAATATGCTTATAGCCTCGCTCACGGCGGTCACGGTTGTCGTCGGTATGCGGATGATGGGAACGCTTCTCATCACGGCACTTATAATATTCCCGTCGCTGACGGCGATGCGCGTGTTCCGCAGCTTCAGAGGAGTTGCCGTCTGCTCGGCGGTCGTATCGCTCGCATGCTTCTTTGTCGGCGTTGCGGCGGCGCATCTTCTTGCGATACCGGCAGGCTCAACGGTAGTTGTTGTGAACGCCGCAGCTTTCGCCGTGGCGAGCGTGATCGGCACTCTGCGCGGGAAAATGGGAAGAATATAGTACGCACCGCGTGTGCGGATGCAATATTTTTGTTTGTCATCACAGTTGAAATAACGCTCGTTTTTTGGTATAATATAACGAAAAGGATAAAAAGGAGTTCGGGTATGGTAAATGTTAACGTGCCTGCCGAAAAGGCGGCAATCCTCGACTGCGGCGGTCAGTACACAAAAGTAATCGACCGCAAGATCAGAGAGCTCGGTGTATACACCGACATATTCCCCGTCGGCGTATCTCATGAAGAGCTTGAGTCGTACAGCGCGATCATTCTCAGCGGAGGTCCGTCGAGTGTATGGGCTGACGGCGCTCCCTCGTATGACGCAAAAATATTTGAGCTTGGCGTACCCGTACTCGGAATCTGCTACGGTATGCAGCTTATCTGCGAATGCTTCGGCGGCGAGGTCCGCCCCTCCGTCAAAACGGAATACGGTCCCACCGACATCACGGTCGATACGTCATGCCCGCTTTTCGCCGGACTCTCCGAGACGGAGCGCGTGCTGATGAGCCACGGCGACGCCGTCGTTCGTCCGCCGGAGGGATTCTCTGTCGCAGGCAAGACAGGCGATGTTACCGCAGCGATCTGGTCGCCCGAGCGAAAGATCGCAGGCGTTCAGTTTCACCCGGAGGTAGAGCTTACCGAAAACGGTCTTCAGATGCTCGAGAACTTCCTGCGCAAGATCAGCGGTCTGCGTGACACGTATGCGCTCGATGACCGCATCGAGGCATCTGTCAAAATGATCCGCGAAAGAGTCGGCGACAACCGCGTTGTCGTGCTCGTTTCCGGCGGTGTTGACAGCGCCGTCACCGCAGCCCTTCTCGTTCGCGCACTCCCGCCGGAGAATGTATTTGCAATTCACATTGACCACGGTCTCATGCGCAAGAACGAGAGCGATCTTATCTGTGAAAACCTCCACAAGCTCGGTCTTGTGAATATGAAGCGCGTCAACGCCGAGAACGAGTTCTTCTACGGTCGCGTTGACGACGGCTCCGGCGAAATAATCGGTCCTCTTGCCGAGGCAACCGATCCCGAGGTGAAGCGCAGCATCATCGGCAGTATGTTCATCAAGGTCACAAAGGACGCATCCGAGGAACTCGGCATCGATCTTGACACGACGTTCCTTGCACAGGGTACGCTTCGCCCCGACTTGATCGAAAGCGGAAACCCCGATGTTTCCGGCTATGCAAACAAGATCAAAACCCATCACAATGATGTTGAGCTTGTCCGCAAGGCGAGAGAAAAGGGACTCATCATTGAAACTAACTGGGATTGGCACAAGGACGAAGTACGCAAGGTCGCCCGTATGCTCGGTCTCGATGAGGAGATCGCGTCGCGTCAGCCGTTCCCCGGTCCCGGTCTCGGCGTAAGACTTCTCTGCTCTGACGGACCCGCTCCGCTCCCCGCAGACGACCGTCTTGCCGCTTTTGACAGCTTTGTTGAAAACATAGCGGACGGAAAATATTTCGTTCGCGTAGCTCCCATAAATTCGGTAGGCGTTCAGGGCGACAACCGCAGCTACAAGTCGCTCGCAACCCTTTTCCCGAAGAATCCGACCGCTCTGCGCGACACGGATTGGGCTGAGATATTCGAGATCGCGCGCGCCATCCCGAATGAATTCGATTTCATCAACCGCGTTGCATACTGCATTGACGCAGGCGATAATGATACAACGGCACCTTTCACGTGCGCCGGAATGCACATCGGAAGCGACGTCGCAGGAATACTGCGCGAGGTCGATGCCGCTGTCACGAAGAATGTGATGAACCCGAAGATCGCACAGTGCTTCGCCGTGATGTTCCCCATGACAGCTACTGCTCCGCAAAAATATTCGTTCGCGATCCGCGCGGTGTGCACGTCCGATTTCATGACCGCAAAGAGCGCCGTCCCGGGAGTCGATTTCACAATCGATGCGCTTGAGCGCACCGTCAGCGAGATCCGAGCCGCAGAGGACGCCAACGTCTCAATGATCTTCTACGATGTCACCGGAAAACCCCCGGCAACCGTCGAGTGGGAATAAAAAACGGAAGCCGAAAAGCCCAGTCATACCAACGGTTTTCCGGTTTCGCCCACCCGTTTTGATAACACTTTGATAACACTTCTTCCAAGTGCCATTATTCTGAAATTCCGAGGGTTTCGGGGTTGCAGATGATTTCCGACGGCTTGGCGGAAGCACATAACCATATTTTAAGCCCGTACCGATGGGTCCTCATCGGTACGGGCTTTTGTCGTTCTGGGGGTTATTTATCTTTCAGCCGATCTTTGAAAGCCTCCACCATTGCATCACTTAACTGCTGAGACGGGGCCTTCACATAATCCGCAAAAGCATATTGCAATTGCAGACGCGCTGCACTATACTATTGGTGTAACATGAGAAAAGCGCTTCATGTCGGTTAAGGAGATGTTTGGCTATGACATTTGTTCAGCATTATGATTCCACGCTCGGTGGTATTCTGCTGGCGGCTGATGAGGGTGGGCTGACCGGTCTGTGGTTTGACGGGCAAAAATACTTTGCGCGTGATCTGCCGGCACGGCACACTGAGCAGGACACACCGATACTTTCCGAAGCCCGTCGCTGGCTTGACATTTACTTTTCCGGCAGAGAGCCTGATTTCACGCCTCTGCTGCACCCGATAGGCTCCGCGTTCCGACAGTCGGTGTGGGAAATTCTCTTGCAGATACCCTACGGACATACGATGACCTACGGTGAGATCGCGCATCAGCTTGCCGAAAAACGTGGAGCCAAAGCCGTGTCCGCGCAGGCGGTCGGCGGTGCCGTCGGGCACAACGAAATTTCCGTCATCATTCCCTGCCACCGTGTGGTCGGCACGAACGGTAGTCTCACCGGATACGCCGGCGGAATCGACAAAAAGGTGAAGCTTCTGGAACTTGAGCACACCGATATGACCGGATTTTTCGTACCGAAGAAAGGAACGGCGCTGTAATTTATAAGTCCGAATGAGCATGATCGTGCCTATACAACATAAATGAGCAAAGCGAAAGTCACTTCGCTTTGCTCATTTTTTATGAAACACCGTAAACGAGTAAAAAGCTTTATTTCTCGTCCTTCTTACGCCAATAATCCAGTTTCGGCAGCTGAGCTTCAAAAAACGCCCGCGCCTGTTCGGGTGGCCAGTTGTCATTGGACATATGCCCCACAAGAAAATCGGTCAGCTCCTCAAGGCTTGTATACACGTACTTCCCCTCTGCATAGCACCATTTGCAATATTCTTCATTGAATGTGCCGTCAATCTCTTTGCTCGTTGTAGAATCATCAAGCGGCATACCGCAGCACTGACAGATCAGCTTTCGCGGAGAGCCGAGCAGCGTATTGATCGAAACATCAAAAAGCTTTGACAGCAGCTTCAGAGTATCCGTGTTCGGTACAGTTTCGCCGTTCTCCCAACGTGACACCGCCTGTCTGGTCACATAAATCTTTTCCGCAAGCTCATCCTGCGATAATCCGTGTTTTGTCCGAAGCTCAAGTATAACATACTTTGTTTCCATTTTGATCACCACCGTAATAATTTAATAACCCCACAGGATCTGAATATATTGTACCTTAATATTCCGAACGTGAAAAGCAACTCGCTGTTGCTGTAAGAGATTTTATATCTGGTCAAGTCAGCCAAATTGCTTGTTTTCAGCCAGACTTTATGATATAATTTCTCATATAAGCATATTTTTGCTGTAAACATCGACACGAAGGGAATTTTATCATGGGTCTGTTTTCATCAGGAAAAAAGTCTTCAAAGAACGACAGTGCCGACGAACTTTTTGCGGCTGCGGAAGCTGCACACGAGAAGGACAATTACAAAAAAGCTGCGGAGCTTTACAGAAAAGCCGCCGATCTCGGCCATGTCATGAGCATGGTTTACCTTGCGTATTCCTATCGCTTCGGCGAGGGCGTCCGTGAGGATGCAAATGAAGCGCTGAAATGGTATCAAGCGGCATATCGGAACGGATACCGCAAGGCTGCGGGAAACATCGGAGCCATGTACCACTATGATGAGATAAGCAGTGCGGATAACGATGAGATCGAGGAGCTCTTGCTTGAAGGTGCCGCAAACGATAACAACAAAACCTACATTCCCCTTGCCGAGCGTTACTATTTTCCGAAATACGGGCACGAAAACTCCAAGCTTGCCGCATACTGGGCGTACCGCGCCTATACGGCGGAGCTCACACACGGCAGCTACTACATGGGGCTGTTTTATTACTACGGCGATTTCTTCCCGAAAGCGCCCGCTTTTGCTAAATACTATCTTGAGAAGTTCGTCGATCTCGGTGGGGACACGGACGTATCCGATATGCTTGAGGACGAAGCGCTCAAAAAGGTAACCGCGGTCAAGCCTCCGAAACCGTTTGGCGATACTTTGCCGGACAACTTCTTCGACTGTGAGGATCCCGAGGAGCTGCTTGAGCGGGGCGGCGCTTTGCTGAACGGGTATGATGCCGACAAGAATCCCGTGAAGCAGGATATAGAGGGCGGAATGGCGCTTATCCGGAACGCTGCCGAGCAGGGATACGCAAAAGCTCAGACAGTGCTCGGGCTGTGCTACGAAGAAACAGACAAGCCGTGTCCCACGTTCGCCGAGGACGGCAGTCTCGATATTTACAAAAGCGACGTGAAGCAGTTCCTGTATTGGCTGACAAAGGCAGCCGACGGGGGCGAGGTTCTGGCGCTCGACATGCTGATCCCCCTGTTCAGGGACGGCAAGGGCGGCGTGGAGAAAAATCGCATACTTGCCGATATGTACAGCGATCTACGGCAAAAGATCACCGGCGAGCCTTATCGGGATAAAAATGAGGGGCGGAAAACGTACCCGAACGGGTACAATCTGATAACCTTTGACAACGGAGACGTATACGAGGGCAATATATCGGAAGGTATGTTCCACGGTCAGGGCAAATACACGTCTCACAACGGATTGGTATACGAGGGCTGTTTTGTATTCAATGTACCCAAGGGGGACGGCAAGCTGTACTATCCGAATATGTATACCTACGTCGGAGATATAAACGATTATAAACCGGACGGGTACGGAACAAGAAGAGATGTTGACGGCACGACCGTGCGCGGAATGTGGAAGAACGGTTTGCCGAACGGTCTTATCAGCCATTATTTCCCGAACAAAGACATATACATCGGTGAAGCAAATAACGGTGATTTCATCGGTATCGGGGTGTATTTGTCACCGAACGGCGATATATCTGCCGGCGAGTTCAACAACGAATGCCTGACGCGTAGCGAAGTTATGAAGTATAAAAACTCGTTCAAGCGAATCACGTCAGGCAAGACGGAATATTACGGGCAGATCGCACCGGGATACATAAACGGGGAGTCAGTCGATTGCCCGAACGGGTACGGTGAGAGATACAGAAACGGCGGATATGAGCTTGGCATTTTCAAGGACTCACATCTGATCCACGGTGCGAGCTATTTCAACAACATATTGAAATACGGAGACTTCGACGAAAACGGAAATCTTAACGGCGAAGGCACGGTGATATTTGTCACCGAGGAGGGGCTTGTAAGCTACAAGGGCACATTCCTTGAAAACCGTTATCACGGAAAAGGGATCTACACACGCACCGACGGTCAGAGCTTCCTCGCGCTTTGGGACGACAGCGAGCCTGTCCGCATAGAGCAGAGATGGGCGGCAAACGGCTCGGAGACAAAAAATCTTGCCTACACCGGCTGCAAAGAGGACGAAGGATTATTATGTGTTTTGGGGTAACACCCGGGCATATGAAAATGGACTGCCGACACGGCAGTCCATTTCTTTATTCAGTTAAGTATTCCCTTTGAGTTTTCCTCTGATACCGCATCATCCGACGCAGCACCGTCGCGTGCACGCTCCACCGTCTCCGCTCTCTCCGGAGACAGGATATGCCTGAGTGCGACGAGTGCCGCGATGAGCGCACAGCCGAAAGCGACCGAGCCATAGCGCACCAAGACGAGCGACAGGACACCGAAGCTTGTGAATGTCACGACGGAGAGACGCCTGTTCGGGCGCACACGCACGATGAGCAGAAAGAAAAGATACAGCACCGCAAGAAGCACAAACGGAGTGATTATCGGGAAAAGACCGATCGTCACGCCGAACGCGGCGGCTATTCCCTTCCCGCCCGCGAATTTTCTGAATATCGGAAAGATGTGGCCGAGGACCGGCGCCGCCATAACGAGCGCAAATGTCCACTTGCCGGAATCAAGCGCCCTGTGCGCAAAGAACACGGGGAGCGCCCCTTTGAGAAGATCAAGCACAAGCGCCGTCATGCCGATAGCCCATCCGGCTTTTGCCACGCAGTTTGAAACGCCCGGATTCCTGTCCCGCGCGTCCTCCGTTATGTCGATCCTGCGGAGCCAGAGCGGAAGATAGTACGCAAAAAGTATACTGCCGCACAGATAGCCGAGAAGCAGATAAAACGTCAGCGTCATACCGTCACCCCCGCACCGTTCTCGATGAAATCCGCGATATCTTCGGCTGCGTTTCCGCGAATAAAGCGGTGCTGCTCACGGACCAATGATTCGCGAAGCTTTGCGTCAAAGAGCAAACGTACACCCGCAGCAGCCTGTGAATGTGCGGCTGCGCCCGACACGCTCATACCGTTTTCGACAAACAAGCGACGGTTGTGCGGCTCGCAGCCGGGGATCGGGGTCATATGCACGAGTGGGACGCCCATTGTCGCCGCCTCGGTCGACGTGATACCGCCCGGCTTTGAATAGAACACGTCGCACGCCGCCATATACAGCGCGACCTTGTCGGTCCTGCCAATCACCTCTACCCGAGAGTTATTCTTGTACCTCTCGCTCATGCTGTCGCGAAGCCGTTTGTTTGAGCCGCATATTATCACGAGGTGAACGCGCTCGCCGGTCAGCTCAAGGATCGACCTTGCGAGCGAGCCAATATGACCGGCGCCCATGCTGCCGCCCATCACGACTATCAATTTGCAGAGAGGATCAAGCCCGAGCGCACGTAAGGCATCTTCACGCGTCCGCCGCATCGAGAACGCGGCAGACACGGGAATACCGAACGGAAGCAGCGTCTCCCGAGCGATCCCGCGCCGCACGAAATCATCCGCGCATCCCTCCGACGGAATCACCGTATAGTCACACGCCTCCTCCTCGAAAAAAGGAGTGCAGGTATAATCGGTTGCAACCGCAAGCGTCAGCGGCAGTCGGATCCCGCGCCGCTTCATCTCTGTCAGCGCAAGCGCGGGGAACGTGTGCGGAGCCACGATCGCGTCGCACGGATGCTCTCTCAGATACGCCTCAAGTCCGGGGATCACGCGCGCACAGGCGAAGTACACCGGTGAGCGCAGCCCGAGCTTGTGTCCGGCGCTGCTGACCGCACGTCCGAGAGCATACGTACAGCCGAACGCTGCGGGAGCTATCTTGACCATTCCGATATACGTTCCGCTGACGTATGATGAGACTTTTTTCCCCGCAAGCGCAAGAAAATCCACCACATCCGCAGTATGACCGCGGCGGCGGAGCTCCTCGGCAACAGCTCGTCCGGCGGAGTTATGCCCGCCGCCCATATTACACGACAGTATGAGTATGTGCATCGGAATCCCCTCCTGCTCTTCTGAATTATATGACAAGTATACCATAACATCTGCGCAAAATCAACTCAAACCGACTCAAATGATGGCAAACATATTGCCCCCGTACTTGAAAATACGCCACGGAAGTGGTAAAATAAATGTGTACTGTGCAGAATCGATACGGCACTTTGAAAGGAACTTTTATGGCGGCTGACACGAAGAAACTTGATATGCTGAACGGACCGATCTGGAACAAGCTTCCGAGATTTGCGCTGCCCGTTGCTGCGACGGCAATGCTTGAGCAGCTGTTTAACGCGTCCGACATTGCAGTCGTAGGAAATTTCACTGGTGACAACAGCACGGCTGCCGTCGCGGCAGTCGGAGCAAATGCTCCCGTTATCGGACTTATAGTCAATCTATTTATAGGAATATCGCTCGGTGCGAACGTCGTCATCTCAAATGCGATCGGCCGAAAGGACAAGGACAGTGTAAGCCGTTCGGTACATACGTCAGTCCTCATGGCGCTTATATGCGGAGTTGCGGTCGCGATCCTCGGCGAGCTTTTTGCCGGGACGCTTCTGAGCGCGATAAACGTCCCGCCCGACGTTCTCCCCTCCGCCATTCTGTATCTGCGGATCTACTTTATCGGTATGCCGGTAATTCTCCTTTACAACTTTGAAGCGGCGATATTCCGCAGCATCGGTGACACCAAGGTTCCTCTCGCGGCGCTCGCCGTATCGGGAGTGCTGAACGTCATTCTGAATCTGTTTTTCGTCATAGTCCTCGGCATGACGGTTGACGGGGTCGCCGTCGCAACCGTCATATCAAACACGGTCAGCGCGGCGATACTGTTCCGGCGCCTCATGGTGTCCGACAAATGGGTAAGACTTTACCCGCGCCGTCTCTCGATCGATCCGCAGAGCCTTCGTCTTATTCTGAAGATCGGGCTTCCCGCGGGAATACAGAGCGCGGTATTCGCGCTGTCGAACATCGTCATACAGTCCGCGATCAACAGCCTCGGCAAGATCGTTATGGCTGCCTCGAGCGCTGCGTACAACATTGAAATATTCGCATACTACGTCATGAACTCGTTCAGTCAGGCGTGCACGACATTTGTCGGTCAGAATTACGGTGCCGGAAAGATCGACAGGTGCAAAAAGACGTTCGTTCTGTCGCTCATAGAGGACGCGATCGCCTCCGGCACGGCAATATTTATCGTACTCCTGTTCGGACACACTCTCTTGTCAGTATTCGACAGTGACCCCGAAGTCATACGCATCGGCTACATAAGACTTGCCGTTATATTCTTTGCGTATATCTTCAGCATGCTGTACGAGGTGATGTCCGGGTATATGCGCGGCTTCGGCATATCCCTTGTGCCCGCGATACTCACGACGATCGGCGTCTGCGGAGTGCGCATTGCGTGGATCAAGCTTGTGTTCCCGCACAGCAGCACGTTCGAGACGATCATGACGGCATATCCGATAAGTCTTGCCACGACGGCTCTGCTGATATTTGCGGCGCTTATCGTATACCGACCGTCGCGCCGTTTTGCCGCACAGAACAAAGACATTAAGTAAACGCGCAGCGTTTTACCTCTTGCGCCTGATACCGGGCAAAAATCCCACACAAAGTCGGCGCAGTTTTACAGAAAGGCAGTGAATTATGGCAGAGCGCAGTACGGTGCCGAACATACTTGTGCTTGTGCACGCGGATGACGCGGTGCGCGAGCGTCTTCGAGCCTTTGGCGGGTGCAATATTATCTTTGCCGACAAATGCGGCGTAACCGAGGAGGTCGTCCGCGTCGCCGATGCGATGATCGGCGAGCCGACGCCCGAGCAGCTGCGCTCGGCGGAGTCACTCAGGTGGCTCCAGCTCACATGGGCTGGCGCCGACAGATACACTGCGATGCCGGAGCTTGCCGAAAGCGTCACGCTCACAAACGCTTCCGGCGCGTTCGGCGAAATTATTTCGGAATACGTCATCGGTACGGCGATATCGCACTTCCGCAGGTTTGCAAAGTACGGCAAGCTGCAAAGGCTTCACAGGTGGCAGAAGCTTTGCGGCTCCTCACTTTCCGGCAAATGCGCGCTGATACTCGGCACGGGCGACATCGGAGCTTGTGTTGCGCGCCGTATGCGAATGTTTGGAGTGCACACCGTCGGGGTAAACCGCAGCGGTAGCGCAAGCGGCGATTTTCACGAACTGCACAGCATTCGTGCGCTTGACAGCCTTATTGGCACAGCCGATATTATCGTTGGTTGCCTGCCGGGAACGCCCGAAACGGCGGGGCTTATAACGCCCGCGCGTCTCGCGCTCATGAAGAAAGATTCACTGTTTATAAACGTCGGGCGCGGAAGTCTTGTATCGTGCGATGATCTTGCGGCGGCGCTAACGGCGGGACGCCCCGGAGGTGCGGTAATAGATGTCGCCGACACAGAGCCGATCCCCGACGACTCCCCGATTTGGGATATGGAAAACGTAATGATAACGCCGCATATCGCGGGACCGAGCTTCAGCGGTGACGCATCCACGACCGAGAAGATCTGGGATATATGCGAGGAAAACATACGTCGGTTTCTCGACGGACGTGAGCTTTTACACAAAGTTGATCGCGCACTCGGATACTGACAGACTTACAGCAAAAAATCGGGAGCCGCACGTTTGTGCGGCTCCCGATTTTCTTTGGTCTCGACGATCCGTATTTTATTTTTCGGGGAAGAAGAATCCAACCGTCATGTCAAGATAATTCTGTCCGCTGTATCCCGGATATTTTGCCCCGACCTTCTTCTTCATCTCACCCGCGTCGGCACTTCCCTCCGCGATGAGCTGAAGCTCGTGCAGATAGTCGATCTTTGTCTGCGCATCCTTGAGATCCTCCGGCGTATAGTGGGATGTGAGCACAAGATCAAATCCGCGGTCGATATATTCCTTGAGCTGTGCCGCAATTGCATCCGCGTGAGCGCTTCCGGCTACAATCGAGTGGCAGTCATGCCCCATCATGTGTGTGTAAACACAGTTGATCTCGGGGATCTCGATGTCATATGCCTCGCCGTTTGACGCAATGGAGAATTTGATTCCCGCAAGCTCAATCTCGCCGTCATCAAGAACTACGTCCGCCGCCGCAAGAGACGAGTCAAAGATCTCGCCGAACGCCGACTTGAAGTTTGCGACAAGTCCCGCACCGCCGCCGGTAGTGTTGTAGGCAACCGACGACTTCGTTCCGTAAACGGGAACGTCAGGCAGGAACGATGCACCTGCGGCATGGTATGCGACAAGCTTCGCCTCAACGGTTATGCCCTCACCGGAAAGATACTCCGTCAGCTCAGATATATTGTCAAAGAAGCACGGAAGCTCGATCGTTACACCGCGCCCGTCTTTGACTGCGACGAACACCTCGTCGTCAATGAGGTCATTTGTCTTATAAGCGTAAAGCTTTATCTCACCGAAATCGTATATTGCGATCTCTCCGTGTCCGAGCGCCTTTTTTGTGTATGTGTTTTTGTTCATTTTTTGTAACCTTTGCCTTTCGCTGTGTGTAATGTTATCCGCCGAGCGGCCGTCCTCTGCGGCTTTCTGACTATATTGTAGCACAAAGCGAAAATTTGTAAAGTACGCACAATATTGTGCCGTAGTTACGGGGAAGTAACCATTGGCAGTTACCGCAAGGTAAGAATTACCGATGCGCAGGACTTTGCGGAACGCCAGCGGATTCAAAAAATTTTTTAATATTTTTCAAGATTTATATTATTGACACCGTTCGGGATGTATGCTACAATCAGATACAAGGTTACCAATTGATACTGTGGAAAGAGGAGATATACATGAATCACACAAAGGACGCAAGCGAACTGCCGGCGTGTCCGGTCGAAACAACGCTATCGCTTATCGGTGACAAATGGAAGGTGCTGATCCTGCGCGATCTTATGCCGGGGACAAAGCGCTTCGGCGAGCTTCGGCGCTCCATCGGCACGGTATCGCAGAAGGTGCTCACCGCTCAGCTTCGCGACATGGAAGAAAACGGGCTTGTATGCCGCAAGGTATATGCGGAGGTGCCGCCGAGAGTGGAGTATTCCCTGACCGAGCGGGGTCAAAGCTTGCAGCCAATTCTTGATGCCATGCGCGATTGGGGCGCGGAATACAAAGCGTCGCTCGGATAAATCCCAATCGGATCGGAGGCTTACACAAATGAAAATTACGCTTAATCCCGACGAGAATATCGTCAAAGCGGTAAAAGAGGGGCTTCGCCGAACCGGCGGCTACTGCCCGTGCAGGCTCGAGCGCAAGCCGGAATACAAATGCATCTGCGATGAGTTCAAAGCGCAGATGGCAGACCCCGATTTTGAGGGATACTGCCACTGTATGCTTTATTACAAATCAAAGGACGATGAAAAAGGAGAGACGGAAAATGGCTGAAATTGAAATTACCAAGGATAACTTTGAGAGCGAGGTCGTGTCATCCGATGTGCCTGTGCTGCTCGATTTTTGGGCTGAATGGTGCGGTCCGTGCAGGATGCTTGCGCCTGTTGTAGCCGAGATCGCCGAGGATTACGACGGCAGAGCAAAGGTCGGCAAGGTCAATGTTGACAAGGAAATCGAGCTTGCCGCAGAATTCAGAGTCGCAAGCATACCGATGCTTGTAGTGATGAAGGGCGGCGAGGTCGCGGCAAAGTCAGTCGGCTATCAGCCGAAAGAGGATGTTGCGGCTCTGCTCGATCAGGCGCTGTAACGCCATGCGATTCGCATACATCATCATGGGGGATTTCGGAAGCGGAACAAAGAGAGCCAAGATCGCCAACGGCAAAGCTGTTATGATCGGGGTTTCCGACATAGCTGAAGCGGTGATATGCGCTCGCGAGCTTGCAGACAGCGGAATCGGCTGTATTGAGCTGTGCGGCGCATTCGGCGAGAGCGGCGCCAAGGCGATCATCGAAGCTACCGAAAACAAGATCCCCGTCGGATACGTCACGCATCTGCCGGAGCAGAACGATATATACGCGTCGGTATTCGGAGAATAAAAAATGTGCTGCTGCACTTGGTTGCAGCGGCACTTTTTTATTTACGGGAATTTCGGGGAGCGCAGCACTACTACACGTCCCATTTGTACTTTTTCATATCGACGCAGCCGTTCGGCTTGAGCGGCACACCCTCTCGGGAAAGAAGCTTTTCCTGACTTGCAAAGTTCGGTGCGAGCCGCCCTGCGTGATTCACGACACGATGGCACGGATAATCGCCGTAAATCTCCGCCCGACTCAGCACTTTTCCGACAAGGCGCGAATTTTTCTCGCGGCCGATGAGCGCTGCGATCTGCCCGTAGGATGCCACCCTGCCCTCCGGTATCTCCTCCACAACGGACAATATTTCATAGACCAATGATTCATCGTTCACACGTGCCATTTACGTAGTCCTCCAAACGGAGATCATTTTGCGCCTTTCGGCGCATAGTCGCGCATTTCCGGTATCGCTCCGCCGGAAACCGCCCACAAATACAAGCTTGCGACGCTGCAATACGGAGAAAATCTGCGCCGGTATTTCTCAAACATTGCGCGGTCGATCTTCCTGTGATGGTACACCATGCGGAGCCCGCGCTTTATCGCAAGATCGTCGAAACTGAATATGTTCGCCCGCTGCATACAGAACAAAAGTATCATTTCCGCAGTCCACACGCCGATCCCGCGCAGCGAAGAAAGCTCCGCTATTGCGTCCGCGTCTGACAGCTCCCATATCCGCTCGGGTGAGAACGAGCCGCTGTCAACGCGCGCGGCAAAATCCATTATGTACTCCGCCTTGCGGTAGGTCATACCGAACGACTGAAGCTCTTGCGCTCCGGCGGAAAGTATGTGCTCGGCATCAACACACAAAAGCCCATCGCGCATACGACGCCAGACAGTCGCCTGCGCCGCAGTCGATATCTGCTGACCTATAATGTGATGAACGACAGACGAAAAAATATCCGGATCGACCTCGCGGTAGATGTGCCCCACGCGGGCGATCACATCGCGCATCCGCTCATCCTTTGCGGCGAGATACGATGTCGCGTCGTCTCCGTATTCAAAATACAATCTGTTTCACCCGCCCCGCTTTATTACTGAATCTATTGTACCATAAAACAAGAGAAAAGGAACAAAAATTGAATAATTTATCCGTAAAGCGTACTGTTTTTCACCGTGCTGATGACATCTTCCCGGGCGCGCGAACAGAACAGCAAAAGAGGGGACTTTGAAAGGAGCCTTCACTTAGGGATTGTAAGAAAAAACAGTTTTTGAGTGACGTCTTCAAGCGGTGACAAAAGAAATAACGACCATACAAGAGTATGAAAGCTCCTGTGTGATCGTTTTGTTATGCTCAAGTACCAAAATGGTATGTGAGATTACAACAACATTCTCGCGCTGATCCGAAAGCCCCGCATTCAGCGCCTCGGTTAAGGTTGCATAATAGCCGACAAAATCGTCTGCCGTTACCTTTGCAACTGCGGCAACATCGCAATGGCGACAGGTAAGGGTCTCCTCATCAATTTCGTGTTTTGCATATATGGTAATGTATACCGTCAGTGTGTTGCCCGCCTTATCGGTAACACCCAGAATCTGCTCTTTATTATTTAATGCGTGCCGACACAACTCACCGTCGCTGTTAAGGGATTGTTCCCTGCCATCAAGAGCTATCTTATCTATATTCTTATCGCTGAGTTTAACTCTTGTTTCAAGGCAGTAGGTGTAGTGCCCGCCGTCAACCATATTTTCTATTACGGGCGCGGTCTTGTCTATCTCAAATTCCTCGGAGCCGGCATATGCCACATTGTCTGTATAGTCGGTCAGGCGTACATAGACAACATACTGCCGTTCGGTGGAAAGACCTATGGAACCGGTGTACTCACGGAATTCCGAAGAAGTTTTAACCGCCTCTTCACTCAGAACGGTATCACTGATAAGGTATTCGATCTTTACCGCGTGCTTTGCCGCGTCATAACCCGGCTGCGTATAGGAGTCGTCGTCTGCGGTGATCGACACCGTGATTTCTTCCTTATAGAATATGCCGAAAGAAATGGTGTTCAAGAGCGACTGCCACCAGCTGCGCTCTTTGATAGTGATCTCGCCAGTGGGAGCTGTGGTATCCGGCGCAAAATCGCCGTACTCAGCGTGACAAACAGAGCAGATCGCTTTTTCGAAGTAGCCGGACTCGCGGTCGTTTTTGCCGCTGTCATGCGGGCAGGCGTAATCGCACTCGGCGTACTTGCCGTCCGCGTATGTATGGGTGTGCGGCTTGATAACGCATTCTTCACCGTAAACAAAGGCGACATATACGTCTTCTCCATCTCCTTCAATCTGCCAATATGCTTCATCTTCGGCATCAATATATTTGCCGTCCTTATCAAAGAGCATACTTCCGTCGGCAAAAAGCGCTTTCAGCCCTACATAATCAATGGCGGTGATACCTGTACGATCATAGAAAATTCCGTCATACAGAGTTGCAGATGTGATTTTTACCGAAGAATGCACTCCAAACACATCAGCCACGCCGAACGGTCCTGTAAAGGTCCCGTTTACCACCGTAAGGCTTCCGCTGAAAATATAAGCCGCACAGGAACGGGCGCCTTCAAATCCGTGACCGGCGGTTAGTTCTACCCCGTCCAAAGTTACCGTTCCGCCGTCAATTTCCAAAGCGTTGGCATATGCATTGTTTATATCCGTTCTGTCTACGCTGAAGGTATTGATCAGCTTACCGTTTTTAACGGTGATATCCGCCGTACCACTGACGGTAAGCAACTGATTTGTTTTCTCACCGCTGACGGTCTTGCCGTTCAAATCAAAGGTAAATTTGCCGGACTGTGCAATGATACCGTCTTCCGCATTGTTAAGTGTTATATCGCAGAGCAGCTTCAGCGTCGAGCCTTCGTTATCGATCGCCGCAGTCCATGCGTCGGTAAAGGCTTCGTAATTTGCCGAAGTGCCGTCCGCCTATGTGAGCACGGCAGTATAGATCTGCCGCCGGCAGACATCTTCGCACTTGCCGTCCGCCGCTTCAACGATGATATTCTCGCCGAGGCTGCCGTTTGCCAATGTGAGTTTGCTATCCGCGTTGACAACAAATCCGCCGCTGCCGGAAATCGTATTTGTGTTCAGATCAAGTTTTATACTGTTGCTTCTATCAAGTATGTACTGACTGTTAAGCTCGTAATTTTGCAGCAGAACAACAGTTACTTCCTCTGTCATGTTAGACTAAACGGAATCCAGAGCCGAGATGAAAGAGTCAAATCCTATCACAGCCCCGTCCTTGGATTTGATCGCCGCTTCAAGCTGTTTGCCGCAGGTCTCGCACTTGCCCGCAGCAGTGTCCACCGTACTGTGGTCGCAGTTGAAGCCGCAGGGGCAGGCACTGCCGCTGAAATCGTGGGTATGGGAAACGATCACCATGCTTTCGGTGCTCTCGTTCGCCGTATAAGCATTGGAAACAAATTCCTGCGGATCGGAAACGGTCACGGTGTTACTGTCATAATCATAACTGCACTTAACAAAGGCAGTACCCTCGGGCAGATAGTCCGCAAGTACCTTGCCCTCCGGCACCTGTAAGCCACTCAGCAGAGCCGCGCCCTCTTTGAGGATAAGGGTACCGTCGTTAAGAGTGATTGAAGGATATGGGACATCTATGTCATACTGACCGCCCTTGACACGGACATCTTCCTCTATCGTCACACTTCCGCCGTTTATCATAATGCCGGTTCGGGCACTGGAACCGGACCACCTGGAAGAGCTCACCGTTTTTCAAGGTAACGCTGCCGCCGTTTACGGTCAGAGGAACAAAGCTCCCATCTTCAATGTCGCCGCTCCATCTATTACCACCCAGGTCAATGGTGACCGTACCGTCGGTGACGACAACATTTTCATTTACCTGCCGCGCAAGGGTTAAGCTCGGTATACTCCGTGCAGCTCTGCTCGGTGCCGTCTGCGGCGATGTATTTCACGCCCGGCTCGGGCACAACCGATATCTCACGGTAAAGCGCAGATTCGGCGTCCTTGTCATCTGCATCCTTCTGATACGTGAAGCCCTTTGCAAGCAGATCATCTACCTTGCCGCCGTCCTCGCGCAGAATGCTCGGAATGCTGTAAACCTGAACGAAGTTGCCCATTTTATCCAAATCAGAGCTTGTAAAGGTGCTGGAAAACTTACCGCCCGACAGGCTGACCTTGCCGTCGAATCCCTCTGCTATACGCAAAGCATTGCCCTGCTGGGTGATAAATGTGCCGCCGTTTACGGTCAGATTGCCGCTCTTCACATAAAGGGGCACAATGTTGTTATCTTCGCCGAACTTGCTGCCGTTTATGGTAACATTTCCGCCGTCAAGATAGAGAATGCTGCCCGAGATCTTGTCGTAATTAGATGTTTTATTCTTGATACCGTCGCCGCCGACATCCTCGATGGTGAGCGTTCCGCCCTCCATATAAAACACGCTGTTGGAGATATCGGTGCCGTTCGGATAGTAGAAAATACCGCCGAGGGTTTCCCTGTTTTCGGAGTTGTTTACCACGGTCAGGTGGGCGTTTGTTCCCTTTTCAAAGGTGAACATACTTGCCGACGCCTGATCTCTGGTATTGCGGTTATACATATCAAAGCCGTTAACATCAAGCGTTATATCGCAGTTATCCTCGGCGGTAAAGGTTACCCCAAGGACCATGCTGCCCTTAAAACTTTGCAGCACCTTGACCGTACAGGGATCGGTCAGCTTCTTGGCCGCATCAAACGCCTCCTGAACGGTGGCGTATTCGGTTTCCGTCCCGTTTACCGTAACCGATGCCTGATTGCCATCCGCCGCAAACACCGTCATCGGCGCCATGGACAGCACCATGATGAGCGACAAAAATACGGGAAGGATGTGTTTCTCAAACATATTCTTGAAATTCACGTGTTTGTCTCCTTTTCTGAACTGTTGATGTTGCATATATCACAAGTCCGCGTCACTTCGCGGACATTATCTGCTTTCACGCAAGCAGAATACTACGAGTTTATTTTACCGTACATGAATAAAAAAATCAATCGATTTGGCGCAAGCGGTCAAAAAACGGCGCAAGCGGTAAACAATCTCCCGAAACAGCAAAAGGCAGACCGTAAAAGTCTGCCTTTCGGGAGTATATTCCTTTGATTTTTTGCACGGTCAGCGAGACGTTTGCTCGTGTATCGTCCGCTTGACCGCATTGATCTGAAGCGGCTTTGCGAGATGCGCATTCATACCCGCCGCGATGCATTTCTTTGCATCCTCGGCGAACGCATTTGCGGTCATCGCGATGATCGGAATTGTCGCCGCGTCGGGGCGGTCGGTCTCGCGTATCAGCTTTGTCGCGGTATAGCCGTCCATCACCGGCATCATCACATCCATAAGTATCGCGTCGAATGTGCCGGGCGGCGTTTTCCTGTACAGCTCCACAGCCTGCTTGCCGTCATTTACGACTGTGATATGCGCGCCCTCGTCAGTCAGGAGCATCTCCGCGATCTCGGCATTAAGGTCATTGTCCTCCACGAGCATGAGATTCAGCCCGCGAATGCTTGATTCTTCCGCGACGATCTGCTGCGGCTTCTCCGGAGCCTTATCCGAGATCTCGAACGGGATCGTGATCACAAATGTAGTGCCGACGCCCTCCGTACTGCTGATCCCGATAGTGCCGTTCATCTTTTCCACGAGGTTCTTTACGATCGTCATACCAAGCCCCGTTCCCTGATAAACGATTCTTACGTCGGAGCGCTCCTGAGCAAACGGCTCGAATATGTGCCCGAGGAACTCTTCGCTTATGCCGATTCCGGTATCCGATATCGTCCAGCGGTATATCACGGTATTATTATCGACGCCGAGGCACTTGAGCGAGGTTCTGACCTTTCCGCCGACCTTGTTGTACTTAATGCAGTTGGTGTAGATGTTGAGGAATATCTGCCGCAGGTGCAGAGGACTTCCGTACACCTTGCACGGCGCAAATGTATCGGAATCTTTGTCGTACTCGAGCGTTATTCCGTAATCTGCCGCGCGCTGTTCGATTATGGTCAGGACATCCTTTGAAAGGTCGCCGAGATCCATCGGCTCATGCGCGATCACAATCCCCCCGCTCTCGAGCCTGCTCATTTGCAGGACATCGTTTATAAGCGACAGCAGATGATTTGCCGCAATGCGCATCTTCTCTCGGTTGGCGTTGACAAGCTCCGCATCGTCGGGATGAGCGGCATCTATTTCGAGCAGTCCTATAATTCCGTTAAGCGGAGTTCTCATATCGTGGCTCATGCGTGAAAGGAAGCCCGTTTTCGCGGCATTTGCGCGATCCGCCTGACTCACGGCAGCGCTGAGCTGCTCGTTTTTCTCGCAGAGGCTGCGCGCGTACTCCTTCTGCGCCTCAAGCTGTTCCTCGCGATACACCTGCACCGTCCACCATCTGACCGCATTTATAACAAATACGATCGCTATATAGAAGATCAGCGCATACAGCATAACCCGCGGGGTCGTGCCGAATACATTCCGTTCGGGTATAAAGCTGTACACATAGAAATCACGTCCACGCTGCATCAGCCCGAAATACTGCGGTTCAGAGCCGTCATTACGCCCGGCGTGCCACAGGGTGTTTCTGACTTTCGCAGCATTTATCCTGCGGATGATCGCGATATCATTTGTGCTCACACCTATCAGCGACTCATCGTTTGAAGCGACGATTGTATCGCCACTGCTCACCATAACGGTGGCGTTATTCTCGGATGTATAGCCGCAGAGAAACGATGAAACAGAGAGCCGGAACGCATCGAGGTATTCGACGGGAGTGCTGTAATACGCAACGATTATACCATCCTCATCCACTCTTGCCGTTGCGGCAAGATCGACCTCGCATCCGTCTGTATCGTAAAAACGCACTGCGTATCGCTTCTCCGGACATGATGCCGTGCCGATCAGCGCGGGTGAATCCAGATATTCCGGTAAAAGCTCCGGTGCATAGCCGCTTGCATGGTACTCCGACACGATCGCACCGTCCGGGTCGAGCAGAAGTATTCCCGACACATAACTCTCTCTTGCACAGTCCGGCAGATCGGGAACCGAATGCGACATAGCGTCGTCCACAAGCTTATGAGAGATCTGTCCGCAGCTCTCGATCACGCGCATAAGGCTCTTGGTCTCGGCGGCAAGATCGGTTCGGGCATAGCGGTTGCACTGCTCCTTTATGTAGCTCGTAGTCGTAAGAAGCGCATTTTCGGTGTTCTTCATATCGGAGCTCGCCGATATCATAAAAACTATGACCATAATAAGAACACCCACTAGGAGCTGTGTTATTATCTGACGCTTGGAGACAAGTCTCAGGCTTTTCTTATTTTTCATAGCCGTCCGCCTCCAGATATTTCTGCGGGTTCTCAAGATATTTTCCGAGTATTCTCTCAAGCGTTCCGTCGTTTTTCATTTCAGCGAATACCTTTGACAGTTCCAAATTGATTCCTCTGTTATCTTCAATGGAAAAAGCCACACCGAGACCGACAATCAGAAGCGGTTCGTCAAGGATACGGTAATCAAGATCGTAGTCCTCCATACACTGCAGTATTGAAGTCTCGTGCGCGGCAATAGCATCGACATACCCCTTGCTCAGGTACGGATAAATAAGTTCGCGGTTTTGAAGAGAGAATATCTCGCCGATCTCCGGAATCCTCGGATCAGAGTGTGAGAGAAATATTTCCTCCGGCTTTGTCGTGGACTGCACCGCAATCCTGCATCCTTCAAGGTCTGCAAGGCTGTTGATATCGCTGTCCCGTATCACCGCCACGACCTGACGGCTGTACATATACGGGGCGCTCCAATTGTACTGATTCTCACGACCGTCAATCGAAAAGCTGCCCCATATACAGTCGATTTCACCGCTCTCCACAAGCTCCTTTTTCTCTTCCCAATTGATCAGGACAAAATTCGGATTGTATCCCATGCGACAGAAAGCCTCCGTAGCAAGGTCAACGTCGATCCCCGTAAGACGACCATCAGCATCCTCATAATTATACGGGGGAAAGCTGTCGCTGCCGATAACTATCTCCGGCAAATTTTTATCCGATTCGGCGGCGTCCTCAGCACTGCTTTCACATCCTGCAAAGGACAGCATCACAAAGCACGCAGCGCAAAATGCCGCAAGTATCCTTTCGGAAAGCGAGAATAAAGCAAAACGAATTTTTCGCATAAGAGACTCCCGAAACTTAAAAATGGAACGCCGTATAAGGCGATCGCTCGGATAGAATTACACGCCATGATTATAACATTGTATTTTAACCTTTTCAATGGGTAGACAAGAAAATTTTTCTTTTTCAATATTTCTTTTTCGATAAAATCACCGAAAATCGTGCTGACAAAAAGGAAGGGCGCTCCTCACGGAGCGCCCGGGATCGGTTCCGATATTACTCTATAAGTCCGCTTTCCTTCAGCAGAAGCTCGATGTCCGTACCTCTGACCTTCTTCAGTGCGATCTTTATCATTTCCTTTTCGGCAAAGGAGAGAGGCGCCTCGCTTATCGGTTTCTTGTCGATCGCGTAGTAGCACGCACGGAGCAGCTCACGAACGTCGTACTTGCTTCCCCACACTTCCGGCACTCCGCGGTCGATGTCAAGCAGCGTGTAGACCGACTCCATACCGGTACGCATGGAATACTCGGTGGTGAAGATGGTATCGCGCGGCGTCTCGGCGAACTGACCGATGAATGCGAAGTTCACGGCGCCGTCGGGCACGACCTTCGGGCGGTCGGATTCCTTACGCGGCTGGAAGAATGCGTTGATATACGGCATGAAGCAGGTAGTTGTGTTGCACGCGTCGTGCGCGAGAGCGTCGATCTTGTCGGTAGGCACGCCGATGTGGTACAGCCACTCGCGGCAGACCTCCTCACCGGTACAGTCACGCATAGCCTTCTTCACGTAGTTGCCCTCGCGGTTGGTATTCAGCGAATACAGCCATACGAGCACCATGTTCTTGTCCTGAGACTTGAACTGCGGCTGACGGTTGATGGTCCACGAGAGATACCAGTTGTCGGTGCTGTCCTTGACGGTGACGATACCGCCGGTAGTCACCTTGCCCGAGCGCGGGTCGCGCTTGCAGACGTTCATGATGTGCTTTATTACTTCATCGTCGGATGTCGCGACAGTTGCGCTCATCCAGTTGGTGGCGTCAACATCGGAACAGAAGTTGTCCGGGTTGCCGTACTCGCCGTGCTCCGCCTGAGCGGCGATGGCTTTCCACATATCCCACGACTCGCCATAACCGTTCTTCACGCCGGAGAGATCGGGCGCGTGTGTCTGATCGCCGTAGCAGGAGGTGTCGGTGCAGCAGCCGTTCGTGATGAACACGAGATCGTCCTCGATGAGGTCGATGGTCTGCTCTTCTCCGTCCTTGACATATACGATCTGACGTGCGATCTTCTTGTCGCCGACAGTGTCGATGATAACATTCTTTACGTCCATGCCGTACTCGATGCGCACGCCGTGCGACTCAAGATACTTCACCAGCGGCAGGATCATGCTCTCGTACTGGTTGTACTTGGTGAAGCGCAGCGCACTGAAGTCGGGCAGTCCGTCGATGTGGTGGACGTAGCGGCAGAGGTAGCGCTTCATCTCAAGTGCGCTCGACCAGCGCTGGAAAGCGAACATAGTCTGCCAATACAGCCAGAAGTTCGTGTTCCAGAAGGAGTCGGGCAGGACGTCGGAAATCTTCTTGTCCTCAAGCTCCTTTTCGGGTGTGATGAAGAGCTTTGAGAGCGCCATTGCGGAATCCTTGTCAAGCTTGAACTGCTTGTCGGTGTGCGCGTCCTCGCTGCGGTTTACGGTAGCACGGCAGAGGGAGTAGTTCGGGTCGTGCTTGTTGAGCCAGTAATACTCGTCAAGCACCGATACGCCGGGAGTTTCGATTGACGGCACGTCGCGGAAGGTGTCCCACATTACCTCGAAATGGTTGTCCATCTCGCGCCCGCCGCGCATGAAGAAGCCCTTGGTGACGTCCTTGCGTCCATCGCAGCTGCCTCCCGCAAGCTCCAGTTTTTCGAGCAGATGGATGTGCTCGCCCTTCATCTGTCCGTCACGGACAAGATAGAATGCGGCGGTAAGTCCGGCAAGTCCGGTACCGATGATATAAGCTGATTTTTTATCCACATCCTCCGGCTTCTCGGGATGAGCGAATGCTTCATAAGTTCCTGCTGAGTAATACATAATAAATACCTCCGATGAGCTGTATTTTTTATTTCTGACTCTATTATATCCGAAATGCGGAGCTTTACAATAAACACAAAAATCCCCGTGATAAAAATATTATCACGGAGAATTAAACTGTATAAATTTTTATCAAATGCGCCGGAATGATAAATTCAGACCTTGAACCTATCGAGCGCAGAGCCGATCGATCCGCGGATCAGCGTCGCAAGCTTATCGACGATCACCTCAGGATCGCCGCGCATATCATCCTTGATCCAGTCAAGCATGATCCCGATGAAGATATACGAATACACCTGCGCGATGAATTTTTTGTCCTCGTCGCGCACTGTTATACCGACAGACTCCTCGTTTATAACTCCGAGTACGAGGCTGTCAACGAGCGGCTCAAGGTACTTCTCGACCTGCTCGCGGTGGACGCAACGGTAGACGTTCATGATGAACGGCTTGTTCTCATGTACGGCCTCAAATATCTGCAAGAGCCCCTGCTGCCAGGTATCGTAGGTCTTTTTCTCATCAAGCGCACGCTTCGCGTCCTCAAGGCACGACCATTCCACAAGGTCGTAGATATCCTTGAAGTGATAATAAAACGTCATGCGGTTGATTCCGCAGTCGTCGGCAATATCGGCTATGGTGATCTTCGTCAGCGGCTTTTTCAGAAGCAAATTTTTCAGAGACTGCTCAAGCGCACGTTTTGTTACCTGTGACACGGCATATTTCTCCTTTTCACCGCATTATTTGATGTCCGCAAATATAATTATACATAAGAATCCGAAAATTTTCAAGCGCATTTGCAAAATTACGGCACGTCCGAAAATACATTCCCTGCACGTTGAATTTCCCGCGCAATGCGGTTATAATAGACATATGATCAAAATGGCACGGCAAAGAGGTGATCTGCAATGTGCGAAATATCAAAGCATCCGTATGAGCCGTATATCCCGGAAGGCGCGGACAGGCTGATCGTCGGCACGATACCGCCGTACCGATTCTGCCGGGGCGGCAAGGATTCGCTTCTCGAAAAGGACGTGGATTTTTACTACGGCTCAAAGGACAACCGATTCTGGGATCTGCTCTCCGATGCGGTGGGAAAAGATCTCGTGTGCACCGATCCGGCGGCTGCGGCAGATGAGCGCCGTCGACTGCTCGCGGACATACACACGGGCATCACGGATATAGTTGACACGTGTGTTCACGCGGAAATGAGGTCGGACGACGCATCACTGCACGATATACGGCAGAAGGATATTGCGGCTCTGCTACGGCAAAATCCCGGAATACGCGAGCTTATATACACGAGCAGATTTGTGATACGCCAGGTAAACCTGAGTGTAAAGGAGTTCTGCGGCACAGCTGCGCACCACAGGTGGAGCTCGGGCAACAGGCTCGACGGCTCGGTGAGAATAAACGAAACCGACTACGTTGTCCGCATCCTGTATTCGCCGTCCCCGAACGCGCTCAGAAGCATCAGCCGGGAGAAACGCGCAGCAAGATACAGAGAAGTATTCGGGAACTGACGCAAAAACCGGGAGACATATTGTCTCCCGGTTTGTTGTTTTCTATCTGCGTGTGTTGTTTTCGGAATAATAGCGCTCTTTTTCGGCGTACATTTCGCGCTCGGCTTCTCTTAGAAGCGATTCGATATCATCGCAGTGCTCTGCCCATGCCGAACCGAGTGAAATGCTGACACCTTTTCGCTCCGCCTCCGCTCTCAGCGCGGCAAGATTTTCGCTGAATTCACCGTTCCCTGTTCCCTGCACAAGCACAACGAACTCGTCTCCGCCGATGCGGTAACAGTTATTCGGAAAATGCTCCCTGATTATATCCGCCATCGTGCAGATATATCTGTCTCCCTCTGTGTGCGAGAGCGAATCGTTTATATGCTTCAGCCCGTTCATATCAATATACGCGACACCCGCGCCGTCTGTGTGAACACCGCGAAGCTTCTCCGTTATTTCGATATACTTGTTCCGGTTGTACATCGACGTCAGCATATCGCGGTAGCTCATGGTCTTGAGCTGCTCTCTTTGGCTTGCAATTTCGCTGTTGCTTCGCTCGAGGATATAGACCGTTCTGAGATTCCATGAAAAATACAGAAGCAAAAGAACGACCTCGACCGCACCGAAAATAAGCAGCAGATTCTTCAGATAATTCAGACTGCTGAATATAACGTCGTCCTGCACGAACAGCATCATCTGCCATTCGTATATTCCGACGGGAGTATAATACATATAAATGGGTCTTCCGTTAGTCCTTGATTCAAACGCAATAACTCCCGTGCGGAGATTTCGCGTCTCATCCTTCAGGTCAACGTTCTCATAGCCCTTCACACGCTTGCGCTCGTCGGTCTCGTATGCGTTGCCGAGTTCACTGTGCCAGCTGTCCATAATGTAATTGCCGTCACGGCTGTCAACTACACAGTAGTTTGAGCTGCCGCCGTACAGCTGAGGCACAAACACTGCTGACAGCGTCTCCGCATTGATAACACCTACAAGCATCGCCGCATCCCCGTCGCCGCATCTGATCGGGATGCAGTAGTATATGCACTCCGCGCCGGTAATAAAGTCGGTCCTGCGCCGCGACATATGCTCGCCCTCCGCCATAAGTGCATCAAATTCCGCGCTGTCGCAGGTACTTCGCTCGCTTCCGTTTGATATGATAAGCCCGTCGGAATAAAACACGTCTATTCTTGAAAACACGGTGGTAGGCTGAAACTCGTCTAAGTGAAGGAAGTCTATCCGATCTTCATTCAGATTGTCGTCGCTCCGAAGCATTGTTTCAACCATGTGAAGCTTTGCGATCTCATCACTGAATTTCACCGATATTTCCTAATTGAAGGTCGTAGCATATTCGCTGAGACGCACGAGACAACGATCCTTTTCGTGGTCGATGATCTTCCGGTACAAGACCAGTAATGCAAGTACGGTTATCCCGGTAATTAAGATTATCGGCAAAAGTCTTTTCAGTTTTTTCATAATACCTCACATGAAATGAGCGATCGCAATTATAACACCGTCTGTCACCTATTATTATAGCACCGACGGCGCATTTTTTCAAGTAATTTTCAAATTTACAGCCGTTTTTCGGCCTTAAATCAAGTGGGTATTACAAAGCACAGGAGAGGGAGCGTTGTACTCCTTTTCTTTTGTTGAATGGTAACACGCTGTGCGCAAATCGGGATCGAATTTTTTCAAAAGCCCGATTGCGGCAGCGTTTGCAGCGTTGCTATAATTATTTCCATTTTTACATTTAGCCTATTGACAAATTGTGCTAACAGAGGTATAATATGTACGGTTACGTTATTTTTCTTTTATTTGCCGCCGTGCCTCTGCCAAGGTACGGCGGCATTTTTTATTGTATTGGCGTGTAAACCGAGTTTACGCCCCGCGTAAGGGGCGAACCGCCCTGCTGGGGTGCTCTGGGGGTGGTCAGGTTATTTCAATTCACGCCCCTGCGCGAGGGGCGACTATCTTCCGAGGTAATCGACGCAGCTCTTTTCTTCATTTCAATTCACGCCCCTGCGTGAGGGGCGACTCGGCGAATGCGATACGATCGACAGCATTGACGCGATTTCAATTCACGCCCCTGCGTGAGGGGCTATGCACCTATACCCCGAGGTAGATACTCCCGCTCATCCATTGCTTTCCGTGAACCAGTTCTCGTCCTCCGGCAGCTTATTCCACGAGATCGGGCTGTACGCATCGGGCTTAAAGCCGACGTCAACTCCGCGCGGAAGCTTTGAAAGATCTATTTTGGCGTTATAGTCGCGGTAGCTTCTGGGGGCAGCCACATCGGGCTTCCGCTCAACGTGCACGAGGTCAAAAAGCTTATGCGCGGGCGCACACCCGAGCTTCGCCTGCTTCCGGCGCTGAGTCTCGTCGCTGTCCGTACCGACATGCTTGAAGATTATCAGCGGCGACACCACACTCATCTCGCCCTTACTTGAGCTGCGGTCGTGATCATACATATTGAGCAGCGCTTCAAACAGGATCTCAAGGTCACGCTCATCAAATCCGGTTTCGGCTGCAAGGTTTGCGCTGATGAAGCCGCGCACCTCGTAAAGCCCGAACGGTATTAGCTGCTTTCTGCCCATAGTGCGCAGCTTATCCTCGTCCTTTTCCTCCTCAAGCTTCATGTAATCCTCAACGGTTCCGCCATCCTTACCGCTGACGTTGTCCGTGCTTGCCATACGTGTTATGGACATATCGAGCGGGAGAATGGGGTCAAGGCTCTTGCCGAAGGTTATCTGCACCGGTCCGCGCACCTGCCCGGCGTTGGGTCCGGTGGACATAACTGCGCCGAACGTGCGAACATCATAGAACATCCGGCACGCGGCAAGGCGTCCGGCGTAGACCGTCTCCTTGCCCTTCACTCCCTCAACACCGGCTTCACGCCGCGCTTCGGCGATATGGCGGTTGATATTCGTGGACTGCTGTATGATGATCCCCATGCCAGGCTCATCTCCGTGCGCGGTCTGAACATAGTTGCGCACGCGGCGCTTCGTAGCCACGTCGGAAATATAACCGATCATGGTCTCCGGATCGATGCGGGGCATATTCCCCATATCTGGGTCTCCGTTGGGATTTCCGTTGGTGCAGGCAACATAGTACACAAATTCATAACGATTTCTGATAACTGACATATTATTTCTCCTCTTTTCTTTCGGTTTTAAGTTTTTCTTTTTCAACAATGATCCTGGCGCACATCTGGCGGTATCCTATCGCAAAATACGTCTGCTCCTCAAGGTCAAGCACCTTCGGCAGGTCCTCTCCGAGGCAAGAATACACCTCGTTCAGACTGCTCTCGAAAAATCTGGCGAGAGCGCCCCATTCAATCTTGGCAATGTGGTGTTTTTCAATCATCTCGAGCCTTCCGAGCACAAGTGCGGGAGTTGTGCTTGCAGACGTATAGTAGCGGTCAACGATACCAGACTTCACATCGGGCATGACGGTTCTCTGAATATCGGCGTAGATTGCCATCAGCGCACCGCAGTGGTACGCGGCACTCGGAAAATTCTTGTCGTAATACGGCATGATCAGAGCCTCCTCTTTTCTCATTCTTCGTTTTCTGTTTGCCCACGCCTTGAGCCACTGGCAGGAGATTCCGTCCGGCATATGCGCAAACCTATCGTTTTCATCCGGCGAAACAAGTCTTGATTTAATATATTTCAGCGAGCGCGATGCCACCGCATCCGGCAGCGGTGTGCCGTTTGTGATCGCGGAAACGATCGCGGGCGTGATTCCGGCAAGCTCCTTTTTCATCTGTTCGGAATCGCGCACATTTTTCTGATATTTCGCGAGAGTCATAAGGCGAAAATTCAGTCCGGTCGGGCGGATAGTCCCTGTGCCGATACTGTTCGTGAGGCTTATGTCGTCGTTCCACATCTCAAGGTTATTCGCTAGGGTCTCATAGCTTCCGTGCTCATACCGGCGCACCATTGCACGCCCGTTGTTCCCCGAGACCAGCAGTATGTGATACTCGCCGACAAGCGGCAGCACGCGCTCTCCCGTCCTGACACTTGCAACAAGCCTGTCGGCATCCGCCCGAGCCTTGCGATCGGCGGCGATCCTCTGCTCCTCTGTATCCGTTTCAGACGGCGGCTCGTCGTCCGCATCGTCCTCATCATCATTTCTGCCGATTCCGCCGAAGACGGGCAGAAAAACGTCATACTCCGGTTCGATCTCACTGTCATACCAATGCACAAACTTCATTCCGGCAAAAACCGGAGCAAACGGGTTGAAGCTGCGGCTTCTGTCCCGCCGATACATCGCGGGAGCACCGGCGAGCAGATCGTCAAGCGCATCCTTCACGACAACGAACGCCTCCTCCGATACAGGCGCGTTAGCCGACTGCTTCAGCCCATACGAGCGGAATGCAGATTTATCGAAGCAAAACAGGGCCTCGCCTGCGGAATGTCCGCCGACTCTCTGCAATCCGTTGACCTTCGGTACGGTGTCGAGCGGCTCTGTGACCTCGCCCGTAATCAGGCAGCGCGCCATACCGGAGCCTTTTTTCTCCCCCTTTATATGCTCGGCGCGGTACTCGGTCCACCAATTTCTGACCGCGTCATCTGCGGCAGCAGGCTTCCCGTCAACCAAAAACGAGATCCTGTCGATGGGCTTTATCTTCCGGGCATCCGCATCATTTCGGATATGAGCCGTTATCTCAGAAGACTCGAGCACGCGCAGGCAAACGGACAGAACGGGAGCGTCATTCTCTCCCTCTCTGAGCAGCGAGCGGAAGTATTCCGCTTTTGCTCCGTCGCCCCAGATAACGATGCCCGCCTTTTCCGCGAGGGGATTGCATTTGTCGGGGCTGTTCGCCATCGTGCCGATGTCGGGGCAGATCAGCGACTCGCCCTCACATTTTTCGACTCCGAGATAATCGCCGCTTCCCGACAGACATATGTATGCGCGTATGGATTTTCTGACAAACCCCGGCGGGGTCGAGAGTCCGTTTCGGATGCCGTATTCATACAGCGCTTTCAGCATACCGCGTCGCCTCCCTTCAGCACCTCGTCGCTGTCGTAAGGCGGGACCTCGATCACCCCGTGATTCATCACGGCGTAATAGAGGGACAGTTTCGGGATTGTCTTCTTTCTTACCGAATAGTCGTGCAGATCGAAAACATCGTAAACCATAAGTCCGAGTTCGCGGCTGTCGTCTATCGGCTCGCGCACACCGTCGCTCTCCTCAAAATAGCACACAAATTCCCTCATTCCGAGCGACGGCTGAAAGAAAGTTTTACCGGCACGGATACGCCGCAGCGCCTGTGAATGCAGCTGTTCCCTCGTTCCGGTAAAACTGTCGCGCGTACATATCTCCGCCGTTATCCTGTACCGGACATCCTTCAGAACCTGCGTCTGTCTTTGAGTGCGGTCTTCATCGGCATAGATAACCGACGATGCCGCATCGCCCTTCAGTCTGACAGTCGATTTCACCTCGTTGCGCATGAAGCTTGTGTACCTTATGGGGTTCAGCACCTCGATCTTCTTCACCTGCCAGTAAAACTCCGGCGGTTTTGAATAGATAGCCGACAATATCCCTCGCGCCGCCGATGGGGTCGGCACGGGATACGTAAGCCGTTCGACCTTGTTGTACGGCGGCGTGAAACACGCAAAATCCCCCCATACTTCGATAGTAATTTCACAATTGATATCGTCTTTCAAACAGTTTTCCTCCTTCATTTAATTTTCGTGCAAAAGTTGAAATTACCGGATCCTATATAGAATATCGTTCAAATAAACTCACCTCTGTATGATTATTGCTCCCCGTCTTCACCACAGTAAAGAGGGGCCACTATAATATCCATATTTCTATTCTCACCGAAAGAGTCGGTGCAGTCCGACATTTTTTTATGTCATGGATATTATAATACATAAAAATGCAATAATCAACGCATTTTGGATTATTTTCCAAAAATTATCACAATGCACAATTACAGCACAAAGAATTTGTCCATATTGCCGGAGATCCGGAACCCCGTTGTCTGATCGTAATTCTCCTCAAAACCACGGTTAAGGATAAACCATCCCGTCTCCGCAAGTCTGCCGTGTTTTCTGAATGTTATGGAAGTGGCACACGAGCGAACGCCCTCCTCATCATAGCTTGTAACCATGATCGGGGCTGCCGCATAAAGCTGCTTTACGGTGATGCTGCCATCCTGTACAGACCGAGAAACAGTGTCAAACAGCTGCCGTCTGCCCTCTCACAGCACGATCAGTCTTACACCGGAATTTTTTATCAGTCGGTACTGCACGGCGGTTTCGCGGTAGTCCTTCAGCCCGATCGCGCGCTCGAGCGGCTTTTTGGTGCTCGTCCGGCTGAAATATCTGCCGTAATATTCGGCGATGACAGATGCGTCGCCAAGTTCGAGCGCACCTCTATCCGCCCAAAGCTCTTTGACCGTCCTCGCAGCTCGCTCGTAACTTTCGTCCGGATACGGTCGTCGCTCGTCCTCCGGCTCAAACACGACCACCTTGCCGCCGTCGGGCAATCTGCGATTGCGGTTGCAGCGCCCCGCCGCCTGCACAATCGCTTCGAGCGGTGCGAGCGCGCGGCACATCACGTCAAAATCAAGGTCAACGCCCGCTTCGATACACTGGGTCGAAACCACAAGACACTCCTCTCCGGATTTCTGCCGCCGCCTGATCTCGTCAACAACACAAAGCCTGTGCGCCGGGCACATATCAGTCGTAAGAAAGAAAAGCCCATCGCGCGTACCGCGTATTCTCTCAAGCTCAGAAAACAGCTCTGCAGCGTGGCGCCGCAGATTCACGACGCAGCAGGCATTCGTTTCGGCGGACATCTCAGATGCTATGTCGGACAGCGCGGTTTTGCCTACGCCGTTCTTTGCAAGACGCCACTCCGTCCGTACACGGCGCGTCGCTTCAAACAGCCGCGCGTTATCCGGCAGGATCTCCTGCGGATTCCACTCCACGCCCGGGATCGCGTCAAAGCAAGGCTGTGTTGCGGTGGAAAACACCATCGTGCAACGGTATTTTTCGCAAAGGGCGCTCACCGCCCGCACCGTCGGACGGGCAAGCTCCGCCGGCAGGCTCTGCGCCTCATCAAACAGTACCACGCTTCCGGCAATACTGTGAAGTCTGCGGCAATCTGTCGGCCTGTCCGAAAACAAGCTCTCAAAAAAGCGAACAGACGTGGTGATGATCACAGGGGCGTCCCACCGGGCCGCAAGCTCGCGCACCTCGTCCGAAAGATCGCTTTGGCTGTGATCCGTCAGCACCTCGTCGAACACATGGCGGTACTCCCGCTCCGTCTGCTCTGCAAGCGCAAGAAACGGCAGGACGACAATGATCCTCCGCATAGAATTTGCGATGCAGTGCCGCAGAGCAAAGTTGAGCATAGCGACCGTTTTGCCGAGTCCGGTCGGCGCTGTCAGAGTGAAAAGTCCGGGCGAATGCTCGCCCGCACGTCCGCAAGCGTCATACACCTCTCCTCGGAGCAGATTCAGCTCGGGGTCCGCGGCAGAGTTTGCCCTGAGGTTCGCACAGTGTGCCTCAAGCTTTTCAAGCGCCCTCTCGAAATCAAGCGTTGCTCGGCTGTTGCGCTCAAGATAAAGCAGGTCGTCATCTGCCGCAGAAACGCTGTAATCCGCATCAACGAGACACGAAAACAGCATTCGCGTATCGAGCATATCAAGCTCCGTTTCGTCCGCACCGACACGGCAATCGCCAATCTTCGAAAATTCATATTCCGGGAAATCGCGCAGAAACGCGAGCAGTGCCGCCTGATATTCCTCCTCTCCCGCGAGTGACGGGAGCTTTCCGCTCGGGCAGCAGTCCGCCGACTCGAAGCGCAGCGTCTCTCCGATCTCCCTCTCCATCGCCGCAAGCGAGACAAGTCCGTCGTGGTGCCCCTGCACCGCTTCTATGATCGGCTCGTACTTCTTTCGCTTCGCGCTTGCCTTTTTCGCGTTAAGTCTCTTGTAAGCAAAAAGAAACGCCGCACCCGGAAACGCGTGATCAACGCCCTGCATCGTTCCGCGCAGAACAGACTGAAAACGGTCGCTGTATTTTCCGAAATCGTGGAACATACCCGCGATCCTCGCCTCATTTCCGATACCAAGCTCATCGCCGAATACACCGGCAAGCTCTCCTACGCGCCGCAGGTGGTCGCGGTTTTCGATCGGACCGTGAACCGCGCTCGCCGATTTGGCGTAATACACCACTTCGTTTTCATTCTGAGTTTTATCTGTTTTCTCCGACATAACCGCTCCCGTAAGTGTTTATTATTACATTTATCATACAGTATTATACGATTATTGTCATGGTTTGGAAACCGCGTTCGCTTAGAACACAGAAAAAGCAAACTGACCCCGCTGTATAGCGGAGCCGGTTCGGCTGATATTATTCTGCGGGCGGAGTTTAGGCTGTCGGCACGTCGTATGCGACGCCGTATTCGCTCCACTGCACTCTGACAGAGGTGCGCGCGCCGCCTCTGGAAACAAACGAGTGGATCTCACACAAGGACCAAAGCTTTGTCGTCGGGTCCTGCTGGCGGATCTTGATGCTGTGCGTCTCCTGGGATTGGCTGTACACGATCTCATCAAGCACGACCCGTCCCGAAACAGTCGTATTGTCAAAGGTCTGCGCCTCCACGCTGCCGGTGTTGTAGATGGATGTTCTGCGCATATCCGCCAGCACGGGAACGGCTGTATCCTTTGGCGCTACGGTGATCCGTACCGTAGTCGAGGATGTGGTTTGATAGGTCAGCACCAGATTCTCGAGCGTCACCGAAAGCGTACTGTTCACCGCAGAAAGATCGGAATGATATTCGCTGTACGGCGCAAACAGATTCGGTGTGGTGATATCCTGCTCCTCAGTCTTGAAGTTCAGCTTGTAGCTGATCGGCGTGCTTTCGGCAACGGTGATAACAGGTGTCTCTCCGTTTTCGCCCTGTGGGCCTGCGGCTCCCGGTTCACCTTTCTCACCGGGGTCGCCTTTCTCCCCCTGTGGGCCCGGGATTCCCTGTTCGCCCTGTGGGCCGGGGCAGCCCCTGTCACCCTGGACTCCCAGCGGTCCGATCTCGCCCTGGATCCCCTGCTCTCCTATCGGACCTTGCTCACCGACAGGACCACGCTCGCCTTTTTCACCGCGCTCACCCTTCGGCCCCATAGGTCCTACGGGACCCGGATCGCCTTTAGGACCGATCGGTCCGTGATCCCCCTTGGGACCGACAGGTCCGGGATTGCCTTGGATCCCCTGAATGCCAATACATCCGGGGTCCCCCTTCGGACCAACGTCTCCGCGCACGCCCTGAGGTCCACGCGGTCCCATAGGGCCCGCAGGTCCACGAGGACCCACGGGTCCGGGACATCCGGTTTCCCCTTTGATTCCGCGAGGCCCCATAGGGCCCTGCTCGCCTCTTCCGCCCTGTTCTCCTTTCGGTCCTTCCGGACCCATCGGACCTGCGGGTCCCTGTATCGTCACATACGTCCCGCACTCATCGTAGCAGCCGCAGTTCTTACCGCTGCATGGTTTATTATTATAGTTCATATAAGCTCTCCTTACTTTAAGAATGGGGCTCTATCAGTATACACAGCAAAGAGAGTGTTTGTACCACGGCGAGGGTTCAGCCGCTCAGCTAATCTATCTCATATTCAACGGAATTCACGACCAGGCACCTGTCACTTTTCCAATACGCCTTCGCGCTCTTTCCGTAATACAATCTCTGAGGCTTCTTCTCGACCTTGAAGATCGCGGCGTCAAATCCGCCAAGTCTGCCGTTCTCATACACCTCAACAAGGACATCGCCGCCGAGCGCCCCCTGATCGCAGTAAGTGACCACCAAAGAATGCGTCCCGTCTGGGGATTCTGTGCGCTCAAGAACAGTGTCCGTTGCGAAACCGGCAAAAATCAGACAGAAAAAGCTCAAGCAGAACATGGGAAAAAGCATAAGCACGGATAGGGCTACCGACACAATTTTCAGCACCGGCGGTGCGCCGTGTTTCACCGCAAAAAAGAAGCCGCATCCGACGGACAGCGCAACACCTGCAATCACCCATATCCTCCCGCATCCGAGAATACAAAGCATTGCATTGACCAATGACAGCAGAGGAAAAAGAGACGCGAGAACAGCGACAGTCTTGCTTTTGATCTCAGCTTTGAATATCAGATCAAGAATGACCACACACAAGGACAGCACCGCGATTGTTATCGCAAATGCGGAGATGTTAGACAGCTCAAAAGCATATCCGAAGCAGCCGGATATCAGAATCCCTACAGGATAAAGCGCCGTAAGCGCGAACAGTAAGCATATCAGATATGATATTGTTTTTCTCATTCCAAGCTCCTCACTCTTTTCCGAGCATTTTGGCGTACAGGTTCGACAGCACGGGGGACAGGGTACAAAAAAGAAGCGTAAGCAGAATACCGATCCATGTTCGGGACGCAATCCATTGCAGTGCGCCTGAATCACGTCCTGCCGATGCCGCAAAGAAATCGCTTCCGTAGTGAAACACCGCCCATACATACGCACAGGTTGTAATACCGAGCGTTGCGGCAAGCGAGCATTTTGAGAAGCTTCGTCTGCTTTTGTAAAGTCTTACAAAATACCAGTTTGCAAGCGAAAGCATGAATCCGGTTGCAGGAACAACAAGATTCACAGCCCAAAAACCGTTAGTGCTCCCCGACGGAGTTTGCGACTCCAGTGCAACTCCGATAGTGATCAGTGCGAATGAGAAAAACAGCAATACCGACTGCATGACAGACGCTTTCCAATCGTTAAGCTTACTGAACACCGCAGGAGCATTTGACACCGTAACGATGTCGGGCTGCGACGTCATATCGTCAAGAAGCTTTTTGCATGAAACGCAGTTTTCGATATGTTCTTCAATGATCTTGCGGCTCTCCTCACTGCAGCACCCGTCAATGTACAGCGGGATCAGATCTTTAACAATATCACAATTCATATTTATGACCGTTCCTTTCTCTGCATTTGCCATCTCAAGCATTACTTCAGTTTCTCGAACAGCTTTTGTTTTGCGCGGTAAAACGTAACGCGTGCCCAGCTTTCGCTTTTGCCGAAGATATGGCTGATATCCTTCAGCGAAACTCCTCCGAAAACGGAAAGCATAAAGACCTCTTTATACGGCTCCTCCAACTCATGAAGCAGAAGCAGCGCCTTCTTTGAAAGCTCTTTCACAGCGATCGCATTCTCTATATTTGTTCCGTGATCATCGTGATCGAGGACATCGAGCGGTACTGTTTTCTTGTGTTCGTTGTACCACGCGTAGTATGTATTCTTTGCTATCTGACAGAGCCAGACAGGCGCTTTTTCTTTATTTCTCAGAGAGGCGTAGTTCATATATGCGCGGAAGAACGTTTCCTGCGTCAGCTCTTCGGCAAGCGAAACATCGCGTGCCATTTTCAAAATATATTTGAAAATAAAGCTGTGGTTTTCGCTGAAAAGTTTCTCGAATTCCGTCACGTTCTCACCGCCCTTTCAACTGTTAGATTCAGAAAACGTCGAAACGTTACAAATATTATAGCACATTTTTGAGATAAAACAAAATCCCATACAGCCCGCCATGCGTACTGTATGGGATTGGCGTTCCCGAGGTGATTCTGAACACGGCATTAAGCGGATAAATGCGTTCGTGTTCCATCGCCGATTCCGCTTAATGCTCGACATACTTCGTATGTCTTCGTCTGATCTCACACTCTCGAAAACAAAATCCCATACAGCCCGCTATGCGGACTGTATGGGATTGTGACTGCGCGACGAAATCGCACAATGCGTTTCATCCCTTAAAACAAGCACTTTTCTACTCATTGCATATCATAATCTTCTTCAAGGGATTCATTCTGTATATCACCAAATGTTTGCTTTGCCCATTTAACATAATGTTTTTTCGATTCTTCATATCCATACTTATCGAGAATGGTTAAAGCGTGAGCCGCGGTGGAATTTAATATATGATAAACTTCAGAAACATCATCATACAGTAGCACTTCCCCGTCAGAAAACTCCTCTGCCGAAAAACTCATATTGCGCTCAAATTTCATAATATTCCTCCAAAACAAAGAAATCTTTTTGCATAGGTTTTCTTCCTCACTTAAATTATAATGTTTTTTCTCGGCAGCGTACAGATATCATAAGTTGCGTATGTGTTACCAACGGTTGATATTCACGATGATATCCAGAATATATCCGCTTTTTGTACCACTACCAGTTGCTTTATCCGCATCAAAATCCGTCCGTACCATATCTACAAGTATATTTTAGCTTTGAGATGATTGAAAACTTTTCTGTCACTTTTTCCTCCTTGAAATTTTCTTTTTGCATGGCCGCAATCATATCTGCACCAACTCCTTTCAAGCGGTTATGTAATTTTGCCCTCTGCTTTTCATGGCAAAAAAGTGGATAGGGTACAACCAAAATTTTTACACTTGTCCAAAGGAAAAACTATACATGGCAATGCGCTGAAAATTTTATCCCCTCACTTTTCATGCCGAAAAATCGGGTGTTCTAACACCTTAAAAATTGAGAATTTACAAAATGTTCAAAATCCCGAGGGCTATCCGCAAAAAG
>CAKSDP010000015.1 GCA_934446065.1 uncultured Eubacteriales bacterium
GTGGAGCTACACGGTTGCAAAAGCATCAAAAAAAGCCGTAGCCTCTGAATGGAACATTTCAGAGGCTTCTCTACCGACATCCGTCAGTGTTCCGACTACTTCGGAGTAGGGCATCGAGTAGCGCTGGCTCAGATAACGCGTAGCCGCGCCCAGCTCGCCGTCCGGGCCGCCGAGCTGGGTGATGATCACCTTAGCGATCGCCGGATTGGGGTTCTTTATCTTTACGGGAAATTCAAGCTTCCTGTCATATATCCACATATATTTTTATCCTTTCCCCTCAGTTTGCTTCGTATTGCCACGGCCACGGGGCAGAAAGCCACATCCAACCGTTTGAGGTGTCAACATTTTGTATGGTAAGCGGGCCGTATTTTTCCTCGTACATCGCAACGGCATCGCGGAATGCGCAGCTCACTCTGTCATAGTATTCAAGTGCGCTTTTGTCATCCGGATGTGTGTCGAGGAAAAGCACCGTGTCGTACATCGCAAAGCCGTAAACCTGGATCTTGCGGAAAAGAGCGTTCTTGTCGCATCCCTGTCTTTCTCTCGTCATGATCTGCCTCCTCTGTAACACGGGGTCGGATAGAACGGGAAACGCAGTTCTCTGAATATCGTACCCTCGCAGAATCCTTTCGATTCTCCGTAAAGCTCACCGAATTCCTGCATCTGTATATACGCCATCGCGAGTGACACATCACCGACGATCGAAACGTCGCCGGATGTGCGACCGCTATTGCGGCAGGGGCAGGTGCTCGCCGCGGCGACGGCGGGAGCGGAGCGCTCACGCGTCGTCCGCATCTCGTTCTCCTGCAAAAGAAGCTCGCTCAGAAATTCCCCCGTGATCCTGTCGCGCGGGGTTCTGTTGTCGTTTTTGTAATCCATAATTTGCTTCCGTCTTGCGGAATTCCTCCTGAATTTGAAATCGTCCGCATTTGGACATGATCGAAGCCGCAGGGCTTCTGTATCAATATATGATAAGATACGGGTAAAGGGTGCGGACAGCGCGCGGAAAAAAGTTTTAACAAAAACTGTCGCACAGCATATCATGAAAATGAGTGATATTCTGCCAAACGGTGAGGAGAGGTATGTATGGCGAAAAATAAGCAAGACGGAATTTTCCCGACAGAATATGAGTTTGCGGGTGCAAATACCGGATCGGGATTTGTGAGCTTTTACGACAGACTGTTCCCGGAAGGGGAGCTTTCGGCACTCTACATAATCAAAGGCGGCTCGGGTACGGGCAAAAGTACGTTCATGCGCCGCGTACTCGCGGCAGCGGCGGGCGAGGGTTTTGCGGGCAGAGGCTACCTCTGCGGCTCGGACGAATCGTCGCTTGACGGCGTGATGATCGCCGGATGTGACGGAAGGCGCGTCGGCATAATCGACGGAACTCCGCCGCACGCGAGAGAGCTGCGGTGCCCGGGAGCCGCCGGGGATATACTTGATTTCGGGCGTTTTTGGGACAGCGCGGCTCTGCGCCGCAGACGCAGCGAGATCGAGGCGCTTTGCCGCAGAAAATCTTCGGCGTTCGATACGTCTTACAGATATCTCGGCGCCGCAGAAAAGATCAACCGTCATATCTACCGCCTTTGGTCGGGAGTATTCGAGCGAACAAAGGCAGCCACAGCGGCACGCCGCCTTATTTCGCAGTTCGACGGCGCGGGTTCCGTGACATATGCCCAGCTTTCGGGATTTACCATGAACGGGGAAGTGCGCTTCGGTGCGTATGATTCGGATGTGAAGCTGTATCCGGTCACAGGCGATGCGGACGCCGCGTCAATGTTCATCGACGAAGTCGTGCGCGAAGCTAAGTCGTCCGGCATCGCCGCATACGTCAGCTGCTCTCCGCTCGACCTAACCCATGCCGAATCCGTCTATTTCCCGCATGACCGTGCATTTGTGTACCGCAGCGATCTGCAGGTCCCGGATCGCGCGGAAAAGGTGATAAATACCCGTCGCTTCATCGACCGGGAAGCTGCAGGGAAAGTCCGCCAGAAGATCAGATTCGGCAAGAAATGCCGCGCGTCGCTCATCGACGGCGGCCTTGAGTCTCTCGCAGACGCGCGCGAGTGCCATTTTGCGCTTGAGAAGATCTACGGCGCGTGCATGGATTTCGACGCCCTTGAGTCGGAGCAGGCGCTTTGGATCGGTAGGATACTCGCACAGCTTGCATGAGCGCAAAGCCCTTGTAAAACGTCCCGCAATGTGGTACAATTGACATACTAATAGTACCGGAGACGTGAAAATGAAACCGAAAAAAGTATATGTCTGCACAGAGTGCGATTACCAAAGCCCGAGCTGGCTCGGACGCTGCCCGAATTGCGGCGCGTGGAATACCTTCGAGGAGGAAACATATTCGGCACCGAAGGCGGCGCAGAGCGGCAGCGGTGAAAAATTCGTGTATTCGCGCGAGCGGGGACGCGCCGAACCTTTCTCATCGCGTGACGATGCCCCGGTAGACCGCATGGAAACGGGAATCGGTGAGCTTGACAGAGTCCTCGGCGGCGGACTTGTGGACGGCTCGGTCGTCCTGCTCGCGGGCGAACCGGGTATCGGAAAATCGACGATCCTTTTGCAGCTTTGCAGTACGCTTGAGCCTGAGAAAAAGATACTGTACGTCTCGGGCGAGGAGTCGCGCGGTCAGCTGAAAATGCGCGCCGACAGGCTCGGCGTCCATTCCGCGCGGCTCTACGTCCTCACGGATACCGCGATCGAAACGATCATCGCGGAGAAGGAGCGCATCGAGCCCGACGTAATGATAATCGACTCCATCCAGACGATCACGTCGCAGGCGTCCGCCAATGCCGCAGGCAGCATTTCTCAGGTGAAGGAGTGTGCGGGCGCACTTATATCGTGTGCCAAGGACAGCGGTACCGCCGTGATCATCGTCGGTCACGTGAACAAAGAAGGCTCGATCGCGGGTCCGAAAGTGCTTGAGCATATGGTGGACGCCGTCCTGTATTTCGAGGGCGAGCGCAGTCAGGCTCACCGCATCATCCGCGCGGCAAAGAACAGATTCGGCTCGACAAACGAGATCGGCGTGTTTGAAATGCGCGAGGACGGACTTGCCGAGGTGGAGAATCCATCGGCCATGCTGCTCTCCGGCAGACCGCAGAATGTGCCGGGAAGCTGCGCCGTCTGCGTGATGGAGGGAAGCCGCCCGATCATCGCCGAGGTGCAGGCGCTCGTTGTTCCTACGCAGTCGCAAAGCCCGCGCCGTACTGCGGACGGCATCGATTATAACCGTATGTATCTGCTGCTCGCGGTGCTTGAGAAGCGGCTCGGACTCAGATTCTCCTCCTGCGATGTGTACCTGAACGTCGTTGGAGGCTTGCGGCTTGACGAGCCGGGAATCGACGCAGCTATCGCGGCGGCAATGATCTCAAGTATACGGGATATTCCGCTTCCGTCGGGAATGCTCGCCGTCGGCGAGATCGGACTCGCGGGCGAGATCCGCGCAGTCGCATCAGTCGATAAGCGGCTGAGCGAGGTGCGCAGACTCGGATTTACGGAGTTTGCGGCTCCGGCAGGTTCCGTGAAACGCGAAAAGCTCGTCGGAGACGGAGTCGAGATATTCTCTATGTCCTCGGTGTTCGATCTGCTGAAGCTCTTCAAGCGGGAAAAATAACGAAATAAAAAAGAAGGGAGCATATGCTCCCTTCTTTTTTTGTGTGAAAATCAATTACTTAGCGGGGATGAGCTTTGCACGGTAGATCTTGCATCCGTGAGCGTCTACGGTAGTGTAGTGCTTCTCGAATGCGGTGACAGTCTCACCGGTGAATACTTCTCTCATCTCGAAGCCGAACTTGTCGTCAGCGGTCAGACCCATAAGCTCGAAGTCGCAGGGAACCACAGATTCGTAGTCAGCGTAGTTGAAGAAGCCGAGTGCGTACTCGCCGTTCTCGAGGTGCTTGATAGCAGAGAACTGGAGGTAGGAGTTCTGGCTTGTGTTGTCGGAGAACGTAGCGTTCAGAAGGAACGGAGGACGAGCCTCTGCATCCTGGTTGATCGCGATGAGATCCTTGTTCTTGAGCAGCTCAAGAGTAGCGTCGCTCATGTTTCTGACATCGCAGCCGATCATCAGAGGAGAGCCGTAGAAGCACCACAGAGCGAAGTGAGTCTTGTACTCGGTGTCGTTGCAGCCGCCGACAGCAACGTTGCCCTTGCCGTACATACCGCAGATGAGCATATCGATGTCGTTGAAGCAGCCGGGAGCGGAGTAGCCCCAGACGTTCATCTGAGAGTTTGCAAGACCCTTAGCGCTTGCGAAGCAGTCGGAGATGTCGCCGGTGGAACGATAGAGGTGAGCACCGGTGGAACGGATCCACTTATGTACGTCCTCAGTTCCCCAGTTGCACGCGGAGAATACGATGTCTCTGCCGGAAGCCTTGAGAGCCATGCTCATTCTGTTGTACAGGAAACGACCGGAACGGTTGCCGGGCTTGTAGCAGTTGTCGTACTTGAGGTAGTCAACGCCCCAGTCAGCAAAATCCTTTGCGTCTACAAACTCGTAGTTGTAGCTTCCGGGGTAGCCTGCACAGGTCTTGTCACCGTCGCAGGAGTACATACCGAACTTGAGTCCCTTGGAGTGAACGTAGTCTGCAAGAGCCTTCATTCCGTGCGGGAACTTTTCGGGATCGGGAACGATGTGTCCCTCAGCGTCTCTCTCGTGAAGCGACCAGCAGTCGTCGATAACGACGTACTCGTAGCCTGCGTCCTTCAGTCCGGAGGAGACGATAATGTCGGCGGTCTCTTTGATCAGATCTTCGCTGATGTTAGAGCCGAAGGTGTTCCATGAGTTCCAACCCATGGGGGGTCTGTTGATAAGCATAATATACCTCCATGCCATAGCGGCAATTAATTACGAAGCAAAAAAACTTCAGACGATTCATGGTAACATATCCCGAAACAAAAGTCAATAAAAGTCGCAATATTAATAAGAAAAATTTTGTGTATATTACGCGAGCGACCCGAGCAGCTCGACCGCACCCGTGCAGATCAGTGTGCAGTGCTCGTTTATGTAGTATGAGATCCCGCGCGAGCAGAACGTTCCGCCGTGCTCCTCGGGGAGAGGGGTCCGCATATCGAGCACAAGATAGTACCGCCGCCGTTCGCAGTCGCGGTATGCGGCGCTGTCGCCGGAGTACCCGGAAAAGCGAAGCCGGTTGCACGCGTGCAGCATCGGCGGCATACCATCAAATGAGTAAATGAACCGACGGTGTTCGGAGAAGCCGTCGATGGTCCGCAGCTCGGATGCGTGCCAGCCCTGTGACTGGAGCGCCGACGAGCACGGCAGCTCGCGCACGAACAGCTCCGAGTCTCCGATACGCGAGGTGTAGATCTGTACAAGCAGACGCCCGTGTCCAAGCGTGCATTTGTCACCCGCGAGGCTCAGTATTTCGCGGACTGCGGCGGCGAAGCGGGCGCGATCATGTCCGATGACTGCCGCATTAAACCCGAAGGCTGCCGATTCCTCGGCACTAAGCATCACCTTTACTGCGTCGCTTCTGATCTGTAAAAATTCCATAGAATATGCCTTTCGGGCTGTCGCGCTATGCCGCGGACAGCGGCACGGGAGTTTGGATTCAGATTCGTGTCTGCCCCCGCGTGTGCGGCGGAACCCGCCAAAAATAAAATATGCGCATCTCGGTAACTGTGATGTCAGAGAGATGCGCTATATTTATATTATAATCACGGGCGGGGAAAAATGTAACCCCTAAAAATATGGAAAACGCACGACTTCGGTCGAACTATGACTTCTCCCTCTCGAAATAATACTTCCGGTTGTGTGACGATATGCTCATTATAAACCCGAGGTATATGTATACCGCGAGCATGGACGAGCCGCCGTAGCTGCAAAAGGGAAGCGTGATCCCGACGACGGGGAGCAGCGCAAGGCACATTCCTATGTTTTCGAGCGACTGCGCAACGAACAGCGCGCATACACCAACGCATATCAGTGCACCGTAATCCTTTCTCGCCCGTCTGGCGAGAATGAGGAGCCGCACCACCATGACGGACATGAGAATGATGTACGCCATGCCTCCGACAAACCCGAATTTTTCGCATACGACTGCGAAGATGAAGTCCGATTCCTTCTGCGGGAGCGGGGGATATACGTTTCCTCCGAACATTCCCGCGCCGAAGACACCGCCTGACGCGATGGCTGATCGGCTGAGCAGCGCCTGATATCCGGCGTTCAGCGGATCAAGCTCGGGCGAGAAGCCGTATATAATGCGGTTTTGCTGATACAGCGCCATGTGCGACCACAGGATCGGCGAGGCGGCTGCGATCAGCGCGATCCCGCCGGCGAAGTACCACAGCGACAGACCGCCGCAGTACAGCATGATCGCGATTATCGCGAGAAATACGAGCGCCGAGCCGAGATCCTTCGTCATAAGTATAAGACCTACGATCACGCCGGCGTGAGCGGCGAGAAGCAGCACATTTTTTATATTGTTGATCTTACCCTTGACGGCGTCAATGTGCTTTGAAAACGTTATGATAAACGTGATCTTGACAAATTCGGACGGCTGTATGGTAAACGGTACGCCGGGTATCCTTATCCAGTTTTTGTTTCCCATGCCGTTGTCCGAGCCGAAGAGCAGCACCGCCGCCATAAGCCCGATCGACAGGAAAAATATCGGGACTATCAGGCGCGATATGATCGCATCGTAATCAAGATACGCGAGAACGAGCATACAGCATATGCCGAGTACCGACGCGATGAGCTGAACAAGAAAGTGCTTCGTCCCCCAGACGTCCTTGCCGCCGTAAAGAGTGAGAAGGCTTATGAGGTTCATACCGAACGCGCAGAATATTACGATAAAGTCAAGCTGTGACAGCCGTTCCTTCAGAGATACGGAGTATTCCTTTATGCCTCTCACCCCCCTCTTGCGGTCATGTTTATTCTGTGTAACTTAATATGCCTTGCCGAAGCAGACCATCTTGTCTGCTTTCTTGCCGCAGCAAATGCAAGTGTCGCCGATGTGACGCTGATCGAGCGGGATGCAGCGAGAGCCGACACCGGTCTCTTCCTTGATCTTGTCCTCGCACGCCTCATCACCGCACCACATTCCGAATACAAAGCCGTCGCCGTGCTCGGCAAGCGCGGCCTTGACCTCGTCGAGATTATGGCAGTCGTAGGAACGGCGATCTCTGTTTGCAAGTGCATTTGCGTAAAGACCGTCGCGAACAGCCTGAAGTCTTTCCTTTGCGGTCTCCTCGAGCACGTTGAGCGGTACAAACGTCTTTTCTCTGTTGTGGCGCGTGACCATTACGCACTGAGCGGACTCAATGTCTCTCGGACCGATTTCGATTCTGAGCGGCACGCCCTTCATTTCGTATTCGGAGTATTTCCATCCGGGCGAGTTGTCGGAGTCGTCAAGCTTTACGCGGATTCCGGCAGCCTTGAGCCTGTCGCAGAGCGCGGACGCAGCCTCAAGTACGCCCTCCTTGTGCATTGATACGGGAATGATCACCGCCTGAATGGGCGCAACTGCAGGGGGCAGAACAAGTCCGTTGTCGTCGCCGTGAGTCATGATGATCCCGCCGATCATACGGGTGGTCGAGCCCCACGATGTCTGGAACGGATGAACGAGCTTGTTTTCCTTGTCGGTGTATGTGATGCCGAACGCCTTTGCAAAACCGTCGCCGAAGTAGTGCGAGGTCGCTGCCTGAAGCGCCTTACCGTCGTGCATAAGAGCCTCGATCGCGTAGGTGTCCTCAGCTCCGGCAAATTTGTCGGACGGAGTTTTTGCTCCCTTGACTACTGGGATCGCGAGATCTCTCTCGTGAAAATCGGCGTATACGTTCAGCATCTGTACCGTCTCGGCGATAGCCTCCTCGGCGGTCGCGTGCATCGTGTGTCCCTCCTGCCACAGGAATTCTCTCGAGCGCAGAAACGGGCGCGTGGTCTTCTCCCATCTTACAACGCTGCACCACTGATTGTACAGCTTCGGCAGATCGCGGTATGAGCGGATGATGTTTGCATAGTGCTCGCAGAACAGAGTCTCGGATGTGGGTCGAACGCAGAGACGCTCAGTCAGCTCCTCGCTGCCCCCGTGGGTAACCCATGCGACCTCGGGTGCAAATCCCTCAACGTGCTCCTTCTCCTTGTTCAGGAGCGACTCGGGTATGAACATCGGCATGTATACGTTTTCGTGACCGAGCTCCTTGAAGCGGCGGTCAAGATTGGACTGAATAAGCTCCCATATCGCATAGCCGTAGGGGCGGATGACCATGCATCCCTTGACGCTTGAGTAATCTATCAGATCAGCCTTGGTGCAGATGTCGGTGTACCACTTGGCAAAGTCCTCATCCATAGAGGTGATCTGGTCAACCATTTTCTTGTCGTTTTTCATGTGGCAGATTCCTTTTTGTGTTTTTTATAATTATTTTACCCTTGCAGGGGGAGTTTGTCAATGCTTATTCGCGGACGAGCCGTGCAAATGAAGCCATCAGCTTTTTCGGACCCGTTACGTCGAAATTTATCTCATACAGAGTGTCGCCGCCCATCTCGCGGACGCTTGTGATCTCACCCTTGCCGAATGTGGCGTGACGCACCCTGTCGCCGACGGCAAACGCGGGCGCTGCCGCTTTTTTCTCGGCAGGCTTCGTCTGCGTCTGATAGATCGACCGACCGCGTGAGCTTTGCGCCCTGCCGGAGGATGTTCCGGAAAACGCGCTCTTGCCCGAGGTGCCTCTGCCGGTCGTGCCGGATCTGCCGAAGCTGTATGATCGCCCGGAGCCGCGGCTGCCGAAGCCGAATGAGTCTCCGATGTAGTCGCCGTCGTCGCGTCCGGCAAACGATTTGTCGGAGCGTTCCAGAAGCCACGGCGGTATCTCCTCGGCAAAGCGTGACAGATTGTTGTATTGGGTCGAGCCGTTCAGCATCCGCTCGTGAACATGAGTGATGTAAAGCTTGCGCTTCGCGCGTGTTATTGCAACATACGCGAGCCGCCGCTCCTCCTCAAGCTCGTCGGGATCTTCTACCGAGCGGTAGCCGGGGAACAGTGATTCCTCCATGCCCGGCAGGAATACAACCGGGAACTCAAGTCCCTTGGCGCTGTGGATCGTCATGAGCACCACGGCATCCGCCGTCTCATCGTACTTGTCAATGTCGGAGACAAGCGCCACATCCTCAAGAAATCCCGCGAGCGTCGGCGTCTGCGCCGATTCTTCGTATGTGCGTGCTGTCGAAACAAGCTCGCCTATGTTGTCGAGCCGCTCTCGCTCGAGCTCGCCCGCGAGAACGAGCATTTCCTCGTAGCCTGAGAGCTTCGCCGTCTTGGCAATGAGCAGCGATACCGGAGAAGTTGCCGCCTCCATGCGCAGCGTGTCGATGAGATCGACGAATTTCGTCATCTTCGCTGCGGCGGATGAAATGGCGGGGTACCTCGAGGCGCTCCGCAGAAGCTCAAGCAGGGGGATCCCCTCTGCCGATGCGATCATCTCCGCCTTAGAGAACGACGTCTCGCCGATCCCGCGCTTCGGCACATTCACGATCCGCCTGAGATGTACGCTGTCCGCAGGATTTGCGATGACACACAGATATGCGATCATGTCGCGTATCTCCATGCGGTCGAAGAATCGCTGACCGCCGAGCAGCCTGTACGGGATCCCGCTCTTTGCAAATGCCTGCTCGATCGAGCGGGACTGCGCGTTCGTGCGGTACAGCACTGCAAAATCGCGGTACGCCAGCCCGCCTCCGAGCATCTCTGCCGTTATAGTGTCGCATATGTAGCGCGCCTCGTCCATCTGATTCTGAAGCTTCGTGAGCGATATCTGCTCACCGCGCTCCCCGTCTGTCCACAGATTCTTGCCGCGCCTGCCTTCGTTTTTGGCGATGACGCTGTTCGCCGCGTCAAGTATCGTCTTTGTCGAGCGGTAGTTCTGCTCAAGCTTCACTACCTTTGCCGAGTCAAACATCGTGTCGAACCGGAGAATGTTCTCAATCGTCGCGCCGCGGAAGCGGTAAATGCTCTGATCGTCGTCACCTACGACCATTATGTTGCGGTATCCGCCGGAGAGCAGCATCGTAAGCTCAAGCTGCGCGGCGTTTGTGTCCTGGAACTCATCCACACAGACAAAGCGGAATTTGTTCTGAAGCTTCAGGCGAAGCTCCTCCGATTCGCGCATCAGAAGCACCGTTTTCATGATGATGTCGTCGAAATCGAGAAGCCCCGATTCGCGGAGCCGCGCGTCATACATTTCGTATATCTTCGCGATCTGCTGACGCTTGAAATCCTGGCCCGCCTCGGCAGCGTATTCGGCGACACCGAGAAGCCTGTCCTTTGCGCGGCTGATCTGATTCATAACGCTCCTGACCGGGAGGTTCTGAGGATCAATGTTCAGTTTTTTCATGCAGTCGCCGATGAGCTTTTTTGCATCGTCGGTGTCGCAGATTCCGATATTCCGAGAAAATCCTGCGATCTCTCCGTATGTCCGCAGGATCCTCATGCATACGGAGTGGAAGGTTCCCGCCCATATCTCGGTCGCGGCGCTGTTTTCTTCACCGAGCGCCGCCGCAAGACGCGCCTTTATTTCGTTTGCCGCCTTGTTCGTGAAAGTTATTGCGAGCACACTCCACGGAGCCGGTACGTCTGTGGCGTATCTCTCGAGAAATTGCCCGAGCGCCTCACGGTCAAGACCTTCGGCAGCCACCGCCTCGGCAAGATCGTCTTCGTTCGCCCCGGCGGGGAGTGCGTCCGAATAGTACGCGTCGCCGTAGCGTATGATATGCGTGATGCGGTTGACGAGTACGGTCGTTTTTCCGCTGCCCGCGCCCGCGAGGATCAGCAGCGGACCGCGTACAGTGTATACCGCACGTTTCTGCATATCGTTTAGAAAAGAATAATATTTATCGAAAAGCTTGCGCTTCTCGGCATTGTAGGCCATAATAAAGCTGTTATCCGTCATAGTTTCTCTCCTGACTTACTTCTCTTTATTTTATCATATTCTGCCCGCAGATACAATACAGTTTTGCGAGTTTTGAAAAGAAAAAAGAACCGCCCGCGCGAGGCGAGCGGTCCCTTCGTACCCTGCAAATTCAAAATTGCGGGGAAACTCAGTAGTTGTCTTTTTCTTCCTTGTTCTGCTGATTCTTGCTCTGGTTCTGCTGATTCTGCTGCTGATTCTGGTTCTGCTGCTGGTTCTGGTTCTGCTGCTGGTTCTGATTCTGCTGATTTTTGTTCTGATTCTTGTTCTGGTTTTCCATTTCTGTGACCATTCCTTTCTTTGTACACCTGTGCCGTATCTGTATTTGCCGCATGGCGGCAAAAGGCACAAACGTGGTTTGAAAACAAACAATTTCGGATCGGAAATTGTTTTGCTTTCAAACATATCTCTTTTTTAGAGGGTACGGTAGTATTATGGTGACAAAAAAGTGAAAATATTCACCTGAAAATCAATTTTCAAGCATTTTTGAAAGACGTGTCAGGATCGTCGCAGCGTTCTCTCTTGTCAGCGCATCATTAGCCGGTGCCGTGTACCTGTCAATAACTCCCGCCGCAGTCAGTGCGGAGAGGGAAGCGCGTGACCATGCGGGTACGGAGCCGGCGTCAAGCATGACGCTTACGGCATCATTCTCCGGAAGCCCGAGGATCTTGTTGAGAATGACCGCGGCAGCGCCGCCCGTTATCGGCTCATTCGGGGAGAATACAAGCTCGCCGTCAACAATGGAGCCGTTCACGATCCCGAGTCTGTATGCAGCCGAAAGATATCCTTTCTGTACATCGGACAGCTCTGCATCATCGGAAAAAGACGTGTAGTCAGCCGCAGGCACATCGGAGGCGCCCGCAATGTCCATAGCCATTTGCAGAAAATCAATTCTTGACACCTGTGCGTCAGGTTCAAAGAGTTCGGCGTTTGCCTCGTTTTTCACTTGCATAACACCGGCTGCAACCATTTTCGACGCGGCGTATGCCGAATATCTCTCGTCCATATCGCTGCACACGGTAAAGTTTCCGCTCTCTACGGCTACATCGACCGTATATTCGGGTGAATATGCGCCGAAGGCGTCGGCAATGCGGTATGTGAAGCTGTCTTTTCCGTGCGTGCCGGCGTATGGCGAGTAGACAAATTCTCCGGTTGCGGCATCGGTGATCGACGCAAGTCCGCGAGAGGGATATGAGACAATCTCAAATTTTACTCCGTCACCGTCGGGATCGGCTCCCGCAAGATGACCCATGACCGGCGTGTCCTCGCCCGTCCAAACTTTTGCGTTTGCCGAAAGCGCACTTCCGGGTGCAAGATTTCCGGCATCTCGGCACCGCATGACGCATCGCAAAACCGTCACGCCGTCCGGTGTAAACGTGAATTCTGCATCGTCTGTGCCGGAGCGCTCAAATGACAGCGACGAAAAAGTCAGTACCGATACGGACTGCCCGATCTCTACCGGAGAATTGTCGTGGCGTAGCACGCCGCACTCGGCGGATGGAAGCGATAGTACGGTTATCGACGACGGAACGTAGCCGAGCCGTGCGGAAAAATTCTCCGCACCGAAGCTGACGGACCGACCGTCCTCGCCGCTGAGAACCATCGGATTTTCGTATGCGATGACGGACAGCCCCGGAGATACGGGATCGCTCAGCTTTACATCGGCTGCCGATGACGATGCGGCAACAACTCCCGCAATAAGCAGTGCCGATATTGCCGTGACGGCGGCACAGTTTTTCAGTTTTATCATTATGATCTGCCTTTCACTGTGATTTTGTAGTAAACATATATTCGGTGAGTGCAGAAAATATGAATTTTACGCAAAAGCAAAAAAACGCAGCGGCAGACTTTTGCCTGCCGCTACTGCGGTAAATGTGAGTGATTGTGTTACAGCTTATAGTAAGCCGCGGCGGAGTGGAACATCCACGTCTCAAACGTTCCGGGAACATTTTTGTAAAGTCCCGCGCCGACGCGTTCGGAATGTCCCATCTTTCCGAGAACGCGTCCGTCGGGCGATGTGATGCCCTCAATCGCGTATACCGAATTGTTGGGGTTGTATCGTATATCCGACGTGGAATTGCCCGCGAGATCGACATACTGCGTCGCGATCTGACCGTTTTCGGCAAGTGCCTTCACAGTCTCATCGGATGCGATGAAGCGTCCTTCACCGTGAGAGATCGGCACGGTAAGAACAGCACCGGGCTTGACCGAGGAGAACCACGGCGACTTGTTCGACGCTACCCTCGTGCGGACAAGCTTCGACTGATGCCGTCCGATTGTGTTGAACGTGAGCGTCGGGCAGTTCTCATCCGTGTCGATGATCCGACCGAATGGAACGAGACCGAGCTTTATAAGCGCCTGGAATCCGTTGCATATACCGCACATCAGACCGTCGCGCTGTTCGAGCAGAGACATCACCGCTTCCGAGACGTTTTTGTTGCGGAAGAATGCGGTGATGAACTTGCCGGAGCCGTCCGGCTCATCTCCGCCGGAGAATCCGCCGGGTATGAAGATCATCTGCACACCGTTAACGGCGTTTGTAAAATATTCCGCCGATTCAACGATTCCGGCTGACGTGAGGTTGTTTATGACGATGATCTCAGTCTCAATGCCCGCGCGCTCCGCCGCTTTCGCCGTATCGTATTCGCAGTTTGTACCGGGGAATACGGGAATGACCATCTTTGGTTTCTGCCCGACTCCGACCGGTCTTGTGCTCTTTTTGGGCTTTGCCGAAAATTCGAATTTCGGTATATTATCGCTTTCCTGCTCAATATTGCAGGGGAATACAGGCTCAAGCTTTCCTTCGTAGATTCCGAGAAGCTCGGATATTTCCACAGCGTCACCGTTGTACGCTATCTTGCCGTCCGACGTCGTCTGTCCGACGAGCTTTGCGCTGATTCCGCGTGCGCGGAGCGTGAGGAGAAGACGGTCCGTGTCAACGATATCGCACAGCTCAACGAGGAATGCGCCGTCCGGAGACTCGAATGCATCAACGCCGTCTGCAAACTCAAATCCGATACTGTTGCCGATCGCCATCTTGAATACCGCCTCGGCAATACCGCCGGAGGTGGGGGTGTAGACAGCCGCAGCCATTCCGCGCGAGATCATCGAGTGAACCTCATCCGCGATCAGTCGGAAGTTTTCGGTGTCGGGGAGTCCGTCGCTGTTTTTCTCGGGAGTGAGCAGGACAGCCTTGTGACCCGCGTGCTTGAATTCGGGCGCGAGCGCCTCGGAGATCTTGCCGGTAGTGACCGCAAAGGACACGAGCGTCGGCGGAACGTCAAGATCCTCAAACGATCCGCTCATGGAGTCCTTGCCGCCGATCGCAGCCATTCCGAGCCCCATCTGCGCCTTGTATGCACCGAGGAGAGCCGCGAGCGGCTTGCCCCATCTCTCGGGATCGTGACCGGGCTTCTCAAAGTATTCCTGGAACGTAAGATATGTGTCGTCGAGCGCAGCACCCGTAGCCGCAAGCTTTGCCACCGACTCGATTACGGCGAGATAAGCGCCGCGATACGGATTTTCCGACGATTTGTACGGATCAAATCCCCACGACATAAACGAGCAGGTCGCGGTGTCACCGTGCTCAACCGGGATCTTGTGAACCATCGCCTGGATCGGCGTGAGCTGAAGCCTTCCGCCGAAGGGCATCATAACGGTTCCGGCGCCGATCGTCGAGTCAAAACGCTCGGAAAGACCGCGCCTCGAGCAGCACCGGAGCGATCCGACAAGATCTTTCATCTTTGCCGAAAACGGCTCGTAGGATTGACGTTTTACGTTTGCCTTATATTCGGGGATCTTTATGCTTATGTGCTTTTCCGCTCCGTTCGAGTTCAGGAATTCACGCGAGATGTCAACGATAGCGCGACCGTCGAGCGTCATCGTGAGACGCGGCTCCGCCTTGACGCGGGCGACAAGCGTTGCTTCAAGATTTTCACGGTCTGCAAGAGCACAGAACTTTGCTACATCCTCGGGAGCAACTACAACAGCCATTCTTTCCTGAGATTCGCTGATCGCAAGCTCCGTCCCGTCAAGTCCCTCGTATTTTTTCGGGACTGCGCCGAGATCAATGTCAAGACCGTCTGCAAGCTCGCCGATCGCGACCGAAACACCGCCCGCACCGAAATCGTTGCAGCGCTTTATGAGCTTTGATGCCTCGGGATTGCGGAACAGTCGCTGGAGCTTGCGCTCCTCGGGCGCGTTTCCTTTCTGAACCTCGGCACCGCAGCTCTCAAGACTGTGCGAGTCGTGCGATTTCGAGGAACCGGTGGCACCGCCGCAGCCGTCGCGTCCCGTTCTTCCGCCGAGAAGGATCACCGCATCACCGGGAATGGGGCGTTCGCGCCGTACATTATCGGCGGGAGCCGCAGCGATTACCGCACCGATCTCCATGCGCTTTGCCTCGTAGCCGGGGTGATACAGCTCGTCAACGATGCCCGTCGCAAGCCCGATCTGATTTCCGTAGGACGAGTATCCCTGCGCGGCAGTCGTAACGATCTTCCGCTGGGGCAGCTTGCCCGGACGCGTCATTTCCACCGGACGCAGCGGATCTGCAGCACCGGTGACGCGCATCGCCGCGTAAACGTACGATCTGCCTGACAGCGGATCGCGGATCGCTCCGCCGATGCAGGTCGCCGCACCGCCGAACGGCTCGATCTCGGTCGGGTGATTGTGTGTCTCGTTTTTGAAAAGGAGGAGGTAATCCTCGCCCCCGTGATCGGTGTCAACCTTTATTTTGACTGTGCAGGCGTTGATCTCCTCCGATTCGTCGAGCAGCGGAAGCTTGCCCTCCGCCTTTAGCGCCTTTACGGCAATCGTCGCAATGTCCATGAGCGTGACGCTGCGTCCCTCGCGACCGAGCTCCGCGCGAGCTGCCTTGTATTCCTCAAATGCGGCGGCAACTGCCGGATCGTCGATCTCTACATCGTCGATGCAGGTGAGGAATGTCGTGTGACGGCAGTGATCCGACCAGTATGTGTCGATCATGCGGATCTCGGTAATGGTGGGCTCGCGTCCCTCGGACTTGAAATAATCCTGACAGAACTTGATGTCGCCTTCGTCCATCGCAAGACCGTATTCTTTGATAAACTCGCCAAGACCGTCGCGGTCGAGCGCGGAAAATCCGTCAAGTACCGCCACCGGCGCGGGTGCGTCGTATTTTATCTCGAGAGTTGCGGGAAGCTCAAGAGATGCCTCGCGGCTCTCCACAGGGTTTATCACGTAGTGCTTGATCCGCTCGATCTCGTCATCCGACAGCTCGCCCGAGAGAATGTAGACCTTTGCGCTGCGCACGAGCGGGCGCTCCTTGCCCGAGATGATCTGTATGCACTGAGCAGCGGAGTCGGCGCGCTGATCGAACTGACCGGGAAGATATTCCGCCGCAAATACGACACCGTCGCATTCGAGATCGGTACTGACACGGTCGAGCTGAGGCTCGGAGAATACGGTCTTAACGGCGTAGTCGAACAGCTCGGCGTCGATGTTTTCAACATCATAGCGGTTTACAACACGAACATCATCAAGTGATGTGATCCCGACAAATTCACGCAGATCGCGGAGAAGGGCATCGGCTTCGTGGGTCAGCCCCGGCTTTTTCTCAACAAAAATTCTGTAAACCATCAAATTCCTCCATCAGTGCTTTGCGGCAAGTGCACGCTTGCCGATGTCGTGTCTGAAATACTTGTTATCAAAGTGAATGTTGTCGGAAAGAGCATACGCCCCTGCAACGGCTTCCTCAAGCGTCGGAGCTGTCGCAGTAACGCCGAGTACGCGGCCGCCTGAGGTGACGAGCTTTCCGGAATCGATCTTCGCCCCCGCGACAAATACGTTTGAGTATTGCTCACCGTCGGGGATCGTTATCTCAAATCCGGTGTCGTATTTCTGCGGATATCCCGCGGACGCGAGTACCACGCAGCAGGCGGAGCCGTCGGAGAATCTGACGTCAGCGTCAGTGAGACGTCCGTCAGCCACCGCAAGCATTATGTCAAAGAGATCGGACTCAAGCAGCGGGAGTACCACCTGCGTTTCGGGATCGCCGAAACGGCAGTTGTATTCGATTACCTTGGGGCCACGCTCGGTGAGCATGAGACCGAAGTACAGGCATCCGGAGAACGGGCGTCCCTCTGCTTTCATCGCCTCGATCGTCGGAATAAATATCTCTTTCATGCATCGCTCGGCGATCTCGGGAGTGTAGTACGGATTAGGTGCGACCGTGCCCATGCCGCCGGTGTTCAGACCGCAGTCGCCGTCGAGCACGCGCTTGTGATCCATCGACGACACCATCGGCACAAGAGTCTTGCCGTCCGTGAATGAGAGCACCGATACCTCGGGGCCGGTGAGAAATTCCTCAATAACAACACGGCTTCCGCTCTCGCCGAATACCTTCTCCTCCATGATCGTGTGAATGGCGTCGCGCGCATCATCGCGGGTCTCTGCGATGATAACGCCCTTGCCGAGCGCAAGTCCGTCCGCCTTTATAACGACAGGGATCGGGCATTCGTCGATGTAGTCGAGCGCCGCCTCAGGTGTGTCAAATACCTCGTATGCCGCCGTGGGAATGCCGTATTTCTTCATCAGGTTCTTCGAGAATACCTTGCTTCCCTCGATCGCCGCAGCCGCAGCGGTTGGACCGAAGCATTTCACGCCGATCGCGTTCAGCGCATCAACTGCACCGAGTACAAGCGGATCGTCGGGCGCAACTACCGCAAAGTCGATCCCGTTTTCGCGGGCGAAACGGCAGATGCCGTCAATGTCCTTTGCCCCGATGTCAACGCATACGGCGTCACGCGCAATGCCACCGTTCCCGGGGAGAGCGTACAGCTCGTCGATCTTATTTGATTTTTTAAGGCTTCTGATGATGGCGTGCTCGCGCCCGCCGCCGCCGATAACCATAACTTTCATAAATTGTGATCCTTTCTTTGCCGTGGTACGGAGTTCCTGTATAACGCAGGAACAGTCCCGATGCCGTGCGGCGCCGGGACAGCCCCAGAAAAATATCAGTGGTGGAACAGTCTCATTCCGGTGAACGCCATTGCAATACCCAAGCGGTCGCATTCGGCGATCACGTTGTCGTCTCTGATGGAACCGCCCGGCTCCGCAATGTAGGAGACACCGCTCTTTGCCGCGCGTACAATGTTGTCGCCGAACGGGAAGAACGCGTCGCTTCCGAGCGAGATTCCGGTGATCTTCGAGAGATAATCGCGTTTTTCAGCCTCGCTCAGCGGTTCCGGGCAAACGGTGAAGAACTTCTGCCACTCGCCGTCGCGGAGTACATCGTCGCTGTCGGCTGAGATGTAAACGTCGATCGTGTTGTCGCGGTCGGGTCTGCCGACATCATCGCGGAAGGGAAGTGCGAGCACCTTAGGATGGCGGCGCAGATTCCAGTTATCTGCCTTGCTCGCCGCAAGTCTGGTGCAGTGTATTCTCGACTGCTGACCCGCGCCGACGCCGATAGCCTGCCCGTCATAGGCAAAGCAGACGGAGTTCGACTGCGTGTATTTGAGCGTGATGAGCGAGATTATAAGATCGGTCTTTGCAGCGTCCGGGATGTCCTTGTTTTTCGTAACAATGTTGTCGAGCAGCTCGTAGTCGATCCTGAAATTGTTGCGTCCCTGCTCAAACGTCACGCCGAATACCTGCTTCTTCTCAACCACAGCCGGAACGTATTCCGGATCGATCTTCACGATGTTGTAGTTGCCCTTGCGCTTCGATTTCAGTATTTCGAGCGCCTCGGGAGTGTAGCCGGGTGCAATGATGCCGTCCGATACCTCGCGCTTGATTATGGATGCCGTGACTTCGTCGCATACATCGCTCAGCGCGATAAAATCGCCGAAGGAGGACATTCGGTCGGTGCCTCTTGCCCTTGCGTATGCTGAAGCGAGGGGAGAGTCGTCGATGCCCTTGATGTCGTCAACAAAGCAGGCGCGCTTGAGGTCGGAGCTCATGACCTTGCCGACAGCGGCAGAGGTGGGACTTACGTGCTTGAATGACGTGGCGGAGGGCATACCCGTGATCTCTTTCAGATCGCGTACAAGCTGATAGCTGTTGAATGCGTCAAGAAAATTTATGTATCCGGGTCTGCCGCAGAGGATCTCGATCGGAAGCTCACCGCCGTCCTCCATGTAGATACGTGCGGGCTTCTGATTCGGATTGCAGCCGTATTTCAGTTCAAATTCTTTCACTCTCGGTTGTTCCTTTCGCAATTATTCGGACTTTGACTTTGACGATGCTTGTTTTTTCTCGGTCTGAAGCCGGTGGCAGACCATTTCGCACGCCTTCGGCAGAATGATCCATTCGGCGTTCTGCATGACGTGAGCCTGAAGCGATTCGGGCGTCTCGCCCTTGCGAACGGATACCGGCTTCTGTAAGATTATCTTTCCGCCGTCGGTGATCTCGTTTACATAGTGAACCGTAGCTCCGGTGACCTTCACCCCGTAAGCGAGAGCCGCCTCATGAACCTTGAGTCCGTAGAAGCCGTCGCCGCAGAACGAGGGAATGAGCGACGGGTGAATGTTGATTATCCGATCCGGATACCGGCGGATGAAGTCGGCGGACAGTATCTTCATAAATCCCGCGAGAACGATAAGCTCAATGTTGTGCTCGTCAAGAATAGCGGCAAGCTTTTCTTCAAATACGTCACCGGATACACCGGCGGACGGGATGCAGGCAGCCTCGATCTTTGCGTCCGTTGCTCTCGAGAGCGCTCTTACACCGGGTTTGTTCGATACAACGAGGCGTATTTTTCCGCTGTGAATGGAGCCTGCCGCTTCGGCGTCGATCAGCGCCTGAAGATTTGTTCCGCCGCCCGATACGAGGACGGCAATATTTATAGGCTCACTCATTCGAGTATCACTCCTTCGTCGGACGCGCATATCTCGCCGAGGATGTATGCGTCCTCGCCGCAGTCGCGCAGTACACGGACAGCCTTGTCCGCGTCGGCGGCAGCGACTGTTGCAATCATGCCGACACCCATGTTGAACGTGTTGAACATATCGCGCTCGTCAATGTCGCCGGCACGGCGTATAATGTCGAACAGCACAGGCGTGCGAACATCGGACTTCTTGATCTTTGCGCTCATCCCTGCGGGAAGACTGCGCGGAATATTCTCATAGAAGCCGCCGCCCGTGATGTGGGATACAGCCTTGACTTTTACCTCATCAAAAAGGCGGAGCATGGGTTTTACGTAAATCTTGGTCGGGGTGAGCAGAGCCTCGCCGATGCCGCATCCAAGCTCCGGTACGACCGTGCGGATGTCGGCGTGCTCAACGTCGAGTACCTTGCGCACAAGGGAGAATCCGTTCGAGTGAACGCCGCTCGAGGGGAGAGCGATTATCGCATCACCCGCCGCAACCGTGTTTTTGTCGAGGATCTTGTCCTTGTCAACGATGCCGACGGAGAAGCCCGCGAGATCGTATTCGTCAACCGGGTAGAAGCCGGGCATCTCGGCGGTCTCGCCGCCGATGAGCGCGCAGCCCGCCTGAACGCATCCGTCTGCAATGCCCGAAACGATCTCGGCTACCCGCTCGGGAACATTGCGGCCGAGCGCAATGTAGTCGAGGAAGAACATCGGAGCCGCACCGCAGCAGATTATGTCGTTCACACACATCGCAACACAGTCGATGCCGACGGTGTTGTGACGGTCGAGCAGGAACGCAAGCTTGAGCTTCGTTCCCACACCGTCGGTGCCGCTTACGAGCACCGGCTCGCGCATTCCGGCGATCGGGGGAAGATAAAGCCCGCCGAAATCGCCGATGCCGGAGATGGCGCTGGGCGTCATCGTGCGCCCGATGTGCGATTTCATAAGCTCAACCGCACGGTATCCCGCGGTAATGTCAACTCCCGCTTCCTTGTAGCTGTTGCTCTGGCTTTTCATATATTTATTCCTTTCATCCGTATCGGTCATTATTCTTTGCCGTTCCAGCAATATGTGCAAAGCTTGCACGGCTCGAGTCCGATTGCCTTGATTATTCCGTCGAGCGACTGGAACTCAAGAGACGCAAAATTGAATTTTTCGCAGATCGTGCGGCGGAGATTCTTTCCGCGCTCTGTCGAGGAGTCGCTGTATTCGTCAATGTATTTGAAGCCTTCCTCACCCTCAAGCTCCATTATGACACGGCGGGCAATAAGCTCCATGTCATTTGTGGCACGCGAGAAGTTGAGGTATTTGCAGCCGTACATGATCGGCGGGCAGGCGGAACGCATATGCACCGACTTTGCGCCGTTATCGTAAAGGAAATCGACCGTCTCCTTGAGCTGCGTGCCGCGCACGATCGAGTCGTCAACGAAAAGGAGATCCTTGCCGCGGATCAGCTCGTTTACGGGGATCTGCTTCATCTTCGCGACCTTGTTTCTGTCCTTCTGACTTGTCGGCATAAAGCTGCGCGACCATGTGGGAGTGTACTTTATAAACGCGCGGGCGAACGGTACATGGCTTGCGTTCGCGTATCCGATCGCGTGAGGCGTGCCGGAGTCGGGAACGCCGCCAACGTAGTCGAGATCACCGGTGTTTCCCGACTCGCGGTCGTTTTCCGCCATGATCTCACCGTTGCGGTACCGCATCATCTCAACGTTCACGCCCTCGTAGGTCGAGGTCGGATATCCGTAATAGCTCCAAAGGAATGAGCATATCCGCATTTCCTTGCCGGGAGGCGAGAGCTGCTCGATCCCGTCGGCGTAGATCTGCACGATCTCGCCGGGACCAAGCTCGCGTTCATCCTCGTATCCGAGCTTGTAGTATGCGAACGACTCAAACGAAACGCAGTATCCGTCCTCTTTTTTGCCGATGAGTACGGGAAGCCTTCCGACGCGGTCGCGCGCTGCGATGATCCCGCCGTCGTCGCACAGAATAAGAATGGACGCCGTGCCATCGATCGACTTCTGTGCAAAACGGATACCTTCAATAAAGTTGCTTTTTTGGTCGATCAGTGCGGCAACAAGCTCCGTCGCGTTGATCGAGCCGCCGGTCATTGCGTTGAAGTGACCGCCGCTGAACGACAGATACTGTTCGATCAGCGCCGCAGCATTGTTTACAACACCGATAACGCAGATCGCATATGTGCCGAGATTCGAGTGAATGAGCAGCGGCTGCGGGTCGTAGTCGCTTATGCAGCCGATTGCAGAGGTTCCGCGCATCTCCTCAAAAACGTGCTCGAATTTCGTGCGGAACGGGGAGTTTGAGATGTTGTGTATCTCGCGCTGAAGCCCGATCTCTGAGTCAAACGCAGCAATGCCGCCGCGCCTTGTCCCGAGATGGGAGTGATAGTCAGTACCGAAGAAAACGTCGGATATAGCGTCAGTCTTGTTGACGGCTCCGAAAAATCCACCCATGGAATGACGCCTCCGATCAGTTGCCGAAAACGCGGCGCATCATTTCGCTGTATGCGTCCTCAACACCGCCGAGATCGCGGCGGAAACGGTCCTTGTCAAGCTTCTCGTGCGTGGTCGCATCCCAGAAGCGGCAGGTGTCGGGAGAGATCTCGTCCGCGAGAATGATCTTGCCGTCGGGCGTGCGGCCGAACTCGATCTTGAAATCAACAAGCTCGACATTGAGTCCCGCGAAGAACTTCTTCAGAAAATCATTGATGCGGAACGTGTAGTCTGCGATCGTGTCAAGCTCTTCTTTCGTGGCATAGCCCATCGCAAGAATGTGGTAGTCGTTTACCATGGGGTCGCCGAGCTCGTCGTCCTTGTAGCAGTATTCGAGAATGGGGCAGAGCAGAGCGCTTCCCTCGGGAACGCCGAGACGCTTTGAGAAGGAGCCTGCGGCAATGTTGCGCACGATAACCTCAAGCGGTACGATCTCTACCTTGCGGACGAGAGCCTCGCGGTCGTTCAGCTCCTCTACAAAATGAGTGGGAATACCCTCTTTCTCAAGGAGCGACATGAGGTAGTTGGACATTTTGTTGTTGACAACGCCCTTGCCGGCGATTGTGCCCTTCTTGAGACCGTTGAAAGCGGTGGCATCGTCCTTGTAGGATACGATGCAGTAGTCCTTGTTGTCGGTCGCAAATACCTTCTTGGCTTTTCCTTCGTACATCTGTGCTGCTTTTTCCATTTTCTTTTTCCTTTCGGTTTATGTGAATTTGATTACTTGCTGTATTTTTCGGATATAGCGCGATCGCGCTCAAGTACCTTTGCGCGTGACTCTGCACGTGCGGAATCGAGCTTTGCCGCAAGCTCTGCGTCGCTTACCGCGAGTATCTGTGCCGCGAGGAGAGCCGCGTTTTCAGCCCCGTCGATCGCGACGGTCGCAACGGGAATTCCGGACGGCATCTGAACTGTGGAGAGAAGCGCGTCAAGCCCGTCAAGAGTGCTGGATTTCACGGGAATGCCGATCACCGGGAGAGTCGTGCCTGCGGCAAGAGCGCCTGCAAGATGCGCCGCCTTTCCGGCAGCCGCAATGATCACTCCGAAACCGTTGTCTCTCGCCGATACAACGAATTTCCGCGATTCTTCGGGAGTGCGGTGCGCCGAAAAAACGTGAACCTCGTGAGGGATCCCAAAGCGTTCGAGCGCCGTGATCGCTTTCTCGACCACGGGAAGATCGCTGTCGCTTCCCATAATAACTGCAACTTTTTTCATAAATGCCTCCAAGTAGTGAGAATTTTCCGCCGTTTTTGGAATTTTGGGAATAAAAAAGGGCAAAATCCACTTGCACGGTAGAATTTGCCCAGACGGTCGGCTCAAAAGACTTTTTGCTTCACTGTGGTTGATTCCACCATGCACCGTCGGTCACAAAAAAGTCCCTACAACAAAATTATATCGTAAACCGCTCTCAAAGTCAAGGAAGAATGAAAAATCGGCTCCGTCTATACGCCAAAATTTTTCATAAAATCAAAGCAAATTTTAAGCGTTTTGCCCGCACGAAAAATGTGTTATTTGCGGATGTTCAGCGCCGCGTGGCGGTTTTTCACCTCGACCGATGTGCTTCCGGGTTCAAATTCGCCGTCAAGCGACCACGGAACTGCCTTTGGCATGGTAAAGCTGATGTGCGACGATTTGAAGAACGTGAACATATCACCACTGAAGTCGGAGGCGATGATCCCGTTCGTGATCTTTGTGATCTCAAGCACATTTTTAGGGTATTTTATAAGAACGACCTCGAAAAGTCCGTCAGTCATGTCAACCATTTTCGGGTCGATCTTCACAAGCCCTCCGATCGACGTGGAGTTTGATACGGCACCGAAAATGTACTCGTTTTCTTCATCAATGCCGTCCGCCTGTACAGCCATCCTGTATTTCTGAAGATTTCCGAGGTCCTTGATCCCCTCCATTACGTATGCAAAATGCCCGAACGCATTTTTAACGTTCTGGGGAGCGTTGTAAGACGTGGCTGTAAATGCGCCGAACGACGCAATATATGAGAAGTGGCGTTCGTTGAAGCAGCCTACATCAAGCCGTACCGGCGGATGCTCGATTACGTTTGCGATAGCCTTTGATATGTTCGAGGGAATGCTCATGCTCGAAGCAAAATCGTTTGTGCTGCCCGCGGGAATGTATCCGATCTCAATATCCGAGTCGGAGGCGAGCGTGCCGTCGATCACCTCGTTCAGTGTGCCGTCGCCGCCGCAGCAGACGAGAAGCTCAAACCCGCGTGACGCCGCGCTCTTTGCGATCTCGTATGCGTGACGCCGGTAAAGCGTCGTCTGCACGGTAACGTCAAATCCTGCGGTACACAGCGCATCGACAATAGTGAAAAGACCGCTCTTGGATTTCATCTTACCTGCCTTCGGGTTGAGAACAACGAGAACTTTTTTCATATGTACAGCCTTTCCGTAAGTTTTTTGTGCCACGTGCATATATCTTAGTATAACATATTGTTTGCGATAAATCCAGCGGTTTTTGTGCGAAACGAGTTTCTTTTGAAAATTTTTGAAATACTCTTGACAACAAGCGAAAGGTGTGATAGGATTTGCTTAACTGATAGAGGCGCAATGTGCAAACAGTATCCGCCGTATGTCAAGACCGGCAGGTCGATGACGGCGGAGAAAGGTGCAGTTGCCGAAGTTTTCTCTCCGGCGGGAGAGGATTCTGGGTCTGCGGAATAAGATTCGCAGGACTGTCGCTTTTTAGCGGAGGGCTATCGATTATACAGCACCGAATAATATGCGTATATTCGTATAGCCGACAGTTGTCGGCTGTTTTTGTTTTCTATCAGAAAATAACTGAAAGGGGACGCCATCGGCGTTCACGGGAAACACAAAATGAAGAAGAGAATTTTTACTGGTGCAGCAACTGCGCTTGTCACACCCTTTGACGAGGGCGGCATCAATTACGAAGAGTTCGGCAGGATCATAAACTGGCAGATCGACTCGGGAATTGACGGACTTGTGGTCTGCGGAACGACGGGAGAAGCGTCTACCATGACGGACGACGAGCACAGAGACGCGATCGCGTTTGCGGTGAAGTGCGCGGCAGGGCGCGTGCCGATAATCGCTGGCACGGGCAGTAACGACCTCTCGTATGCGCTCGATCTTGTCAGATGTGCGTGCGAGGCGGGAGCGGACGCAGTGCTTGCCGTTACCCCGTATTACAATAAGGCTACACAGAAGGGGCTTGTCAGTATGTATACCGCTATCGCCGACGCGTCGAGCGTCCCGGTGATACTTTATAACGTGCCGTCGCGCACGGGAGTGAATATCGAGCCTGCGACATACGAGATTCTTGCCGATCACGAAAATATCACCGCCATCAAAGAGGCGAACGGAAATATATCAAAGATAGTCGATACGATGGCGCGGGTCCACGGAAAGCTTGACCTTTATTCGGGAAACGACGATCAGATAGTGCCGCTCATGGCGCTCGGCGGAATCGGGTGCATCTCGGTTCTCTCAAATATACTCCCCGCCGAGACATCTGAGCTTTGCCGCAAATTCCTCGACGGCGATGTCGCGGGCAGTGCCGCAATGCAGTACCGTTTCCACGACCTCATTGATGCCCTCTTCTCGGAGGTGAACCCGATCCCCGTCAAAGCGGCGATGGCGAAAATGGGATTCTGCTCGAATACGCTGAGACTTCCGCTTACCCCGATGGAGGAAGCGGGTGCCGAGCGTCTGTATGAGCTGATGCGCAGAGAGGGAATAAACGTATGATGAGAGTTGTTGTAAACGGCGCTGCCGGACGCATGGGCGCCGAGGTCATTCGCCTTGTAAACGAGGGGAACAGAGATTCTACTCTTTCGGGAGCTACCGACAGAGGCGGCAGTGGGTATCCGACCCTCTCAGAGTTTTCCGGCGGTTGCGACGTCGTGATCGATTTTTCAAACCACCTTGCGACAGAAGAACTGTGCGATTTCATAGTTAGACACTCCGTTCCGGCAGTGATCGCCACGACGGGGCAGACCGAGGGCGAGCTTGCAATGATAGACGAGGCGGCGCGTCACGTGCCGATATTCAGATCGGGCAATATGTTGGTCGGAGTCGCGCTGCTGATCGAGCTTGCGAAAAAGACGGCGGCAGTCATGCCGGACGCTGATATCGAGATCATCGAGCGCCACCATAACCGCAAGGAGGATGCGCCGAGCGGTACCGCGCTTATGATAGCTGATGCAATACGCGATGTGCGCGGAGGTGCGGAATATAAGCTCGGACGTGCGGGGCACGAGCGCCGGACTCCGGGGGAGATCGGGATCAACGCGGTGCGCGCCGGCGGGATCGTCGGCGTCCACGAGGTGCTTGTCTGCACCGATACGCAAAGCATAACGCTGAAGCACGAGGCGTACAGCCGCAGCCTGTTCGCCGAGGGCGCGCTTGAGGCGGCAAGATATCTTCTGACGGTCACGTCACCGGGTATATATAATATGTACGATATGCTGAGGGAGGACAGATGATGGAGCTTCATTTCACCAAAATGCACGGGATCGGAAACGACTATATCTATTTTGACTGCATGAAGGATGAGCTTCCCGATCCTGCGGATATCGCAAGAAAAATGTCCCCGCGCCATTTTTCCGTCGGAGCGGACGGGATCGTCATGATCTGCCGCTCGTCGGTCGCCGCCGCAAAAATGCGAATGTTCAACGCCGACGGCAGCGAGGGAAAGATGTGCGGCAACGCCATAAGATGCGTTGCGAAATACCTCTTCGATCACGGCATCGTCCGCGACCGTGAGCTTGATATCGAAACGCTCAGCGGAATAAAGCACCTTACGCTTGATGTCCTCGATGGGCGTGTGAATTCCGTAAGCGTCGAGATGGGACGCGCCGAGTTTGACGGACGTCGGATACCGATAGATTTTGACGGAACGGCAAAGCTTCACCCGATAACCGTGAACGGTAAAGAGGAGCTTGTTACGTGCGTATCAATGGGAAATCCGCACGCTGTAGTGTTCTGTGACGATCCGGCATCGCTTGACCTTGAACGGATCGGACCGCATTTCGAGTGCCACCCGTTTTTCCCGGAGCGCGTGAATACGGAGTTTGTGCGTGTCGTCGATCCGTCTACGATAGAGATGCGCGTGTGGGAGCGGGGAAGCGGTGAGACGTTCGCCTGCGGCACCGGCGCGTGCGCGTCAGTCGCAGCCGCAGTTCTGTGCGGATATGTGAAGCCCTGTGTTCCGGTAAAGGTGCGACTTATCGGCGGCGAGCTTACGATCGTCTGCGGCAGCGATTATTCGATAACTATGACTGGACCCGCCGCTAAAGTGTACGAGGGAGTGTATGAGTATGAGAATTAAAGTGAACAAAAATTATGCCTTGCTCGGCGAGAGCTATCTTTTCTCGGAGATCGGCAAACGCGAGCGCGCCTACCGTGCCGCAAATCCTGATGAGCGTGTAATAAAGCTCGGCATCGGCGACGTCACTCTGCCGCTGGCGCCGTGCGTTATCGATGCCATGCACCGTGCGACGGAGGAGATGGCGCATATCGAAACATTCCGCGGATATGCCCCGGAGTACGGCTATGATTTCACACGTGAGGCGGTCGCACGCCATTATGCGGATTTCGGCGTGACGCTCGATCCCGATACCGTGTTTATCTCCGACGGAGCAAAGAGCGATGTCGGCAATATTACCGATATTTTCGGTGATAACCGGATCCTTATTCCCGATCCCGTGTATCCCGTCTATGTTGATTCAAATTTGATGGCGGGACGCACGCCGGAGCTGCTTCCCGGAAACGAGGAAAACGGATTCCTCCCGATGCCGGACGGCGTTTCGGGTGAGGGATACGTGATCTACCTCTGCTCGCCGAATAATCCCACGGGCGCCGTGTATTCCCGTGAAAAGCTGCGCGAGTGGGTCGATTTTGCCAACCGCACCGGCTCCGTTATAATATTCGATTCGGCGTATGAGGCGTTCATCTGCGGCGATTATCCCCATTCCATCTATGAGATCGACGGAGCACGTGAGTGCGCGATCGAGATATGCAGCCTTTCAAAAACGGCAGGCTTTACCGGAACGCGCTGCGGCTGGACTATCGTTCCGGAGGAGCTTAAGGCGAACGGCGTGTCGCTCAGAACAATGTGGATGCGCCGCCAGGCGACGAAATTCAACGGTGTCCCGTATGTGATACAGCGTGCCGCGGAAGCCGCGCTCTCCCCCGAGGGAATCGCCGAGTGCATGGAAAATATTGCGTATTACAGAGCAAATGCGAAAACGATCGCCGACGTGCTTGTGTCCAAGAATATCAAATTCACCGGCGGCGTGTCGTCACCGTATATCTGGATGAAGTGCCCGAACGGCATGGGCTCGTGGGAGTTTTTCGATTATCTTCTCACAAAGACGCAGATCGTCGGAACCCCCGGCGAGGGCTTCGGCAGATCCGGCGAGGGATACTTCAGACTCACCGCGTTCGGCAATGCCGAGGCAACGCGCGAGGCGGCAGAGCGGCTGATAGCGCTCCTTTGATTCGCTCACGAATCTTCAAAAGAAAGGACAGACAAAATGAATACGGCTGTGATGAAAAAAGAGTTTATCCATACAAACCTCGGCGTAAACCGCGAGGGGCATCTTACCTTCGCCGGTGTCGATACGGTGGAGCTTGCCGAAAAATACGGCACGGCTCTTATGGTGATCGACGAGGCACGCATACGCTCGAATATGCGGACGTATATAGATTCAATGAAGAAATATTTCGGCGAGGGAAGCGTGCCGCTTTTTGCAAGCAAGTCGCTGTGCTTCAAGGAGCTGTATCGCATCGCCGCAGCGGAGGGAATGTGCACGGATATAGTGTCGCCGGGCGAATTGTACCTTGCCGATTCGGCGGCTTTTCCGATGAGCCGTGCGTATTTCCACGGGAATAACAAGACTGACGACGATATACGGTTCGCGCTGCGATGCGGGATCGGGTATTTCATAGTTGATAACGCAGACGAGCTTTCCCGCCTTGATGAGATCGCCGGGATCGGCGGCGTGCGGCAAAAGATACTCCTGCGTCTGACTCCGGGTATCGACCCGCATACCCATGCCAAGATAAGTACCGGCAAGGTCGATTCCAAGTTCGGTGTTGCGATCGAGACCGGACAGGCGGAAGAGCTTGTGCGATACGCACTGACGCTGAAGAATGTGGAGCTTGTGGGATTTCATTCCCATATCGGCTCGCAGATATTTGATATTGACCCGTTCTGTGACGCAGCGGATATCCTGCTCGCGTTTATTGCAAAGCTGTCGCGCGATTTCGGATACGTTCCCGAAATGCTCAATCTCGGCGGCGGCTTCGGCGTTCGCTATGTCGCGAGCGATCCCGAGATCGATATCGCCGACTGTATCCGAAGACTTGCCGATGAGGTGCGCTCAAAGTGCAGCACGCTCGGAATTCCGATGCCGAAGATATTGCTTGAGCCGGGGCGCAGCATTGTCGCCGATGCGGGGACCTCGCTGTATACCGTCGGTTCGGTTAAGACGATCACCGGCTATAAGAGCTACGTCTCTGTTGACGGCGGTATGACCGATAATCCCAGATATGCGCTTTATCAGTCGGCATATACCGTTGTCTGTGCATCGCACGCCGACCGAGCGGCAGATTTCTGCTGTACCGTTGCCGGAAGATGCTGCGAGAGCGGCGACCTTCTTCAGGAGGACGTCATGATCGCGCGCCCTGAGCGCGGCGATATTCTCGCCGTCCTCGTCACAGGGGCATATAATTATTCCATGGCATCGAATTACAATAAGATCCCGCGCCCCGCGATCGTTATGGTAAAGGACGGAGTGCCGCGCGTCGTCGTCCATCGTGAAACATTCGAGCATATGGCGTCGCTTGACGTATGACCGACCGCCCATGAAAGTATAATAAATAAAGAAGGATGACATTAAAGATGCCATCCTTTTTGTTATATATCTATGTGTCTCATGTCGAGCCTGCGGTGCGGAACATATCCGCCGCCTCATCATATGATATGTCGAGCACATATGCCATCTCGCCGAACAGGATCTTTTCGGCATCGGCGAGAGCTTTCTCGTCAGCCGCACGGAACTTCCTGCCGACGGCAGCCATCTCATCGCGGTTGCGCCACAGAAGCGAGATCATCCGGGCGAGCTTGCCGCTGTCAGACGTTCGCAGTACAGCCGAAAAATGCTCGTGCCGCTTCTGATCGTTTACGATCCATTCGTCCGTGTCTGCGGTATCGCCTGACAGAGACGACAAAAGCTCATCCTTTGATCTGACTGCGCGGATCGGTAGCTTGTCGTTATTCACCGGGCAGAATATTGTTGAGCCTTTGGAATAAACGGGGGTCAAAATGTAATACAGCGCCTGTTCTCCGAGAAAATATTCGTTTCTTATGTCGTCAATCACACAAACGCCTGATGAGCCGTATACAACGGCATCGCCTATCTTGAACATAACACACCTCACACATATGCTTTGTAATAATTGTACCACATCTGCGAGAATAATTCCATGGGCATTTCGTATGATAAATACAAAAAATACGGCGCGTGCGATTGCGTTTTTGAACAATCAAGACAACATATGCCGCCGAAAACTCACTTTAATAAGTGAAAAATACCGCATTTTTTGAACTTTTTCGTATATTTCTATTTACTCGTGCGTATTCTTGTGGTATACTTATCCTATAAAAAAGGTACCGCCGTGACGAGCGGGAGAAAGGAGCAGGCTATGTCAAGAAAGATCATAACCATAGCAAGACAATACGGAAGCGGAGGACGCGAAACAGGACACGCACTTGCAGAAATGTGCGGGTATAAATTCTATGATAACAATCTGATTTCGCTTGCCGCAAGCAAGATCGGATTTGACGAGGGACGGCTCCATGCAGCAGATGAGAAGATACCGAACAGTATTCTTTATACGCTTGCGGCAGGCTCGTCCATGTACGGCAATGTTTTCAATCAGGACTATCAGCCGATAAACGATAAACTGTTTATGGCGCAGTCGGAGATAATCGAGGCTGCGGCAGAGGAGGATCACGGGGCAGTTATCGTAGGCAGATGCGCGGATTACGTCCTTGAGCACCGCACAGATGTCCTGCGTGTGTTCCTTTATGCTGATTTTGACCACCGCGTTGCGGAGATAGCCCGCAGACATGAGCTGTCCGAATCGGAGGCAAAGTCTCTCGTTATCAAGACCGACCGCCGCCGTGCAAATTACTACAATTATTATACCGGCAAGAAGTGGGGTAAGCTTGAGAATTACGATCTCGCGCTTTCCACCGATGGGCTTTCAATAAAAGAGGCAGCCGAGTATATCGCCTCTCTTGCAAAGATCAAGTAATACAAAGGACATTCTATGTATCTCTCTGAAGTAAAGGAGCTGCTCTCGCAAAGTAAGGTTCCGTACCGTGAAGTAACCTATAAAACCGAGAGCGAGTTCTACCGACACATTTCGCGATTCCCAAACCTTCGCCGTGTGCATGGCTTTGCCGTTACAACTCTCGTGATACAGAGCCGCAACGGCAAGTGTGATATCGAGCTTGAATTCGACCATACCCGGGACGGATTTGTGTTCGAAGAGATGTATTTCGGCGAGTATGCATTCGGATTTTTCGAGCTTAGAAAGCCCGACGCGCTGTCGCGGGAGATCATGTCCGCGATAAAGAAGATCGTGCGCAGCGAGTATAAGTTTATCGTCTGCAACAATCTCACCCGAAAAACGCTCGACTCGGACGGATGCTTTGATGTAAAAGATGATCCCGAGCCTTTCCGACGCGTCTTGACCGGAATAAAAAAGCGCCCCGGTCCCATCGGTAGGATTTTCGGATATCGCCTGCTTTATGAGATATACGACTGGCAGAGCTTTCGCAGTATAATAAGAAAATGAGGTCATACGACCTCATTTTTGTTTATTTTCCGCCGCGAAGCTTGTACCACAGCGTACCGAAATAAAATTTCGGCAGATTCATCATACGCCCGATACGCCACGGCTCGCGAATGAGTCTGTAAAACCATTCAAGTCCGGTCTTGCAGAAGAACGCGGGCGCTCTTTCGCTTGTTCCGGAATAAATGTCGAGGGAGCCGCCAAGCCCCATGAACAAACGAACGCCCGGCAGTGACGCGCGGTTCTCGTATATCCACTTCTCCTGTGCGGGAGCACCGAGACAGACGAAAAGTATCTTCGCACCGGAGCGGTTGATCTCGTCGATCACCGCATCGTTTTCTTCGCCCGATTTCTTGAAGTATCCGTCATGAGTTCCCGCAATCACGAGCGACGGATATTTTTCGCACATCTTTTCCGCTGCCGCTTCGGCAATGCCCGGCTTGCCTCCCATGAAGAATACGGGAGTGGATGAGTCCGCGAGCGAGAGCATCCGCTCGCCAAGCTCGATTCCCGGTACACGCTCGCTTATCGGGAGACGGAGGATGCGCGCAGCCTTAATAACGCCGATGCCGTCGGGAATTATGACCTCGGCGGAGTTTACAACATCGTAGAGCGCCGGTTCGTCGATGCATTTCTGTACGATCTCGGAGTTCGGCGTGAATACGGCTACCGTCTCGTCAGCTTTGATCTTGCGGCAAATGTATTCCGATATTTCGTCAAGAGTTCCGGGTGTGAAGTTTACACCGCGAAGCTGTACAGTATTCATAAAGCCTCCATGGAGCAAGATAAAAGTAATGCGCGACAGTGCCGCGCAAACTCTTTATTTATTCAACGGATGAAAGATAATTGACTACATCTCCTACGGTGATGAAATTCCTGATATCCTCATCTCCGATTTCTATATCGAATTTTTCCTCACACAGCAGAATGAGATCCGCCAGTTCAAGCGAGTTGACACCGAGATCGGCGACAAGCTCAGCCGACATCGTAACATCGTCCGGGTTTACCGAAAGCTCGTTTACGAGCATTTCCTTTACCTGCTCAAACATTGTTCTGCTCACCTCCTCCAAAGTAAAATTTTGCAATCCACTATATTATAATCGAAACTTGTTACTATTTCAAGAGGAATCGCTTAATTTTTTTAGAGGGAGTTTTCTCAAATTCCTCGCTTCTCAGCTCGAATTTGTTAATATGCTTGTAAGGCGGGAGCGATTTGTTGATCTTTGTTATATAATCCTTAAGCTCACTGCAAACTTCATCGTTTGTAAGATGTCCCTCGACCATCTCCGGATCGGGATAGATGAGCGCCGTGATGATAACATCGCCGGTGACCTCGTCGTCGCGCCCGATAACTACTGATTCCTTGATGAGCGGAAGCTTCGACAGCCTCTCCTCAAGCTCCTCGGGGAATACGTTCTTGCCGTTTGCCGCAATGATAACATTTTTCTTTCTTCCGGTGATTGTGATGTATCCTCTGCGGTCGATGCGGCCGATGTCGCCCGTGCGGAAGAAGCCGTCTTCGGTGAACACCTCAGCCGTTGCCTCGGGATTTTCGTAATAACCGAGCATTACGTTGTCGCCGCGCACGAGGATCTCGCCCTCTCCCTCGTCGCATTCCGCGATCTGATCTATCTTCACCTCGCAGCTCTCGACGGCTTGACCGACACTGTCAAATTTGACGTGTCCCGGCATATTGACGGATATCAGCGGTGAACACTCGGTGATGCCGTAGCCCTGGAATACGGAGATTCCGAAGGAGTAAAAATCCCGGATTATCTGCGGATCGATCGGCGCGCCGCCGACGATCACGGTCTTGAGTCTGCCGCCGAATACGTCGGTGATGTCGGAGAAGAATTTCTTTCGCATATCAACACCGGTGAGAAGCAGGGCATCGCTTATCTTCATCGCGGTGCGTACCTTCTTTTCGATGCCTTTTTTGCGTATGGTCTCCCAAATGCGCTTGTGGATCGTCTCAAGGAACAGCGGAACAAGAATGAGCGACGTCGGACGGAATTCCTTGAAATTCCTCGTCGCGTAGCGCAGACTTTCGTTGATGTAGGTTGTGGTGCCGAGATTGCTTGAAGCGAGGTGCGATGTCGCAAGCTCAAACGTGTGGTGGATCGGCAGAACGGAGACGAATGTGTCGCGGCGGTCGAACTTTGTGTGGAACGAAGCCGCGTTCGCCGTAGCGGTGAGATTGTGGTGCGAGAGCATGACGCCCTTGCTCGTCCCGGTCGTACCGGAGGTGAACAGTATCGCCGCCATCTCATCCATCCGGATCTCGTAGTCGTTAAAGGACGTGTCACCCTCCTCGCGCAGACGTGCTCCCTCAAGAACACAGCTCTCAAAGGACTTCACGAACGGCAGATCACACGACTCTCCGTCGGCATGGATCGGGATGAAGCTCTCGATAAACGGCATATCGACCGCGCGCTCGGTCAGCTTGTTGTTGTAGCACTCTGTGTACACGACAGCACTGCATTTTGCGATGCGCATGAAATCAATTATCTGATCCATTTCAAGCTCGCGGTCAAGCGGAACTATAACACCGCCGCTGCTGATAACGGACGCAAGCGTTACGACCCACAGCGGATGAGTGTCGCCAATTACGGCGATCCTTTTGCCCGAGAGGGAGGAGTTCATGAGATATGTCGCAAAGTTCTGCATATATTCCCAGAAGTCGTTGTACGAGAATTCATGCATCTGTCCGTCTTCGCGATAGTAATACTGTATTTTGTCGCCGAATGCCTCCGCGCTGGTCCTGTATAGATCCCTGATATCGGTAATTCTTTTCGGCGGAGCGGTGTGATAATTGTTGTAAGTAAGCATTTATTGTACGCCTTTCGCAAAGCCTGTGCCCGAAGGACAAGGATAGTATTTTTCACTAACATTATAATTATATCTTTTTCGACGCAGTATGTCAAGAAATTTAGAGCGAATATGGAATATTAACACGAAAAAACGGTGCCTCTTGTTCTGTCCGCATGAGAAATCGGAAAAATAATAACCGTTTCACGTGACTAAAATTTTCTTCATATATTGAATTTCGTTGTAAAATGTAATATAATAATAAAAACAACCTTGTTAATACATATTCCGGAGGAATGGAAAAAATGAAGACAAGCGTAAGCACGTACAGCTACGGTGCGCACAGATTTGAGGAAAATCTCGGCGTTTGCGGCGTGATCGACCATGCGGCAAAGGTCGGATTTGACGGTATAGAGTTCGTTGAGGGCGAGTGGCAAAAGGACCCCGACGGTGCAAAGAAGATTCGCGAGCACTGTGCCGAGAAGAATATCACCCCCGTTGCTTTTCTCGTCTCCGCAGATTTTCTGAATAACGGATCCGAGGACGGACGCGACGAGATCGCCCGCGTGGAGTCCCTTATCGACACTGCGGCTGAGCTTGGCGCAACAATGCTCCGCCACGATGTTACCGGCGGTGTATCCGGACGCAAATATGCACGCGGATACGATGATGTGCTGCCGATCCTTGCAGAGCGCATCCGCGAGGTTACAAAGTACGCCGAGCAGAAGGGCATCCGCACCATGACCGAGAATCACGGATTTTTCTCTCAGGATGCAAACAGAGTAGAGAAGCTCATCAACGCCGTCGGACATCCGAACTTCGGTGCACTTGTTGATATGGGTAACTTCCTCTGTGCCGACGAGAATCCGAACATTTCAGTCGGAATCATGGCTCCTTATGCTTTCCACGTTCATGCAAAGGACTTTTTCGTAAAGAGCGGCATCGAGCCGAACCCCGGTGACGGTTGGTTCATGTCCCGTGCGGGGAATTATCTCCGCGGCACCATTATCGGTCACGGTGACGCAAGAGTTTACCAGAGTATCAAAACAATAGTGCGCTCCGGATATGACGGATATATTACTATCGAGTTCGAGGGTATGGAGGACAACTTCCGCGGAATCGAGCTTGGATATAAGAATCTCTGCCGTTTTATCGCGGACGCACAGTCATGACATTGCGGTCTGTCGCACGCGCGGCAGACCCATTTTTCGGGAAAAGGCGGTTTTGTTCCGACACTACTTGAAAAATATACGCTGAAGTAGTATAATAATACGCGAAAAAATCGCGCAAAAGAATAATAAAATTGCGCCTGTCCGTTTTTTCGGTAATCCGGCGCACAGAAAGAGAGAATAAGTATGAGTAAGCTCCACGTTATCGACCATCCGCTGATTGTCCACAAGCTGTCCATCATGAGAGAGAAGGAGACAGGCTCCAAGGACTTCCGCCAGCTCCTCGATGAGATCTCAATGCTCATGGGTTATGAGCTGACGCGTGATCTCCCGCTCGAGGATTACGACATGGAAACTCCCGTCGCTCCCACGGTCGGCAAAAAGATCTCCGGTAAGAAGCTTGCGATCGTGCCGATACTCAGAGCAGGTCTCGGCATGGCTGACGGAATACTGAAGCTCGTTCCCGTCGCAAAAGTCGGTCATATCGGACTGTATCGCGATCCCGAAAGCCATATGCCCGTCGAGTATTATTTCAAGATGCCGATCGATATCGAGGAGCGCCTCGTGATCGTGGTCGATCCCATGCTCGCAACCGGCGGCTCCGCATCCGACGCTATCACTATGCTGAAAAAGCGCGGCGTTACATCCATCAGACTTATGTGCCTTGTTGCGGCTCCCGAGGGAGTAGAAAAAATGCAGAAGGATCATCCGGATGTTGACGTATACTGCGCAGCCCTCGACGAGAAGCTCGACGAGCACGCATATATCATCCCCGGACTCGGAGACGCGGGCGACCGCATCTTCGGCACGAAATAATGCAGACCATCACCGTAAATAAGAATGACGGCGGACAGCGGCTTGATAAATTTCTAACCAAATGTATCGGCGGGCTGCCCGCCTCTCTTATGTATAAATATCTCCGCAAAAAGCGGATCAAGCTGAACGGCAAGCGCGCCGCCGGAGATATGATAGTGTCCGAGGGGGACGTGATCGAGCTTTATATCCCCGATGAGTTCACGCCTGAAAAGCGAGGAGCAGCCGATCCTCCGCCGCTGTCTGCACCGAAGCTTGATGTCGTGTATGAGGACGAGAATATTATCCTCACGGATAAGCGCCCGGGACAGCTCGTCCACATCGGCGACGGCGACGACGGCAGCGGTACGCTTATCCACCACATAAAATCGTACCTTATCCTGCGCGGCGAGTACGACCCCGCGTCCGAAAATTCATTCGCGCCGTCGCTCTGCAACCGCATAGACCGCAACACGGGCGGGATCGTCATTGCGGCAAAGAACGCCGAAACTCTGCGTGCAGTGTGCGAGGCGATCAAAGAATCGCATATAGATAAACGGTATCTCTGCGCCGTGCACGGAAAGCCGAAGAAAAACAGCGATGTCGCCGAGGCGTATCTCTTCAAGAACAGCCGTACCAAAACAGTCACCGTGACAAGCACGCAGGTGCGCGGCGCAAAGCCGATCAAGACCGGGTACCGCTTTGTTGACTATAATCCGTCGCTCGATATCTCTCTCCTTGAGGTTCGGCTGTATACGGGACGTACACATCAGATCAGAGCGCATATGGCGTACCTCGGGATGCCGCTTGTCGGAGAGGGAAAGTACGGCGAAAACAAGAACGACCGCCGGCTCCGCTGGAAGCATCAGGCGCTGTATTCATATAAGCTGACGTTTCGCGAGGATACAGGACCGCTTTCGTATCTTTGCGGCAGAACATTCATCGCAAAGCCGGAGAATATCCGTTTTCTTGAATTTTTCGATCCCGGTAAATATTCCGCGCTTCTTGGCAAATAATCAATTATAAATGAAAGGAGATCAGCCCGTGAGAACATTTCTGAAATGCCTGTCGCGGCACCCGAAGACCGCAATGTTCGTTTTCGGTATGATCGTCGCATTGCCGCTCGTGTTTGACCGGCTGTTCTTTGTTGGCTGGATCTCCTTCCTCGTGCCCGCATATGTCGAGTATACTGTTCCGGATTCCGTAAATCTGAAGAGGCACGCGTATCTGCGCGGCTTCTCTTTCTTTATGGGATTCGGAATAGTGCTTTTTTCGTGGTTTACCGAGCTTTATCCCCTCGATTTCACCGGACTCAGTCGCGGCGGTGCCGCAGCCGTAGTCGCGGCGGGATGGTTCGGACTGTCCGCACTCCAAGCATCGGTAAAGTCGTTTATGTTTGTCATCCTCGGTATAGTCTCTCGCAGAACAGGCATACGCCGCAGCCCCGCTGCTTTTTCCGGCGCATTTGCCTGCCTTTTTGTCATGTTCGAGTGGATCGAACATCAGACATGGGCGGGCGTTCCGTGGGGTAATCTTGCCATCGGACAGGCATCGTTTTTGCCCATGATCCAGATCACGTCTGTGTTGGGCTCGTATGCCGTGACATTTATTCTTGTGTTTGCAGGCTCACTTATCGGCACGGGTATCGCGAAACTCTTCGCTTCGTCGCCCGCCGATGTACGCCCACGCACCCTGCGCCCATTTATTGCCGCACTTCTTCTGCTTTCGGCAAATATCGGATTCGGATGCATCCGCCTTGCGACGTATTCTGTGCCTGAGGGAAGCCGCGCCGTTACCGCCGCCGCGATACAGGGAAATATATCATCGTATGAAAAGTGGGCGGAGGATTCAGCCGAGCGTGCATACAACGTGTACGAATCCCTGACCGAGGAGGCGGCGGAAGCCGGTGCCGAGTTTGTTGTTTGGCCCGAAACGCCGATAGTGTACAATCTCAGCGGAGATTTCGGGTATGAGGCTCGCTCGTATTACCGCGCGGTCTCGCGCGAGAACAATGTAACGCTGATCGCAGGTGCATTTACGGAAAGCGCCGACGGCGTCGAGGAGAATTCCGTCGTCTCCGTCACACCGGAGCGCGGGATCGATGACACATATTACGTCAAGCGCAGACTTGTGCCGTTCGGCGAGTTTGTGCCGCTGCGCTCACTTGTGTCCGCGATCTATCCGCCGCTCTCGGAGCTGTCCGTTTTGGCGGACGACCTCGCGGCAGGAACGGAGCCGACGGTGCTCGAGACTCCGCTCGGCGCAGTGTCTCCGATAATATGCTTTGATTCTATATACCCCGAGCTGACGCGTGACAGCGTCAGATGCGGCGGAGAGCTTATAACACTGTCCACAAACGATTCCTGGTTCGGTAATTCCGCCGCCGGCGGCGAGCACAACCGTCACGCCGTGCTGCGTGCGGTCGAATCCGGAAGATATCTCATCCGCGCGGCAAGCACGGGAATTTCCTCGATCATAACACCGACCGGCAGAGTCGATCAGAGCCTCGGTCAGTCCGAATACGGCTTTATTCTGTCGGACGTGTATATGATAGACGAAAACACCGTCTATACCACGATCGGCGATATCAGCGTTATTGCATCTGCGGCGGCTTTTGCGGTGATCGTGCTGCTTTTTTCTCTCGACCGCAAACGTCTGTCGGACAGAGGAGGTGACGCGCATTGAACATCAGAGTCACGGAAGATATTGCCGGCATGACGATACGCGAATATCTTCGCGGCGAGCTTGGATATTCCTCCGCCATGCTCAAAAAGCTCAAGTTTACCCCCGGCGGAATAACGGTAGGCGGCGAGTTTGTCACAGTCAGGCACATTCTCGCGAAAGGCGAGATATTGTCGCTCATGTCCGAGGACAGGGAAGAGGATACAAGCCCGTATATAATCCCGGCGGACCTCCCGCTCGGAATACTTTATGAGGATGAGCACGTGACAGCCGTGAACAAGCCTCCGGCAATGCCCGCCCACCCGTCGCTCGGGCATCGCAATGATACCGTTGCAAATGCGCTTGCATACAGATACAGCGCAGCGCCGTATGTGTTCCGTCCGGTGAATCGGCTTGATCGGGATACAAGCGGCGTCATGCTCACGGCAAATACCCGCCTTGCATCATACAAAATGTATAAGGCGATGCGTGCGGGAGAAATCGAAAAGTATTACATCGCCGTTCTTGCGGCATCGCCTGTCGAAAAATGTGGAGAGATCGTGTCGTATATGCGCCGTATGGACGGCAGTATCGTAATGCGCGAGGAATGTCCTTCCGACGCCGACGGCGCAAAGCTTGCGGTGACAAAATATTGCGTCGCGGCGGAGATGCCCGGCGTGTGCGCGGTCGTCGCTTCTCCCGTTACGGGCAGAACGCATCAGCTCCGCGTTCAGTTTGCGGGCATCGGATGCCCGATCGTCGGAGATACCATGTACGGCAGTGAGTCCGAGTATATCGGGCGGCAGTCGCTGCACGCCTCAGTGTCTGTTTTTCCTCATCCCGAGAGCGGCGAGCGTGTGCGCGTATGTGCCCCGCTTCCGGATGATATCGCAGACCTTTGCCGCAAGCTCGGAGCATCTCCCGAGAGCATTGCGGCAGAAGCCGAAAAAATAATCGAGTCCGGAGTTTTGAAGAGTGAAAAATAAACGTATCCTTTGCGTCATGCTGCCGTTTCTTGCGGTGTCCGTCGTCTCGGCGGCAGTCCATATTGCTTTTTCTGTGTCGCAAAGCTTTGCGGCAAATTGGCGAATGACTGTGGGTACGTTCCTCAGAGCGGTACTTGCGCATATCAACTCACCAATCCCCGTTTCTCTGACCGAGGCGGCGATCATTTCCTCGCCTGCGATACTTGTTTACATAATCGGCGCAGGAATCCGCAAAAGCGGCTCCGTCAAGCGATTCTTTGTCCGCGCGGCGGCATTCGTATTCGCAGTCGTTTCGGTCGTGTATTCCGTGTTCGTCCTCTCATACGGTGCAGGATTCTACACCCGCGATATAGGACTTGAGTTCGGAATAGTGCGACGCGATGTTTCGGTCGACGAGCTTTACAGCGCAACGCTCGCGGCAATTCGTGAGGTCAACAGGGAAGCGGCGATGATCGATGCAAGCGTTACGGGCGCGACACATATGAACATGACATTTGATGAGCTGTCCGAGAAGGTGTGCAGCGGCTACGATTCGCTTGCGGAAAAGTATTCGTTTCCGACAAAGCTCCACGTTCGCCTGAAGCCCATCACACTCAGCGAGCCGATGACGTATACGCATCTCTCCGGCGTGTACAGTATGTTTACCGGAGAGGCGAATATCAACGTGAACTATCCCGATTTTGTAGTTGCCTATACCTCGGCGCATGAGATGGCGCATCAGCGCGGCATAGCGCGTGAGGATGAGGCGAATTTTGTGGCGTTCCTCGTCTGCGATACGTCGGTTGACCATTATCTGAGATACAGCGGATACCTGAATGTGTATGAATATATGGCAAGCGCGCTGTATTCCGCGTCTCCGCAAAAATACAGCGAAGCCGTGTCTGAACTGTGCGATACTGCGCGCACCGAGCTTCGGGCGTATTCGGAATTCTTTGATAAGTACCGCGAAAATACCGCAGCAAATGTGACCGACAGCGTGAACAGTGCGTATCTGTCAGCGTTTACTGGAAACGATACGAGAAGCTACGGCATGGTCGTCGATCTTTGCACGCTTTACCTGAACGGTGTAAAATAATACGTGTCAACCTTTATTGTCCGCTCATATATTGGTATCAGCGGGAAAACCGGCAGCAGCTGTGCCGGTGCGCGTGCAATGACGTGAATTTACATAAAATTGTTGTGCAATATTGTACTAATACTTCGGCGCATTTGGAAAACTATCTGTGCATAAGAGCTAATTCTGTTACGGACATGAAAAAAACGGGAAAAAGGACTTTAATATTCACGGAAAAAATGGTATAATGATAATTGTATGAGATTGTCCACTCGTACATTTTGTGTTTTCATATTTTTCTGCGTGGAATAGTTTGAGTTATTTTACCAAAAGCAATCTCGGCAGTCTCGCTTTCCTGCAAATCTAAATTTACTTATGTGAGCCGTTAAAGCGGCGTTTTGGAGAATTATTATGGATAAAATCGTTGTACGGGGTCAGAGACCCCTTCATGGCAGCGTAAACATAAGCGGAATGAAAAATGCGGCGCTCCCGATAATTTTTGCGTGCGTGCTTGTCCGCGGTAAATGTGTTATTGAAAATATTCCGAATGTCCGTGACGTTTCGTTTTCGCTCGACATTCTTCGCGATATGGGTGCCGTTATACGCACCATCCGCCGTGATACGGTCGAGATCGACTGTACCAATGTAAAAGCGGGCACGTCCTCATATGACCTTGTGCGCCAGATGCGTGCGTCGTATTATCTTCTCGGAGCCGAGTTCGGAAGATTCGGCTATACAAAAGTCGGACTTCCCGGCGGATGCGATTTCGGCGTCCGTCCGATAGATCAGCATATAAAGGGATTTGAGGCGCTCGGCGGCAGTGTTACGACCGAGGGCGGATTCGTGGAGATCCATCGCGACGGTGCATCCCGCGGAGCCAATATCTTCTTCGATATCGTCACTGTCGGCGGCACGATGAATATTATGCTTGCCGCAGCATTGTCCGACGGCGTTACGATAATCGACAACGCCGCAAGAGAACCCCATGTCGTTGACCTTGCAAACTTCCTCAATACCTGCGGTGCGAGAATAAGCGGCGCCGGCACTGATATGATAAAGATCCGCGGAGTAAAAGAGCTTCACGGCTGTACCTATACAATAATTCCCGATATGATCGAGGCGGGAACCTTCATGATCGCGGCAGCCGCGACCGGCGGAGCCGTCACGGTATCCGGCGTTATCCCTAAGCACCTTGAGTCTATCACGGCAAAGCTTGAGGAGATCGGCGTTTCAATCGAGGAGTACGACGATGCCGTCCGCGTTGACGCTGTCGGCAAAAAATTCAAGGCAACAAGCGTAAAAACACTTCCGTATCCCGGTTTTCCAACCGATATGCACCCGCAGATGAGTGTTCTTCTATGTCTTGCTGAGGGCACGAGCTACGTGTCCGAGGGCATATACGAAAACAGATTCAGATACGTGGATGAGCTTACGCGAATGGGCGCACAGATCAAGGTCGATACAAGACGTGCCGTTATCACAGGCGGCACTGAGCTTACCGGTGCACCGGTCAAAGCGCTCGATCTCAGAGCCGGTGTTGCTATGATAATTGCCGGACTCATCGCAAGAGGTGAGACCGAGATCTCCGATATTTTCAGAATTGAGCGCGGATATGAGGATATCGTCGGCAAGCTCTCCGATCTCGGAGCCGATATAAAGCGTATAAGCCAGCCGGATCCGGTTGAGCTGAAGCGCGCAAACTGATTTTACAAAGCAAACTTCCGCCGTAGCGGCCGAAAAACTTCAATACAGCTTTAGCCTGCCATAACGGTTGAAATAAAAAATTAAGGAGTATATAAAAATGAACGTAACAAAGGATTCGCTTATCGGAGATGTACTCGACTTTGATATTGAGACTGCAAAGTTTTTCATGGAGATAGGAATGCATTGCCTCGGCTGCCCCGCATCGAGAGGCGAGAGCATCGCCGACGCGTGTGCCGTACACGGAACCGACGCCGATGAGCTTGTTTCAAAGCTCAACGAGTTCCTCGCATCCAAGGAAGGCTGATCATGAATTCACGGCTGTCGCGTGTCTGCGGCAGCCTGTTTTTCATTTGTGACTTATTATGAATTGCGAAAAAGATTACGTACCAAAGCTTGATCCCCGCCTTTCCGCCGTCGCCGAATTTGTTCCGAACGGATCATCACTGCTCGACGTCGGAACCGATCACGGCTATCTTCCCGTGAATCTGCTGTGCCGTGGGAGAATAAGCTTTGCGGGAGCATCGGATATAAACTCAGCCCCGCTTGCAAAATCAGTTGATACGGCGGAGCGCGCGGGAGTTGCGGATCATATGCGCTTCTACCTGTCCGACGGACTTGCTTCGGTAGACGATATCGAGCGCTATAACTGCATTTCCGTATGCGGCATGGGCGGCGAGCTTATATATAACATCATTGACCGCGCAGCGTATATACGAAAATCCGGTATCCCTCTCGTTTTGCAGCCAATGTCGTCGATAGAGGATCTATCACATTTGCTCGCTTCCGGCGGATACAGTATCGAGCGCGAGAACATAGTCGGCAGCGCCGGAAAGCTGTATCGCGTGATGCTCGTCCGTTATACCGGAGAATCGTATAAGCTCACCGAGGCGGAACATATTCTCGGACGTGCGAACATTGCCGCGGGCGGAAATGTTTTTTCGGAGTACCTTGATTCTGCGATCGCAAGGTATAAAAAAATCGCCGCAGGACGGCGCGGCGGCGGACTTAACTGCGAGAGGTGCGATACGATACTTCGCGAACTCTGCGCAGTTAAAAACAGTTTGGAGGAAAAGTAAGATGAAACTTGTGGATTTCATTCGCTCGATGGACGAGCTGTATCCCCGTGCCCTCTCATGCGATTGGGATACGGACGGACTTCAGCTGCTTGTCGATCCCGACAGAGAGTTGAGGCGTGTCCTTGTTACTCTTGATGCCGGATATCCCGAGGCGTGTGCAGCGGCTGACGGAGGTTACGACCTCCTCCTTACGCATCATCCGCTGATATTCGGCGGCACACGCGAGATCACTCCTACAAGCGTGCCGGGCAATCGGATACTGAAGCTTATCGGCGCGGGCGTTTCAGCGGCATCATACCATACAAGGCTTGATGCAGGTTCCGGTGGCGTGAACGACTGCCTTGCGAAAGCTCTCGACATTGCAAATGCCGAACCGTTCGGCGATTCCGAGATGCCGAACGGCGGAAGGATCGCTGATATTTCAAAGACTACGGCGGAATCGCTTGCCGAACTTGCGAAGGTGCGCCTGAACTCTCCGTCAGTGAAGTTCAGCGGTGACCCGAAAAAGCCTGTCAGGCGGGTCGCCCTCATTGGTGGCGCGGGAAAGGATTTTATTATCCCGGCGCTGCGCGCAGGTGCTGATGCGATCATCATGGGAGAGGCGTCGTATTCGTCTGCACACGATTTTTCGGAGTACGGAATCGCGATAATCGAGGCAGGGCATTTCCATACAGAGTTTCCGGTAACAGAGCGCCTTGCCGCCCTCGTCCGTGAGATCTCCGGGGCTTGTGCCGACGTCCGTCGGTTTGATAAACAGACTGTTATCTGATACCGGGTATCACATAAAGCGTCAGATCCCATTCGGGAACGCATTTTGGACGGCGCAGGAAGAAACGTGCCCCGGGATAGGATCTCGCGAGCCTCAGCGGAAGCTCAAAGAGATCGGCAGTTCGATGATACAGCGATACGGACAGGATCGGTTGTCTCGTAAGCGTATCTGCGGCACCGTCAAGCGCTGCAGACTCAAACCCTTCGGTATCGAGCTTTATAAAATCGCATGAGCCGCCGAGCATGTCCGATACGATGCGGTCGATAGTCATGGCTTGGCAGGATACCGTGCGTGCGCGATGTGCTTTGCCGCCGACAGCCGAACCCCGGCTTCCGCCCGATACGAATTCGATCGTGCCGCAGGAGTCGGACAGCGCGGCGTTTACGGGGATTACCGCCTCATATCCGTGCTCGCCTGCAAGAGCGCTCAGCTTTGCAAAGGATCTTGCGTCAGGCTCTGCTGCCGCGAGTGCTTCAAGATTCGGAAAGGCAGCACAGAACAGCTTTGCGGTGTCGCCCTTGAACGCGCCGCCGTCGATCGCCGTCCGTATCTCGCCGCACGGCAGAAGCTCTGCAAGAGAATCGGCGGGGACTTCCGTGTCGGAAAGATAACGCAGCTTTCCCGACAGCCTGTGATTCACCATGTCGTCAAAAAGTTTCACAGAGCGTTCGTCTGACATGAGCGACCGCGCCGCCGCAATCTCAGCTGCGTGGGCAGCCATGTATTCGTCGCAGAACAGCTCGCCTATGAGATCGTCGCAGAACAGCGGTACCTCCGGAATGTACAGATCGTGCCGTGAGTCGAGCAGCCACAGAAAATCGATCACCTCGGGCAGTGTCGAGCCGAACGCAGCGACGATCGATATATCGTCCCCATATGACGCGCGAACATCAGAGTATGACATTACCGTGTGCCCGCGGAATGTTCGCGTGCGGACGAACCCATCGGATGCGAAAACACCCGCGATCCTCCCGCCGAAATGCTCGATTATGTCTATTATCTTATCGGCGCCGTTGCCAGTGCCGTATATGAGTATCGGGCGTGCGCCGCGTGTGAGCGATTTCCAGAACGACTTCTCGTACATATTGGAACTCCTACTTGATTTCATGAAATTATTGTGATAGACTAAAAGAAAACAAAGGAAAGGACTACTTACAATGGATTGTTTGTTTTGCAGCATTATTGCGGGGGACATTCCCTCGTCGAAGGTGTACGAGGATGACCGTATCCTCGCATTCAAAGATATAAACCCGGAAGCGCCTGTCCATGTGCTCATCATACCGAAAATGCACATCGAGTCGGCAGACGCAGTGACCCCCGAAAATTCGGGCGAGGTCGCCTATATTTTTGAGCATATCCCGCAGATCGCCGAGTCCTGCGGACTCAAGAACGGCTACCGTATAATCAACAACTGCGGCGAGGACGGCGGTCAGAGCGTGAAGCATCTGCATTTCCATCTGATCGGCGGAGTAAAGCTGCCGCTCCACGTGTTCGGATCGGAACCCCGTCCGGATATCGGCTGAGTATACCGAAGAAAATCAGGGCTGATGTGCATCTGCACGTCAGCCCGAATTTTTTATTTTATGAATTCATTGTAGATCGCCCGGAGAGCACACTCAAAGTCCTTTTCGTCAACCCCGATAATGATGTTGAGCTCGGATGAGCCCTGGTCGATCATCCGTATGTTGATTCCGGCGTTGGCGCAGGCGTTGAATATCTTTGCAGCCGAGCCTGCCGCCTTGATCATTCCGCGACCGACTACGGCGATCAGCGCAAGGTTTTCGTCAAATGAAATACTGTCGGGTACGACCATCTTGCAGATCGAGTCGAGCACGCGGTCAAGCTTGCCGTCAAGCTCGGACTTTGCAACTACGATCGTCATGGTGTCGATTCCGGAGGGAAGATGCTCGAAGCAGATGTTCTCGTCCTCGAAAACCTCAAGCACACGGCGTCCGAATCCGACCTCCTGGTTCATCATGTCCTTTTCAATGCTGATGGAGCAGAAGCCCTTCTTTCCGGCGATTCCGGTGATAACGCAGTCATCGCTGTCTGCCTCTGCAACGATCATCGTGCCGGGAGCCGATGGATCGTTCGTGTTCTTTATGTTGATCGGAATCCCCGCAAAACGGACGGGGAAGATCGCGTCCTCGTGAAGAACGCTCGCGCCCATGTATGAAAGCTCGCGCAGCTCACGGTATGTTATCACGGAGATCGTGCGCGGATTATCGACAATGCGGGGATCAGCCATCTGGAAACCGGAGACATCCTTCCAGTTTTCGTACAGATCAGCGCCGGCAGCCCTCGAGATTATAGATCCCGTTACATCCGAGCCGTCGCGTGAGAACGTCTTGACCGTGCCGTTCGGCATTGATCCGTAGAAGCCGGGGATGACGGCGGTCTTGTGGCGTGCAAGCACCGACGTGAGGATCGTGTTGGTGGATTCAGCGTCAAATGAACCGTTGTCTGCAAAACGGATAACTCCGGCAGCGTCGATGAAATCGTAGCCGAGCAGCTTTGAGAAGATCATTCCGCTGAGATATTCGCCGCGGCTCGCAGCATAATCACGTCCGGCGTGATGCTTGATCGCGCCCTTTATCGTGATGAACTCCTCGCTGAGATCAAGATCGATCCCGAGTCCGTCTATGATGTCGGTGTATCGCGATTTAACTTCGTCAAATACTTCCGAGAAATCCTCGCCGAGCGACGCGAGACGGTAGCACTCGTACAGAAGATCGGTGACCTTAGTGTCCTCGGGGAATCTTTTGCCGGGAGCAGAGGGAACTACGTATCGGCGTGATTCCTCCGCTCGTATGATGCTCTCTGCCTTGCGGAACTGTTCTGCATTTGCAAGGGAGCTTCCGCCGAATTTCACGACTTTAGTCGTGCAGCTGCAATTTTCGCATTCGATCGCTTTGTTCATGTTGTGTGTTTCCTTTCGGACACCGAAGTCGGTAACTTTTGTATCTCCTTATCATTATATTAGAAAAACGTCCGTGTGTCAACCTGTTATTGTCAATGAAATATAGGGTGTCCGATCCCACCGAATGGGCAATGTTGCCTTATTTTCTCGGCTCATCACCAAATTTGCGCGGAGGCATACCTCCGGGCGGGGGAGGCATGCTGCCCGGGTGCTCCGTATCGCTGTTTTCAATGTACCTCTTTGCCTGAGTTGTGAACAGCTCAAAATATTTTCCCCGCTTCGCCATAAGCTCCGAGTGGCTGCCGATCTCACCGACACGTCCGCCGTCGATCAGAATGATTTTGTCGGCTGTTGTCGCGCTCGAGAGACGGTGCGACACAAATATCGTGGTCTTGTCGCGGCGAAGCTCATCGAACTGCGTGAATATCTCCTGCTCTGCCATCGGGTCAAGAGATGCCGTCGGCTCATCAAGTATCAGAAAATCGGAATCGCTGTAAAAAGCACGCGCAACGGCGAGCTTCTGCCACTGTCCGATCGACAGCTCGGTTCCGTCGGCTTTAAAATAACGCATGAGCGGCGTGTCGTATTTGCGCGACAGCTTTTCGATAAATACGTCCGCGTTGCTCTGG
>CAKSDP010000016.1 GCA_934446065.1 uncultured Eubacteriales bacterium
GAAGGCTTTACCGCGCAGCGGCAGTTTACGGGAAATGCCGCTCATGAGTTGCGCACGCCGCTTTCGCTGATGCAGGCACAGCTTGAACTGTTTTCCGCGGAGCATCCCGAGGTATCGCGGGAAACGGCGGATTTTCTGCGCCTGCTGTGCGAGCAGACCGAGCGTATGACGCAAATGACGAAAACGCTGCTTGAAATGAGTGAGCTCAAGACGGTACCCTGCACCGACCGTATTGAATTGGCTCCTATGGTTGAGGAGATCTTTGCCGACCTTGCTCCGCTTGCGGACAGAAACGACATAATCCTTGAAAGTGAAGGTGACGGAGCTATGATCGGCAGTGACACGCTGATTTACCGTATGCTCTTTAATCTGACCGAAAATTCCATACGCTACAATCGCCCGAACGGAACGGTGCGTATTATGATTACCGATGAAAAAAATCGGTTAGCCATTCGGGTTGCAGATACCGGCTGCGGCATACCGGAGAAATACAGAGAAAGCATTTTTCATCCCTTTTTCAGGGTGGATAAATCCAGGAGCAGAGAAAACGGCGGCGTGGGATTGGGACTTTCGTTGGTGTGGGAGATTGTTGCATTGCACGGCGGTGAGATTCGGGTTGAGGAAAGCTCGGAAAAGGGGACGACTATAGCGGTGAAGTTCCCAACAGACACGAAAATAAAATAGCGGAGGTTATTTATGAAAACACTGATTGTTATCGACATGCAGAATGATTTTGTCACGGGAGTACTCGGCTCGAAAGAGGCGGTTGCTGTTCTGCCGAATGTTAAAAAGAAAATTGACGTATACATGGCTGCCGGGGATGAGGTGATTTTCACTCGTGACACACACGAAGAAAACTATCTTGAAACCAACGAAGGACGGCATCTTCCTGTGCCGCATTGTGTCAAAGGAACGGAAGGTTGGCAAGTTGTAAAAGAAATCGACTGCCCCGACTGCAAACATATTGACAAGCCGACTTTCGGCTATATTCATTGGGCTGAGTAATTCAAAGACAGCAGAATTTCGGGAATTGAGATTATCGGTGTATGTACCGATATCTGTGTGATATCTAATGCTCTGATATTAAAAGCGGTTTTCCCCGAGATTGATATAAGCGTTGATGCAAGCTGCTGTGCCGGAGTTACGCCTGAAACGCACAGGGCGGCATTGACCGCAATGAAGGCTTGCCAGGTTAATGTTATCGGGGAGTGAACCAAACAACATCAATAGCTTTATTATGTAAAGTTCAGGGGCAGGGTCCGAAGACCTTGCCCCTGAAAAAATATGATTCGAGGTGGAATATCATCGATACTCCGGCTTCAGAATATCTGATATGGCACCTTTTTTGATTACAAACTCCGGAGTACCCATGCTTCACGGGGCAACCTCGTATTTATCAAAGACGATAACAAGGTTGCCGTCTTTATCCCAATAGAAATTATGCTTGTCATCGAGTGTTACGAAGTCCTGACCGATTTCCGCATTTTCAACCCAGTATATTTTACTGCTGTCCTTTGCCATAATTTTTTCATCTGTTTACGGAGATTGTCTGCCAAAACTGCGGCGAAACCGTCTGATGTAAACAGGTCTTTAAGTTCTACGATTTTGCCGTTTACTTTATCGATATGGTAGAATCTATAGTAGGTATTGCTGCTGCCTGCAGCCTCATGAACACGAATCTTCAGCGTGAACCATTTCTCTGTATTTGTAACCACCTCATAATCCACAAAAATACCGCTATGTCCTTCGTTTCAGATTTCTTCCAGTTCATCATTAAAACGGTCGACCAGAAGCTTTGTTAATTCGTCAACATCTTTATTGATATAATCGGCGGCCGAGCTTTCGCTGCCCTCAATCTTCGGGACATCAATATCCATCTGATGATAATCATCGGAATAAAAGTAATTGCGAATGGTAACCACTCTTACAATACTGCCGATAACGGGGATTTTTTCTAAGGCCTGTGCATACACAGCGCTGCAATTCGGAAGGATAACGAGACACACAAACACAAAACAGGCTACTATCGCTATTGCCTTCGGAAATGTTCTGTATATTGTCCGGTATCTGATTGAAAGTATCCGTGTTACTGATGACTTAAAACTGATTATAAATGTTAAAGGCGGTGCATCGGTAATGGAAGAATTGTATCAGAGAGAAGATTGAAACTTTTTGCTTTCAAAATGCAAAAAAGTCTTGACTTTTGGGTTGGACTCCGTTATAACGGTACAGTTAAGAAAAGACAAAGCGAATATACATACGAAAAGGGGTTTTCCCAGTGGTTGTATATTCATGGAGCAAAGACAAAAAAAGAAAAGGAATGCATAGCATTCCTTTTCTTTTTTTGGCGTCGGCACAGAACGACGCGAACCGGAGAATCCGACGCGGGCGTGCGATCTACTTGACACACCTCCGCCCTGCGGATATAATAATACTGTGAAGGTGACTGTGCCTTGAAACCTTTTGAATGACGGGGAGTGGCATTGATACTATGGAGAAAAAAGTGAGATCAAGATTTGCGCCGGCGCGCCGTGCACTCATATTCTGGACGCTGTTTATCGGGATAGGCGCACTTGCCGGCGGGACAATGATGCTCGTCGATCCGACCGGTAAGGCGGTCAGAATGGACGCTATGCTTCCGTATTTTCAGGTGCTGCCTTTCGCTGACGTCCTGTTTCAGAATTTTTTGTTTTCGGGAATCGCACTCCTTATCGTCAACGGATTTACAAATCTCACGGCTGCCGCATTGCTTATCGCGAGAAAGCGCGCAGGCGTTATCCTCGGCGGTGTGTTCGGCGTGACCCTCATGCTGTGGATATGCATTCAGTTCTATATGTTTCCGCTGAACTTTATGTCAACGATCTATTTTATATTCGGATTCTGCCAAGCGGCGACGGGCTTTGCAGCGTATATCTTTGCAAAGCAGGAATCATTTGAGGTGCGCGAGTCCGACTATCCGAATATCGGGAAGGATCCCGACAGACTCATCGTGTATTTTTCGCGTATGGGGTACACAAAAAAGCTGGCGCTTGAGGAGGCTGACCGCACGGGCGCCGAAGTTTACGAGATAAAACCGACCGAGCGCGTGTCGGGCACTCTCGGATTCTGGTGGTGCGGCAGATTCGGTATGCACCGCTGGGATATGCCGATCGCTCCGATAACGGTTGACCTTGAGAAATACAGACGCGTCTGCATCTGCTCACCGATCTGGGTGTTCGCTCTTGCCTCGCCCGTCAGGTGCTTCTGCCGTGCGGCGTCGGGTAAGATCGGGAGCGTAGACTACATACTTGTCCATCACACAGGCGGCGCGTATATGAATGCCGCAGCGGAGATGGATGCGCTGCTCGGCGTGAATCACACGGGGCTTCAAAGCGTTCAGTGCCGCACGGGAAAGTATAAGACGATCGTGCAGCCCTGATTTTGCTCGGCTGACACATCGGCGAAAAACGAATAAAAACATATCGGTACCGCTTGGTTGAACGGTGCCGATTTTTTCTTTTCTCATTTGACACGGATTTTACAAAACTTTTCTTTTTGATTTTACCGGAGCGGGGTATCATATAAGTGTAGAAAATAAAAAAGGAAGAAAGAGGAGAGAAAAAATGAAAAGGATTACAGGAATTATTCTTGCGGCAATACTTTGCGTGACGGCACTTGTCGGATGCGGTTCGGACAGCGGTTCGGTATCGACCGACGGATCCACCTCGATGGAGAAGGTCATCGGTGCGCTCGGCGAAGCATTTATGGAAGCAAACAAGGACATAACGTTCACATACAACCCCACCGGATCCGGTTCCGGAATTAAGGCGGTATCCGAGGGCAGATGCGATATCGGTCTCTCGAGCCGCAACCTCAAGGATGACGAAAAGGCAAGCGGCCTCAAGGAAACCGTGCTTGCACTCGACGGTATCGCTATCATCGTGAACCCGAAGAATTCGGTAAACGATCTTGACGTTGAGACGATCGCAAAGATCTACACCGGAGAGATCACAAACTGGAAGGATGTCGGCGGAGCCGATGCTGAGATCGTCCTGATCGGACGCGAGGCAGGCAGCGGAACGAGAGACGGATTTGAGTCTATCACTGATACGGCAGACAAGTGCCAGTACCGTCAGGAGCTGACCTCCACCGGTGATGTTATAACAACAGTATCGCAGAACGAGAACGCGATCGGCTATGCCTCCCTCGCAGCGCTGAAGGATACGGTCAAGGCGCTGACTGTCGGCGGAGTCGCTCCCACCGAGGACACGGTCAAGGACGGTACCTACTTGATTCAGCGTCCGTTCGTCCTCGTAACAAAGGACGGAACAAAGCTGTCCGACGCGGCACAGAAATTCTTTGACTACGCTACCTCTGCTGAGGTTCGGGATATCATAGCAAAGGCCGGCGCAGTAGCCGCTAACTGAAGAAAATGAGATGGCACAAAGGCTGCGATGAAAAGCAGCCTTATGCCTGTATATGGAGAATGATGTTATGAAAAAAACTCATGCGGCATCCAAAAAACGCGCGCTTGAAAACTTCGTGCACGGCGTGTTCCTGATCCTCGGGCTGATAACGGTAGCCGCTGTTCTTCTCATCACGGTATATCTTATTATATCGGGTCTCCCCGCGATAAAGAAGATCGGCATCGTCGATTTCCTGTTCGGAACGAAGTGGGCGTCAACGGCAAGCGAGCCGTCGTTCGGCATACTCCAGTACATCCTCACGAGCGTGTACGGAACAGCCGGAGCGATCGTCATCGGTGTTCCGATAGGCTTCTTGTGCGCGGTGTATCTTGCAAAGGTGGCTTCGCCGAAGGTGCGCGGAGTTATGGAGGCGGCGGTAAGCCTGCTCGCCGGAATTCCCTCGGTCGTATACGGCCTTGTGGGTATGCTCGTCCTTGTGCCGGGAATCGCAAAGATATTCGGACTTGCGGACGGCGCGAGCCTGCTCTGCGCGATAATCGTGCTTGCGGTAATGATCCTCCCCTCGATCATCAAGGTTTCGATGACCGCACTTGAGGCGGTCCCGAAGGAGTACGAGGATGCGTCGCTCGCCCTCGGCGCAACGCCGATCGAAACGTATTTCAAGGTGTCGGTTCCCGCTGCAAAAAGCGGTATCGCGGCGGCGGTCGTTCTCGGAGTCGGACGCGCGATAGGCGAGGCAATGGCGGTCATGATGGTCGCGGGCAACGCCGCGTCAAATATGCCGACGCTGTTCGGAAGCGTGCGGTTCCTCACGACCGCAGTCGCAAGCGAGATGGCGTATTCCGGTGGACTTCAACGGCAGGCGCTGTTCTCGATCGCCCTTGTGCTGTTCCTCTTTATAATGATGATAAACGCAACGCTTAACTTTTTCCTCAAGCGTGACCGCGACGGTAAATAATGCGGAGGTGTGTTATGACAGGTCAAAATAAACTCTCGAAAAAACGCCGGGCGTATATATGGATGATGCGGATCCTCATGTGGGCTGCGACGGCGATCACCGCCGGCATCGTCATATTCATGATCGCTTACGTATTTGTGCGCGGCGTGCCGAATATCACGTGGGAGCTGCTCTCCACCTCCCCGAGCTACCTTTCTGGCAGGATCGGAATTCTGCCGGACATTATGAATACGCTGTATATCGTCCTTGCGACAATAGTGATCGTGCTGCCGCTCGGGGTCGGTGCCGCAGTGTACCTTACCGAGTACGCAAAGAACAAGCGGGTCGTTGCGGTGATCGAGTATGCGGCAGAGACGCTGTCCGGTATTCCGTCGATCATATACGGGCTTGTCGGGATGCTGTTCTTCTGCCAGTTTCTCGGAATGAAGACGTCGCTTATCGCAGGAGCGCTGACGCTTGTGATAATGAACCTCCCGACGGTTATGCGCACGACGGAGGAGAGCCTTAAAACCGTGCCCCAGAGCTATCGCGAGGGCGCGTTCGGACTCGGTGCCGGAAAGTGGCGCGTGATCCGCACGGTGGTCCTGCCCGGATGCATCGACGGCGTTATCACCGGATGCATACTGTCTGTCGGAAGGATCCTCGGTGAGTCGGCGGCACTGCTTTTCACTGCGGGCTTCGCGCACGCTCTGAACGGAATAATCGACGGACTCGGCAGCGCGGGTGCAACGCTTACAGTTGCGCTCTACGTCTACGCAAAGGAGCAGGGCGAGTTTGCGGTCGCATTTGCGATAGCCGCAATACTTATGGTGCTCACGCTTCTCATAAATCTTGCGGCGACGCTCGTAGGAAAATATTTCGCACGGAAAAAGGACTGACGGAAAAGGAGACATATTATGAGCGATATTATTACGGTTAAGGATATGTGCCTGTGGTACGGCGATCATCAGGCGCTGAAAAATATAAATATAAATATTCCCGAAAAGAGCATCACCGCACTTATCGGTCCGTCCGGCTGCGGAAAATCGACTTTTCTCAAGACGCTCAACCGCATGAACGACCTCATTCCGACAGTGAAGATCAGCGGCGATATCCGCTACAAGGGTGACGATATTTTCTCCCCGTCGCTTGACGTGACTGAGCTGCGGCGCGAGGTCGGAATGGTGTTCCAGAAGCCGAACCCGTTCCCCATGACGATATACGACAATATCGCATACGGACCGCGCACGCACGGCGTGAAGAACAAGGCAAAGCTTGACGATATCGTCGAACGCTCGCTCAGAGGCGCTGCTATATGGGATGAGGTGAAGGATCGCCTGAAGAAAAATGCGCTCGGTCTCTCCGGCGGACAGCAGCAGAGGCTTTGCATTGCACGCGCGCTCGCCGTTGAGCCGAATGTGCTTCTGATGGATGAGCCGACAAGTGCGCTCGATCCGATATCGACATCGAAGATCGAGGAGCTGTGCGCAGAGCTGAAGAAAAAATACACGATAATCATTGTCACACACAATATGCAGCAGGCGGTGCGAATATCGGACAAAACGGCGTTCTTCCTGCTCGGCGAGCTTGTCGAGTACGGCGACACCGAGAGGATATTCTCCGATCCCGAGGATAAGAGAACAGAGGACTATATTACAGGGAGGTTTGGATAATGAGAAGCCAATTAGACGAGCAGCTCGCGCAGCTCAACCGCGAAATGATAGAAATGGGATCGCTCTGCGAGGAGGTGATCTCGATGGCGTCGCGCGCCCTCACGGAGATGGACAAGGATCTTGCGCGCAAGGTCGCGCCGCTTGACTCCGAAATAGATCAGAAGGAGCGCACGATCGAGAATATGTGCCTGAGACTTCTGCTCCAGCAGCAGCCGGTAGCACGCGACCTCAGGCAGATATCGGCAGCGCTGAAGATGATCACGGATATGGAGCGTATCGGCGATCAGGCGGAGGATATTTCCGAGATCATATGCCTGCTCGAGAACCATTCCGTCGAAAATGACGCCCTTCTTCGCGAAATGGCAAAGGCTGTGATAAAAATGGTCACACAAAGTGTTGACGCGTACGTTAAACGTGATATAATATTAGCAGAGAAGGTTGTATCCGACGACGATATTGTCGATAACTATTTCGACCTCGTGAAGGCGGCGCTGATAAAGAAGATCGCCGCAAACCCCGCCGACGGCGAGTACGCGATCGACCTTCTTATCATAGCTAAGTATTACGAGCGAATCGGCGACCATGCCGTCAATATTGCGGAATGGGTGATATTCTCCGTTACGGGAACGCATAAGGACGAGGCCGCTGACTGAATTTTCCATCCGACGGAAGAAAGGAATATCATGATTTGGTGTGTAGAAGACGATGCGAGCATACGCGATATAGAGGTGTACGCACTTCAGTCAACAGGATTTGAGGCAAAGGGATTCGAGGACGGTGCCGCCTTCTGGGAAGCGCTTGAATCCGATATACCGGAGCTTGTCGTCCTTGACGTAATGCTTCCGGGAATCGACGGTATCGAGCTGTTGCGCCGTATGAAGGATTCGCAGAAATACAGGGATATTCCGGTGGTCATGGCGACCGCCAAAGGTACTGAGTACGATAAGATCCAAGGGCTTGATATGGGAGCGGACTACTACCTCGCAAAGCCGTTCGGCGTTATGGAGTTTGTGTCCTGTATAAAGGCTGTGCTTCGGCGGTGCGCTCCGCGTGACAAGGCGAAGGTGCTCTCATCGGGCGACCTTACGGTGAATATTGATGAACATATTGCCACGGCGGGCGGTCAGCGAATAATGCTGACATACAAGGAGTTTGAGCTGCTCCGGTTGTTCCTGTCACACCCCGGCACCGCGTATACGAGGGATCAGCTTCTGGGCGAGGTCTGGGGAATGGATTACCTCGGAGAAACGCGGACGGTCGATATGCATATAAAGACGCTGCGACAGAAGCTCGGCGAGTACGGCTCGCGGATAGAGACGGTGAGAGGCGTCGGCTACCGCCTGAATCCGCAGGAGTGAGACGTGTTAAATACAGGAGGTTTCCGAAATGACCGGTAAAATATTCAAATCCATACTTGCTGTTGCGGCGTCCGTGCTGTTTGCAAGTCTTCTTTTAATAGTCGGAGTTCTGTATGAGTATTTCGGCGACTTGCAGAATCAGAGACTGGGGGACGAGCTGTCGCTCGCCGTAACGGCGGTGACGCTTGACGGGAAGGGGTACCTTGAGAACATATCCTCGGACAGCTACCGTCTGACATGGATCGACGCCGACGGCAGCGTTATATATGACACGAGAGCCGACGCAGACGAGATCGAAAATCACGCCGACCGCGAGGAATTCCGCGAGGCGATGGAGAGCGGAGAGGGAAAGAGCACCCGATATTCAGCGACGCTCATGAAAAAGACCACATACTTTGCAAGGCGTCTTTTCGACGGTACCGTGCTCCGTATATCCACGGATTACGCAACCGCCGCGCTGCTCGTTCTCGGAATGCTCCAGCCTGTACTCGTGATCGCGGTTGCGGCGCTCGTGCTCTCCGCCGTGCTTGCGAGCAGCATATCACGAAGGATCGTTCGTCCGCTGAACAACCTGAATCTTGACGATCCTCTTTCAAACGATACTTATGACGAGATCGCGCCGCTGCTCAGTCGGATCGACAGACAGCACAAGCAGATACGTCTCCAGCTCTCGGAGCTTCGGCAAAAGACGGATGAGTTTTCTCAGATAATCGCGAGTATGCGAGAGGGGCTTGTCCTGCTCGACGAAAAGGGATGCGTGCTCAGCATAAATCCTGCGGCGATAGAGGTGTTCGGAGTCGGAGACGACGCGGTCGGCAAGGATTTTCTGGTGCTTGACCGAGGCCACGATATGAGCAACGCCATATCTGAGGCAATGAAGAGCGGTCACGCCGAAGTGCGCGAGGAGCGGCTCGGCAGGATCTACCGCTTTGACATAAGCAGAATCGAGTCAGACGGAAATGTGATCGGTGCGGTGATACTCGCGTTCGATACGACCGAGCAGGACCTCGCGGAGCAGAACCGCCGCGAATTCACGGCAAATGTGTCTCACGAGCTGAAGACACCGCTTCAGGGAATCATCGGCAGTGCCGATCTTATTGAGAGCGGAATGGTCAAGGACGGCGATATGCCGAGATTCGTCGGGCACATAAAGAGCGAAGCGACAAGACTTCTGCTGCTCATCGAGGACATAATAAGACTGTCGCAGCTTGACGAGGGCGACGAGATGCCGCTTGAGACGGTCGATCTTCTCGCACTTGCCAGTGAGGTAGAGGATGATCTCGGCGATGCCGCTGCCGCAAAGAATATAAAGATGAGCCTTGAAGGCGACGGTGCGTCGATCTGCGGCGTGCGTCGGCTGCTATACGAGGTAGTGTACAATCTCTGCGACAACGCGATCAAGTATAACAATGATGGCGGCGAGGTGCGCGTTTATGTCGGCTCGTCAGACGATCGCGCGACCGTCCGCGTGAGCGACAACGGAATCGGTATTGCACCGGAGCATCAGTCGCGCGTGTTTGAGCGGTTCTATCGCGTGGATAAGAGCCATTCCAAGGCGTCCGGCGGAACGGGTCTCGGACTTTCGATCGTAAAGCACGCTGTGATGTATCATCGCGGCGAGATCAAGATCGAAAGCGAGCTTGGGCGCGGTACAACGATCACGCTCACGTTCCCGATCAAGCGCACGGACAAAAGCGAGTCCGGCGAGAACTGATAACACTGCGTGAAATTACAAAAAACAAGTGCAAGGCGTAAATCTAAACGCTTTGCACTTGTTTTTTATTCTCTGTAAAACTTTCGGGAAACGGCTGTTATTTCAGAACCGATATCGCGTCGCCGATGGCCTTTTCGATCGCTTCACGTCCGTACTTGTCAACCTCGGCTTTGTTCTTTTCGCCGTGAGTAAGGCATCCGGCACCGCCGATGCAGCCGCCGACGCACGCCATTCCCTCGATGAAGTTGGCGTCAAGAACACCCTTGCTCTTCTTAAGCAGAGCAAGTCGGCATTCCTCGATTCCGTCGCAGGCGCACGGCTTCAGCTCGAAATCGGTGAGTCCCTGCTCCTTCAGACCCTCCGCAACTGCATCGGAAAGACCGCCGCAGCGCGCAAATATTCTGCCGAAATAGGAGGCGTTGTTCAGCACGCCCTCCTCAAGTGTGGTGATGTCCATGTCGCGGCTGTCAAAGAGCGCCTGAAGCTCTTCGAACGTCATTGCAGCGTCAACATAGGGGCTGACCTCATCCTTCTGAACCTCAGCCTTTTTCGCTGTGCATGGACCGATAAATACGACCTTGCACGGCTCCTCGTGCTCTTTTATGTACTTCGATATCGTTGCCATCGGAGAGAGATTGTGCGACACAAACGGCACAAGCTGCGGGTACGCTTTTTCAACGTAGCTGACGAATGCAGGGCAGCAAGAGCTTGTGAGGAATCCTTTTTCCGCAAGCTCGCGGGATTCGGCTGAGGCTACCATGTCCGCGCCGAGAGCCGCCTCGATCACCGTGTGGAATCCAAGATCCTTCAGACCGGTGATGACCTGACCGAGCTTTGCATATTTGAACTGGCTCGATATCGCGGGAGCAACAACGGCAAACACCTTGTAGTTTGCGCCGCCGTCGCTTCCCTTGAGAATGTTGATCACGTCAAGGATGAACGACTTATCGGTGATCGCGCCGAACGGACACTGATAAACGCAGGCGCCGCAGCCAATGCATTTGTCGTTGTCGATCGCTGCCGCCTTGTACTCGTTCATCGAAATTGCTTTGATCTTGCAGGCGTTCTCGCAGGGACGGCTGCGGTTGATTATCGCCGTGTACGGGCACACCTTGGAGCACGCACCGCACTCCTTGCACTTTGTCTTGTCAATGTGCGCTACGTGATTTGCGTCGAACGAAATTGCTCCGAATCGGCATACGTCCTCGCAGCGGTGCGCAAGGCAGCCGCGGCAGGCGTTCGTTACCTCGTAGCCTCCCATAGGACATTCATCGCACGCGATGTCGATGACCTCGATTATGTTCGGATTCTCAGAGTCTCCGCCCATCGCGAGCTTAACTCGCTCAGCGAGGATCGCGCGCTCCTTGTAGACGCAGCATCGCATCGTCGGCGTGTTGCCGGGAACGATAGTCTTCGGAATGTCGAGCAGCGATTCCGTAAGTCTGTCCTTCCATGCGAGACGCGCGACCTCGCGAAGTACCTTGTACTTGAGGTGCTGTACCTTTGTATCGAATTTTCTCATTCTATTTGCCTTTCTCTGTGCGAAGCTATACCGACGTGTATCAGAAATAGCTTACTTTAATTCTTTTGCCCATTTTTTTCAGGCAGTCTGACAGCTCCTCGACAAGATTCATCTTAATGTTGAAGTTTATCGGAAGATCCGGATTCTGATGCGCGGGGTTGACCGCTCTGCCAACGTAGAAGTTTATGTCTGTCGCCTCTTCAAACAGCATTCGTGCAATGAGAGACGCGCCGTCGTGATTTACGCCCCATTCGTCGTAAAGCTCGTTTTTGCCGAGCGCGTCGCGGGCGTACTCGATTACCTTATTTACCGTGATAACGCCCTCGGTCACAAGATCGACACCCTCGATCTCAGCCGTCGGCGGTATGTCGCTGCGCTCAAATGTCAGGTTGACCTTCAGCGGCTTTTTGAGGTATTCGGCGGCGATCGACGACGTTGTTCCGCCGCAGACGATGTGGCGTCCCTCTTTCGAGAAGAACAGCGACATCATTCGATCGCAGTCGTCGCGGTTGCGCGGCGGGCCGAACAGGATATTCACGGATTCGCGCCGACGGATGCGCACGATGCACGCAGTCGCGTCGTCGCCGGGTCTGTGATCGTACAGCTTATCGCACTCATCGACGAGCATCGTCGCAAGCGTCTTTGCATTGTATCCGACGTGAGCGAATGTTGTCATGAAGTCTGCGATCTCCTCGCGCTTCCAGCCGAAATTGTATGCAATTCCGATGCCGGCGTGCGGGCATCCGTCGCTCATCGCGATGAGAATGTCGTTCTCGTGCAGATTTATCACGGATTTGTAGATCGTCTTTCCGTCAATGTTAAGTTCGCTTCGCGGGTACTCGAAGTTCTCGCAGTCCCGGATAAGAATTATGTGCGGATTGTCGTACTGGATCAGCTCCGCCGTTGTGTTGTTGATCAGGTGGATTATTGTGAACGTTGAGTACGCGACCCCTCTTACCGAGCAGATCGGCAGGGTAGCGGCAATGGTCGAAACACATTCCTCGAGGCAGATGCCCTCCGCCATCATCGTCGAGATGATCTTCGATGTCAGCGTGGAAAGAATGCTTGCCTTGACGCCGCTGCCGAGTCCATCCGCAAGAACGATTATGGTGGAGTCGTCACTCTGCTCAACGATGTCCACGTGATCGCCGCAGAGCTGTTCGCCCTCGTGATTTATGCTTTTCCATCCGATATCGGCGCACAGATTATTCATCGCTGATGGACTCCTTTAGTTTAGAAAGTGCGATTTTTGTTTCAGCGGCAGTCTCGCCGAGCAGCGACGCTATCTCCTGTACGATGCGCATCTGCTTGTCAATGACCCGGTCGGCGATCTCAACAGTCTGACGGCTGATGTTTTCTTTCTTCTCGCGCTGGGTCTCCTCCTCGGTCACATCGCGGAGGATGCACACGAGCAGTCTGTACTCTTTGTCGTAAACTATTGTTTCTTCAACGTATTTCTCGTATTCGGCGAGATATACGGGCTTGTTGTGGATTGCGCGGCCGCGGCTCAGCACCTCAAGAAAATCTGCGGGATCGAGCACACGGACTATCGGCTCGCCCATGACGTCCGATGCGTAACGAATGCTCAGTATCTTCTGTGCGGCGCGGTTGATCTGCTGTACCTCAAGCTTCTCGTTAAGAACGATAAGACCGTTCGGCGTGTTGCGCACGATCGTGTCGGAGAAGCTCTCGGCTTTGTCCTTCAGATACGGCAGGCACATTGATATCTCGGCTTTTCCGTGACATACGGCAATCGCCTTTTCACGGCACGTCGGGTATCCGCAAGAGCCGCAGTTCAGCTCCTGCGACGGCTTCATCTTGCCCATCTGGTGGAGAACGTTCTGAATCTCTTCCTCGCTCGGAGTCTGAAGTCTCCGCTCGATCGCGGTGAATGTCTTCCTCAGTGCGAGCATATCCGTTTCGGCGACCTCGAAATCCTTTTCGCCGGCAAAACGCGATACGGCTGCGTAGTCCTTGACGGGCGATCGGTGGAATTTCTCCATGACGGGACCGCCGATGCAGCTTCCGACGCACGCGGACATCTCTATGAAGCAGTTGTGTATGTTTCCGCTTTCGATATCCTTCAGCGCGGCAATGCAGTTTTCGACGCCGTCGAGCGCCATGTACGTGTAGTTCGGGTTGTCCTTCGCCATAGTCTTGAGAATACCGCCTGTCGTCGGGAAGAAGCGTGCGCGGGAGTGCTCGTCCGAGTCCTCGGTGTGCGCGATCTCTACGTTTGCCGCTTTCAGCATTGCGGTAAGCTCATCAAAGGTGAGAACAGCGTCAACTATTCCCTCGTAATACTGAGCCTCGTCCTTCTTCGCAACGCACGGACCGATAAATACGGTTTTTGCATTGGGATGACGCCTTTTGATATCACGGCAGTGTGCCTGCATCGGCGAGAGCACGTCTGCGAGGTACTCAAGTTCGGACGGGAAGTATTTCTGGATCAGCAAGTTTATCGAGTGACAGCATGACGAAATTATAATATCGCGGCCGTCATCGTTTATCATTCGGTCGTATTCTTTCTTGACAATGGTTGCTCCGATAGCGGTCTCTTCAACATCGGTGAAGCCGATCGCCTTCAGGGCGTCTCTCATCGCACCGATACCGGCACCGCCGTAATTTGCGATAAAGGACGGCGCAAGGCTGACGATCACGGGATCGCCGGACTGAAGAAGAACGCGGACCTTTTCGGTTTCATCCACTATCTGCTTTGCATCCTGCGGACATACGACGAAGCACTGACCGCAGAGTATGCACTCATTGCCGATTATGTATGCCTGATTTCCGGAGAAGCGTATGGATTTGACAGGGCAGTAGCGAATACATTTGTAACAGTTTTTACAGTTGGATTTTTTAAGTGTAAGGCAATCCATGCTTGTGACCGAGCCTTTCTCTTTTGATGTTGGTTTCGGTTCTTCGGATTCGGAATCTGCGGCAATCAGGCGTTCGGAAGAACGTGCTCGCCGAAGAATTCATCAACGGTATCCGGCGTCAGTGAGTAGATGTCCTCTCCGATTGCAACACAGACGCCGTCCTGACATTTGCCCATGCAGAACGTTCCGGCAAGCTCAACGGAGTCGGCAAGATCGTTGTCGGCGATGAGCGTCTGGAGACGTTCGACAACTCGTCTTGAGCCTTTGATATGGCAAGAGGAGCCGATACATACGGTGACTTTCATTTGATTTCCTTTCTGATGGGGCGGGGGTGCCTCATCACATATCGTCATTGTGGTCGAATATCTGCTTGTTCAGGTAGGCGAGCGAGAGCGCCATGTTTTCATAGCGCACGGGAATACTCTCCGGCAGCGACAGCGTGCACGGCGCAAAGCACCATACGGCACGCACTCCGGCGGAAACGATGCGGTCACACACCTCTTGAGCGACCGCCGCCGGAACGGCGATCACGCCGATCCGGACGCCGTTTGCCTTGATGAAATCGTCAAGCTCCGACATCGGATAGATCGGCTTTGCGGACTTGCTGTACTCGGTCTCGCTTACAGCTTTATCAAACGCGGCGAGGATCTCAAGGCCGTAGTCCTTGAATCCGCCGTAATCGAGAAGCGCGCGGCCGAGCTTGCCGGCACCGATGATAACGACGCGGCTGATATCGTCAAGCCCGAGGAAGCTTTCGAGAGTTGAAATAAGCTTTGCAATGTTGTAGCCGGTCTTCGGACGCCCGGCGCCGCTGACGGCACCGAGGTCCTTTCTGACCTGCACTTCGCCTAACCCAAGTGCTTTTGCAAGGGCAGTAGCCGAAATATTCTCGACACCGTGATCCGTATCCTTCAGGTATTTCAGATAGACCGGAATCCGGCCCATTGTTGCGCGTGATACTTCAGGCTGTTTCAATTAAATGACCACTCCTTTCCTTGCATTTCTGTGAAATCTGATATCGGCATCAGCCGAAAATTACTATTATAAACTGTGACACGAGCACCACGGCAAGCAGAGCTATGGGGTAAGTTGCCGCGTATGCCGATGCAACGTCCTCGGTGCCGGCAACGTGAATAAGCGTGCCGAGCGCGGGTGTGGAGGTCATGCCGCCGGTGATCGAGCCGAGACTGTTGAGCAGGCTGAGCTTCAGCACATATTTTGCAATGAGGAAGCCGACGATCATCGGGATCGTAGTCATGAGCGCTCCGTATAGGAAGTAGATCGGTTTGAAGTATTTGACAAAGTTTGCGCCGCCGGCAACTCCCGCGCCGATGAGGAAGAGCATCAGACCAAGCTCGCGCAGAATCTCAAGTGTTTTCTTCTGCGGCATGATGCTGATTTTTCCAATCTTGGAGAAGTGACCGAACACGAGCGCGGTGATAAGCGAACCACCGGTGGTGGTGAGAGAGAAACAGGTACCGGAGAGGCCGTGTGACGTCAGCGGTATGCGGATATTGCCGATGATGAGACCGAGCACTGCGGCAAGCGCGAATGCGCCGAGACCGATCGGGTCAATCTCAAGCAGATTTCCGGTGTGCTGACGCACGAGGACATCGGCGTTGGAGAGCTTGCGTCTCTCCTCATCCATATTTGCGTGCGTAAGCTTCGGGATGATCTGCACGAACAGCACGACTCCTACGACGCCGAACAGATATGCGATACCGTAGCCGACGGTGACCGCCGCCTCGTGGGAGGCGGCAAGTGCTGCGTCAGCGGCATACATATTGCGAACGGTTTCTTTTGCAGCGGAGAATCCGGGGGTGGTTGTGAGCGAGCCTGACAGAAGTCCGTCAAGCAGAGCCACAAATTCGGACTGATTCTGCTCGCCTCCGCGACCGATGAAGTAGCAGGCAACGCAGGTGAGACCGCCTGCGAGGATGATGGACATACCGAGCAGTATGTACGATTTGAAGTTCTTACGCAGGTTTTTGAAGAATTTCGGACCGGCAATGAAGCCGACAGACGTTACGAAGAAGATCAGTCCGAGATTCTCGACGACCTTCAGTCCGTTAGAAGTGATCTCAGGCGACTTGAGCGCGGCGGTAAGATCGCTGTAGAAAAGCGCTCCGTAAAGCAGGGCTGCGACAAACACGCCGGCAGTTCCGAGAGATATCCCTTTGATCGTGATCCTTCCGAGAATGTAGCCGACCGCCGAAATCACCATGAGGGACAGCATAAGGAAGGAGACCCCCGATACGCTGATAACACCGTTGAATAAAGTCATAAACTTTGTACCTTAAGATTACATTCCTCTCTTTTTATTTCTGTAATCGGGAAGAAGCTTCGGGGAAACGGCGTCGGTCACGATGCCTGCCGCCTCTCTCTCAGCGTCAAATTTTGCAATGTGATCAAGCGTGAGCGCGCCGACGGTGACGTCCTTTGCGCGTGCCGCTGCATTCTGACCTGCATTTCTACCGAATACGATAATGTCAAGAAGCGAGTTGCCCATGAGTCTGTTGCGGCCGTGAATACCGCCGACAGCCTCGCCTGCAACGAAAAGATTTTCAACGTTTGTGGTCATGCCGTTGACGTTGATGTCAAGACCGCCGTTCTGGTAGTGAAGCGTCGGGTATACAAGGATCGGCTCACGGCGGATGTCAATGCCGTAGCTCATGAACATACGCATCATCGCGGGGATGCGGCGCTCGATCGTGCCCTCACCGCCGATAGCCTCGATCATCGGAGTGTCGAGCCATACTGCATCGCCGCTTCCGGTGTCAACGCCATCTGCTCTGTCGGAGCACTCGCGGATGATGGATGCCGCTGCAACGTCACGCGTCTCCAGCGGATGCATGAATACCTTGCCGTCGCGGTTTACGAGCTTTGCTCCGAGCGAACGTACCTTCTCGGTAACGAGCGCACCGAAAATCTGCTGCGGGAATGCCGCGCCGGTCGGGTGGTACTGGAGCGTGTCGGCGTAGAGAAGCTTTGCGCCGACTCTGTAACCGAGCACAAGTCCGTCAGCGGTTGCGCCGTAGTGATTGGAGGTGGGGAAGCCCTGGTAGTGCATACGTCCTGCACCGCCGGTTGCGATAATGACGGTCTTTGCACGTGCGACCATAAGCTCGTGTGTTTCCATATTCATGAGAACCGCGCCTGCCGCGTGGCCGTTTTCGTCAAGGATCAGTTCAATCGCGGAGGTGAAGTCAACTACGGGAATACCGCGGTTTATTACCTCATCGCGAAGTGTGCGCATGATCTCGGCACCGGAATAGTCCTTTGCCGCGTGCATACGCTTGCGGGATGTACCGCCGCCGTGGGTGGTGATCATCGTTCCGTCGGGAGCCTTGTCGAACTCGACGCCGAGATCGTTCAGCCACTGGATCGCCTCGGGGGCATCGCAGACAAGCTTTGCGAGAAGCTCGCGCTTCGCTGCGTAGTGTCCGCCGCCGAATGCGTCAACAAAGTGGATCGCGGGGGAGTCGTTCGGCTTGTCGGCAGCCTGGATTCCGCCCTCTGCCATCATGGTGTTTGCGTCGCCGATACGGAGCTTTGTCACGATCATGACCTTAGCGCCTGCCTTGTCGGCTTCGATTGCAGCGGAAGCACCGGCGCCGCCGCCTCCGATGATGAGCACATCGGTGTCATAGGTAACGTCGGAAAGATCTACGTCGTCAGCAGAGATGCGGCTGTGCGCCTCGAGCAGCTCGCACAGCTCGTGCGGAACATCCTCGCCCTTGTTGGGACCGATCTTCAGTGTGGAGAATTCGCTCTTTTTGTAGTCGGGATGGTATGCGGCGAGCAGATCCTCTTTTTCCTTTGCGGTCATGCGGACCGGCTCATATGCGATGTTCGCCTCTCTTGCGGCTTCGACAGCCTTGAGAGAGCTTTCAAATTCCTTCGGATACACTGTCTGTCCCTCCTTATTTCTCGATCTCTCTGTTGTTGTACAGCTCTTTTATCTCGTCGATGGGCTTGCCCATGAGATTCTCGATAAGCTCTGTGAAGGTGCCGTCCTTTATTTCCTTTACGCGATCCTCAAGATGCTGTGTCTTGGGTGCAAGGTATTTGCCATTCAGACGGCGCGCGAGCATCGCCACCTGCGGGTGGGAGATGCCTGCGGGACAGCGGGAGGAGCAGACGCCGCACATTACGCAGTCAAAGGATTCCTCGGCGCACTTGTCGAACTCGCCGCGCTGAGCGTATGCGATGTACTGCATTACGTTAAGGCTCTGCGTGCACGCTTTTGTGCAGGCGTTGCAGCCTACGCACGCGTAGATCTCGGGGTAGAGCTGCATCATGATCTGCTCGGTCGGGCGAATGCTTTCGATATCGTAGACCTGCTTCACGAGAGGGAAGAACGGCAGAGTTGCGACATACATATCGTTTTCGACCTTGGTCTGGCAGGCGAGGCACGTCTTGAGCTCGCGGTCTCCCTTGATGCGGTAGATCGTTGCGCAGGCACCGCAGAAGCCGTTGCGGCATCCGCAGCCGCGGACGAGCTGATAACCGGCGTACTCCATGGCACGCATGATCGTCAGATTGTCCGGCACGCTGTATTTCTTGCCGAACAAGTATACATTAACAAAGTTTTCCATGCTTATCTCCTTATATTATCAGTATTCGTCCGGCAGCTCGTCGATCTCGTCGCAGCGGAAGACGGGGCCGTCCTTGCAGACATATTTGGAACCGATGTTGCAGCGGCCGCATTTGCCGATACCGCATTTCATGCGAAGCTCCATTGTGGTGTAGACCTGAGTCTTGTCGAATCCGAGTTCCTGAAGTCCGGCAAGAGTAAACTTAATCATGATCGGAGGGCCGCAGAGGATCGCGGTCTTGTCGGTGGAGAATCCGAGCTCCTTTACGTAGTTCGGAACGAACCCGACGTGTCCGTCCCATTCGGGCTGTTCGCGGTCGATCGTGAGGTGAACGTTGACGCCTTCGTCGCCCATCCACTCGTTGATGATCTCATTATAGTCAACAAGATCCTGCATACTGCGCGAGCCGTATACAATGTCGATCTTGCCGTAGCGGTCGCGGTAGTGACGGCAGTAGTTGATGACGGAGCGCAGCGGCGCAAGTCCGATACCGCCGGCGATAAAGAGCATATCGCGTCCGGCAAACTCGGTATCAACGGGGAATGCGTTGCCGTAGGGTCCGCGAATGGTGATCTCCTGACCTACCTCCATGGAGTGAAGCCACTGGGTCACGCAGCCGCATTTCTTTATTGAAAACTCCATGAATTCTGTATTCGTCGGGGATGAGGTGATGGAGAACATCGCCTCACCGACGCCCGGGATCGAGAGCATCGCGCACTGACCGGGCTTGTGTTCAAACGCCTTTTTGCCGTCGGGCGTTACAACGCGGAAGGTCTTGACATCGGGGGTGTCAATCCTGATATCGGTAACGACGCCTACCACGGGGATAAGCGGTTCTTTCATGTCAATCATCAGACTTACCTCCTAACTTCTTCATGACCTTGACAATGTTCATCTGAATCGGGCATTTCGAGATGCAGCGGCCGCAGCCTACGCACGAGAACATACCGTTGTTGTTCGTCGGATAGTAGACGAGCTTGTGCATGAAGCGCTGACGGAATCTCTCAAGCTGAGTGAGTCTCGGCTGACCTGCCGACATCTTCGTGAAGTCGGAGTACATACATGAGTCCCAGCATCTGAATCGCTTGACGCCGTGTCCGGTGTTGAAATCCTTGATGTCGTAGCACTGGCAGGTCGGGCACACGAATGTGCAGGTGCCGCAGCCGAGGCAGGACTCAGAGAGCTCGCTCCACTCGGGGGCGTTGAAGAACTTCGACGTCTTGCCGTCGCCGAACGTGTCGGCGGAGAGATCCTTGAGCGGCAGACGGTCAAGTCTTTCGCGGATCGTTTTCTTTTCGGCGTCAACTGCGGACGCATCGCATTCCTCGGTGAGGGCTGCAACTGCATCGAGCAGAGCCGTGCCGCGCTCGGTCAGAGCGTTCATGTACAGAGCATCGGCTGTCTTGTAGCACGCGATATCGCCCGCAGGCTCAGCTGCGTCAATGCCGAATGTGCGGCAGAAGCACGTTTCGTGCGGCTTCGTGCACGCGAGCGACATGATCACGCCGTGATCGCGGCGATTCTTGTAGTACGAATCAACGGGATCTGCGAGAAATACGCGGTCGAGCACGTCAAAGCTGCGAACATCGCAGGCGCGCACGCCGAATATTACGAAATCCTCGCACTCCTCGCGGGTGTCGATTATGTCGATCTTTTTGCCCTCGACCTTGAAATCCATAAGGTTCTCGGTCTGCGGGAAGAAGAAATCCTTCGGGCTGCGAACGGTGTTGAGCGCGTCGGACGGAATAACTCCGTCCTCAAAGCGCTGAAACTTAGCGCCGCCCTTGGTGTCAACGGGAAGATACAGCGCCCGCTCCGAGGCGATGGCTCCGAGAAGCTCGGGCAGTCTGTCAATTGAAATCTTACGCATCGGCGTCACCTCTTTCAACTGCCTCGGAAGGCTCGGGATCATCTGTGGTGTAGTTCACGATCGGCGGACGGTTTCCGACCTCGGCTCCCGCCTGATACTCTCCATAGAGATCGTCGATGTCGTGAATGAACTTGCGGTTAAGCAGGTGAAGCGGAATGTGCTGCGGGCATACGCGCGAGCACTCGCCGCAGTCGGTACAGCGACCGACAACGTGGAACGCGCGGATGATGTGGAACATCTTCTCCTCAAAGGAGTTCTGCGCTGCCTTGTTCTCAACGCCGGAGTTCGGGTTGTCGAACACGCACTTTTCGCACGTGCAGGCGGGACATACGTCGCGGCAGGCGTTGCATCTGATGCAGCGCGAAAGCTCGCCCTGCCAGAATGCGAATCTCTCGTCGGGCGAGAGACGCTCGAGAGATTCGACCTCATCAAAGCGGTGCGAATCAATGACGTCGCCGTCCTCACCGATCAGCTCGTCGTAGGCGACGTGCTTCTTCGATTTGCAGTTTACGCATCTGTCGGGGAGGCGGTCTGCAAAGGAAAGTGTGAGCGTGCCGTCGTAGAGAGTCTCGATGAGAATGTTATCTCCGTCCTCTTTGACCGACGCGATACCGTCGGCGCTCTCTCGGATCTTCGAAATGTCAGCCATTCCCGCGCAGGGAACGCCGATCGCGTAAACGCGCTCGCGCATGAAACGGTGCTCGGTCAGAAGCTGGTTGAAGCTGTAAGTGTCGCACGGCTTGAGGAAAACGAGAACCTTCGCCTCGCTCTTTGCCGTCTCGCGCACAAGATATTTTGAATGGTTTGCGCCGCAGAAGCTGTTCCAGACAAATCCTGCCTCAAGCTCATCGGCGCTCTTGAATACCGCCGGGGTTATATCGTAGTCGAACTCTCCCGCCTTCCAGCCGAGTACACGGTCAACCGTGCCGTCAAGGAGAAGCTCGACTGCTCTCGAAACGAGAGCGTCACGTGTTATTTCTTGCATCTCAGATCCTCCAATCTCTTGTTCTCGCCGAGAGAGGCGACCTTTTCTGCGAAATCGTTCATGGTAGCCGAGAACTTTGCGCCCTCAGCCGCACTGACCCACTCTACGCGGGTGCGCTCGCGCTCGATGCCGAGATAGTCAAGCATGGAGAACAGGAGCGACATACGGCGGCGGGTGTAGTAGTTTCCGGAGGTGTAGTGGCAGTCGCCGGGATGGCATCCGCAGAGGATGACGCCGTCGGCGCCGCGCTGGAACGCGCGGAGTATGAACATCGGATTTACTCTGCACGAGCAGGGAACGCGGATGATCTTTACGTCTGCGGGGTAGCTCAGTCTGTTGTTGCCCGCGAGATCCGCGCCGGCGTAGGAGCACCAGTTGCAGCAGAACGCCACAATGAGCGGTCTATATTCGTTTACTTGCATATTGCGTCAACCTCCGCCATGATTTGTTTGTTCGTGAATCCGCGCAGATCCATTGCGCCGGACATACAAGCGACCGTGCAGGCGCCGCAGCCCTGGCACACAGCCTCGTTTACGGAGGCTACGTGGCGTACCTTCGTCGTTCTGTCGGGCATTCTGAATTCCTTGTCAATGTACGTGATGGCTCCGTACGGACATACCTTTTCACACGTCGAGCAGCCGTTGCACATCATCTCGTCGGAGTGCGCGACGCACGGGTTTCCGGTCAGCTTGTCCTTGCAGAGAAGACCGATTACCTTTGACGCGGCAGCGCCCGCCTGAGATACTGTCTCGGGAATGTCCTTCGGTCCCTGGCAGGTTCCGGAGAGGAACACGCCTGCCGTCGGAGACTCGACGGGACGGAGCTTCGGGTGAGCCTCGGTGAAGAAGTCGTTCGTGTCCATGCTTGCGGTGAGCATCGTCGCGAGAGGACGCGCGGACTTGTCCGGCTCGATCGCAGCTGCGAGCACCACGAGATCGGCGTCAATGTGGAGCTGACGGTTATCTATGAGGTCGGATGCCTGAACCTTCAGCACACCGCCCTCGGGCGATACCTTTCCGACCATGCCCTTTATGTAGTGAACGCCGTATTCCTCGACCGCGCGGCGGTAGAACTCATCAAAGTTCTTTCCGGGAGTACGCACGTCAATGTAGAATACGTATACGTCGGTGTCGGGATACTTGTCGCGGATGAGCATTGCGTGTTTTGCTGTGTACATACAGCAGATCTTGGAGCAGTATTCCTTGCCCTTCTCTGCACAGGCGGAGCAGCGTGAGCCGACGCACTGTACGAATACGATCGTGTGCGGATGCTCGCCGTCGGATGGACGAAGAAGCGTGCCGCCGGTGGGGCCTGCCGCGTTCATCAGACGCTCAAGCTCGAGAGAGGTGATGACGTCCTTCGACTGCGAGTACGCAAACTCGTCGAACTTCTCCATCGAAATGGGGTTGAAGCCCGTTGCAACGACGATCGCACCGTATTTTTCCTCGATGTACTCGTCCTTTGCGTTGTAGTCGATCGCTCCTGCGGTGCACACCTTGGAGCAAACGCCGCACTTGCCGGTCTTCAGCATTGTGCAGTAATTGGGGTCGATCGTTGCGACCTTCGGAACTGCCTGTGCGAACGGAATGTAGATCGCGCGGCGGTTGTCCATGCCGAGGTTGAACTCGTTCGGCACCTTTTTCTGCGGACACTTCTCGGTGCAGAGGCCGCAGCCGGTGCAGACGTCCTCGCGGACGTATCTCGCCTTGCGGCGGATCTTTACGTCAAAGTTGCCGACGAATCCGCCGACCTCCGCTACCTCAGAGTAGGAGAAGATGCGGATCTTTTCGTTCTGAGCAACGTCCACCATCTTAGGAGTGAGGATGCAGGCTGCGCAGTCGAGCGTCGGGAAAGTCTTATCAAGCTGAGCCATCTTTCCGCCGATGGTCGGCTTTGTCTCAACGATGTCAACTGGGAATCCGGCGTCCGCAATGTCGAGCGCGGTCTGTATTCCGGCGATACCGCCGCCGATGACGAGCGCTCTCTTTGTGACGGGGCTCTCACCGGGAGTGAGAGGCGCATTCAGGTTTACCTTTGCGATAGCGGCCTTGCCGAGGATCACTGCCTTCGGCGTACCGATCTGCATATCCTTATGTACCCATGAGCACTGCTCACGGATGTTTGCGATCTCAACCATGTAGGGGTTTATTCCCGCAGCAGCGGCGGTCTTGCGGAACGTCGCCTCGTGCATACGGGGGGAGCAGGAGCATACGACGATGCCGGTGAGCTTGTGCTCGGCAACGGCGTCCTTTATCATGTTCTGTCCTGCCTGAGAACACATATACTGATAGTCGGTGGAGAAAACAACGCCCGGCTCGTGTCCGAGAGCCTCTGCCACAGACTTTACGTCAACCGTTCCGGCAATATTTGTGCCGCAGTGGCAGACAAAAACTCCGATTCTTTGCATGGCTATTTCTCCTTTCTTATTTTGAATATTTACGCATCGCGCTTACGATCGCCTGCTGAGGCATATCTTCGTCAATAAGCGCGGGAATGTCGTCTGCTTTGAGGTGGTTCTGTCCCTTTTCGCGGATCACAACAAGGCGGAGCGCCTCGACGAGTTTCGCGGGCTCGACGCCTCTCGGGCAACGATCCACGCAAGCGAAGCAGGAGAGACATTTGTAGAGCGAATCGGACTTCATGAGAGGCTCGAGCTCTCCGGTCTCAACCATGTAGACGAACTGGTGCGGATGGTACTCCATCTCACCGTAGGAGGGACACGTACCGGAGCATTTGCCGCAGCGCATACATTTGCGGACGTCAACACCGCTCATGCGGAGGACCTGTTCCTTTGTGCGATCGTTCTTACTTTGCATCATTATCCTCCTTTACGCCGAGCGCCTCGGCAAGAAGCTCGGTGAAATAGACTACGGGCAGCGACGAGTTGTTCTTTACAAGATTGTACTTGCAGAGGGGACAGGCTGTGACGATCGAGTCAGCGCCGTGAGACGCGGCACTGTCCGATATGGCGTTTGACTTTCTCTTTGCCGATTCCGGATCTTCAAGCGCAACGTATCCGCCGCAGCACTCGTTTCTCTGTGCGTAGATCACAGGCTCGGCGCCGAGCGCACGGATGAAGTCCTCCATGATCTTCGGATTCTCAACATCGTCGAACGCCATGACCTTGCCCGGACGAAGCAGCATACATCCGTAGTATGCCGCGATCTTTCTTCCGGTGAGGGGATTTGTGACAGCCTCGCGGACGCGATCGAAGCCGATCTTGTCGCGGAGAAACTCAAGATAGTGGTAGACCTCGGTCTCGCCGTTGTAGGGATCGGTGTGATCCTTGTCCTGCGACATATAGAGGTTTACCTTTGCCGCAAAATCCTCGTCTGTCTGCATTGCGTGATTTGTCTGCTTTATAACATTGTGGCAGGCTGAACATACCGTTACCAGCGGCTCGCCGTTGTCTCTTGCTGCCGCAAGAGCGCGGACGCTCGAGAGCTTTGTTGCGATCTCATCCTTTGCGCTGACGAAAACGCCGCCGCAGCACTGGAAATTTTCGACCTCGCAAAGCTCAAAGCCGAGCTTCTCGGCGCACTTTTTCGCGTATGTGTCGAGATCGCGCGCCTTGGTGCGGAGGGTACAGCCGGGGAAATAGGTTACTTTCATTTTTGGCCGTTCCTTTCTTGTGGATTATCAGACCATCTGCTCGGGATGGAATACCTCGTCGAATCTCTCCGGGGTGAGGAAACCAAGCTCAACGCACGCCTCTTTCAGGGAAATGTTGTCCTTGTACGCTTTCTTTGCGGTCTTTGCCGCATTTTCGTATCCGATGTACGGATTGAGCGCGGTCACAAGCATGAGTGAGTTGTGCAGATTGTGGTGCATTTTTTCTTTGTTCGCAGTGATGCCGACCGCGCAGTTGTTGTTGAACGATACGATCGCTTCGGCAAGCAGGCGTGCGGACTGAAGGAAGTTGTAGATTGTTACGGGCATGAACACGTTCAGCTCAAAGTTGCCCTGCGATGCAGCCATGCCGACCGCAACGTCATTGCCCATGACCTGTACGGCGACCATCGTTACAGCTTCGCACTGTGTCGGGTTGACCTTGCCGGGCATGATGGACGAGCCGGGCTCGTTCTCGGGGATAGTGATCTCGCCGAGACCGTCGCGGGGACCGGATGCGAGCCAGCGAACGTCGTTTGCGATCTTCATCATATCGCAGGCGGTCGCCTTGATCGCACCGTGAGCGAATACGATCTCATCCTTTGAGGTGAGCGCGTGGAACTTGTTCTTCGCGGTGACGAACGGCTTGCCGGTCAGGGCTGCCGCGCGTTCTGCAACAAGCTCGGAGAATCCCGCGGGAGCGTTGAGTCCCGTGCCGACGGCAGTTCCGCCGAGCGCAAGCTCGTACAGCGGCTCAAGCGAGCGGCGGAGAAGCTCCACGTCGCGCTCGAGGCTTGCTCTCCAGCCGGAGATCTCCTGGCTGAACTTGATCGGGGTCGCGTCCTGAAGATGCGTGCGTCCCGATTTTACGATTCCCTCGTTTTCCGCTTCAAGGCGGCGGAAGGTGGAGATCAGCATCTCAACTGCGGGGATGAGCTTGTCCTCGAGTGCGCTGACCGCCGAGATGTGCATTGCGGTCGGGAACGTGTCGTTTGAGGACTGACTCATGTTGATATCGTCGTTCGGGTGGCACAGAGCCTTGCCCGCGATCTGATTTGCGCGGTTGGCGATGACCTCGTTGGCGTTCATGTTGGACTGGGTGCCGGAACCGGTCTGCCATACGACAAGCGGGAAATGATCGTTGAGCTTGCCGGCAATGACCTCGTCGCACGCTGCGCTTATTGCCGCGAGCTTTTCCGCAGTCATCTTCTCGGGCTTCAGCTGGGCGTTTGCCTCGGCTGCCGCCTTCTTGAGGATTCCGAATGCGTGGGTGATCTCGCGCGGCATCGTTTCGATGTCAACGCCGATCTTGAAGTTCTCGTGACTTCTCTGGGTCTGAGCCGCCCAAAGTCTGTCGGCAGGAACCTTCATTTCGCCCATGGAATCATGTTCAATGCGATATTCCATAAAATCTACCTTCCTTTGTGCTCGTTTGAGCTTATATATCGAGATTCTTGATTACGTCCTTGAGAGTTTCGGCGCTGAGACGAAGCTTTGCCACCTCGTCGTCGGAGAGGGGAACGTTGACCTTGCCGCGCACGCCGTTTCTGCCGACGATGTTCAGTGTGCTGAGACATACATCGTCGATGCCGTACTCGCCGTGCATCATGGTGGAAACGGTCATCGTGGTGTCGATGCCGCTGAGGATGCACTTGCAGATGTGGCACACGGACCTTGATCCCGCGTAGAAGGGAGCGCCCTTGCGCGCGATGACTCTGCCGCCGGATTTTCTAACGTATTCTTCGATTTCGTTGTAGTCAAGAACGGGATTTGCGATGTCGGGGTTGGCGAAGAGCTTCTGGCACTCGTCTATCGGAACATTCGAGATGTTCGCAACGGACCACGGAATGAACGATGAGTCGCCGTGCTCACCGAACACGTATGCGTGAACATTGCTCTGGCTGATGTTGTAGTATTCTGACAGTCTCGCACGGAGTCTTGCGGTGTCGAGGATCGTGCCGGAGCCGATGATCCTGTTCTCGGGAAGATCGGAGAACTTGTGGAACGTGTAGGTGAGAATGTCCACGGGGTTCGACACGATGATGTAGGTCGCATCGGGTGCGTATTTCGTGATCGACGGGATGATGGATTTCGTGATGTTTACGTTGATCTGAGCAAGCTCCAGTCGGGACTGTCCCGGCTTTCTTGCGATTCCCGATGTCAGAATGACGACGTTGGAATCGACCGCGTCGGGATAGTCACCTGCGTAGATCGAGCAGGGTGCGCAGAAGGGAGTACCCTGACGGATGTCGAGAGCCTCACCGAGCGCCTTTTCGTTGTTGATGTCGATCATTACGATCTCGGATGCCATGCCGAGCATCGCAATGGAGTAGGCGATCGTTGCGCCTACGCTGCCGGTTCCGATAATGGAGATTTTGTTCATGTTGCACCGTCCTGTTTTTTTGAAACTTTTCAATTAATTATAGCATATTTTGTAAGCCGTAGCAATTACAAAAATACATATAAGTAATAGTTTTATCGATATAATTATTGCCGAAATACACAAACACTGTCCGTGCGGCGTTTTGATGCCCGAAAAATGCGCGTTTACACGCCGTTTGCGGGCTGCGATCCTTTGCGGATCGCGGGGGATTTTCAAAGTCCCCAAAACAGCAAAAAAACCGGGCGGAGGCACAAATCCCTGCGGTTATGCCTCCGCCTTGTTTTCGTGTAAAATTATATTTTATTTGCGGCTGAGATATTCGTCAATCGCTTTGGCAGCCGTTTTGCCTGCGCCCATTGCGAGAATAACGGTAGCGGCACCGGTGACGGCATCGCCGCCGGCGTACACTCCCTCGCGGGAGGTAAGACCCGTGTCCTCGTTTACAATGATTCCGCCCCAACGCTGGGTCTCAAGCCCTGCGGTGGTGTTCTTGATCAGCGGGTTCGGCGAAGTGCCGAGCGCCATGATCACCGTGTCGGCATCCATTTCAAATTCGCTGCCGGGGATCTCGATCGGGCGGCGACGTCCCTTTTCATCGGGCTCGCCCAGCTCCATCTTTATGCACTCGATCCCGGTAACGCATCCGTTCTTCGGATCGCGGGGATCGTCGGGATTGTGGTATCCGAGGATCTTTGTCGGATTGGTGAGCATCATGAATTCGATGCCCTCCTCCATTGCGTGCTCGACCTCCTCACGCCGTGCGGGAAGCTCCTCCATCGAGCGGCGGTAGACGATCTTTACCTCTGCGCCGAGACGGAGAGCCGTGCGCGCTGCATCCATTGCAACGTTTCCGCCGCCGACAACAACTACGCGACCGCCCTTCATGATCGGGGTCGCCGAATCATCGCGGTAAGCCTTCATAAGATTGCTGCGGGTGAGGAACTCGTTTGCGGAGTAGACACCCTTGTAGCCTTCACCGTCGATTCCCATGAACTTGGGAAGTCCTGCGCCGGAGCCGATGAACACAGCCTCAAAGCCGTCCTCGAACAGCTCGTCAATGGTGAGCGTCTTGCCGATGACGACGTTGGTTTCAACGTCAACGCCGAGAGCCTTCAGTCCCTCGACCTCTTTTGCTACAATGGACTTCGGAAGTCGGAATTCGGGAATACCGTACACAAGCACGCCGCCCGCAGTGTGGAGCGCCTCGTATACCGTGACCTTGTAGCCCTTCTTCGCAAGATCACCTGCGCAGGTGAGACCGGACGGACCGGAGCCGACGACGGCAACTCTGTGACCGTTGGATTCGGGTGCGGCGACCGCGTCTGACGAGTGCTCATTGTGCCAGTCTGCGACGAATCTCTCAAGTCTGCCGATTCCGACAGGCTCGAACTTCACGCCGAGCGTGCACTTGCATTCGCACTGCGACTCCTGCGGACATACGCGTCCGCAAACTGCGGGAAGGGAAGAGGATTTCGAGATCACCTGATATGCGCCCTCGAAATCGCCGTTCTTTATGTGACCGATGAAATCGGGTATCTCAATATTGACGGGGCATCCGGAGATGCAGGGCTTGTTCTTGCAGTTGAGACAGCGGTTTGCCTCTTCGACCGCGATCTCGGCGGTGTATCCGAGCGCGACCTCATCAAAGTTGTGCGCTCTGACAGCCGGCTCCTGAGTCGGCATTTCATGCTTTTTTGGATTTATAGCCATCGTTCTTCCTCCTTACGCTTTCTTGAAGAGATTGCAGGTCTTCTCGTATGCGTGATGCTCAAAGTCGGAGTACATTCTGCCTCTCGACATGGCCTCGTCGAAGTCAACCTCGTATCCGTTGAAATCGGGACCGTCAACACACGCAAACTTTGTGACGCGCCGTCCGTCCTCGTGCAGAGTTAGGCGGCAGCCGCCGCACATTCCCGTTCCGTCGATCATGATCGGGTTCATGGATACGGTTACCGGGATGTTGAACGGCTTTGCGGTAGCAACTACAAACTTCATCATGATAAGGGGACCGATGGTGATTATCATGTCAAATTTTTCGCCCGCTTCAAGCATCTCCTTCAGCGGAACGGTGACATTTCCGTGACGGCCGTAGGAGCCGTCGTCGGTCATGGTTACGAGCCTGTCGGAATATGCCTTGAACTCGTCCTCGAGAATGACGATATCGCGGTTTCTGAAACCGATGATGCTCGTGACATCGGCGCCGAGACGGTGGAACTCCTCAGCGATCGGCATCGCGATCGCGCAGCCTACGCCGCCGCCGATGATGCAGACCTTCTTGATCCCGTCGGTGTGAGTTGCAACTCCGAGCGGACCGACGAAATCCTGTATGTATTCGCCCTCGTTCTTCTGATTCAGCGTTGCGGTGGTGGCTCCGACGATCTGGAAGATGATCTTTACGGTGCCCTCCTCGACGTTTGTGCCGGCAACGGTGAGCGGGATCCTCTCTCCTTCAGCGTCAACGCGGAGAATGATGAACTGGCCGGGTTTTGCTTTTTTCGCAACGAGAGGCGCCTCAATCTCCATCTGTGTGACCGTGGGGTTCAGAGGACATTTGTGAATGATTTTATACATATAGCTTCTCTCCTTTGAGCGTAATGATCGTTTTTGCCGCGGTTATGCCTTGCTGTAAAAACATTTGCCCGTGCCGCGGCGAGCATCGGAAAATGTGAAAAATGTCGGTGGATACGGTAACAGTACCATAAAACCTATTATACCACAAAATTCGAGCTTTGAGAATTGCAAAATGATAATATGCGGTATATTTATATCGATATACCCTGTTGCGAATAGCTGATATCCGCTGTAACGGAAAACGGCTGTCGATGATGACAGCCGTTTCGGGTCATAAACAGCCGTTCTTGGCGACTGTATTGTTAACTTAGAAATCTACTTCGGTGTCGTAGTAGCAGCACTTGAGCAACTTTTCCATCTCCTCGACGCTGGGCTGACGGGGGTTGGAACCTGTACAGGCATCGGCGATAGCGTTCACGGCGATGTCATGCAGTCTCTCAAGGAATACCTCCTCGGGAACGAAGCCGTTCTCGGTCGGGTAGCTGTCGGCACCGTAATTCTTGATGCAGTGCGGGATGTTCAGCTCGTCGTTCATGTGACGCAGCTCTGCTATGAGGTTTGCGATCTTCTCCTCGGTGGTGTTTCCGCCGAGCTCCATGTAATCTGCGATCTTTGCGTATCTCTCAGACGCAGTCTTATCCTTGGCGTTGAACGCGATTACCTTCGGCAGGTACATAGCGTTTGCAGCACCGTGGATTATGTGTGCACCGTAGTCTGCGAAAGCAGCGCCGGTCTTGTGAGCCATGGAGTGAACGATTCCGAGCAGAGCGTTCGAGAACGCCATTCCTGCGAGACACTGAGCGTTGTGCATACTGTCGCGCTTAGCCATATCGCCGTTGTACGAATCGATAAGGTCGTGCTGGATCATCTTGATAGCGTACAGTGCGAGCGGATCGGTGTAATCGCAGTTTGCGGTGGAAACGTAAGCCTCGATCGAGTGAGTCATTGCGTCCATACCGGTGTGAGCTACGAGCTTCTTCGGCATAGTCTCAGCGAGATCGGGGTCAACAATCGCAACATCGGGCGTGATCTCGAAGTCTGCGATCGGGTACTTGATTCCCTTGGAGTAATCGGTGATGATGGAGAATGCGGTGACCTCGGTAGCGGTACCGGAGGTGGAGGAAATAGCGCAGAAATGAGCCTTACGGCGAAGCTTCGGCAGACCGAATACCTTGCACATATCCTCGAACGTGCAGTCCGGATACTCGTACTTGATCCACATAGCCTTTGCAGCGTCGATCGGTGAACCGCCGCCCATTGCGATGATCCAATCCGGCTCGAACTTCAGCATTGCGTCAGCGCCGCGCATAACGGTTTCGACAGAGGGATCAGACTCGATGCCTTCAAAAAGCTCGACTTCCATGCCGGCTTCCTTCAGGTAGGCAACAGCCTTATCAAGGAATCCGAAACGCTTCATAGAGCCGCCGCCCACGCAGACCATAGCTCTCTTTCCTTCGAATGTTTTAAGTGCCTCAAGAGCACCCTTGCCGTGATACAGGTCACGGGGTAAAGTAAAACGTGCCATAGTAGATGATACCTCCTCGTATTTGGTACCTACATAATAGCACAGATTTCGCGGTTTGGGAATTGCCGTTTTTTCATATGTGTTATGCATTTATCGATATACATCGGATCGAATGTGACGGCTTTGTGAAAAAGCCTTGTGCGACAGGTGTTTTCAGCCGTTTTTAATATTCGCCAAAACCTTGTTTTGGAAGAAGTCGGGGAAACTTTCCGGCGTGACGTCGGTGTATACGTCGTCATCCACCATTACGGTGACTCCGACCCTGTTGCACCTGCCCGTGCAGAAGCTTCCGCAGAGTGTCACATCGCAGTCGAGATCGTGCTCCTCGATCGCGGAACGGAAAAGCTCAACAAGCTTTGCGGATCCCTTGAGGTGGCACGAGGATCCGACGCAGATCTGAATAATCATTAATCTTACTCCTTCAAACTCAGTTGTTGTTTGATTGTTTCAATGAGGCGGCGGCGTTTTTCCTTGTTGCTCCGTCCGAGCATTGAAGCGGCAGCAACAGGAGAGAGATACTCTACGAATGCGCGCAGTTTTTCGTTTGATTGGCAGAAAAGATTCAGGTATTCCTCGGCATAGCCGTCGTAATTGAGCGACAGCTTGTGATAAGTTACGGCACAGTCAAATTCCGGAGCGCCGGAGACGGCGAGCGGACAGTCGGTGATGTACATTTCACCGGACTTGGTTACGATTATGTTCGACGGATCGAAATCACCGTGGCATATGTGAGTCGAGTCCGGCATTGCGTCGATCCGGAGACGAAGCTCGTTCCGCAGGACAAGCTCCAGGGGGAGGGTATCGACGTGCTCGGAGAGGGATTTTTTGAGATTGTGAAGCGAGGTCGAGGTTTCGGCGTGGATCGAGTGATGAATCCGCACGAACTCCGAAAGATACTCCGAGCGTCGCTCCGGGTGCTCCGCCATGAGCATGGCAAGCGTTTTTCCGCGCACAAACTCGGACACGATCGCCCATTTGCCGTCGATGCACGTTACCTCGAGCGCCATCGGCGTGCGAAATCCCTTCTCGCAGAAGATCGACTGATTCATCGCCTCGCGGTATATGTCGGATGCGGGACGTCCGCCTACGAATACCTTGAGACATTTATCACCGTCACGGTATATCGTCTTGTCCGTCCGCACCGCAATGATCCTGTCAAGATTCATACAAAGAGTCCTCCACTTCGATCAGCCGAGAATTTCGCGTTTTGTTGCGATGAGCTGCTCGATGAACGCGCAGTCAAGCTTTGTAAGCGTGTAGTCGCGGCGGCGGATAAGCATATCCTTGTAGATCCTGCGGTTTTCGCTGCATTTGCGCTGAACGAGACCGTACCTCCGGAGAAGCTCCTCCGGTATCGGTGCGACCCACATGAACGTGCGCGGGTTGTGCTCAAGAATGTCGAACTGGCTTCCGCGCTCGAAAACGTATATCCTGCGGCGGACATTGTCGGGAAGCTCGGTCTTTCTTACCTCCGACACCGGCAGAGTCGGCACGAACGGGTCGGCGTGCGCGATCTCGAAGTGATCCGCGAGATCGGCGTAGGTTATGTCGTCGAGGGACGCAAGCGGGGAATTCTCGTTCATGACGAGTACGTATGAGAACTCCGTTATCATCTCGTATGACAGACCTTTTTCCTCAAGCATCAGCTTGTAGTATTTGTCGTAGTCCTCGGCGTATCGGATGATCCCGAGACGGTAGTCTTCCTGAAGAATATTGCTTATTGCGCGCGAGGCGTTGGTCTCGTTGTAGAAGATCTCCATCTCCGAGGCGCTGTCAAGCCCGGTCGTAAATCTGGCAAATGCCTCAGCGATATAGCTTGCACGCGGCACCGAGATCGAGAAACGCTTCTTTACGGAGTGTCCCTTTTTGAATGTTTCCTCGACCGCGTCCACCTGCTTCAGTATGTTTTTGGCGTAGCTCATGAATATCTCGCCTTCGGGCGTGAGTGTCATTCCTTTGGCGCTGCGCTCGAATATTTTTACGTCAAGCGATGCTTCAAGCTCTTTTATCGCGCGGCTGAGGTTCGGCTGACCGATGATAAGGCGCTCTGCTGCTTTATTGATCGAGCCGGTCTCGGCAACCTCGACTGCGTATTTCATATGGAGAAGATTCATACGGATCGCTCCCTTTCAAACATATTCAAAATTTGCATAGCCTACTTGCAGATAATAGTATATCACAAAATAACAATAAAATCTACGGTGCTATAATAATATAGATGAAAAATAGATAAAAAAGATCGAAAAAAGCCGGAAAAACAAAAAAGCAGATCGACATATTAGACATATGCCGATCTGCAACGATATTAGACGAATGCGGATTATGCTTTGCCCGAGACCTCGTCGATCGCGCGGATCACCTCGTTCTGCATTCGCTCGAGACCTTCGTCCCCCGAGATCGTGCGTGCGCCGTAGAGCTGTGCGATCTTGTCATACAGTGGCTCGCGTATCTCGAGATACAGCGGGTCCGGAACATCATCCTTGCGCGACAGGCATACGTTGATCGGGGTCTTTATGTATATTATGAGGTCGGGTTTCGGCGCCCGCCGCCACTTTTTCTCGATTGTTCGGCGCATATACTCTTCGCCGAGGCCGAGATTTGCGGCGTATGTCACCGCGTTATCGTATATGTATCGGTCAATGAGCAGGGTCGTGCCGAGCGCGTGCTTCAGGGTCACGTTCCAGAATATCTGCGCTCTGAATTCGAGCGTCGTCATTGCGGAGAATATCTTGTATCCGATACCGCGATCGGCGTTCTTTCTCATTTTTTCGAGATATGTGCGATAGTCCGCCTTGTAGGGATCGCTGTCCTTCTTCATAAATAGGCGTTTGCCTATTTTGATCGGGATATGCATAAGCTTGATAACATAAGCAGCGCGAACGGTGCGGACCTTGACCCCGCGTGATCGGAGAACGCTTTCCGCGTGGGCGACAGCGGTGGATTTTCCCGAACCGTCAAGCCCGATAAAGCATATTATGGGGGCGCGTTTCACCGTTTTCGCACCTCCTTTGCTATAACACCGAGCATCTCGTCGGCGCAGGCTTCCCACGATGCGGGGGATGTTAGATGTGATGCGTATGATTTTGCCGATGCGGCAAGATTGACGGCGGATTCAAGATCGGCGCTGCCGTCGAACACGGTGAGCGATCCCGCAGCGGAGCCGATCGACGATAACCCCTCTATTCCGCGGAAGCATACGGCAGGTGTGCCGCAGGAAAGTGATTCCATCACCGAAAGCGGTACACTTATTACGAAATTCTGATCGACGGTCGGGAACAGGTACACGTCCGCCATGCGGTACACCTCCTCGATGTGCTCAAGGTAGCCGGTGAGGATCTTTACGCCGCCTGCCTCAAGGGAAGAGCGCACGTCCTCACTCGGGAACATACCGCTTGCAACTATAAGTCTCTCAAAGCGATCGGCGGGGAGACGCAGAAATGCTTCAAGTCCGCGCCCCGATGAGATGTGACCGACATGAATCACGAGCGGTAGCTCGGACGAAACGGAGTATTTTTCGCGAAGGCGCAGGATCTCGCTGTGGTCGGCGGGAGGTGAGAACTTGTCGGTGTCGATCCCGACAGACAGTGGGTATACCTCGCCGCCGAGTGCGGCGATCTCATGACCGTCGGCGGGAGTTATCGCGAAATAACGGATACGGCGGACGGCATCGCCGAGAACCTCGGCGAATCGTTTCTCCGGCGGCTGAACGAGGACGAAGTACACATTGCGGCATATCATGCGTACGTATTTTGCAAGAACGGCGGTCTTATCTGTCCCGCGTGCGAAGATTACCGCAGCGTCGGCGCCGATTGAGTTTTTCAGGCACACAAGCGGCGATGACAGCGGCGACAGCCTTATTCGATTTGCGCCGTCGGCGGCAATGCACGAGGTTATGTGCGTCGCGATATTGCGCATTCCCTCGTTGTGCGTGCCGTTTTGGGTACTGATGATGTTCAGCGTCATATGTTCCCCCGATCAGTTTTTGGAAAACAGTGATTTTTTGAGTCTGCCGAACGCTTTCAGCGAGCGTCGCATATCCTCGGGATCGCGTAGACCCATCGCGAGCCTGTGCATAATGTACCACGGTCTGAGGTAGTATTTCTTCCGCGCGGCGGCACAGAACGAGACAAGCTCCTCGGACGTCAGCTCGGGTGTCGAGATAACGCAGTTCAGCGTGCCGTCCTCCTTGCAGTAATCGTCATATGTGCCGGTGATGTATCCGTTTTCCTTCGCCCATGCGTAAGCCTCGGTTCCGGGATAGGGGATCAGCGGGAAGAACTGTGCCGTGTCCGTCTTGAATCTCAGCGCGGCGGCGAGCGTCTCGCGCATTGTCTCGTGGGTCTCGCCCCGGTTTCCGACCATGTAGCACGCGTGCACCATAAGCCCGGCGCGGCGTGCGTTCTTTATGTAGTTCTCGATCTGGGCTACGGTAGTGCCTTTTTTTATGTTGTTCAATATTTCCTGGCTTACGCTTTCAATGCCCGGAATTATCAGGTGACAGCCTGCCTTTCGCATCAGAACCATCGTGTCATAGTCGAGATTTACGCGCGCATTGCACAGCCACCGTATCTTTTTCGATATACCGCGCTCGATCAGCATCCGGCATATTTCTTCGGTACGGCGCTTGTTTGCGGTGAAGGTGTCGTCCTCGATCACGATCTCCTTCACGTTTTTCATGTTTTCAACTATGTATTCAAACTCCGCAACAACATTTTCCGGTGAGCGCAGACGGTACTTGTGCCCGTGCATCGTCTGCGGATAAACGCAGAAATTGCAGTGCGCGGGACATCCGCGTCCCGTGAAGATCTGAATTGACGGGTACGCTGCCGCAGTGAATACGTAATCGGTAACGTTCAGTCGACGGTTTATAAAATCCGCCGCGAACGGGATATCATCAAGGTCTTCGATCGGCTCGGCGTCGGAATTGTTTATGATCTCACCGTCACGGCGGAACGAAAGCCCCCGCACATCGGACAGCGGGGCATTGTCGCGAAGCGCCTTCGCGAGGTCGCGCACGATGTAGTCGTACTCGCGCCGCGCGATGCCGTCTATCTTTTCCGACATCGCCAGCGTCTCATCCACCGTTGCCGACGGATGTGTTCCGACGAGAAGTACGAACGCGTCGGGGTATTTCTCCTTCAGCGCCGCGCCGAAGCGGACGTCGCTTGTGATCGACGGCGTGCTTGTGTCAAGCACGAACAGCCGGGCATCGGCGGACTTTTCTCGGACCCGCGCCATCGTGCGCACAAGATTAAGCTCCCACGCGCAAGCGTCGATGAAGTCAACGTCAAATCCCTCGCGCTCGCAGACGGCGGCGGCATAGATGAGCCACAGCGGGTAGTAGAGGATCCTGCTGTGGCCGATGCAGGGACTGCGCGATTCACGCGAGAAGCGTCCGTATTCGGTTTTGAACGGAGGATTTATAAAACAGATCTTCATTTTGAAATCTCCATGTTATCCGCGCGGGAATCTTTGATGCCCTTGTATTTTTTCATGCCGTTGAGCGTGTATATCGGCATATAGAAAAGCGATCGCAGAACGCCGAGACCGATGTGTCGGTACACGCGGTACTGCATTACGGCGGAGTGAAGCTTGTTTGACGATTTTGAACCATCGGACAGCCTGTATATGAGAAGCGCTTCGTCGATACCGCGCGCAGGCGTGCCGGCCCGCAGGATCTCGAGCCACACGGCGTAATCCTCGTGCATTCCGTCGTACATGAACGGGTGAGCGAGAAGAATCTCGCGCCGCGCCATAACGGAGGAGCAGGAGATGATGTTCTGCCGCAGGAGTCGCTTAAAATCCACCGTTTCCGGAACGTGAAGCGTGTATGTGTACGGCGCCCCGTCTGACGAGATGAACGACGATGCCGTGAAGAATATCGGGCATTCGGGATGCTCATTTGCGAGCGCGAGCTGAAGCGCCAGCTTGTCCGGCTTCCACATATCATCGCTGTCGAGGAATGCCACATATTCGCCAGTTGCCGCCGCCACGCCGGAATTGCGCGTGGCAGAGACGCCGGAGTTCCTCTCGTTCTGCATGAACCGTATGCGCCCGTCGGACTCCGCCATAGCGCGGCAGATGTCCGCAGTGCCGTCGTTCGAGCAGTCGTCGATCACTATTATCTCTATACCCCGTTCGGACTGATTCGCGGCGGATGCGACCGCATCACGGACGAACCGTTCGGCGTTGTATGCCGGGATTATTACGCTTACCTTCGGCAATTGATACCTCCTCAGGCGCGACCGGACATGATATCCGACGATTTTATGATCTTGCGCGGACATTTGTCGCTACACTTGCCGCATCCGGTGCATTTTGAGTAGTCGATGTGGGCGACAAAATCGTCAACACTGATCGCGTCGGAGTCACACGCCTTTTCGCACAGGCGGCAGCTGATGCATCCGACATCGCAGTTGCGGCGGGTGGTCTTTCCGTCGTCAACCGAGCGGCAACCGACAAAATAGCGGCTCTCAAACGGAACAAGCTCGATCAGCCCCTTCGGACAGGCGGAAACACACATTCCGCACGCGCGGCAGAGATCGTAGTCCACAATGGCGACGCCGTCGCGGACGCTTATTGCGCCGAATTTGCAGCTTCGGGTGCAGGTGCCGAGCCCGATGCAGCCGTTCGGACACAGCTTGTCACCGCCGCCGAGCGTCACAGCCGACAGGCAGTCGGATATGCCGCTGTATATGTACTTTTTCTTTGATGCTTCGGACGTTCCGGAGCACATTACCTGCGCTCTCATCCGCACGGAATGTCCGGCTTCGACGCCGAGGATGCGGCAGATCTCGTCCACCGCCGCGCTGTCCGCAGCCGCACAGCCTGACGGCGCTGCACGACCTTCGACGAGCGCTTCCGCGAACGCGGAGCAGCCCGCAAACCCGCATCCGCCGCAGTTTGCACCAGGCAGATTTGAGCGAACGGCATCAATTCTCGGATCGGTTTTGACCGCGAACGCACGCGACGCTGCGGCGAGCATTGCACCCATGAGCGCTCCGAGCCCGACAAAAACCCCCGCCGTGACGGCAATCTCGCGAATTATTTCCACAGATAATCACGCCTTTCTTGTAAGGTGCCGCACAAGCGGATCAGTTGAAGCTGATTCCGGAGAAACCGGAGAATGCCATTGCAACAAGGCACGCCGCAATGAGCAGTATGCCCATCCCGCGGAATGCTTCCGGCGGCTCGGCGAATTTGAGCTTTTCGCGCACGCCGGCGAAGATCACGATGGCGAGTGTGAATCCGACGGCGGCGGAGAAGCCGAGCAGCACGCCGGACACAAAGTTATAGTTTCGCTCAACCATGAGCAGCGCTGCGCCGAGCACGGCACAGTTTGTCGTGATCAGGGGCAGGTATATTCCGAGGGCGCTGTACAGCGTCGGGACAAACCTGCGCATGAACATCTCGATGAACTGCACAAGCGATGCGATCACGAGGATGAATGCGACGGTTCTGAGATAGTCAAGCCCGAGAGGGGCGAGAACAAAATGATAGACGAGGTATGTGACGGCGTTTGATACGGTCATGACGAACGTGACCGCCATACCCATGCCGAGCGCGGTCGAGGGATCGTCGGAAACACCGAGAAACGGGCATATGCCGTAGAATTTTGAGAAGATGAAGTTCTCCGTGAGGATCGCCGCGAGCATTATGAGAAGTACGTTAGTCATCGGCTGCCTCCTTTTCAGCTGTGCTGCCCGAAGCCTTCTTCGACGCGCGCCGTCTCAGGTAGTTGAAAAGCGCCACGAGAAATCCAAGCGTCAGAAATGCTCCGGGCGGAAGTATGAACAGATTTGCGGGACGGTACCAGTCGCCGAGAATGCGGATGCCGCCGCTTCCGTCGGCGGATGCGAACAGGACGCCCGTTCCGAGAAGCTCGCGCACGAACGCTATCGCGATCAGCGCAAGCGTGTAGCCGATCCCCATAGCGATGCCGTCAACGACGGAGCGCAGGGGAGGATTCTTCGACGCAAACGCCTCGGCGCGTGCAAGAATTATGCAGTTCACCACGATCAGCGGGATGAACAGACCGAGCGACGAGTTGATCGCAGGGAAGTATGCCTTTATCAGAAGCTCGACTGCCGTGACAAACGCCGATATTATTACGATATATGCCGCAATGCGCACCTGCTCCGGTATAAGGCGGCGCAGAAGCGAGATGAACAGATTTGAGAAAACGAGCACGACCGTGAATGCGATGCCCATGCCGACGGCATTGGTCACGGATGTTGTAACCGCGAGCGCGGAGCACATTCCGAGAAACTGCACGAATATCGGGTTCTGATCAATTATGCCTTCTTTAAGCTGGCGTATGTAGCCGCTCATATGTGCCTCCTTACTCGTCCGCAGCAGCGGATTCTGTTTCAAGGGTTGATTCGGGTTCGGTCGTCAGAGTTTCAAACTCCGACGTGTCCTCCTCGTAATCAGCGTTGATGTTGAAGTTTTCGGGATTCGGGTTTTCAACGATATTTTCGGGAGGATAATCCACCTTGTCAACGCGCGGCGACAGCTCGGTAACAATGTCCTCGGGCGGCGCCGTTTCGGGTGCCGTTGGAACTACCGGTGCCTCTGTCTCGGGCACGGTCGTGACGACGACCTCACCGCGAACGTAAGGCTCGACCGCAAGACCGCGCGTCGCGGCGATCGACTCAAGGTCGAGCAGCGATGACGTGACGGATGAGACGCCGGAGATCACAGCCCTCGAGCTGATGCTCGCACCCGAGATCACTTCGATGTCCTCGCCTGCCGTGAGAGCGCCGCTCTTTCCGGTAAAGCGGGAGAGGAACGAATCTGCGCCGACCTTTGAGCCGAGACCGGGAGTCTCGGACATCGAGATCACACGGACGCCGACGACCTCGCCGGACGAGCTTACGCCGACCATTAGATCAATTGCACCGCCGAAACCTGACGGCGAAACGGAGGCGGCGTACCCGCGAAGCGCGCCGTCCTTGGTTACAAGATAAACGTCGGACAGGGCCTCGTTTGCAAATTCGGTGTGATCGAGCTTTTCCACGGCGACACTGCTGTCGAATATCGACGTGACGGAGCTCAGCGCTGCTGCCTCTGCGGCAGATGCGATCTTGTCGGATGTGAAATAATTGACTGCGGCAAGCAGGATCGCCGCTGCGGCGCATATCGCCGTAAGCGTTACGATAAGCCGTGCGGGCGACGCTGCTGCGGAAGTGCTGCCCTTCTGCTTTTTCTCTGCTTTTTCCAGCTTTTTCTTGACTTTTTCGGTTTTCGCCGGCTTTTCGATTTTCGGCTTCTTCGGCTTTGCCGTTTTTTCAGCTTTTTCCTTTTTGACCTTGACTTCCGCTTTCTTTTCGATTTTTTCGACTTTTGCGGGTTTTTCTTTCTTCGGCTTTTTCTCTTTCGGAGTGTTTATCTTCTCTTTTTTGCTCTGCTTTTCGGGTTTCTTCTCAGTAACCGTGTTTACAGGCTCGGATTCCGGCTCGGGAGCAGCTGTCTCCGGAGTCGGTGAAGAAACGCTTGCAGCAGCACTCTCGAAATTTTCGGCAGATGCCGTGGTTTCGGCTTTCGCCTTCTTTTTTTTGCTTTTCTTGCTCTTTTTCGACTTTGCGGGTGTGCTTTTTTCGTCTGACGAGTTTTGCGCTATCTCCGCAGAGACTGCTTCCGCCGGGGTATCCTCGACAATTCCGAAGTCCGGCAGCGTTTCTGCAGCGTCGGTCGCGTCGGCAGTATTATCATCTGCTGCATCTTCTGCGCTTTGGCTCGATTTCGGAAAATTGCGCCATTGTTCGGCATTTGCTGAAGCATTTTCCGCAACTGCCGAAGTGCTTGAACTCTTCACTTCGGGTATCACGATCGGGGCGTCGTCCTCGTTGGGAACGTCGCTTGAGTCGTTTCCCTCGGATGATGTCGAAAAATCATTGTCAGCGAACGGCGAAAGGAAGCCGTCGCCTGCGGTGTCGGAGATTTGGGCGTTGCCTGCGGTGCCGTCCGCGTCTTCGGCAGGGTCGTCGATGTCTTCCTTCACTCCCCCGAAATTCATCATAAGCTGTTCGAGAGAGTCGTTTTCGTCTTTTCTTTTTTTATCATCCATTTGACTTACCTCCGAAGCGTCTTGGAGCAAAAGCCTTGTCGATATAGTGCGAGAGCAGGTTCATAATAAGTATCGCGAACGAAACGCCCTCTGGGTATCCGCCGAAATATCGGATGAACACCGTGATAAGTCCGCATCCGACACCGTAGACGATCTGCCCTGCGGGGGAAACGGGGGATGTGACGTAATCGGTCGCCATGAAGATCGCACCGAGTAGGAGTCCGCCGGAGAATATGCTGTACAGCATATAGCTCATGCGGTCGGCGCCGCCCATCGGGAACAGCGCGAACATTACCGCCGCAGTGCCGATGAACGATACGGGAATGTGCCAGGTGATGACCTTTGTGCAGATGAGATAGATCCCGCCGAGGATGAGCAGTACCGCCGATACCTCGCCGATGCATCCGCCGACGCGCCCGAGTACAAGATCAAAGATCGTAACCCCGTCGGGAGATATGCCGGAATCGATCGATGCGAGCGGGGTCGCCCCGGCGATGGCGTCTGTATTTGCGAGATTTATCGCAAGATCGTTTATTTTCACGCCGCTTCGCGCGAACGTGCCCATCTCGCCAGGCCACGCAAACATGAATACACGCGCGGCGAGCGCCGGGTTTACGATGTTCCTGCCAAGCCCGCCGAACAGAGCCTTTACCACGATTATAGCGAAGAACGAGCCGGCAACACCGAGCCAGAGCGGCGCCGTTGACGGAAGGTTCATTCCGATGAGGAGTCCCGTGACGGCTGCGGAGAGGTCGCCGATGCACACGCGCTTTCGCATGAGCTTCTGATACAGAAACTCAAAAAGGACAGCCGATCCTGTGGTGAGTACGAGGATCACTGCGGCGCGAAGCCCGAAACGGTATACGCCCCACACAGCGGCGGGGATCAGCGCGATCATCACGCGGAGCATTATCGCGGAAGTTGAGTCCGGCGATTTGATGTGCGGTGATGGCGATACGTTAAGAAGCTCCGGATAAGAGACGGCTTCGGTGTCGTTTACTGTTTTGTCATCCATAATATGCTCCATTCCGCCGAATGCGGCGGGAGATAGTGTCAGATTTGTTTTGCTTTCGCGTCCATCGCGCGAATTTCAGCCTTGGCTTTGCGGATCGACTGGACGATCTCGATCTTTTCGGGACATATGTATGAGCAGGAGCCGCATTCGACGCAAGACATCGCTCCCGCCGCCTTCGCCGCGGCAAAATCGTTTGCGCGTGAGTAGCGTGCGATGTAGCACGGCATGAGATGCATCGGACAGTGCCGCACGCATTTGCCACAGCTGATGCACACAGGTTCCTCCGCCGCAGGTGATATCTCGTCGGACGAGAGGAACAGAACCGCAGACGTTCCCTTTGTTACGGGGGAGTCCTTGTCCCATACGGCCTGTCCCATCATCGGACCGCCGAATATTATGCGCGCGGGGGATTTTACAAGACCGCCGCAGCATTCTGCGAGATATGATGTCTTTGTGCCGACGGGCACGAGAAAGTTCATCGGTCTGCGAACGCAGTCTCCGTCAACGGTGACGATCCTGCGGATGAGCGGCATACCCGTGGCAAGCGCATTGTATACCGCCGCGCACGTCTCGGCGTTGAATATCACGACGCCTGCGTCAGCGGGCAGCTTGCTGGGAGCCAGCTCCTTTCCCGTCAGCGCGTATACGAGCTGGCGTTCGTCGCCCTGCGGGTATTTTGTGCGCATCAGCTTCACCTCGAAAAGCTCGCTTTTTGCAGCGAATTCTTCGAGAACGTTTGCGGCGTCGAGCTTGTTGTCCTCAATCGCAAAGTACGTCTTGCGTATGCCGAGCGCTTTCATAAGAATTTTGGCACCGTTCACGACCGATGCGGGATTTTCAAGTATAAGACGGTGATTCGCCGTTATGTACGGCTCGCATTCCGCGCAGTTGACTATGATAAGCTCCGCGCGGCCGACCGCCGAGGATATTTTTGCGTATGTCGGGAACGCGGCACCGCCCATGCCGGAGATCCCGGCTTCGCGTATGCGATCGACGATCTCCTCGGTGGAGCAATCCGACAGCTTTTTCGCAAGCGGAGCAATATCAGGCGAGAGAGTGCCGCAGCCGTCGTTTTCGATCACAATGTTCTGGATCTTCCGCCCGGCGGGAGTGTATACCTCGCACAACTCCTTGACCGTGCCTGATACGCTTGAGTGTACGGGACATCCGAGGCCCTCTGCCTCGCCGATCTTCTGCCCGACGAGAACGTGATCGCCGACACCTACGATCGGGCGGCACGGCGCGCCTATGTGCTGCGACATCGGGATCGACACCTCGGGCGGGGGAGGGAGCAGCTCTGTCTGTATATTTGCGGTGTTTTTGCGATCATTTAAGTGAACGCCGCCTCTGAATGTGTATCTCATACTATACTCCGGTGTGCCGGACAGCCGGCAAAGTGATAATGTGCGTCACGGGAGCAAAGACGGCAAATTTGTACGAATGCCGCGCCGCCGCTGCACATACAGTTGAATACATTATACAGTATTTCTGACGAAATTACAATACCACCGGTGTAATTACCTGCGATTTACATACTGTTTTTCGACCGCTTGCATCGCACCTGAAACGAAACGGGATGCCGCGTAAAAACAGCATCCCGTAATCTCAGTAATCAAAGCCGAATGTCTCCGAGAGAAGCTCGAGAACCTTGAACCTTACGCGGTATTTGGTCGGCGACTCCTTCTTTATAATGCGGTATTCCTCGGGCGTGAAGCCCGCCGCAAAGAATTTTTCCTCATCGGCGGATGTGTCCACGGCGCTCGTCCGGCACATCGGCGGGAACAGTACGCACCACCAGTTGTGCCCGGCGCCCTCGCCGATGACCACGCGCATCGACATATACTCTCCGGCGGGCAGGGTATAGTCCTCGTAGTAACGCACGGGATAGCTCTCGCGATCGAATTCCACCGTGATGGGCGCACTTGTGCCGCATTCGCGGGCGCGTGCCTCGGCTGCCGCCTGAATATCGGGCACCGCCGCACACAGCATCGCATATGCGTCGTCAAAATCAGTTGCGGATTCCGTCAGTGACGAGACCGTGTCGAGCACAGCGTCACGCACGTTGAGTTTTGTCGCCTGATCTCTTTCCGAGTCCGACTCGGCGAGAACGTGCAGACGAATGACGTCACGATAGAGGGCCTCCTCGCCGGATGCGGGAAGATATGCCGAGATCGCGGATGCGATAAGTACAAGAATTGAGATCCATAATATGGCACGTGTGCTGCGATTCTGTTTCATTTTGAAATATCCTTTCTTTTGCGCTTGCAGTATTATTTGCCGTAAAATACGGATCTATGCACGCTTGAAAAATATTGCGGCAGGATGCGGATGCGAAAACGGTCGGATATGCGGAACTAAAAATCGAATAAAATTCATATAAATCTATTGACACGACGCCGTGAATGTGCTATACTATATAAGCGCTATGGAAAGCGGTTCTGCCGGAATGGCGGAATTGGCAGACGCCCGGGACTTAAAATCCCGTGTGACGTAAGTCACGTACCGGTTCAAGCCCGGTTTCCGGCACCATCATATCGCGGGGTAGAGCAGCTTGGTAGCTCGTCGGGCTCATAACCCGGAGGTCGTGAGGTTCAAATCCCACCCCCGCAACCAACAAGTAGCACCGAAAAAGATATCGGGGCTGAAAACCCAGAAACCACAACGGTTTCTGGGTTTTTT